>JBBRWR010000031.1:0-66364 GCA_038249085.1 Opitutales bacterium
CGTGGATGTCGCGGAACGCTCCGCCGTTTGCCCTGCCGGCCAGCGCAGCACCAACTGCAGCCGGCTGGAGGAGGCCAGGACGGACAAGGTGAGTTTTCGTTTTGAATGGAACGACACCCTGTGCGGCGCCTGCCCCAAACGGGCGGAGTGCGTCGCCGCCACGCAGTCGCATCGCACGCTGGTGGTCGGGGAACATCACCGCTTCCTGCAGGCCCGCCGGCAGGAAATGCAGACCCCCGAATTCAAGCAGGAGATGCACCGACGCAACGCCATCGAGGGCACGCAGAGCGAATTGGTCCGCGGCTACGGGCTGCGCCACGCCCGCTATCGCGGTCTGGTGAAAGTGCGCCTCCAAAACTACCTGATCGGCGCGGCCTGCAATCTGCGCCGGCTCTGCCGGCGGCTCGTTTGGGCCGCGGCGCAGGTGAACCCTGCCTGCCCGGCCCCCCTCGCCGTCGCGACGGGATGATTTTCCCGCAAAAGCCGAGATCGGCCCCGCCCAACCCGCCTTCGACCGCGCCCAAACCTCCGATTACCTCACGATGAACCGCTAAACCCCGTCCGCGCTCCCCGGCTCAAAGCCCACGTCGGCTGTCACGCGTTCACCTCCGCCCAGCGGGTCGCGATGTGTGCTCATTCGGATGATACAAGACCGAGGGTTTTTCAGCAGAATCAACCTGCAACACCACTGCCTCAGCCCCTGCGTCTCGCGTTGCAGGTTTCGGCCTGACTCCGTTCCGGTTAGACTCCGTTCCGGTTAGACTCCGTTCCGGTTAGTGCGAGCGCGCCCTGCGCCGCGGTCAGCAGGGTCACCCCGGCTTTCTTAGCCTCGCGGCTCTCGAAAATCGTCTGGCCGCCGGGGGGTAAGTGCGAAGAGCGTCAACTACCGCTCCAGAGTCCAGCTTCAGAACTCTTGAGCCGGTGAAATTCCGGTGAGCCCAAAGCGTGGAGCGGCGCCGTCGGGCGCCGAGCCGGCGCCCCTCCCTGGCGGTGATCTCCGGCGCAAAGGGTCCCAGGTTTTTTCCACGATTGGCGAGTGGTGCCGGCTGCGGTTCCGCGGTTCAGTTGCCCGGAACCGCGGCGGCCTCAGTCGGTAATCACCAGCATGCCCGAACCCGGCTCCGCCCCGGCGGGCAGGCGCAGGGCGGCGCCATCGGGGCCATGCAACTCGAGCGCGAAGGGGATTTCGCTGCCGGGAGCCACGCCCAGGGAGGCCCGGGGCAGCCGCAGTTCGAAGGTGCGGCCGCGCACCGCCCGGCGCACGGGGCGCACGTTACCCACGCGTTCGTCGATTTCCGCAAAGGTCAGATACCGGCCGTCGGGAAACTGGCGCACGTCGGCGATCGAACCGGAGTGGCACGGGATCGCTTCCGCGCCCCAGTGTGCCTGCCAGTCTTCCCCACGACGGGTGAGGGTGAGTGCGCGCTCGCCGAGCCGGAGCGCCAGGCGTTCGGCGCCGATCGCCACGCCACCCACGTGCAGCCCCGAGTCGTTCCAGAGGAAATACACGATCCCGCTGAGCTGCTGATCGCCGGCGACCTGGCCCTGCCACAGCGTATCGGCGCCCAGGAGGACCGGTTCGGCATGGCGGTACGGCGAAACGTTGCGATCCTCGATGTCGTTGGTCCAGTCGTCGAGCCGGCCATCGAGCGTGAGCGGGACGGTGCGCAGCGCGCGCGCGCGCGGCTGCGTGGTGAGCGGCGGGGCGAGCGGCACGCCGGCGTTGGTGAGCAAGAGGGTCAGAATCTCGGCCGCGTGCGGCGACTGCGGGTCGAACGGTTCGAGCCTGGTGGCAATCACCGTGCCGGCACCGGCCGGCCAGGCGACCGCCGCCGGTCCGCAGCCGTCCAGCGCGATGATGCCCTGCCGGCCGATGCTGCCCGTCTGCGGCGCAGCCTGTGCAGGCGGGCCGGAGACCCCGCGCAACAGCACGCGGGCGCCCGCGGGATGCCGGCTGATCGCGCCCCGCACCGCCGGCCGCTGGTGATCCTCAAAACTCGCCATGGCCAGTCCCCAGAACAGCGGATGCGGTTCGCCGCGGGCGGCCATGTAGGTGTGCCGCGGATTGTGGGTGACGGCGAAGCCCGGCAGCGTGCCGGTGAGGCCAAGCCAAACACCTCAGGCCTCACCCTCACCCTCGCTACCCAAATCCGGGTAGACGCAACGCTGGAAGTGGTCGGTTACTTTGGTTTCATCGGGGGGCATGGCCTTCCGGCTGCGAGTGCAATATCCCGGCGCGATCTCCCACGTGAATCTACTTGGTTTTCGCGGCGCCTGCAGGCGCCGTGAAAACCCACTCGAGATTGAAACAGGCCAGCGTCAGTCGGGCGTAGGCCCAGTCGCCGCCCCGCCGGGTTTCGCCGGGGCGGCCGCTTTCGTAAAAGCACAGGATCGTGCCATCCGGCAGCACCGCGAGGTCGCTATACGCGCCGGGCCCGGGCTGGAGGAGTTTGCGCACCGGCCAGGTGCGGCCGTCGTCACGGCTGAGTTGGATCATCACGTTCTTCCGCTCCCGGTGATCGCGCTTGATCGTGTGCGGATTTGAATAGAGCAGCAGCGGCCGATTCTTCCCGACTTCACCCGGATGACGCACGAGACCGGCCATGCAGCCGGGCTCGAGCAACTCCTCGATGAACTCCGGCTGCGACCAGCCGGTCGCGCCATCGCGGCTGAAAACGACCGCCCGGCGGTTGCGTTTGTCCGTATTGCGCGCGCTCAGCACCACCCGCCCGTCGGACAGTTCGGCGACCGCCGATTCGCCGCCGATGGTCATGGCGATGTCCCCGCGGCGCCAGGTGGCGCCGCCGTCGTCGCTGAAAATCACCGTGCACCCTTTGCGCAACCTGGACGCGGGGTTCTTTGCATAGGTCGCCAGCCACACGGGTACGATGAGCCGACCCCCGCTCATCTGAATGCCGTGCCCCGGGCCCGTGGCAATCGCCTGCCAGTCGAGGTCCGGGCGGAACTGCTCAAACGTGGCGGTGATGTCGACGGGCCTGCTCCAAGTCAGGCCGTCGTCGTCGCTCCGGGAGCAGAAACTCCGCATGTACTCGACGCAGTAGACGAAGTGCACCGCGCCATCGCGCGCGGCGATCAGCATCGGGTTATTGACGGTCTGCTGCTCGGGCCCGCCCATGTCCTTCTTCTTCTTGTCGTCCGGCAGGTGCGGGTTGCGCGGCAGGCGCGGGCCAAGGTGGGCGATTTGCTGCTGCGGACTCCAGGTGCGGCCGCTGTCGGTGCTGCGCCGCAGGTGGATCTCGATCTCGCCGCGGTCGGCGGAGGTGAATTTGCGCGCCTCGCAGTAGGCGAGCACGGTACCCTTGGCGGTCACCACGATGCCCGGAATTCGATAGGAAACGAAACCGGCCTGCTGCTCCGCAAAGAGATCGAGCTTCTCGAGCAACGGAGCGGCGGAGACCGACCAACCCAGACCTCCGAGGATCAGGAAGGCGGCATTAAGGCAGGCGGCCAACCCGGCATGACGTTCCGCGATCCTCGATGGGCGGGCATGTCGCGATACCCGCCCATCGGCAGAAGTACGAACCTTCCCGCCGCGAGCGCTCGAAAGAATGCGGAATACGGACGTCGCCTTCATTCGCCCTGCCGTTTCTTTTTCTTCTTTGCCTTGGAGGCACCTTCGGCCGCGGTGCGCTCCGGGGTCACGACCGAGCGCTCGCGCAACACCTGATCCATCTGGCCGCTCATCGTGTCGCGCAGCGCGGCGTACTCTGGGTGGTCGATCATGTTCTGCCGCTCCACGAAAACGGTCCAGCGGGGCTCCGCGCTGGTCGGGGCCCGATAGTCGTACAACTCCTCGACGATCGTCTGGCGCGACGGCCATTTGACCCACCGCGTGTAGCGGTGCGTTGCGGTGCGCATCGTGTAACCCATGGCTGCGGGAGCCGCCGCACTGAAAGGTCGGGAAAACTGGCTAAACGCGAACTCGCGTCCGCGCGACGCCGGATCGCGCAGGATTGGAGTCAGACTCCGCCCGGCGAGATAGGACGGTGCGGGCAGATCGGCGAGCTCGGCGAGCGTCGGATAGACGTCGACATACTCCACGATGGCGTTGGTGGCGTGGCCGGGCTGGGCCATCCCCGGGACGTGCAGCAGGAGTGGCACGCGGGTGTCGAGGTCCCAATTGGTGCCCTTGCACCAGCGGCCGGCGTCGCCAAGCGCGTATCCGTGATCGCCCCACAAAACCACGATGGTATTGCGCTCGAGTTCCAGCCGTTTGAGGGCATCGAGCACCTTGCCGACCTGGGCGTCGGTGTAGCTCACGCAGGCGTAGTAACCATGGCGCAACGTGCGCGTCTGCGCCGCGTTCAGCCGATCGTCCTCGGGCATGCCCGTGTAGCCGCCGAGTTCGCGGTGCGTGTGGTAGGCGATTTCGGGCGCACCCCGCACCCGCTCCGGCTCGCCCGGCAAATCGAATTTTGCCGGGTCGTGCAGGTCCCAGTACTTCTTGGGCGCGTTGAAGGGCAGGTGCGGCTTGAAGAAGCCGACCGCGAGGAAGAAAGGTTGCGCCTGTTGTTTGAGTTTTCCCAGGGTCGCGACGGCAAGGTTCGCCAGTTTGCCGTCGGAGTAGCCGTCGTCGGGCACGTCGGCGGCTTCGTAGGGCATTTGTTTGCCCGCCCCCGCGCTGCGCGGCAGGGCGTAGTTCTTCCAGCCCTCGCCGTGCAGCACCTCGGGGACCGACCAGGAGACCGGGTCCAACTCGCGTTCGTCGCCACTGAACACCTTGCCCATCGCCTGGGTGTGATAGCCGTGGTTCTTGAAGAGCTGGGGCAGCGTGACGCTGTCGGGGTTGGTGTGGCGGAACAGATTCCGGTTGTGCCAGGAGCGGTTGTGATCCGGCAGCCGGCCGGTCAGAATGGCCGTGCGGGCCGGCCCGCACACCGCCTGATGCGTGTAGGCCCGGTTGAACAGGCGCGACTCACTCGCCAGGCGATCCATATTCGGCGACTTCGCCAGCGGGTCACCATAGCAACCGAGCGAGGTGCGCAGGTCGTCGACCGCGATGAAGAGCACGTTGGGCTTGGGCGGAGGTGTCTCCGACCGCGCCGCGGTGGTGGGAGCAACCGGCAGCCAGGCAACCAGCACCGTGGCGAAAAGGAGGCGGGAGTTCATGTTTTTTCCAGGGTTTGAAAGGTGAGGCCGATGATGGATGCTCCGGGCGCGGGCCGGAGGAGGCTGGCGAGCCAGCCAAACGCGAAGCAGGTGCAGAGGCCGAGCGGCGCGTAGGCGAAGACGTTGAGCGGCTGGACGGCCCGGACCGTAAAGACAATCGCGGCGCTGATCCCGGCCCCCACCAGGGCGCCCGACCCATTCGCGCGACGGGTGAAGATGCCGAGCAGGAAAAGTCCGCTGAGCGTGCCGCCGAGCAGGCCGATGACCTCGAGGAAGGTCGTGTAGAGCGAACGGACGTCGGTGCCCGCCATTACCAGCGCCATGCCAGTGCCAAGACCGCCGACCAGCACCGTCACCCAACGAGCCGTGCGCAGGTAATGGGCCTCGTCACGATCGGGCCGGAAGCGCCGGTGAAAGTCCGTCACGTACGCGGTGGCCACGGAATTCATGCTGCTCGCCAGCGTGGACTGCGCGGCGGCAAAAATGGCGGCCACCACGAGGCCGGCGATGCCCACCGGCAGTTCCGACATGATGTAGAACGGAAAGATCGCGTCGTTCTGCATCGTGGGATCGAGGAGCTCCGGCTGCTGGCGGTAGAAGACATACAAGGCGGTGCCGATGGCGAAGAACACGCCCTGCGCCGGCACGGAAATCAGGGCGTTCAACCAGATGCCGCGGGCGGCCGTCTTCTCGTCGGGAGTCGTCACATAGCGTTGCACCACATCCTGGCTCGCGGTGTAGGGAAAGAGATTGTGAAAGAGACTGCCAATGAGGATCACCCAGCCCGAGGCGACAGTGACGTCCCAACTCCAGTTGACCGTCTCGAAGAAGTGCCGGCCCGCCGCCGCCGTCCGGATCGTCGCGGCCCACCCGCCGTCGACGTGGGCGATGATGTAGCCGAGGCTGAAGAGCGCCCCGCCCATGAGCAGGAACGCCTGCACGACATCGGTCCAGATCACGGCCTCGATGCCCCCCTCCATCGTGTAGATGATGCAGAGCACCCCCATCACCAGGATACAGGTCTGGAGGTTGAAATCGCTGACGGTGGCGAGGGCGAGCGCGGGCAGATAGAGCACGACCGAAATACGCCCGCATTGGTAGAGCATGAACAAGGCGCTGCCGACGAGCCGGGTGGCGGCGTTGAAGCGACGCTCAAGGTACTCGTACGCCGAGGTGACGTTGAGCCGGCGATAGAACGGCAGGAAAACGAAGACGACCACCGGCGTGATCAGGATGTAGGAGTTGGCGAGAAAGAAGTTCCACCCGTCAGTGTAGCCCGTGGCGGGAATCGCCATGAACGTGATCGAGCTGAGCATCGTGGCGAAGATGCTGAGGCCCGCCGCCCACCACGGGATGCGCTGCCCGCCCCGGAAGAAGTCGTTGGTGTTCTTGTTCCGCTTCGAGCAGACATACCCGATCCAGACCATGCCCATCAGGTACAGGCCGACCATGCTGTAATTCAGCCAGCCAAACGCCGACCGGCGCGGACTTACCCGCAAGGCCCGGACCGCGGGCGTCCGCACGCCGGGCCGGATTTCGCCGTTCGGCATGATCCAGTCGTCGTTCCAGCGCACGAGGGGGGTCGTGACCTGCGCCACCGGCATCTGCCCGGAGGTCCTCCATGTATCCGTAATCGTGTGATACGTGAGCACCGCGCCCGGGAATCCCGGGTGCCGGTCGATCGGGGTGAAGTTGACCCGCGAGCCGTCGTCTCCGCCCAGGACGAGAAAACTGGATTGCCCGGGCGCGGGTGCCGGGGTCGGCGCGGCGACGACGGGATGCGGCAGATCAGCCACGCGCCGCCAGCCGCCGCCCGGCTGGTAGCGGTAGGCATCACGCAGGTAAGTGCGCACGGGCTGGCCCTGGGTGTCGGGCGCCAGCGAAGTGCCGCCGACAACGAAGAACGCTTTGTCCTGCACCGCCGCCATGGCGAGCATCCGGCCCGGCCCCGGCCAGGGCGGCAACTCCTGCCATTGCGGTTGGGCGCGACCGAGGTCCAGCGCCCAGAAGGTCTGCAACGCGCTCGTCGCGTCGGGTTTTTCGATGCCACCCGCGACGTAAATCGTGTTGCCGAGAATGGCGCCGCAGAAATTGGCGCACGGCTTCGGCAGCGGCGGCAGCGACGAATATTCCAGTTTACCCGCCGCCCAGCTCATCACAAAAACATCCGCGTAGTGCCGCTGCGCGTCGCTGCCGCCGAGGCAGATGACGCCGTCCTTGGTCGTGAGCGAAACGCCGTAGCCGAGCGGGCGGGGCAAGCGGCCCGCGACCCGCCATGTCCCCTCTGGTTTCTCCAGCACGTACACGGTGTCGTACCACACCTTGGTTCCGCCCTCCCAAGGGCGCTGGTCCGGAAAGTTGGCGCCACCCGCCACGAGCAACGCTCCGTGGGAGATCCCGGCGAACGGAAACGCAAAGCCCTCGCGATCAGGCAGCGGCGGCAATTGGGACCAGCGCAGGGCATCGGCGGGCGCGGCGGCACGCAGACCGGCGAGCAACAAAGCAGAGCCGCACAGCGCTGCACGGAACATGGCGGCGGCGTGAACGCGCCCCGTCCAACCTATCACGGTCCGCTTTGCCTCACCCTTCATTTCGCCGCCTTTTTCTTCTTTTTCCCTTTCTGCGGGACTGGCACCGACGGATCGTAATCCGGGTTCGGTGACATCATCTCGGCGCCGACGGAACGCCGCCAGGCCTCGAGTTCGCGCCGGAGTTCGGCCACCAGGGCAGGTTGGGCCGCGGCCACGTTGCGGGTTTCGCCGAGGTCCTCGGCAAGGTTGTAGAGTTCCACGCTGGCGGGATCGAAGGCCTCGATCAGCTTCCACTGACCCTGGCGAATTACGCTGGACGGCACGGCGAACGGGTGGTCGTTGTAATGCGGGAAGTGCCAGAAGAGCGCGGGGCGGCCCAGTGTACCGCTGCCGCCCCCGAGCAACGGCTGCAGGTTGCGCCCGTCCTGGTGCTGTGCGGGGCGGGCCGGCAGGCCGGCGGCGGCGAGACAGGTGGGATAGAAATCAGTGCTGATGACCGGTTCCGCACTCACGCGACCCGGCAGGGTCACGCCGGGCCATTTGATGATGAGCGGCACCCGGATGCCACCCTCGTAGTACGCGCCCTTGTTGGCGCGCAGCGGGGCGTTGTTCGTGGCGTTGTAGAAACCGCCGTTGTCCGAGGTGAAGATCACGAGCGTGTTCTGCTCCAACCCGAGCTCCCGCAGCGTCGCCAGCACGCGGCCGACGCTCTCGTCGACGCTTTCGATCATGGCGGCATACGCGGGCTTCCCCTGCCGTTGGGCTTCGGGAATCTTCTCGTATTTCGCCACGAGGTCGGCCTTGCCCTCCAGCGGTGTGTGCACGCCGTAGTGCGGGAAATAGAGAAAGAACGGCCGCTCGCCGCTGGCGCGGATAAACTTCACGGCTTCGTCGGTCAGCCGATCGGTGAGGTACTCTCCGGGCTTGCCCTCGGGCAGCACATTCCACTTGGCGCGCAGGCCGGTCGTGGGAATCGCCCAGTCGCCATCATAGGGAAAGAAATAGGTTCCCGGGGCGCCATGGGCGTTGCCCCCGATGTTGACGTCGAACCCGTGGTGCTGGGGCAGCGAGAACGGTTCACTGCCCAGGTGCCATTTGCCGATGCTGGCGGTCCGGTATCCCGCCTCACGCAGCGCTTCGGCCAGAGTCAACTCCTCCAGGGGCAGCCCGCGCACGAAGCGGCCCTCGCGCAGTTTCGCCTTCGGATTCCAGCGGCCGTCGGGCAGCCAGTTGGTGAGCAACAGGCGGGCCGGATATTTACCGGTGAGGACGGCGGCGCGGGTCGGCGAACACACCGCGCAGGCCGCATAGGCATCGGTGAAGCGCACGCCTTCGCGCGCCAGGCGGTCGATGTTCGGCGTCTGATAATAGGTGCTGCCCTGGCAGCCGAGATCCCGCCAGCCGAGATCGTCGATCAGAAAAAGCACGAGGTTGTGGCGCGTCGGCTCGGCCGCGGGGAGCCCAAGCGAAAATGCGATCAGCAGCGCGGCAAGGATCTTGATGTGGAAAGGCTGCCAGACGCGCCCGGCATCGGGATGCTCGTCCACGCGCCGCACGACGCACACGTCCGTGACGTCGCCCTGGTCCCCGCCGGCGGGGGGCGCGGCCACTGTCTTCCTGGACCCCTGCGCGGCAAACGCGGACGGACCGAGCAATGTCCGCCCCAAGGTGCACCGCAGAAGGCGGGAGAGGGACCGCGAGTTCAGTCGGAAGGGAAAGGTCGCGGAGCGCATCATCGGGCGAGGGTTGAAATTCGGCTGCTTCGAGGGTTGGGAGGAAAAGTTCATTCCATCTTCCTGCGGTTGCCTTTCTTGGAGAGCGTCGGTGCATCGCTATTGGGCAGCCACGCCGCCAGTTCCGACTTCACCGACGCCAGCTCGGGGCGGTTGGCCAGGTTCGTCCACTCGTTGGGGTCGGTGTCATGATCGTACAACTCCTCGCCGCCGTCGGCGTAGCGGATGTAGCGCCAGCGTTCGTTACGCACCGCATGATTACCCAGCCCGTGCGTGGTGAGCGCGGGGCGATCCCAGGTGCGCTGCGGATCCTTGAGCAACGGCACGAGGCTCTGACCGTCGAGGCCGGCGAGGGGCGTCAGGCCGCAGAGCTCGTTGAGGGTCGGAAACAGATCCACGAAACCCACCGGCCGCGCCGTGCGGCTCGTTGCGGCGGTGACACCAGGCGCGACCACGATGAAGGGTAGATGGGTGGATCGCTCCCACAGCGTGAACTTGTGCAGGTGGTTCTTCTCCCCGAAATGGAAGCCGTTGTCCGACCAGAGCACGATGATTGTATTCCTCGCCGCTGGGCTCGCATCGAGCGCGTTGAGCAGGCGGCCGACGAGCGCGTCGCAAAACGTGATGTTGGCGAGGTACGCCTGAATGATGCGGCGGTACTGGCCCGCCTGTTTCACCATCACCAGATCCTCGGCGCGATCCGCGGCCATCCGACGGCCTCCCTCCGGCAGGTCGTCGAGGTCGTCGGCCTTCACCGGCGGCGGCGTGACGCGGTCCTCCGGGTACAGCTCGAAGTATTTGCGCGGGGCATACCACGGCAGGTGCGGCCGGTAGATGCCGGTGGCGAGGAAGAAGGGTTCCTGCGGCGGATGGGCCAGGAACTTCTCCGCCCACTGCACCATCTTGGCGTCACCCATCTCGTCGTCGGGCTTGTCGAAGGGCCCCCAGTCAAACTCGTTCGAGTTCTGCGGCGGGCGCGCGAGCGCCTTGACCGCTGGGAGGCCGTTCAGCGGGAAGCCGTCCGGGAAGGCGAATTTCTTCGTGTCGCCGCCGCTCGCCCAAAGGGTCTGATAGTGGCTGTCGAACTGCTGGTCGAAGTACTCGTGCCAGTCGCTCCGGCGGTTGAAGCCCGGTGGGTGATGGTAGACTTTGCCGCCCCCGGCCACGTAGTAGCCGTTGGCCTTGAAGTGCGACGGAATCGTCGCGATGCCGGGCAGAACCTGGTGCCAGACCACGTCGTTGCCATAGGCGCCCGTGCTGCTCGGACGCCGGCCGGTCAGCGTGGCGATCCGCGAGGGATTGCACACCGGGGCCGCGCAATGGGCATTGGTGAACAACAGCCCGCGCGCCGCCAGCCGGTCGATGTTCGGCGTCTTCACGTCGGGGTGCCCCCCGAGACAGCCCAGCCAGTCGTTGAGATCGTCCGCGATGATCATCAGGACGTTGGGACGCGAGGTCTCGGCCTGCGCGGTTCCGATCAATCCCAGGCAAACGAATGCGGCCGCCAACACCCGGTGCGAAGTAGGGTTCATTTGTTCTTCCTCTTCTTGCGACCTTGGCTTTCCGCCCCGGGCGCGTTCTTCGCCGGTGGCTCCTGGCCGAAGAAGTAATACGGGTAATCCCACGAGAGGGCGCGCGCCTCCTGTTTCGACGCGCCGGCAATCTCCTTCGTCAGGCGAGCCAGATTCTCGGGCTTGAGCAAGGGATCCGCGGTTTCCACCCGCCAACGGGCAAGTTCACGCTGCAGTTCCGCAAACGTGTTGGCATGCTCCGGGTCGGCGGCAAGGTCGCGGAACTCGTAAGGACCGGCCTGGAGGTCGTAGAGCTCCCAGCGCGGTGGCTGGCGCATTAGCTCGTAAGCGGCGCGGACGTTCGGCGGGGCGGCGGCAATGGCCGCCACCACATTGGCCTCGAGGTGACCATTGTTCGTAAACTCGTAACCGGGGTTCACCTCACCGGGCAGCAGATTCTCGATCAGCTTGTAACGATCGTTGCACACCGTGCGCTGCGGATAGTAGTTGTTCTGCCCCCCATGCGTGTGAAACTCGGTGAAGAGGTAGCGGCGCCAGTCGGTCTTTTCCGCGCGCAGCAGCGGCACGAATGATCGGCCGGCCAGTCCCGTTGGCGGCACGGCCCCGGCGACCGCCAGCACCGTGGGCATGAGATCGACCGTGGAAACCAAATCTGCGCTCACCTGCCCGGGCTTCGCCTGGCCCGGCCAGCGCACGAGCAGCGGGATGCGCACGCCACCCTCATACGAAGTGCGCTTGCCCCTCAGGAAATCGGCCCCGTGATCGCCCAGATAGACCACCAGCGTGTTGTCCGCCTTGCCGGAACGCTGGAGCACCGCCAGCAGGTCGCCCACCAACGTATCCAGGCGGCTCATGCAATTGTAGTAATTGGCCACCTCCTGGCGCAGGTCGGGCGCGTCGACTCCCATGTAGGCCATCGGCGTCACGTCCTTGCCCTCAAGCGGCTGCGCCGGCAACCCATCCACCTGGCGCACCCAGGGATGGTGGGCATCGGGGTAGTTGACGCTGAGGAAGAACGGCTGGTCGGAGGCCTGGATGAAGGCGGCGGCGTTCTTCGCGTAATCAGGGAGGTTCTTGCGCGCGAAGTTACCGGAGTGAATCTCCCAAAAATCGAAGGGGAACGCCGCCTCCGGATTGACGTGCAGCTTGCCGATGAGGCCGGTCCGGTAGCCGGCGGCCTTGAGACTGCGCGGGAGGTTGGGGGTGTCCTCGCGGTACATCCGAAACCCCCACGTGGCCAGGCCCAGCTGCCCGTTCTGGTGCGGGTACAGGCCGGTCAGAATGCTGGAGCGCGACTGGCTGCAACCGGCTTGGGAGACATAGGCGCGGGTGAAACGCACGCCCTCGGCCGCCAGCCGATCGAGATGGGGGGTGCGCGCGTACGGATCGCCGTAACAGCCCAGTTCGGAACCGTTGTCCTCGGAGACGATGAAGAGGATGTTCGGACGCACCGCCGCCGCAGCAAGCTGTGTCGCAACGGCGCCCCCAAGGAGGGCAGTGAGCAGGTGAGGGAGAAGGCGCATGGAGTTGGGGGAACGCGAGCCGGCATGTTGTTCGCAGCCCCCCGCCGCGGACAAACGAATTACCGCGGTTCTATTTTGGAACCGAAGGCACGGGCGCCGGCCGGGCGATCGACGCCCCGCGCAACAGTCGGGGGACGATCAGGAACCGGGGCGGGTGGGCCGGATGCTTGCGCACGAGGATTCCGGTGATGCGGGCGAGCTTGCGCGCGAAGAGATGCGGGTCCTCCACGTAGCGCGCGGGCTCCGGCTCCAGGAACGAAAGAAACCGATCTTCATCGCGGCAGATCAGCGAGACATCCCGGGGAGTCCGCCAACCCAATTGCGCCAGGATGCTGAAAACCGTGAGATAGTGGTAGGACTGATTCACGAGCAGCGCGGTCGGCGGTCGCGCGCCTTGCATCACGCGCGTTACCGCCTGGACGATGCTTTGTTTGTTGGCCTCGTGACGAACCACCAAACCTTCCGCGGCCGCAGACGGGAACTTCCGCACGCCCTCCAGGAATCCGTCCTCGCTAAAGAAGTCGCCGGCCGCTTCGGCCTCCGGGGTAAGATACGCGACCCGGCGATGACCCAGTTGCAATAGCGTGGTCGCCGCGTGCCGGCACATGGCTCGATAATCCAAATCAACAAAGGGCAGATCGACGCCGGCGTGGCAGGAACCTGCGATCACGCAGGGAGTGCCCTGGCGTTCAAACCACATCTGGCTTGTCTTGGTGGAACGAACGAGGATCCAACAGCCGCACCGTTCCTGCGTCACCAGCCGCTGCAGGGCTCCGGATGGATTCTTTCGAAAATACTGCGGTCCATGAACAAATCGCAGCACGCAACCCGTTTCGGAGAGAATCCCCCGCAACTCGTCAATCCAAAGGGTCTGCCGCGGACGCAGCTGTTCCAACGGAAACGGCGAGAGCAACCCAAACACCGTCGCGTCGGATCGGGGCGGCGCGGTCCCGCGCCCCGCGTTTCGGGTACCCTGACCAGCCACGATTTCGATGACGCCTTCCTCCGCGAGGACCTGCAAGGCCGCCCGCAAGGAATTCCGGCCCACCCTCAATTCGAGACACAACCTGCGCTCAGATGGCAGCCAATCCGGCCATTCCCCGCGGGCGATTCCGTCCCGCAACGCGGCACAAAGCTGATCGATCAAGGATTGCTTTTGCAGCCCGAGGCGCACGTGGGCTCAATTGTGAAGGGATGAGCCGTTGTCAATTCCCGGCCCGAGATCGAGGTTGCCTTCGGCAGGTTTCAACGCGCGTTTCACGCGTCTGGCGCGAACCCGATCGCGACCGGATTTTTCCTCCATTTCCACCTCGACCTAGGACCTTCAGGCCTGATCGCCATGCGACAAGCACTTCCGTCCCCCACCCGCCTGCCGTCTCTCCGTCGCCGACCCACTGCGACGGCGTGAACCGCATCCAGGATTCTTCCCGGGCCCGCCACGAGGCGCGTCCCATTGTCCTCGTCACGGCCTACGACGTGCTGCTGGCCCGACTGGCCGTCGACTCCGGGGTCGATGCGCAGCGCCGGCATCAATTATTTCCAGGGCGAGCCGTTCGTCCTGCAGGCCGGCGTGAAGACCGGCCTGCGCATCCGCTACCGGAATCCGCACGAGGTGGGCGCCGATCGCATCGCGATCGCCATCGCCGCCACGCATCTCCACCCGGCGGAAAACCTCCTCGTGGTGGACTTCGGCACCGCCACCACCATCGAGGCGATCACCGCCACCGGCGACTACCTGGGCGGGGCGATTCTTCCCGGAGTGAGCGTGGCGGCCGAGTCGCTCGCCACCCGCACGGCCAAACTGCCGCGCATCGAGATTGCGTGGCCTCCCGGCCGCCCTCGGCCGCACCACGATTGAAAGCATTCAGTCGGGGATCTATCACGGGCACGTGGGGGCCATCCGCCAGCTCATCACCGAACTTTCCCGCGAGGCGTTTGCCGGCGTGCGCCCGCGGGTGATCGGCACCGGCGGGTTCGCCCGGCTGTTTGCAGACGAAAAACTCGGCGACGAAATTGCGCCGGAACTGGTCCTGCTGGGCTTGCGGCGCGCGTTCGCGTTGAACCACGATTCGGACCGCGGCGAAAACTGATACCAATCGCCCTTGGGTTTTCGACTTTTGGAAGGGCGCGGACTCCGCTCCGCGCCGAGGTCACCGGCCGAGTTTCATCTCCATCCTGCGGCGGCGAAGAGACTCGCCGCCCTACCCATGTGTCGTCGATGGAAAGTCCAAATGCCAGGGGATGTTGGTCTGAGGCCCCCACCCCCACCGCCCGCCGGCGTCCACCGCGGGGCGCTTTGCCCGCCAGGCGTCAGGTCGGGGGAACCGCCGGAGAGGAACGAACCCCCTCGGCTTTTTCCTGGGGGCGTAGGTGGCGGCGGGCGATCCGGCGCAAGCGCGTCGTCGAAACCCGCAGCCGCAGTCGCATCCGAATCCAGCGGTGATTGCGCGTATCGAGCATGAAATCCCGCAGTTCGTTATCCACCTCCTGCATCGAATTCGCGGCGCCCACTTGCTGAATCAAATCGCGATCGAGGGCGAAATATTCCGGGTCAAACAGCTCGATGAGACTCCTCAGCACCAAGGCGCGTCGGTGGAGGCTCTGGCGTAACATGATCCGGGGAAAATCCCCGTCGGTACAACCGCGGGCCCCGCAAAATGCAACGCGCAGATTTGACATGGCCGAAATCGTCGCACGCCTTCCGTTTGGTATCAAGCAACGGGCGCCATTCAGGCCAAGCCGCAGGGCCGAACACCCCGGTGAAAATCAGTCGGAACCTTCGCGGGATGCGATCCAGTCTGGAAAAAAAACGCCCGCTCAAAAGAGCGGGCGTAAAACCGAATGGAGCTAGGCTCGACAAACGATTTTTGGCGGGAGGACCTTCAAACGTGTCCGCCGGACTCCCGAAGACAAGGTCAAATTCATGCGCCCCACCCCGAAAGTCTCAAAAAGCAAAGGCCGCGGATTTGCATCCGCGGCCTTGCAAGCAAATGACGCTCGAAGCGCCTGGACTAGCTGGCGGTCGCCTCCACGGGCTTCGCCTCTTCCACCGGCAGATCGGCCCCGAAGGGCAGCGTGATTTTGAGCTGCTTGTAGGTGGGCAGACCGGTACCGGCCGGGATGAGGTGCCCCATGATCACGTTTTCCTTGAAGCCCTTGAGCAAGTCCACCTTGCCAAGGGTCGAAGCGTCGGTCAGCACCCGGGTCGTCTCCTGGAAGGAGGCGGCCGAGATGAAGCTCTCGGTC
Organism: Opitutales bacterium; assembly: GCA_038249085.1. Lineage (GTDB taxonomy): Bacteria > Verrucomicrobiota > Verrucomicrobiia > Opitutales > Opitutaceae > ER46. The sequence goes on from JBBRWR010000031.1 coordinate 15,696, forward strand.
TCGAGCGAGGCCTTGGTGATACCCAGCAGGATCGGCTCGGCCTCGGCGGGTTTGCCGCCCGCCTCTTCGATCCGGCGATTGTCGCCCAGGAACGCGGCCCGATCGACCTGCTCGCCCCAGAAGTACTCCGAGTCGCCCGGGTCGGTGATGCGCACCTTGCGCAGCATCTGGCGGATGATGATCTCGATGTGCTTGTCGTTGATGGTGACACCCTGCAGGCGGTAGACCTCCTGCACCTGGGAGATCAGGAAGTCGTACAGCGCCGACGGGCCGAGGATTTCTAGGATCTCATGCGGATCGGCGGCACCTTCGGTGAGATGCTGCCCCTTGTGCACGACGTCGCCCGGCTGCACGATGATGTGCCGGCCCGTGGCGATCAGATGCTCCTCCTCCTGCCCGGTCTCGTCGTTCTTCACGACCAGCTTGCGCTTGCCACGGACCGTGCCCTCGAAGGAGACGATGCCGTCGATGCGTGACATCTCGGCCGCTTCCTTCGGGCGGCGGGCTTCAAAGAGCTCGGCCACCCGCGGCAGACCGCCGGTGATGTCCTTGGTTTTTGAGGCCTGGCGCGGGGTCTTGGCGAGCAAGGCGCCGGGCACGATCGTGTCGCTTTCATTGACCGCGATCTGAGCACCCACCGGAATCGCATAGGAGGCGAGCGGCTTGTGCTTCGAGTCGCGGACTTCGATCTGGGGATTGAGGTCCTCCTTGTGATCGATAACCACGGTGGCGATGCGGCCGGACGACTCGTCCAGTTCCCGCTTCACTGTCACGCCGGGGATCATGTCCTTGAAGTGCAGCGTACCACCCTTCTCGGACAGCACCGGGATGTTGTAGGGATCCCATTGAGCCAGCAGCGCACCCTTCTCGATTTTCTCGCCGTCGGCCACGTGCAGAAACGAACCCACCACGATGTTGTAGACCTCGAGTTCCTTTTCGTCGGCATCGAGGACCTGAATCGTGCCCGTCTTGTTGAGGACGATGGAGCCGCCGTCGGCCGTCTCCACCAGGCGGAGACCACGGTACTTCACGACGCCGCTGGAGCGGACGCGAATTTCGGGGGTCTTGAAGCCGCCGGAGGCAACACCACCGATATGGAACGTGCGCATGGTGAGCTGCGTGCCCGGCTCGCCGATCGACTGGGCGGCAATGATACCGACGGAGTCGCCGATTTTCGCGACCCGGTTGGTGGCCGGATTGATGCCGTAGGACTTCGCGTCGATGCCACCCTTGGTGTTCGAAGTGAGGGGCGACATGACCTTGACCCGCTCGATGCCGACCTCGTCGATCTTGCTGGCGAGTTCCTCGGTGATGATTTCGCCGGAACCGACCAGCACTTCCGTCGGGCTGAGGGGATTCATCACGTCGTCGCTGGAGAAGCGGCCGATGATGCGCTCCCGGAGGGCGACGATTTCGTCGTCCCCTTCGAAAATGGCCTTCTTCCAGACGCCGTCGCGGGCACCGCAATCGTCCTCCGCGATGATGACATCCATGGCCACGTCGCAGAGTTTACGGGTGAGGTAGCCGGCGTCGGCCGTCTTCAGGGCCGTATCCGCGAGGCCCTTGCGGGCGCCGTGGGTGGAGATGAAGTACTCGAGCACGGTCAAACCCTCGCGGAACGAGGACAGGATGGGGCGCTCGATGATCTCGCCGGAGGGCTTGGCCATGAGCCCGCGCGTGCCGCACAATTGCCGCACCTGCTGCTTGTTGCCGCGGGCGCCCGAATCCATCATGATGTAAACGGGATTCACCTCGGTGCGCCCGTCGTTGTTCTCGAGTTTCGCGAATACCGCCTTGGCGATTTGATCCGTGGCGCTGGTCCAGATGTCGACCACCGTGTTGTAGCGCTCGCCATCGGTGATGATGCCCTTGTTGAACTGAGCCTCGACCTCGGTGATCTTCTTGCGGGATTCCGTGACAATTTCCTTCTTCGAATCCGGGATGATCATGTCATCGATCCCGATGGAAATACCGGCCTGGAAGGCCGTCTGGAAGCCAAGCTCCTTGAGCTTGTCGAGGGTCTCGACCGTCGTGTGGTTGCCCGCGATCTTGTAGGTGTTGAGAATCAAGTCGCCCAGCTTGCCCTTCGGCACCGGGAAGTTCACAAAACCCAGCCCTTCGGGCCAGATTTGGTTGAAGATGACCCGACCCACCGTCGTCCGCAGGGTCTTGCGCTTGATGTCACCATAGACGGTCTCGCGACCAAAATCCGGATTCGGCACCTCAACCCAGTCGTGCACCTTGAGGGCGCCGTCGGCCTTGACGTAGAGCACCTCCTGCAGGCCGCTCAGGAGCGGCACGCGATCGTTCTTCGCCGGCTTCTTGCGCGGCTCGATGGTGAGGTAGTAAGCCCCGAGCACGATGTCCTGCGACGGCGTGAGGATGGGCTTGCCCGAGGACGGCGAGAAGATGTTCGACGTCGCCATCATGAGGAGTTTGCACTCCATGATCGCCTCGAGCGAAAGCGGCACGTGCACCGCCATCTGATCGCCGTCGAAGTCGGCATTGTACGCCGTGCAGACGAGCGGGTGAATGCGGATGGCTTCGCCCTCGATGAGGACCGGCTCGAACGCCTGGATCGAAAGCCGGTGGAGGGTCGGCGCGCGGTTGAGCAGCACCGGATGTCCCTTCGTGACTTCCTCAAGGATGTCCCACACCTCGGGGGACTTCTTCTCGATCATCTTGCGCGCCCCGCGGACGGTGTGCACGAAGCCGAGCTCCTTGAGCCGGCGGATGATGAACGGCTCGAACAGGACGAGGGCCATCTTCTTCGGCAACCCGCATTGGTTGAGCTTGAGCTCGGGGCCGATCACGATGACGGAGCGGCCGGAGTAATCGACGCGCTTCCCCAGCAGATTCTGGCGGAAGCGGCCCTGTTTGCCCTTGAGCATGTCGGAGAGCGACTTCAGGGGACGGTTGCCGGCGCCGGTGACCGGACGCCCATGGCGGCCGTTGTCGAAGAGCGCGTCGACCGCTTCCTGCAGCATGCGCTTCTCGTTGTGAATAATCACATCGGGCGTCTTCAGTTGCATCAAATTCCGCAGGCGGTTGTTGCGGTTGATGACGCGGCGATAGAGGTCATTGAGATCGGAGGTCGCGAACCGTCCGCCCTCGAGGGGAACGAGGGGACGCAGGTCCGGCGGGATCACCGGGAGCACCTCGAGGACCATCCATTCCGGGCGGCTCTTCGAGTGAATGAAACCCTGGATGACCTTCAGGCGCTTGGAGAGCTTCTTCTTGATCTGCTTGGACTTCGTCGCGCGCATCTGCTCCTGCAGTTCGGCGACGGTACCTTCCAGATCGGTCTTCACCAGGGCGTCGCGGACCGCCTCGGCGCCCATCTTGGCGACAAAGGAATCATCACCATACTCGTCGAGCGCCTGCCGGTATTCGGTGTCGGTCAGCAACTGCTTCATCTCGAGGGGCGTCTTGCCCGGGTCGATCACCATGTAGTTCTCATAGTAGATCACGCGTTCAAGGGAACGCGCCGTCATGTCGAGCAGCAGGCCCAGCCGGCTGGGCATCGACTTGAGGAACCAGATATGCGCCACCGGCACGGCGAGCTCAATGTGCCCCATGCGCTCACGGCGCACGCGGGCGATTGTCACCTCGACGCCGCAACGGTCACACACGACATCCTTGTATTTGATGCGCTTGTACTTGCCGCAGGCGCACTCGTAGTCGCGCACCGGGCCGAAGATCTTCTGGCAGAAGAGGCCACCCGGCTCGGGCTTGAAGGTGCGGTAGTTGATCGTCTCGGGATTCTTGACCTCGCCCTTCGACCATTTGCGGATGGTCTCGGGTGAGGCGACGGTGATGGACACGCAGTCAAACGCGCTCTCTTCGAGGCCCATGGCCTCGCGGGCCTGAGTGGTGGCGGCGGTCTCGTTGGGTTGAATCATGGTGGTGTCTCCCTAAATGTTTTCCGAAGTTGAACAGGACGCGCCGCGGCTCAGGTGCCGTAGCTCAGCGCATCGCGCTTCTGGAGTTTGATGTCCAGCCCGAGGGACTGGATTTCCTTGATGAGCACGTTGAACGATTCGGGCGTGCCGGCCTGCAGCGTGTTGTCGCCCTTGACGAGCGACTCGTAGATCTTGGTGCGGCCCTGCACGTCGTCGGACTTGACGGTGAGCAGTTCCTGCAGCGTGTGCGCCGCGCCATAGGCTTCGAGCGCCCAGACCTCCATTTCGCCGAAACGCTGACCGCCGTACTGGGCCTTGCCGCCCAGCGGTTGCTGCGTGACAAGCGAATACGGGCCCACCGCGCGGGCGTGAATCTTGTGCGACACCAGATGGTTCAGCTTCATCATGTAGATGTAGCCGACCACCACCTCCTGATCGATCTTGTCGCCCGTGCGGCCGTCATAGAGCGGGCTCTTGCCCGAGGACGGCAGCTTGGCCTCCTTGAGGTATTCGCGGACCTTCTTTTCCGGAATGCCGTCGAACACCGGGGTGGCGACCTTGATGCCGAGCTTTTTGCAGGCCCAGCCCAGATGCGTTTCCAGCACCTGGCCCACGTTCATGCGCGAAGGCACGCCGAGGGGGTTGAGGCAGATTTCGACGGGGGTGCCGTCGGGCAGGAAGGGCATGTCTTCCTCGGGCACGATCTTGGCGACCACACCCTTGTTGCCGTGCCGGCCGGCCATCTTGTCACCCACCTCGAGCTTTTGCTTCGTGGCGATGTAGACCTTGACCTGCTTGATCGCGCCGTCGGCCGAGCCTTCGCCCGCCTCGATGGAGCCGATCTTGCGCTCCCGGTCCGTCTCGAGCTCGTCAAACTTGGTCTGATACGAGCCGATGATCTCCATGATCTTGATGCGCACGGGCGAGGGATCGATCTGCACGTGCTTGGAGACCGCCGCGAGCTTGCGCAGGAGCGTCTTGGTGATCTTGCGGTTGGCCGGGATGATGATTTCCCCGGACTCGCCGTTGATCACGTCGAGCGGAATCTTTTCGCCGAGGAGGATGTTGGAGAGCGCCTCGGTGAGGCCCTCCCGCAACTTGTCCATCTGGGTCTTGTATTCCTCCTGGATTTGCTTGGCCTGCCGGCGGCGATCGGACGGGGAGAGTTTCTCCTCCTGGTTGTCGATGCGCGACGAGACCTTCACATCCATGATGATGCCGGTGACCCCGGACGGAACGATCAACGAGGTGTCCTTCACGTCGGCGGCCTTTTCGCCAAAGATCGCCCGCAGGAGCTTCTCTTCGGGGGCGAGTTCGGTCTCGGATTTCGGCGTGATCTTGCCGACGAGGATGTCGCCGGGCTTCACTTCCGCCCCGATGCGAATCACGCCGTTGTGGTCGAGATTCTTGAGGGCTTCCTCGCCGACATTGGGAATGTCGCGGGTGATTTCCTCGGGCCCGAGCTTGGTGTCCCGGGCGGTGACCTCGAATTCCTGGATGTGGATCGACGTGAAGATGTCCTCGCGGAGCACCTTCTCGGAAATGAGGATGGCGTCCTCGAAGTTGTAGCCGTTCCACGGCATGAATGCGACCAGCACGTTGCGGCCGAGCGCCATCTCGCCCTGGTCCGTCGAGGGACCGTCGGCGATGATCTGGCCGGCCTTGATCTTCTGGCCCTGTTTCACGATCGGCTTCTGATTGAAGCACGTGCCCGCGTTCGAGCGCATGAACTTTCGCAGCTCGTAGACGTAGGTGTGATTCTTCGGATCGGTCTTGAGGTTGCGCGGCACCTCGCCGTCCTTGGTCACGACGATGCGCTTGGCGTCGACCGAGGCGACCACGCCGGCCTCTTCGGCCACGACGACGATCTTCGAGTCGCGGGCGACCCGTTCTTCGATGCCGGTGCCGACGAACGGGGCCTCGGCCTGGAGCAGCGGTACGCCCTGGCGTTGCATGTTGGCGCCCATGAGCGCGCGATTGGCATCGTCGTGCTCGAGGAAGGGAATCATGCCGGCGGCGATCGAGATGACCTGCTTGGGCGAGACGTCCATCAGGTGCACTTCGGCGGCGGAGACTTCGAGGAAGTTGCCGTCCTGCCGGACCGTCACCTTGCCCACGAAGTGGCTCTTGTCGTCGAGTTCGGAGTTGGCCTGGGCGATGACCTTGGCCTCCTCCTGGTCCGCCGTGAGATATTCGATGCGGTCGGTGACCCGACCGTCCTTGACCGTGCGATACGGGGTCTCGATGAAACCAAACTCGTTGACGCGGGCATAGGTGGAGAGCGAGTTGATCAGGCCGATGTTCGGGCCTTCCGGCGTCTCAATCGGGCAGATCCGGCCGTAATGCGACGGATGAACGTCGCGCACCTCGAAGCCGGCGCGTTCACGGTTCAGACCTCCCGGCCCGAGCGCGGAGAGGCGGCGCTTGTGCGTGACCTCGGCGAGCGGGTTGATCTGGTCCATGAACTGCGACAGCTGGCTGCGCGCAAAGAAGTCGCGGATCACCGTGGTGAGCGCCTTCGGGTTGATCAGCTTCTGCGGCGTGATCGAGTCGACGCTCTGGTCGTACATGGTCATGCGCTCGCGCACCAACCGCTCGGTGCGGCTGAGGCCGACCCGGCATTGGTTGGCGAGAAGCTCGCCCACGGTGCGGACGCGGCGGGAACCCAGGTGATCGATGTCATCGACCACGCCCACGCCCCGCTTCAGGCGCACGAGATACTTCGTGGCGGCGACGATGTCGGTGCTCTCGAGAATACGCTGCTCGAGCTCGGCCTTGAGGCCCAGCTTCTGGTTGACCTTGTAGCGGCCCACCCGGCCGAGATCGTACCGTTTCGGGTCGAAGAATAGGCGCTTGAGCAGGGCCTTGGCATTCGCAGTGGTCGGCGGCTCGCCGGGGCGGAGGCGCTTGTAGATTTCCTTGAGGGCCTCCTCCTCGTTGCGAGTCGGGTCCTTCTTCAGCGCGCGGATGATGGCGCCCTCGTCGATCGACGTGTCGATCACCCGCAGCGTGGTGATGTCGTGCTTCTCGAACGTGCGGACGATGGCCTTGGTCAACGGCTCGAAAGCGCGGGCCAGGACGACCCCCTTCTGGGCGTCGATGGCATCCTCGACGAGCACGAGGGTGGAAACGTTTTCGAGGTCGAGGGCCTTGGAAACCTTCAGGTCCTTGATCTCGTAGAAAAGGTTCAGCAGATCGATGTCCGAGCTGTAGCCGATGGCCCGCAGCATCGTCGTGATGAGGAACTTGCGGCGCCGGCGCCGACGATCGAGGTAAACGTAGAGCAGGTCATTGTTGTCGAACTGCACCTCGAGCCAGGTGCCGCGATCGGGAATGATGCGAAACGAATGCAGCGGTTTGCCGTTGGGATGAGGCGTCACTTCAAACGCGATGCCCGGGGAACGGTGGAGTTGGGAAACCACCACCCGCTCGGCGCCGTTGATGATGAAGGAGCCGCGCTCGGTCACCATCGGGATTTCTCCCATGTAGATATCCTCGTCTTTGATGAAGTCCTCTTCGCGCAGGCGCAGCTTCACATACAGGGGAACCGAATACGTGATCCCTTCGCGCAGACACTCGAGTTCGGTGTTCTTGGGTTCGCCCAGGTTGTAGGAGACATACTCCAAGGTAAGCCGCTCGTCGTAGGAAAGGATGGGGAAGACCTCGCGAAAAACCGCCTCAAGCCCCTGCGGCTTGCGCTGCTTCTCGGGCACGCCCTTCTGCAGGTAGTCGAGATACGACGTGATTTGAATCTCAATCAGATTCGGCGGCTGGATCACTTCGCGGAGTTTTCCGAAGTTTACGCGTTCGGTGTGATTACGGTCGGCCATGGGAAATTCCTGGTAGAGATTTTAAGACAGAGACGGAGGCGGCCGCACCCTCAGGGCGTGCGGCAGGGACGGGAGCGGCGAAACGAAAGAACGGGAAAAGAAAAGGCAAAGGACAGGCCACGCCAGAGCGCGGCCTGTCCCGACAGGATCGGAAGGGGTGCGATGATTTTCGCCAAGCTTCGCGCCGGATTACTTGAGCTCGACCTTGGCACCGGCCGCTTCGAGCTTCTTCTTGATCTCTTCCGCTTCGGCCTTGGGGGCGTTTTCCTTGACCGCCTTGGGCGCAGCTTCGACGAGATCCTTCGCCTCCTTGAGCCCCAGGCCGGTGATGGCGCGGACTTCCTTAATGACGCTGATCTTGTTCGGACCAGCCTCCTTGAGGATGACGTTGAATTCGGTCTGCACTTCGGCGACCGGGGCGGCGGCACCCGCGGGAGCGGCGGCGACGGCGGCGGCGGCGGAAACGCCCCATTTGCCCTCGAGGTCCTTGACCAGCGCGGCGAGATCGATGACGGACTGGCCCGAAAGCCACTCGATGACTTGTTCCTTGGTGATGTTGCTCATGATGACTGCTCCTGAGGCGGACTAGCGGTTTCGAAGAGTGAAACGCGTTTAAGAGACGTATCCCCTAGCCGGCCTCGTTGGATTGCTTCCGCCGGTTTGCACCGGAAGAAAATGGTGGTGAATAAAGGGTTGGGTTGAAACTCAGGCGGCGGGAGCCGCGGGAGCGGCAGGGGCCGCGGGCTGCTCTTTCTTCACCTTGGCATCGAGGACGCGCACGAAAGCGGCCGCGTTGCTGGTGAGGAGGCTGAGGAACTGCGAACGCAGGGCGTCGAACGGTGGCAGGTCGGCAATCGTCTTCAGCACCTCGGCGGTGACGAGCTTCCGATCCATCACGCCCACCTTGATCTCAAGCTTCTGCTTCTCGTCGAAGAATTTCTTGAGCACCTTGGCGACGCCCGCGGAATTCTTGCCGCCGACGATGACCGCCGTCGGGCCAATCAGCGCGGTTTCAAAGTCCGGCAGGCCGAGCGCCTTGGCCGCGACCCGCAACGAGCTGTTCTTGACGACGTGAAACTCGGCTTTCTCCACGGCGAGCCGCTTGCGCAGTTCGGCGGTGTCGGCGACCGTCACCTTGGAGAAATTGGCCAGAATGACATAGTCACTCTTCTTGAGGTAAGTATCGACCTCGGAAATCAGGTATTGTTTTTCTGCTCTCATGGTCGGGATCCTCAGTATTTGCTGAATTCGGTGGAGGCGACTTTGACGCTCGGGCTCATGCTCGAGGAAAGGGTGACGCCCTTGATGAACTGGCCGCCCTTGAAGGTTGCCGGCTTGGCCTTGCCCACCGCATCCAGCACGGCCGCAGCGTTTTCCAGAATCTGGGCGTTGGTGAAGGAACGTTTGCCAACGCCGACGCCGATGTTGGCGGTCTTGTCCATCTTGAACTCCACCCGGCCGGCCTTGACGGCCTTGATGCCACCCACGATGTCGTCGGTGACGGTGCCGGCCTTGGGGTTGGGCATGAGGCCCTTGGGACCCAGGACGCGAGCCAGCGTCCGAACCTGCTTCATCGCCTCGGTGGTCGCGATGGCGACGTCGAACTCGAGCCAGCCTTCCGTGATTTTTTTCATCAGCTCCTGCAGGCCGGCTTGATCCGCGCCCGCAGCCAGGGCCTTTTCCGGATCGTCGGTGAAGACGATGACCCGAACCTTCTTGCCCGAACCATTGGGCAGGGGCGTCGTGCCGCGGACGTTCTGTTCGCCGGACGTGGCGTCGACGCCCAGGCGGAACGACAACTCGATGGTCTCGTCGAATTTCGCCTTCGGGAATTTGGCCAGGATTTCCACCGCATCCTTCAGCGGGTAATCCTTGGCGAGATCAGCGACCTTGAGGGCGCTGTGGTAACGTTTGCTGTGCTTTGTTGGCATCTTGACTCCTTGCGGTGCGAACGTCCGTGGTGGACTCCCGCTGGACTGGGTTGGCGGATTCCGGCGCTGGCGCCGCCGATCGGCGTCACCGCCGATCGTGGCCTCCGTCACCGGGGGAAAACTTAGTCGACGACCTCAATGCCCATGTTACGGGCGGTACCGGCGATGACCTTGATGCCGGCCTCCGGGGTCGTGGCGTTGAGATCGTTCTTCTTGAGGTTGTAGATCTCGAGCAGTTGCTTGGTGGTGACCTTGCCCACCTTGTCCTGGTTGGGCCGGGCCGAGCCACTCGCGATGTTGGCCGCCTTCTTCAGCAGCACCGAGGCAGGCGGCGACTTCAGGATGAACGTGAAGCTCTTGTCGGTAAAAACCGTGATGACCACGGGCAGGATCATCCCGTTCTGGTCCTTGGTCCGGGCATTAAATTCCTTGCAGAACGCCATGATGTTGACGCCCTGCGCGCCCAGCGCGGGGCCAACCGGGGGCGCCGGATTGGCGGCACCGGCAGGCAACTGGAGACGAATGTAACCTTGAATCTTCTTGGCCATGGGAAAGAGGGAGGGACGTGGTTTGTTTTGTTTCTAAAACGGACGGAGGGAGGGCGACTCACTCGGTGAGCCGGTGCACCTGCCAGTATTCGAGTTCAACCGGAGTGAACCGGCCAAAAATGGAGACGGAAACCTTGAGCTTGCCGCGGTCGGGATCGATTTCGTCGATGCGGCCGGTCAGCGAGGCAAAGGCCCCGTCGGTGATCTTCACTTCCTCACCCACCGCGTATTGTACCTTGGGAACTTCCTTGCCGCTGGCCGCCTCGATGCGCAGGTAGATTTCCTCGACTTCCGACTGCCGCAACGCGGCCGGGCGGTCGCCGCCGACGAAGCCAATCACGCCCGTCGTCTCCTTCACGAAGTACCAGGGCTTGTTGATCAGCTTGCCGTCCTCCCCGAAGAGTTTCGCCTGGATAAAGACGTAGCCCGGATAGAGCTTGCGCACCTTCGTCGATTTCTTGCCCCCTTTCACCTCGGAGACAACCTCGGTCGGCAGCAGGACCTCGAAGATATGGTCGTCGAGTTCCTCGGCCTTCTTGAACCGCTCAATGTAGATCTTCACCTTGTTCTCCTGGCCGGAGAGCGTGTGAAGGGCGAACCACTGGGCGCCGGCGGGTGCGGTCGTTGGAGCAGGCATGTTGCGGTGGGCTTCGACCTCAGCTGACCATGTCGGTGAAAAGAATCACCACCTGGGTCAGGGAAAAATCACTGATGCTCGTGAAAACGCCAAGAATGACGGCAGCGACGACCACGACGATCGTGGAGTCACGCAATTCGGTCTTGGTGGGCCAGGTGGCCTTCTGGAGTTCTCCCACCATTTCGCCGAGGAAGATACGGGTGCTGCGGAAAGGATTTTTCATACTGGAATGTTGGCAGGCGCGGAGGGACTCGAACCCCCAACCGACGGTTTTGGAGACCGCTACTCTACCAATTGAGCTACGCGCCTGTGGTTTGGTCCTCTAGACGACGCAGCCGAGACCCCTCGCTGGAGGCCTCGGCAAGTCGTCGGTAAGCGGTTGAAGAGGCGCTTATTCGATGATCTCCGTGATCCGGCCCGCGCCGATGGTGCGGCCGCCCTCGCGAATGGCAAATTTCTGGGTCTTCTCCATGGCGATAGGAACGATAAGGTCGATTTCGACCGAAATGTTGTCACCCGGCATGATCATCTCAACCCCGGTGGGCAGATTGACGATACCCGTGACATCCGTGGTGCGGAAGTAGAACTGGGGGCGATAGCCGTTGAAGAAAGGCGTGTGCCGGCCACCCTCGTCCTTGGACAAGACGTAGATTTCGGCCTTGGCCTTCTTGTGCGGCGTGATCGACTTCGGGGCGGCGAGGACCTGGCCACGCTCAATCCCATCCTTTTCAATTCCGCGGAGGAGGATGCCGACGTTGTCGCCCGCCTGGCCGCTATCGAGCAGCTTGCGGAACATTTCGATGCCGGTTACGACCGAGGTCACGGTATCCCGCAACCCGACAATCTCCACCTGGTCGGTGACCTTGATCACCCCGCGCTCAATGCGGCCCGTCGCAACGGTGCCACGACCGGTGATCGAGAACACGTCTTCGACGGACATCAGGAAGGGCTTGTCCATCTCGCGGACCGGCTCCGGGATATCCGTGTCAATCGCGGTCATCAGGTCGGTGATGGCCTTGACCCCTTCGGGTGTACCCGCCAGCGCCGCCGTGGCGGAACCCCGGATAATCGTGGTGGTGTCACCCGGGAACTGATACTTGCTCAACAACTCGCGAATCTCCATCTCGACGAGTTCGAGCAGCTCCGCGTCTTCCAGCAGGTCGACCTTGTTGAGGAAGACGACAATCTTCGGCACGCCCACCTGACGGGCCAGGAGGATATGTTCGCGCGTCTGCGGCATCGGGCCGTCCGCGGCGGAGACCACCAGAATCGCGCCATCCATCTGCGCCGCACCGGTAATCATGTTCTTGACGAAGTCGGCGTGGCCGGGGCAGTCGACGTGCGCGTAGTGGCGCAGGTCCGACTGATATTCGACGTGTGCCACCGAAATGGTGACCGTCTTGGTCGCATCGCGCACCGTGCCACCCTTGGCAATATCGGAGTAGGCCTTGATCTCGGCCAAGCCTTTGGTGGCCTGCACCGCCAGGATGGCAGCGGTCAGGGTGGTTTTGCCGTGATCAACGTGGCCGATGGTGCCGACGTTAACGTGCGGTTTTGTGCGTTCGAATGAGGCTTTAGCCATGGGAGACGGATGTTTGGGTGATAATGAAATTTGACCTCTGGTTTTGCGTCGTAGAAGCCTGAGCCGACGTGTCTTCTGACCCTGGAGCCCAGAAACGGAGTCGAACCGTCGACCTCCCCCTTACCAAGGGGGTGCTCTACCAACTGAGCTATCTGGGCAGATTAAAAGAGTGCCAAAAAACGAAAAGAGCCGAGAAACGTGCAGCCCGGTTTTGGCACCGTCAACAGCAAATTCTCCCGATCGTGCAAAATTCTAAGGTCCTACGACAATTCGATAAAAACCAGGAGGTAACCGATCCCCGATCCGGAACGAACTCGCGAGGATTTTCCTAAAATGGGCGTCGACTTCTTCCACGCGGGATCCCTCGGTGACGATGAGCGGGGCGGCGAGGCCGGCGGCATCGACCGCCGCAAATAACTCCATCGGCTCCCACTCCTTGCCCCCCACCGGCCCCAGCGCCAGCGGCAGCGACTCGGCCAGCACCCGTCCACCGGTGGCGACGGCGACCACCTCGACGAATCCACCCCGCGGGGCCAGCGGTTCCACGACCCGACCGTGCCGTCCCAGCCCCACCAAACCCACTTCCCCAGCCCGCGTGGCCAAGGCGTCAGCCGCGTGCACCCGATCCAGCGGCAGACCGTTGAGCGTCGCAAAAGGAGGCAGATCGCGCCCGATCCCCAACTCCGTCTCGGCAAATTCCAGCCGGGGGCGCTCTTCATCGAGGATGGTTCGGCCGGGTTCCCGCCGTGGCTCGGCGAGGGAGGCGTTGAAGTCGGTGGGGAGAAACAACGGTCGCAAGTCACGGATCAACGCCTCGTCCTTGAGGACCAGATCGGCTTCGGAAGGGCGGGCCATCTGGATCGGCGGCGGCGATGCCGGGGCAGACCGCGGGGGCGGCGTTTGCACCGGCGACCGGAAGAGCAGCGCCCCCCCCCCGACCACGGCCAGCGCCACGATCGCGGCGAAACTCCAACGGCGCTTGCTTCCAGCGGACGCCATGGTCGTTTCAGCGGCTGTCGCGCTCGCCCCGCGCCGGTTCGCCGGCCGCCCAAATCATGTCAAACCCCGCCTGGCGGGCCGCGCTGGCCACGTCCGCCAGGACGGCGGTGGGAACATCCGCCCCGGCCCGCACCAGCAGGAGGGGCGCCTCAGTGGTCTTCGCCTTGCCCTTCAGCCAATCGCCCAATTCCGACATCTTCCGCAACCCGTCATTGGTGAAAATCTGTCCCGAGTTGATCACGCTGATAACATGGGTCGCGGGCCGCGCGCCGGCGTTGGCGCCGGCGACCAGCGGCAGGCGAAAATCCACGCCCAAACCCGGAGCCAGCACAAAACGCGAACCGAACAGCGCAAAGAAAAGCCCGAGCAGCCCGACGTTGACAAAGAAAAGCCAGTCGAAGTGGCGCGGCGCCGGCCGCAACCTCGCGGAAAGATCGAGCGGTCGGGTGATCATGTCAGTCTCCGCCCTCGGCTTCGCCCGCACCCGGAGCCTGGCCCCGATATTCGGTGAGGAGGTATTTCATGATTTCGTTGCCCGACCATTCGACATCGCGCACGATCGAGCGCACGCGGGAGGTGAGGAAATGATGGGCGAGATGAGCGGGGATCGCCAGCATCAGGCTGCCCGCGGTCGCCAGCAGGGCCTGCCACATCCCGTGCGACAGGGCCGAGGCCATCGCGTAATTGCCCCCTTTTTCGAAGGCGAGGAAGGTGGTGATCATGCCCAGGACCGTGCCGAGAAGGCCCACCAACGGGGCAACTTGGGCAATGGCCGCGATCGATCCGATGCGGCGCTCGATCACCGGCAACTCCACCACCGCCGCTTCCTGGACATGGAAGCGCATCACCTCGGCGGAATCTTCCGCGTGGAGCAGGGCGGCCTTCACCACGGCCGCCACCGGGCCGGGAGTTTCCTCGCAGACCGTGAGCGCTTCGACCAGCCGGCGTTTGGCCAGGATGTTCTTCACGCCTTCGATGAAGGCTTTGGCGCGAATCTGCCCGCGGTGCAGGAAGAGCAACCGCTCGATAAAGATCGTCAGGCCCAGCACCGCCAGGATCCCCAACACCCAAATCATGGGGCCACCCCGGGCAAAAAGGCTGAGTTCGATTCCAGACATCAGGGTCAGCGTTGGCGTTGCGCGGCGGGCGGCAAACCCGAAAACATCATCACCGTGATCATGGCTTGGACGGGAGCACGCCCAGTTGTTCCAGCCGGGTCCTCGCCACCGCCTCGCCGTACGGCAGCCGTTTGTCGAGCAGGAGCCGGTAGGCCTCCTTGGCCTCATCCAGCCGCCCCAGTTTCTCCAGCAGGTCGCCCAGTTCCCGCAACGTCCGCGCCAGCCAATACGGCCGCTTGGCATCCGATTCGAACGGTTTCAGGTCCTCCTTCAGAAACGGCTGCACGACGTCGCGCCACCACACCCGCACCGCCTCTTCGGACTTGCCGCGGCGGGCCAGCAGCAACCCCAGGTTGTAGCCCGCCTCCACCCGCACGTCGCGCGGCGCGTCCACCCGATCGCGCAGCTGCTCGAAGATGAGTTGCGCGATGTCCGCATGCGAGGGATCGGCGGGGGAGGATTGCGCATTGTGACACTCCGCCAGCGCCAGCTGCGCCAGCACCACGTCCGGCCGGCGCGGGTACCGGTTCACCAGATCCTCGTAGGCCTGCTGGGCGGCGGCGAAGAGGTTCAATTTCCGGAACAGGTTGCCCTGCTTGAGCCGCGCCGCGAAAATGAGGTCCGCCTGCCCGGCCGTCGACGAACTTGCGATCAGTTCCTCGATCCGCTTGTTGGCCTCTTCGAGGTTTTCCGGCCGGCCCAGCCGTTCCGCCAGCGAGGCCAGCCGGAACAGGGCAAACGGCACGTACTCGCTGTTCTTATACAGGGGATTGTCCGTCAGGCTGATCAGCCGGTTCCGCGCCTCGTCGATCTTCTCCTGCTCGGCGTAGTGCTCCGACTCGATCAGGTAGGAGGACGCGGCGGCATCGGTGCTCGGATAGTCGGTGCGCAATTTTTTCAGGGTCTCCAGGGCCGCCCCCTCGCGCCCGAGGGAAAATTCCGCCCGCGCCCGGAGCAGCACCGCGGTGCTGGCGATCTCGGTCTTCAGCCCGGCGTCAATCGCCAGGGGCAGGTCGAGCAGGCGATCGACCAGCTCGATCGTCCGGGTGAGATCACCGCTGTCGAACGACAACCGGGCCTGCAGCCACGCCATGCGACCGCGCAGCTCCGGCCGCAGCGATTCCGCCCCCGCCGCCCCCGCGCGCAGCAGGTTGTTCACCCGGGCATAAGCCTCCTTTACTCCCGCCTCGCCCTGCAACTGCAGCGCACGCGAAAGACTCCATTCCGCCTGCCAACCGCTGGCGGGATCAAACGCCGGATCACGCTCAAATTCGTCGAGCACCTTGCCCGCGTCGGCGGAACCCGATTTGATCTCCGCCAGCACGCGCTGGAGCATCACGCGCCCCAGGCGCCCGTCGGTCAGTTCCGGGGGCCGATCGCGCAACACACTGGCGTAGGCATCCGCGGCACTGCGAAAATCGCTGCGGTCGCCCGCGGCGAGCCCGGCCCGATACCAGGCCTCGGCCTCCAGCACCCCCAGCGCCGCCTGCGCCGCCCCGCCCGGCGCGCCGCGCAGTTCTGCGCGCGTCTTCTGCGCATAATCCGCGGCCTGCCGGAAGCGACGCTGCTCCCAGGCGGACTGCGCGAGCACACTGAAGGCATGCGCCCGCAGCGGCGACAGGGGAAACTGCTCCAGCAGGGCCTTGGCGTCCTCCTCGGCCACGCCAAAATCCTTCTCCGCCAGCGCCAGCTGCGCCCGGAAAAACAAGAGTCCCTCCTTGATGGGATGGTTCGGCCGCTGTCCGATCAACTTGGCCAGCAGGAGCCGGAAGGCCCCGCGCTCCGGCTCCGCCGCCGAATGGTCGGCCAGGAGCTGCAGGGCCTGCCGCTGCCGGAGGGGATCTCTCCCGGTTTCCAACAACTGGTTGAGGGCATTCCGTCCGGTGCCGTTGCGCGTCTTGTCCCCCACGAGGCCGAGCACGAGGCGCAGCTTGTCCCACCACACGCGTTCCTGGCGCGGCAGGCCGACCAGCACGCCTTGCAGGAACGTGACCGCCTGCCCTTTCTGTCCGAGGGCATCGAGCGCCACCGCATAATTTTGGGCAAACCCATAGCCAATCGGCGTGCCCTGGTGTTTCTCATAATTATCCCGCATCGCCTTCAGATCGGCCTCGCGGGACGGGCCGAGGCGCAGCCGGAGCATTTCCGCGGCCAGTTGAAAACGCGCCCGCGCCAGCTCTGTCCGCGCATTTTCCTCCGCCCGCCGATAAAACTCATTCGCCCGGGAAAACTCGCCGGTCTGGGCCAGATCAATCAGCTCACCCTGCAGAAACCAAAACCAGGGCAGGTCGTCGGCCGACAGTTCCGCTTCGCGGATGGCGGCGGCTTCGGTCCTCGCGTCTTCAATTCGGCGCGACTGCACCGCCGCCAGGCCGGCGCGCAAATGCCACGCATCACTCCGCGGCTCGTCCATTTCCTCGAGGACCTTCTCCGCCTCCGCCGTGCGGCCGGCGTCGAGCAAGGCCGTCGCCAGCAGCAGCGAAAGTCCGGCCCGATCGGCCCCGGGCACCTCGCGCGCCTGCCGGTAGAAATCCGCCGCGATGCCCGGCAGTCCGAGATCCTGCGCGCGCCGCGCCGCCGCCAGGGACAAGGCCTCCGCGCCGGCCGAGGGTCCGACCAACGCCGGCACCAGCGGAGACGGCGGGTTGAGCCGGTCCGGCGCGCCGGACGCCACCCCGATCATGGCCCCGAACGAGACCGCCCCGACAATGTTTCGAATTCGCGTCACCTGCAGATCACGTTGCGGAGGCACCAAGAAACAATCAACCGCGTTGTAAGCAGTTCCGTCTCGCGCGTCCGGACGGGAGTGACACACTGCCGACTGACTCGTACCCAGACTTCATCCCCTCACAGCCATGTCTTACGTCCTCATCGCGCTCGGTGGCCTGCTCCTGCTTCTCGTCATCCTCGGTTTCTGGATCGCCGGGATCTACAACCGCCTCGTCGAACTCCGCAACCGCTTCAAGAACGCGTTCGCTCAGATCGACGTGCAACTCAAGCGCCGCTACGATCTGATCCCCAACCTCGTCGAGACCGCCAAGGGCTATCTCAAGCACGAGCGCGAAACGCTCGAGGCGGTGATCAAGGCGCGGAACATCGCCGCCGCCGCGGCCCAGACCGCCGCCGCCGATCCCGCGAGCGGCAACTCCATCAAGGGCCTCGCCGCGGCCGAGGCCGGCCTCGGCGGCGCTCTCGCGCGCCTCATGGTGGTGGTCGAGCGGTATCCGGATCTCAAGGCCAACCAGAACATGATGCAGCTCACCGAGGAACTGACCTCGACCGAGAACAAGGTCGCCTTCGCCCGGCAGTCGTACAACGACAGTGTGATGATCTATAACACCACCCGGGAGACCTTTCCCAACGTGATCTTTGCGGGCACGTTTGGCTTCCAGGTCGCCGAGCTCTTCAAGATTGACGATCCGACCGAGCGCAACGCCCCCAAGGTCACCTTCAACTGATCTTCCCGCATGAAAGTCGAACTCTTCGCCCTGTGTGACTTCGCCGCCGACTACGGCGGCAAGCTGAACGTCGTCGGCATCTTCGACAGCATCTTCACGCGGCAGATGCCCGCGGTGCACCCGCATTGCTGCCTCGCGGTGAAACTGCGGTTCGACAAAATCGAGGAGGGGCCGAAGAAGCTCCGCCTCTCGATCGCCGACGACGACGGCAAGGCGGTCCTGCCACCGATTGAAATCGCCATCAACGTCGCCATGCCGCCGGACGCGCGCACCAACGCCATCCAGGTGGTCGCCAACATCGGCGGCATGAAGGTGGAGGCGTACGGCGAATACTCCATCGACCTCGCGCTCGACGGACGGCACGAAGGCAGCGTTCCCCTTTTCGTCCGCCCGATGAATTAACGTCCCGCGACGCCGCCGGCCCCGCCCGCATGGATTTTTTCGAAGCGCAGGCCCGTGCCCGCCAACGCACCTCGCGGCTGGTGGCGCTGTTTGCCCTGGCCGTCCTCGGCACGATTCTCGCCGGTTACCTGGCCGCCCTGCTCATCGTCGAAAACGTCGGCGAGGATCCGACCGCCACCCGGTATGAACGCCGCCGCCCGGCGGTCGCAGCCGACCTGGGACGCTACTGGCGGCCCGATCTGCTGGGTTCCGTCGCGCTGGCGACGGTCGCCGTGGTCGGCCTCGGTTCGTTGTTCAAGTGGCTGCAGTTTCGCGCCGGCGGATCGGCCGTGGCGGAGAGCGTCGGCGCCCGCCGGGTCGAGCCGGGCACCACCCACCCCGCGGAACGCCGGTTGTTGAACGTCGTCGAGGAGATGGCCCTCGCCTCCGGCGTGCCCGTGCCGGCGGTCTACGTCCTGGACGACGAGGCGGCCATCAACGCGTTTGCCGCCGGCCTGACCCCGCACGACGCGGTCGTGGCCGTCACCCGGGGCACGCTCGAGAAGCTGACCCGCGATGAGTTGCAGGGCGTCGTGGGGCACGAGTTCAGCCACATCCTCAACGGCGACATGCGCCTGAACGTGCGGCTCTCGGCGATCATTTTCGGCATCCTGCTCATCGGATTGATCGGGCGCACGGTCCTGCACGGCATCGGGCGGACCCGGTTGCGTTCGAGCGGAAATCGCAAGGGCGCCGGACCCATCGCGGCCATCTTCGCGGTCGGACTCGCCTTCATGATCATCGGCTATGTCGGCTACTTTTTCGGCCGCCTGATCCAATCCGCCGTCTCCCGCCAGCGCGAATTCCTGGCCGACGCCTCGGCCGTGCAGTTCACGCGCAATCCCGGCGGACTGACGGGCGCCCTGAAAAAGATCGGCGGCTACGCTCTGGGCTCGACCCTCACCACCAGCAAGGGCGCCGCCATCGGCCATTTCTTTTTCGCGCAGGGCCTGCGCTCTACGTTCGGCGGCCTCTGGGCGACCCACCCCCCGCTGGCGGAACGCATCCACGCGATCGATCCCCACTTCGACGGAAAGATGTTTGATCCTCCCACCGTGGTCGATGTGGCCCGGGAGTCGTTTGCGTCCGCCGGGTTTGCCCCACTTTCCCGCACGCTGCCGCCCCGCCTCTCCCCCGCCTCCGCCCCGGCGGCGCTCGCCGGCGTCGGCTCGGTCACTCCGCAACAACTGGCCAACGCGCAATTGCTCCTCGAGGGGGTGCCCACCCCGCTCCGCGAAGCCACCCGCACGGCGGCCGGCGCGCCGGCACTCGTGTTCGGCCTCCTCCTGGCGGAGGAACCCGGCTTGCGGGAACGCCAGCGGCAGCTGGTCTCCACCCACGCGGGCGCCGCGGCCGCGCGGACGCTGGCCGGGCTCGAACCGGCCCTGAGTCAGATCGCCCCCGAGCAGCGCCTCGCCCTCCTTCACCTCGCCCTGCCCGTGTTGCGCGGCCTGCCGCCCGACTCGCTCCCCGGTTTCCTGGAAACGCTCGACCAACTCGTCCATGCCGATGGCCAGGTATCGACGTTCGAATTCGCTCTGCAGAAGCTCCTCACCCACGCGCTGTCGCTGGGCCGGGCCCCCGGCCTCGCGCTGGTCCAGTACCAATCGTTCCAGCCGGTGGCGGAAGAGATCGCGGTCCTCCTGTCCGCTCTCGCGCTCGCTTCCACCACGGACCCCGAGCAGGCGAGGCAGGCCTTCGCCGCCGGGGTGCGGCACCTGCCGCTCATCGCCTCGCGACTGCACTTTCTTCCGGCCACCGCCGCGGGCCTGGCCCAACTCGATCAGGCTCTCGACAAACTCGCCGTCGCGAGCGGCCCCATCAAGCAGCGCACCCTCGCCGCCGCCGCCGCCATCGTCGGGGCAGACGGTCGCATTTTGATCACCGAGGCGGAATTGCTGCGCGCCATCGCGGCCGCGCTCGACTGCCCCATGCCGCCGCTGACCGACGCGGCCTGATGCCCGGCTGGCTGTGAGCGTTCCCGGCGGGCGACCCAACGCGGTCGCTCAAAGGCATTGCCTTGCCGGCCCGCACCCGTTTCTTCGCAGCAACCCCACCGGAGGATTCGGGTTTCTACCTTGAAACCAGGTAGGCCCTCCGTCGTCTCTTATGCTACCCATTAGACGGACTCACCCGCATCGCCCCCCACCCATTTCCCATGTCCACTGAAAACGAGCCCCTCGATCACGAAGAACATCACGACCGGGACCACCCCTGCCACGGCATCTCCGAGAACCTCGAAGACTATTTTCTGACCCGCCGGCAATTCCTGAATCGGGTCGGCATGGGCGTCGGAGCCCTCTCCCTCGCCACGCTCATGGATCCGCGTGATCTCGTCGCCGCGCCCGCCAAGGCCGCCGGCCCGCTGGCTCCTCGCGCCCCCCATTTCCCCGCCAAGGCCAAGGCGGTGATCCATATCTTCGCCCAGGGAGCTCCTTCGCACGTGGACACTTGGGACCCCAAGCCGATGTTGACCAAGATGAACGGCAAGAGCATCGGCAAGGAGGGCATCGCGCTCGGGTCGCCTTTCACCTTCTCCAAGTACGGTCAGAGCGGGCTGGAGGTCAGCAGCGTCTTCGCCAAGACCGCGGAGCATGCCGACGACCTCGCGGTGATCCGCTCGATGTGGACCGACATTCCGGCGCACGAAGTTGCCACGGTGTTCATGAACACGGGTTCGCTGCGCATCGCCAAGCCCAGCATGGGTTCCTGGCTTGTCTACGGCTTGGGCACTGAAAACCAGAATCTGCCCGGCTTCATCGCGCTTCGCGGCGCCGGGCTTCCCCCGGGCGGATCCACGAACTATCAGGCGGCGTTCCTTCCCGGCGTCTACCAGGGCACCAGCATCAACACGCAGGCGCCTTCCGTGCCGCAGATGATTCAGAACATCCGGAACACCTACGTCACGAAGGCTGAACAGCGCCGCCAGCTCGACTTCATTCATCAGCTCAACGAGGTCCACGCCAGGAATCTGCAGCGCGACGCCGCCCTCGAGACCCGCCTGGAAAGCTACGAGATCGCCTTCCGCATGCAGGCGGAGTCGCTCGACGCGTTCGATATCAACAAGGAATCCACCGCCACCCGGGCCGCCTACGGCTCCAGCGAACAGGGCAAACAATTGCTCATCGCCCGCCGCCTCGTCGAGCGCGGGGTGCGCGTGGTCCAGGTGTGGCACCAGGGCTGGGATCACCACCAGCAATTGGAAACGCGCCTCACCCAGAAGGCGAAGGAGATCGATCAGCCGCTGGCGGCCTTGATTTCGGATCTCAAGCAACGCGGCCTGCTCGACTCCACGCTGGTCGTCTGGGGCGGCGAATTTGGCCGTAAGTCCACCCGGGATCGCAACGGCTACGACGACCCCGGCCGCGACCACAACGCCAAGGCCTTTTCGATGGTGCTCGCCGGCGGCGGCATCAAGGGCGGCACGGTTCATGGCACGACCGACGAGTTCGGCTCGGCCGCGATCAACGACAAGGTCCACCCCCACGATCTTCACGCCACCATCCTCCAGTGCATGGGGCTCGATCACACCCGACTCACCTACCGCTTCAACGGGCGCGACTTCCGCCTGACCGATGTCGCCGGCAACGTCGTGAAACCCATCCTCGCCTGATCATGTCGTCCTCCGCCTGTCCGTCCCTCCACCCGTCAGCCCGCTTCGGTCGCCCCCTCGCCCTCCTTCTCCTGGGCGCCGGCCTGAGCCACGTCCTCGCGGCTGCCGGCCTCACCGCCGATCATCCCGCCATCGCGCCCCTCTCCCCCGCGGATCTCCAGTTCTTCGAGGCCAGGATCCGTCCGCTGCTGGTCGACAAATGCTACAAATGCCACAGCAGTCAGTCCGAGAAGGTCAAGGGTGGCCTGTTGCTCGACACCAAGGAAGCGGTGCACCGGGGCGGAAACACCGGGCCGGCACTCGTGCGCGGCAAACCCGACGATTCTCTCCTCATCCAGGCCGTCCGTTATCAGGATGAGGATCTGCAGATGCCGCCCAAGGGGGAAAAACTCGACGACCAGCAAATCGCCGATCTCACCGAATGGGTGCGCCGTGGCGCCCCCGATCCGCGGACGGAGGTCGCGAAGGGCCCCGGCATGGCCTACGCCGGCGTCGGCAAGAATCACTGGTCCTACCAGCCCGTGCATAAACCCGCCGTGCCCGCGGTGCTGAATTCCTCCTGGGTGAAGAATCCCGTCGACAACTTCGTCCTCGCCAGGCTCGAGGCCAACGGCATGACGCCCAACACCCCGGCCGACAAAGCCACGCTCATTCGCCGCGTCTATTTCGACCTCATCGGACTGCCGCCGCATCCCGTCGATGTGCAGGAATTCGTGAAGGACCCGTCGCCCGACGCGTTCGCCAAGATCGTCGACCGGCTGCTCAACTCGCCCCAATACGGGGAGCACTGGGCCCGCTACTGGCTCGATGTCGCCCGCTACTCCGACACCAAGGGCGACGCCAAGGGACAGGAGGACAACCGCTTTCCCCATGCGTGGACCTACCGCGACTGGGTCGTCGACGCGTTCAACGCCGATTTGCCCTACAACCAGTTCATCGTGGCGCAACTCGCCGGGGATCGCCTGCAAGCCGCCATCGAAAAACGCGCGAAAGACCAGAAGCAACCGGTGCCCGAAAGCCGCTCCATGCTCGCCGCCCTCGGCTTTTTGAGCCTCGGCAACCAGTTCAACGGGCGCAGGGACGACATCATCGGCGACCAGATCGACGTCACGACCAAGGCCTTCCTGGGCATGACCGTCACCTGTGCCCGCTGCCACGACCACAAATTCGACCCGATCCCCACCAAGGACTACTACTCCCTCTACGGGGTGTTCGCCAACAGCGTACCCCCCACCCGGCTGCCAACCCTCCAGGCCCAGGTGCCCCAGACGGGCGACTTCATCGACTACCTGGAAAAGTCCGCCGCCCTCGACCAGCGCGCCGCCGATCTGAAAGTGCAGCAGGACGAGGTGCGCAAGGCGGCCAAGGCCGGCGGGGGCAAGGGCAAGGCCAAGGGGGCCGCAGCCAAGATCGATCCCGACAAGCGCCGCCAACTCCAGCGCATGGAACGCGAGTTGCAGCGCGATACCGCCAGCCTCGAACTCCAGCACAAGGGCGCCCCGGCGCGCGCTTGTACCATCCAGGACGTGCCGCGCTCCCGCGACTACCCGGTGCTCCTGCGCGGCGAAGCCGCCAACAAGGGCGAGGTCGTCCCGCGCCGCTTCCTCGAAATCCTCTCCCCCGATCCCAAGAAGCGTCCCGAATGGCACGAGGGCTCCGGCCGCTGGCAGCTCGCCCTCGCCATCGCTGATCCCAAGAATCCCCTCACCGCCCGGGTCATGGTGAACCGGATGTGGCAGCAACATTGGGGCGTCGGCTTCGTCGAAACCCCGGATGACCTCGGCAACATGTCGTCCCCTCCGACGCATCCGGAACTCCTCGACTGGCTCGCCGCGACCTTTGTCGAGAACCAGTGGTCGATCAAATCGCTCCACCGCCTGATCGTCCTCAGCGCGGCCTATCAACAAAGCAGTCTCAACAACCCGCAAAACGCCGAACTTGATCCGCACAACAAGTTGCTCTGGCGTTACAATCTCCGCCGGATGGATTTCGAGGAATTGCACGACTCGCTCCTCGCCATCACCGGCGAACTCGATCGCACGCACGGCGGCCGGCCGGTCGCGATCAGCACCGACGGCTTCGCCAGGCGCCGCGCGATCTACACCATGATCGACCGCACCAACCCGCCGGAACTGCTCACCCAATTCGACTTCCCCAGCCCCGACGTCGCCTCCGGCCGCCGCTACGAGACGCTCGTCCCGCAACAGGCGCTGTTCCTCATGAACGGCCCCATGGTCATCGAGACCGCGCGGAAACTCGTCGACCGGCCCGCCTTCGCCGAACTCAAGTCCGAGGAGGAAAAGGTCACCCTGCTCTATCTCGCCATCTTCCAGCGTTGGCCCACCAAGCAGGAGGTCACCCTCGGCCTGCGCTACGTGAAGGCCAACCCCGCCGGCACCCAGGCCGTCCTCACTTCCGAAATGTCATCGGAAAAACTCTCCGCCCGCGACGCCCGCGTCGCCGCGAAAAAGGCCAAAAGCCCCAAGCAGGGGGCGAAGTACAACACGCAAGTGGGCGGGGTCTACGACAACAAGACCCCGTTGGACGCCTGGACGAAGCTGGCCCACGCCCTGTTCCAGACGAACGAGGCGATGTTCTTCAACTGACCGCGCGCACGCCGCCGGGGCCGGAAATCCCCGAGACTGGACTTCGACCCGGCGCCCGGACCGCGCCCGGCCGGGTCGTACCACTGCAACCGCCGCGTAAGCAATCGTGCCCGTTGACGGCGACGGACGGAGTACCCCAACCTCCCGCACCCTCCATTGCGGTTGCACCGGAGGGCCCACCTTCCTCCTTCCCGCCCTTGCTCCTGGTCCACGCCCCATGACGTCAGCCCCGATTCCCATCAACGACGCCGAACGCGTCGCGGCGCTGCGTTCCTATGGGGTGCTCGATACCCCGCCGGAGCCCGACTACGACGAACTCACCCGGCTCGCGGCTCAAATCTGCCATGTGCCGATCGCGCTGATCTCGCTGGTCGAGGAGGACCGCCAGTGGTTCAAGGCGAAGATCGGCCTCGCCGCCACGGAGACCCCGCGCGAAACGTCCTTCTGCGCCCACGTGGTCGCCGCACCCGCCGCAGGGGTTCTGGTCGTGCCCGACGCGTTGCTCGATCCGCGCTTCTCCGACAACCCCCTCGTGCTCGACGGTCCCCAGATCCGATTTTACGCCGGCGCGCCCCTCGTGACCCACGACGGCTGGACCCTGGGCACCCTGTGCGTGATTGATCAACGCCCGCGGGAGATCACCCCCGATCAGCTGCACGCGCTCGAAATCCTCCGGCGCCATGTGGTCAACACCCTCGAACTGCGCCGTCTCGTCGGACGGCAAAATGCCGTCATCGTTGACCTGGAGGAGACGCGCCGCGCCCTCGATCAGGCGCGCCAGGTCGCCGAGGCGTCCACCCGCGCCAAGGCGGAATTCCTCGCCACGATGAGCCATGAGATCCGCACGCCGATGAACGCGGTGATCGGCATGACCACCCTGCTCCGCGCCAGCCCCCTGACGGCGGAGCAACGGGAAACCGTGGACACGATCCAGACCAGCGGCGAACACCTGCTCACGGTCATCAACGATGTTCTCGATTTCTCGAAGATCGAGTCGGGCCGCGTCGAGCTTGAATCCGTCCCGTTCCGGGTGGCCGATTGCGTGAAGTCGGCGGTCAACCTGGTTGCCTCCCAGGCGAGCGCGAAAAACCTCGCACTGCGCACGGACCTCTCTCCGGACATCCCCGACTGGGTCGCAGGCGACGCCACGCGCCTCCGGCAGATCCTCGTCAACCTCCTGGCCAACGCCGCGAAGTTCACCGCCGCGGGCGAAATCCGGGTGCGCGTCCACTTCCGTTCGCTCGCAGCCGGCCGCGGCGAACTGACCTTCGAGGTCATCGACACCGGCATTGGCATGACCCCCGAACAGATCAGCCGGATGTTCCAGCCCTACAGCCAGGCCGACACCTCCACGACCCGGCTCTTCGGCGGAACCGGCCTGGGCCTCGCCATCAGCCGGAAACTCGCCGAGTTGCATGGCGGCAGGATGTGGGTGGAGAGCGAGGTCGGGCGCGGCTCCAGTTTTATCTTTACGGCCGCCGTCGGGCCCGCGGTCCCACCGGCGGCCCAGCCGTCGGCCCTCGACGGCGAATTCGATCCGGATTTTGCCCGGCGCCATCCCTGGCGCATCCTGATCGCCGAGGACAATGTCGTGAATCAGAAGGTCATCGTTCGCACCCTGCGCAAGCTCGGCTACGCCCCTGAAGTCGTGGGTGATGGCCGCGCCGCGCTCGCGGCGCTCCGTCACGGCGATTTCAATCTTGTGCTGATGGATGTCGAAATGCCCGAACTCGACGGGCTCGCCGCCACCCGCGTACTGCGCGCCGAGTTTCCCGCCGCCCTTCAACCCGTGGTGGTCGCCATGACCGCCCATGGGCTGGCCGATCACCAGGACGCCTTCCGCGCGGCTGGCATGGATGCCTACCTGGGCAAGCCGCTGCGCGTGAGCGAACTCACCAGCCTCCTGGCCACGGTGCAATCCGAACACCGCCACCCGGCGTCGTAGCCCCCGGGGCCGGCCGGCGTGATCGCCGCGGCCCGGCCCCATCCCCCTGACCACCACCGTCCCCTCCCGCATGACCTTGGCGGAAAAACTGCAGCAATTGCGCGACGACACCCTGGTCATCGAGGATCCCCAGGAACGGCTCGCGTTCATCATCGATCGCGCCCGGCGGATTCCCCCGCTTTCCGCCGCTGATCGCAGCGACGATCATCGCGTCCGCGGCTGCGTATCCGTCGTCTGGATCGTATGCGAGCTGCACGCCGGCCGCTGCCGGTTTCGTTTCGACGCCAACTCCCCCGTCGTGCGCGGCCTGCTGGCGCTCCTCTGCGCATTTTACGCTGACGCCACCCCGACCGAAATCGTCGCCCACGACGCCGATCCCCTCGCGGAGCTGGGCCTGCTGGCGGCGCTCTCGCCCACCCGCCGCAACGGGCTTGCTTCCGCCCGGGCCCGCATCCGCGACTTTGCCCGCAGCCACGCCTGAGTCCGCCCGGCCCGCCGCGCGGTTTTCCTTCGAATTTGGCCGGCGATCCGTGATACTACCCCGGCCGTGGATTCACTGTTCGACGCCCACAACCACCTCCAGCACGAGTCGCTGCAACCCCACCTCGATCGCATCGCCGCCGACTGCGCGGCGGCCGGCATTGCGGGGGCGGTCGTCAACGGCACCTGCGAGGACGACTGGCCGCTCGTCACCGCCCTCGCCGCGCGCTGGCCGTGGGTCCGGCCCAGCTACGGCCTGCACCCCTGGGATGCCGGCAATGCCTCTCCGCGTTGGCGCGAGACCCTGCTCCGCACCCTCGACGCCGATCCCCGGGCCGCCGTCGGCGAGATTGGGCTCGATCGCTGGATCCTGGAGCGCGCGCGTCCCGACGATCCCCGCCTGCTCGGGTTGCGCCGTGCCCCGCTCGAGGAGCAAAAGGAGTCCTTCCTCTGGCAACTCGCGCTTGCCGCGGCGCGCAACCGGCCCGTGACCATTCACTGCCTCGACGCCTGGGGCGCCCTCGCCATTGCCCTCCGCCAGGCACCCCGGCCGCCCCGCGGTTTCCTCCTGCATGCCTATGGCGGGTCGGCGGAACTGGCGCGGGAGTTCGCCGACCTGGGTGCGTTTTTCTCCTTCAACGGCGCCTTCCTCCGCGCCGGCCAGCACGCCCGCCGCGCGGTCTTCGCCACCCTGCCACTCGACCGCCTGCTCGTCGAAACCGACGCACCGGCCATGCCCGTGCCCCGAACGCGGCGCACGCACACCCTGCCTGATCTCGCCGACGGCACCGCGGTCACTCATCCCGCCAATCTCGTGGCCGCCTATCACGGCCTGGCGGAAATCCTGCACCTGCCCCCGGCAAAACTCGCCGGGCAGGTGGCCGCCAATTTTCAGCGATGGTTCGGTTGAAGTTCGGCCGCGATCGGGGGCGGGGGCGGCGGCGCTTCGGGTAGGTTTACGATTTGCCGCACCACCTCTCCGGCCGCAGCAAAGCCAAACGCGCCCGTGACAAACACCGCGCTGCCGAAGCCGCCCTCGCAGTCGAGCTTCAGGCTCCCGCCCGCTTCCGGCTCCGCCGCGCACGTGCCGTCCGCCCAGAGGAAAACCGGCCGTTCCCCGGACCACACTGCGGTGACACCCATGCGGCAGATGCCGCGCGCCGGACCGCTGGTAAAGCCATGGTCGCGACGCAGCCGCTTCCGCACCTGCCGCAGCAGTTCGTCGCCCGCCTCGCCGATATCGCCCACCCGGATCTGTGTCGAATCCCTCCGCCCGCCCGCGGCTCCCACCGTGATGACGGGAATGCCCCGCTCCCGCGCACCGGCAATCAACCGGGCCTTGTGCGCCATGCGATCCACGGCGTCGACGATGAAGTCGAACGGCGGTGCCAGCAGGCGCGCGGCGGTGGCCTCCGTAAAAAACTCCTGCACGGCCTCGACCTGGCAGGCGGGGTTGATCAAGCCCACCCGCTCCGCGAGCACCGTCACCTTCGGGCGCCCGATCTGGCCGTCCAGCGCCGGGAGCTGGCGGTTCACATTGGTGATGCAGACATCGTCGAGGTCGACAAGCGTGAGCCGGCCGATCCCCGAACGCGCGAGGGCCTCGACGATCCACGACCCCACGCCGCCGACGCCGATCACGCCGACCCGGGCGGCCGCCAGCCGCGCCAGCGCCGCCCGCCCGTACAAACGGGCCAGCCCTCCAAACCGCTCCTCCAGATCGTTCGCACGCATCGTTCGCCGCGGGCCGGAGCCCGGACGAACGCCGGACGATCCCCGAGCCACCACCGGGGGAGCCTACTTGATCTTGAGCAGGCGCTTCACCTGGCCCTCAAGCTGCGAGACCGGCAGGTTCACCGTCAAATAGGATCCCTGCATCGAATGTTGCAGGATTCCGCCTTGGTCGAACACGAGCAGCGCGGGCACGCTCGTGACATTCAGTTTCGGGCTGAAGTCGTTCTTCGCCCCCTTGCCATCGTAGTAGACGGGCCACGCAATCTTGTTCTGTTTGATCGCCGCCGCGAGCGCTTCCCGGTCCTCCGCCTTGTCGTAGGAGACCGTGACCACTTCGAATCCCTTCTTGCGGTAATCGGCATGCAGCCGCTTGAGCGTTTCAAAGTTCCCCAGCGAGGTCTTGCTCGTGCTGCTCCAGAAATAAAGGGCGACGACCTTGCCGCGGAGTTGCGCCAGATCGACCGGCTTGCCGTCGAAGCCGGTGAAGGCGAGGGCAAACGGCTGCTTCTTGAGCTCGAGCAGATTCAGTTCCGTCCGCGCCATGCTGGCGACGCCCTTTTCCTTGTGCTGGAGCAGCGTGTTCAGATGTTTCTCCGCCAGCGCCGGGGACGCACCCACGGTGAGGATCGCCACGTAGGATCGCTCGCGGTCTGCGAGGAATCGCCCTCCGCCCGGCGCCTCCGCCAGCACATCGATCTTCTCGCGGACATTCCCGAGATTTTCGCGGTTGAAGGCCGCGCGCACCTCGAAGTCGGCCACGGCGGCATCCACCGCCGCCAGCGCCGCCTTGGTATTGTTGCTCACCCCTTCCTTGTAGCGCAGGTTGGTGACCTCCAGCTTCAGGTTCGACAGATACGAGGTCCGCAGGGCCGGTTGCTTGCTGTCGATGCCGTTGCCGTAAGAGGCGAGGTTGCTCACCACCTCGTTCACCCGCGAATGGGTCGGATATTCCGCCAGATAGGCCATCGCCGCGGCAATGACCTTCTTGAACTGCGCCTGGTCCTTTGCCGCCTTGGACCCCCGTTCCCGGTTGAACTCATCGTAGGCATTGTCGGCCGGCGTCTTCGCCGGCGCTGCCTTCTTGTCTGTCGCTTTCCCGTCGGAGGCCGCCGCCAGCAGTGAACCGGCGAAGGCAACACAGCAAACCAGCGTGAGGGGGAGGAGTCGGGTCTTCATGGTTTTCAAGGATGATCTGAATCGTCGCAGGACGGAGAAATTCGTAGTTCCATTGCCCGCCATCGCAAGGGAAAGCCGCCCGCCGCCACTGCTATTTTTCCGGCGGTGGCGAAAAAGGATTTCGTCTTGGCGCCTTCCGCGGCATGCTCGACCCCGCCTATCCCCGATCTTCCTCCAACCCTTCCCCGGTGCCCTGCCCTCATGCTCATCGTTCACGTTCACGTTCACGTCACCGCTGACCACGTCGAGGCCTTCCAGGCTGCGACTCTCGCCAACGCCCGGGCCAGTGTCCAGGAACCCGGCATCGCCCGCTTCGATCTCCTGCAGCAGGCCGACGACCCGACCCGTTTCGTGCTCGTCGAGGTCTACCGCTCCCCCGCGGCGCCCGCCGCCCACAAGGCGACCGCCCATTACGCCGTGTGGCGCGATGCCGTGGCCCCGATGATGGCGGCGCCGCGCACGAGCGTGAAATTCGCCAACGTCTATCCCGGCGACGCCGGCTGGTAGGAACCCCGGCCGCCCGCATCCCATGCGCTTCGAGTTCGCCACGGCCGCCCGGATCGTCTTCGGCCCCGGCACGCTCAGCCAGGCCGGTACCCTCACCCGCGAGTTGGGCCGTCATGCCTTCGTGGTTACAGGTCGCGATCCCGGCCGCGCGCACTCCCTGCTCGGGCTGCTGGCCCGGGCGGGAGTGAGCGCGACGACCTTCGCGCTGGCCGGCGAACCGTCCACGGCGGATGTCGAACGGGCCACCGCGCGGGCCCGCGCCGCGGGCTGCGACTGCGTGCTTGGGTTCGGCGGCGGCAGCGCCATCGACACGGCCAAGGCCGTCGCCGCCCTGCTCACCAACGGCGGCTATCTTTCCGACTACCTCGAGGTCGTCGGCCGCGCCCAGCCGCTGACCCGCGCCGCCGCCGCGTGCCTGGCCATCCCCACCACCGCCGGCACCGGCGCCGAGGTCACGCGCAACTCCGTGCTCTCCGCCGTGACCCAGCGCGTCAAGGTGAGCCTGCGCAGCCCGCATCTGCTGCCACGCGTGGCGCTCGTCGATCCCGAACTCACCACCTGCCTGCCCCCCGCCCTCACCGCCAGCACCGGGCTCGACGCGCTGACGCAGTTGATCGAACCCTACACCTCCTGCCGCGCCCAGCCGCTGGCCGACGCCCTGTGTGTCGAGGGCCTGCGGCGCTGCGCCCGCTCGCTACGCCGCGCGTTTGACCAGGGCGATGACGCGGACGCGCGCGAGGACATGGCGCTCGCCAGCCTGTTTGGAGGGCTCGCCCTCGCCAATGCCGGTCTCGGCGCCGTGCACGGTCTGGCCGGACCGATCGGGGGCAGGTTTGCCGCGCCACATGGGGCAATCTGCGCCGCGCTCCTGCCCCACGTCATGGCAGCCAACATCGCCCGCCTGCGGGCGGGTGGACCGCCCGCCGGTGTCCTCGCCCGCTACGACGAGGTCGCCCGCCTGCTCACCGGCTCGCCTCATGCCACCGCCGACGACGGCACGCGCTGGGTGGAAACGCTGGTCACCGCACTCGGGATTCCCGCGCTGGCCACCTACGGGATCACGCGCGCCGATTTCTCCGCGATCGCCGCCGCCGCCGAGCGGGCGAGCAGCATGAAGGCCAATCCCGTCTCCCTCACCGCGGCCGAGTTGGAGACCATTCTGCAGGCGGCCCTTTAAGCCCCCGGGCCACGCCGGCCACCCCATTCACCATGAAACCTCACCTCCTCCTCCTCGGCCTCGGCCTGTCCTGCCTCGCCGGCGCGGCCTCGTCCGCGCGACCGCTCCCCGACCTGGCTCCGTCCCCGCCCATGGGCTGGAACAGCTGGAACTGGCACGGCAAACGCAACATCAATGAGCAGGTCGTGGTGGAGACGATCGACGCGATGGTCGCCACCGGGCTGCGCGACGCGGGCTACGTCTACGTGATTGTCGACGGCGGTTGGCGCGACACGAAGCTCGGGCCGCAGGGAGAACTTCGTTCCCACCCGGAACGGTTTCCCGGCGGCATGAAGCGGCTCGCCGATTATGCCCACGCCCGCGGCCTGAAGTTCGGCCTCCACGCAGTCCCCGGCACCCACGACTGCGGCGGGGACGCGGTGGGCGCCTTTGGTCACGAGCAGGTCCACCTCCGCCAGTTCGTCGAGTGGGGGCTCGATCTGGTGAAACTGGACAAATGCCAGTACCAGCCCGGTTGGACCGAGGCCCAGGTGCAGGCGACCTATGCCCAGTGGGGCGACCGGCTCGCCCACTCGGGGCGGGACATCGTTTTCAGCATCAGTGCCTACGTCTTCCGCGACTGGTATCCGAATGTCTGTCACATGGCGCGGACCACCTACGACATTGCCGCGCGCATCCACCCCGGCGGCGCCGTCTTCGACGACGGCAAGCCGCGGGAAAACTTCCTGAGCGTGATGGCCGTGGCCGAGCAGAACGACCGCTCCGCCGCCCGGGCCGGCCACGGCTATTGGAACGATCCGGACATGATGGTGACCGGGGACCAGGGCCTGACTGACGACGAACAGGCGGCGCATTTCGCGCTCTGGTGCGTGATGTCCTCCCCGTTGATGCTGGGCAGCGATCCCCGCCACCTGTCGGCGGTGGAAAAGCGGATCCTGCTCAACCCCGAGTGCATCGCCGTCAACCAGGATCCTTCCGGGCAGGGGCGGCGGGCGATCGTCGAGGGGAAGACGGAAATCTGGATCAAGCAACTGGCGGGCCACCGCGCGGCCGTTCTGCTCTTGAATCGTGACGCCGCCTCCCCCCGCGCGATCACCCTGCAGGGCCGCGCGGCGGGCTTTCCGGCCGCCTGGCGGGCGCGGGATCTCTTCGCCCAGCGCGACGTCACGGTATCCGGGCCGTCGCTCACCCAAACCGTGGCCCCGCACGCCGCCGTCTTTCTGCTCCTCTCCTCCCCGTAAACGCGGGACGGGCGGGCCTCCCGCTCAACGCGGGCCGGCGGCCGCCGTCGGGAGAAACCAGCGACGAGCGCCGGGGTCGGTCTTCAGGAACTTGAGCAGCAAATCCGCCACCTTCTGCCGCGCCGAGGTGTCGGGGTGGGTGTGATCGCTCGCGACGAAATCGGCCGGGGCCCACCTGAGGCCGTCGCTGCGCCGCGGCGTGTTGCCGTTGGCCCAGAGGTAGGGACCCCACACCACCACGGGGGCCGTCACCGCCCCCCGCGCCGGGTCGTAGTTGAGCCGTGGATTCCCCTTGATTTGATCCTGGATCACCCAGCGCAGCGCAAAGGCCTCCTCATACGCATACGGCTCGGGATTGAGCGCCGTGGTCGCATAACCCCCGAAGATCCGGGACGAGAGGTAGGCCACGCGCAGGTTGGGATAGTGGTGCCGGGCGATGTTGAGGATGTTGACCAGGCTCGCCTGCAGCACCCGGGCGTGCTCCGGAAAATCCCCCAGTTTGCCGGGCATCGCCTCGGCCTGCTTGATCCAGAGGGCCTGTACTTGCCGGCTGGTGACGCCGCCGGCCTTGAGCTTTTGCTCCACCCCCGTCCAGGTGTCGCCGGGCCCCTGGGCCATCTTGCGCCCCGATCGCGCGAAGGCGGCCGTCAGGTGCTCCGCTTCGCCGGCGGGCAGCAGGTCGACCCCGTCCAGCGACCACGCCAGGCCCGTGCGCGCGCCCTTCGCCCCGTCGATCACGACCACGCGGGATGACTTTTCCGGATCGGCCTCGGCGACCTGCTTGAAACGGGAAAACTCCATCGTCGTATTCGACATGCCAATGGAAAGCAGGACGATCCGGCCGTCGCCCGCGGGCCGGCCGGCCGCGTCGAGCGGCTGGATTTGCCGCGACGCTTCGAGGTAGGCCGCCAGATGGGCGGGTGGCGGGCGGTTGCGGCCCCCGCCGTAGAGGCCGCCGTCCTCGCCCTGATAGGTGCCCTGCAACTCATCGAGCGGCACCAGGCGGGCGACCACCGCCGGATCCGACACCGGCTTTGCGGCGGCGGTCGGCGCGGATTTCTGTCCGCCTTTCCGTCGCTGCATCTCCTGCATCGCCCGCTGGACGTAGGCCCGCTCCTCGGGCGTGGGGGTTTCGCCGGCCTCCACTTTTTTGCGAATCGCCTGGGCCCGCTGGAAATCGATCGGCACGCCACCCCCACCCGCGGCCGGGGCGCCGCGCAGCAGGCCGGCAATCGGTCCGCCCAGGATGAGGGTCAGGAGGAAGCCCAGGACAGGTCGCGTTGATTTCATGGTGTTTCGCCTCGCCTGGTTGGAACCGTGGCCCTCCCGTGGGGCGACCGCGAGATCTTTGCCGACCGGTATCGACTGCTCGATCGGTGCGGTGCCGCCAACACGTTCAGCGGCGATGGCGATGGGATTTATCATCCGGGCCTCTTCAATGATCGACGGGGGCTCGGACTCAAGGGTACGAGATCGGAGGCCGGGTTGCAGGTGCTGCGGGCGCGGCTCAACGGCGGCATTCCCAACCAGGCCGAACGCGGCGAACTGCGGCGCGGCCTGGCCGCCACTCAGCCCAAACTCGTCTGGCTTCACTTCTCCTCCTGGCGGCGCCCGAAACGATCCCCGGGTTGTCCCGCTGAGTTCGTCGTCGCCACCGCTTGGCGCCATCACCTCCCCAATTTTCTCCCCGCTTGCCCCAACGACCCCGCCTGCCCGCCCTTCCGCGGTCCAATATTCATCACCACCACCGTCGGCAAAAGGCGCTGGAGCAGCCACGGATGGTGGCTGGCCTCCAGGCCGGGTTGATTGGTTTGATAATCGTCGACGACTCCGGCCAGATTGCACGGCGCGCCAAACATGGAGCCGAGATTCCCCGTCAGGTCTCCGCCGTCGAAAAGCCGGAACGCGTCAAAGGCCAGCGCAGGACCGCGCCGGCCGGCCGGCTCAGCTCTTGGCGTAAAACGCGTTGATCTTCTCCGCCACGTCGCGGAACCCGATGTCCTCGCTGTAAATCACCTTGAACTCGTCAATCGCCGCATCGGCCTTGCCCATCAGTTCATAACAGGTTCCCAACTCGTAGATGACGTCTTTCTTGGTGTCATCCATCGTGGTCAACTCGGTCTTGGCGGCGTTGAACTGGGTGACCGCCAAATCAAACAGCCGCTTGGTCTTGAAACAGCGCCCCAGGCCAAACAAGGACGCCACGCGCACCCCCGGTCCCTTTTGCGCCTGCTGATACTGGGCAATGGCCGCGTCGACCTGGCCGCCTTCCAGCAGCAGCGTGCCCAGGCTGTACCGCGCCGGATAGTCGTTCGGATAACGTTCCACGTAGCGCTTCGCCTCGCTGAGCTTGAACGCGGCGAGTTCCTTTTTCGCCGCCTCGAGCTTGGCGATCGCCGCGGGATCATCCGGGGCGGCCGCCAGCGCCGCTTCCGCTTCCTGCGAGTGCTTTTCGATCACGGCCGTCGCCAATTCCGATTCCTGCTTCTCGAGCGCGGCATCCGCCTTGCCCGTGGGCTGCTCGCGGGCCTTGCGCACCCAGACGAGGGCCTCCTCGATATTGTCCAACTGCCGGTACGCCTGGGCGACGCTCCGATAATGGTTCATGTTGTTGGGCTCCTTGGTCACCCGCGCCAGAGCCTCCTCCAGCAGGCGGTGCGCCATCCCGCCGCTCGTCACCATCTTTGCAGACTGCTCCAGCGAAACGGACTGCGTTTCATCGCGCAGCTTGTCGCGGTAGGTGTCCTTGTTCTCCCATTTGTCCTTGGACATCGTCTCCGCGACCGAAGCCTTGCGCATCAGGTTCTGGGCGTCCCCATCCATGGGTTTGTCCCGCAGCAGTTCATCCGCGACCTGCAGGGCCTCGATCGGTCGGCCGGCGGCCAGCCAGGCCTCGCCCAGCGCCAGGAGGTTGGCGCGGTTGGAGGGTTCGATTTCGCGCACCGCGTCGAGGGCAAACGCCACCGTCTCGGGCAGGTTGAGCCCGCCCGCGGCCTCCGCGAGCATCTTGAGGGCGGGCACGCTGACGGAATCCTTCGCCAGAAAACCCTCCGCCGCCTCCAGCAGCTTGGCCGGGTCCTTCTTGCCGGCGCCCAGCATGAAGGGCGCAGTCGAGAGACTGCTGAGGGCCCGGCCCATGAAACCGCCCCCCTTGCCCCGATTCGATCGCAACTGCGCCACCCGCTGTAATTTTCGCACGGGCAAACAGCCCGGTTGGACCTTGAGGACTTGCGCGGTCACCTCGAGCACATAATCCAGATTGCCCCGTTCGAGCGCCGTCCGCGCGTTCTCGATCAATTTCTGATACCGGGGGTCCAGGGCAGCAACGGCAACTTCAGGCATAGGAATCGCAACGAAATCCACGGGCACGCTGCGGTCAACGTCAGACTCCGCCGTCAGCGTGTTTTCGGTGCATCTGTCGTTCGGTGGTGATGCCTCTGGAAGCAGCGCCGCGTCTCTGACCGGCGCTTCGGGGAGGACCGAACTCAAGACACCGTCAACCTGGAGATACACCCCCTTGTCCTCAATGGGCGAGGCCCCAAGCTGCCACTTTTCGTTGCCACCCCTAAATGAGCAGTCCTTCCCGCGCGACGGCCTCCCGCAGCCGGGCCAGCGCCGACCCCACGACGGCGTCGGTCGGGCCTTCCACCAGGAGCCTGAGCTTCACTTCCGTGCCCGAATAACGCACCAGCACGCGACCCTTGGCCCCCAATTCGGCTTCGATCGCCCGGATCGTCGCCGCCAGCGTCGGCAGAGCCTCGAGGGGCCGTTTTTCCGCGACCCGCAACGCCGCCGACTGCTGGGGAAACTTATGCAGGACCCGGCGCAACTCGGAGAGCGGCCGGCCGGTGTCGAGCATCACCTGTATCACCCGCAACGCCGCGACCAGGCCATCGCCCGTCGGCGATACCTCCGAACAGATGATATGACCCGAGGACTCGCCGCCGAGCGTGGCCCCTTCGGCCTGCATGCGCTCGATGACATAGCGATCGCCCACGTTGGCCCGCACCACGCGGCCGCCGGCGGCGGTCACGGCGGCATCGACCCCGAGATTACTCTGCACCGTGATCACCAGGACCTGGTTCACCAACCGGCCCTGCGCCAGGGCATGCGTCGCGAGCAGCGTGAGAATCTCGTCGCCGTCGAGCACCTGGCCCCGTTCGTCACACAAGATACATCGATCGCCATCCCCGTCGTGCGCCACGCCCAGCCGGGCGCCCTCCGCCCGGACCCTCGCCGCCAGCGGTTGGGGATGTTCGCTGCCCACGCCAGCATTGATGTTATTGCCGTCGGGCGCATCCCCCAGGCCCTTCACCTCCGCCCCGAACCCGCGCAGCACGGCGGGCGTCGTGCTGCATGTGGCGCCGTTGGCCGTGTCGACGACGACGCGCCAGCCCGCGAGCGCCCCGGCGGGCAGCAATTCCCGCGCACGGTCCCGATAATCCGCGATCGCCTCCGGCATGCCTTCCAACAGCCGCGCCGGCTCCGTCACCGCCGCGCCCAACCGCCGCTCGATCCCCAACTCGTCCTCGTCCGTGAGTTTTACCCCTCCGGGGCCGAAGAACTTGATCCCGTTGTCGGCGGCGGGATTGTGGGAAGCGGTCACCACCACGCCGAGCCGCGCCCCGCTCCGGCGAACCGCCTGCGCCACGGCGGGCGTGGGGACGACCCCGAGTGTGATCGGGATGGCGCCCCCGGCCCGCAAACCGCGCGCGACCGCGGCCTCCAGCGCCACGCCTGAAGCGCGGGTGTCGCGCCCAATCAACACGCGGCCAACCCCGGTCTCCATCCGACGCTCCTCCGCGCCGGCCGCGGGGGCCACCGACGGCTGGCGCCGCTCGCCGGCCTCGCGCAACCAAGCCACCGCCGCCGCCCCTAACCGGGCGGCAAACTCGTCGTTCACAACCGGCCCGCCGTAGGCTCCGCGCACCCCATCCGTTCCAAAGTATTGCCGGCTCATGATCGAAAAAACTCCCGGGTGGCGGCGATCCGGGCACGGACGGCTCCTCCCCGCAAAAGCTCCTCCGCCGGCGCCAGGCCATCGGCCACGACCGGCACCTTGCCGACGATCCACATCGCCACCGCGGCGTTCAGCACGATCGAGTCGACCAGGCCGCGGGGAGCCCGCCCGTCCAGCAGGGCCTCGACGAGGGCAAGATTGGTCGCGAGATCGCCGCCCGCAAGATCGGCAAAGGGCGCCCGCCGCAAGCCAAAGTCCTCCGCCACCCACACGCCGCGCACCTCGCGGCGCGCCCCGAAACCGCAGACCTGGTTGACTGTCGCGGTCGTGAGTTCGTCGATGCCGCGCTGGTCGTCGATGACGCCGTGGACGGCCAGGCCCGCCTTGGCCCCAAGCGCCTCCAGGGCGCCGGCGAGCGTCGGAACGGCCGCCGGGGCGAAGGCGCCGAGCAGCACGTGCGCCGGCCGACCCGGGTTGATCAATGGTCCGAGGATATTAAACACGGTGCGTTGCCCCTGCGCCGCGAGGGCCTTTCGCACCGGGGCAATGTGCCGAAACGTGGGATGATAGGCGGGGGCGAAGAAGAACGCGAAGCCGAGCTGCTCCAGCGCCTCGCGCTGCTTTGCCGGCGGGGCCTCGATTGTCACGCCGAGGGCGGCCAGGAGATCCGCGCTGCCGCATTTCGACGTGATCCCGCGGTTGCCGTGTTTCATCACCTTCACGCCCGCACAGGCCAGCACCAGCACCACGAGGCTCGAGATATTGAAGCCACCGGAGTGATCCCCGCCCGTGCCGACCACGTCGATCGCCTCCGCCGCCCAAGCCTCGACGCCCGGGTTGATCGCCCGGTCGCGAAAGGCCAGCGCAAACGCCGCGACCTCGGCCGGAGTCTCGCCCTTCCGGGCGAGAGCCGAGAGAAACTCCCCCTTGAGCGCGGTGGATTCATCCGGAGCGGCCAGGGCGGCCGCCGCCTGCTCCACCGCGGCGGGGGAAAGTTCGTGCCCGGCGGAAACGTGGGCGGCAAGAGCGGATAGCGGCGACATCGGGCGACGAGTCAGGCGGACCCCGCCGTCTCCGCAAATAAATTTGCGCCGCATCCCCAAAACTGAAACCAAACCCGCGTGCGTCCTTTCGCTCTTCTTTTCCTCGTCATCCTGCTCGGTTCGATCGCCACGGCCCAGACCGGCGCGGCGCCAGGCGCTCCGGCGTCGCCTCCGCCGGTGTCGCCGGCCCAGGCCAGTCCGGCTGCGGTCGCCGAACTCAGCGTCACTGATGCGATCATCCTCGGCGTGGTCGAGGGGGTCACGGAATACCTGCCGATTTCCTCCACCGGCCACCTGATCATCGCCAATCGCTTTCTCGGCCTGGACACGGCAACGCCTCTGGTCGGTGCCGCCGGGGAAGCGCTTTGGTATCGGAAGCCGTCCACCCGGAAGCCCCAAGGGGAGCCGCTTACCCTCAAGCTTGCCGCCGACACCTACACCGTGGTCATCCAGGCGGGTGCAATCGCCGCCGTCGGGCTGCTCTACTGGGAGCAATTTCTGGCCATGTTCTGGGGCGTGCTCGGGCGCAACCCGGGCGGACGCCAGCTGCTGCTCCACCTCGTCATCGCCTTCATTCCCGCCGCAGTCATCGGCTTCCTGGCCCACGACTGGATCGATGCCCACCTGTTTTCCGTCTCGGCCGTGATCGTGGCGCAAATCGCCGGTGCCTTCCTGATGTTCGGGGCTGAGCGCTGGCGCCGCCAGCGCCCCCTCGCCGCCGCCGTATCGCTGACTGATCTCACACCCGCCAAGGCCGCCACGATCGGCGTGCTGCAATGCGTGGCCATGTGGCCGGGCACCAGTCGCTCGATGATGACCATCGTGGGCGGCTACTGGGTCGGCCTGGACCCGCGGCGCTCGGCCGAATTCAGCTTCCTGTTGGGCTTCGTCACGCTCACGGCGGCCTCCGTCTACAAGGGCTACCGATCCGGCGGCGCCATGATTCAGGTGTTCGGGTGGGCGCACGTCGTGCTCGGAGCGGTCGTGGCGGCGATCACCGCGGCGGTGTGCGTGCGTTTCCTCGTCCGCTGGCTCACCCGGCACGGGCTCGGAATCTTTGCGTGGTACCGGCTGGCCGTCGCCGCCGCCCTGGCCGTGGTCTTCTTCCTTTGAGGCGTGGACCTCCGCGCCCGGGCGCGGGCGGCGGCGTAAAACCACTTGCCAGTCAACCGGGAGCCGCGAAATCATCCGCCCCGCATGATTATCCAACCCAAGGTTCGCGGCTTCGTTTGCGTTACTGCCCATCCGGAAGGCTGCGCGGCCCATGTCCAGGAGTGGATTGACCACGTCAAGACGCAGGGCCCGATCCAGCGCGGCCCCAAGCGCGTGCTCGTGCTCGGTGCTTCGACGGGTTACGGCCTGGCCTCGCGTATCACCGCCGCCTTCGGCTCGGAGGCGGCCACCCTGGGTGTCTTCTACGAGCGTCCCTCCGAGGAAGGCCGCCCGGCCACTCCCGGCTGGTACAACTCCATCGCCGTGACCCGGGCCGCCCGGGCCGCCGGGCTCTACGCCCGCAACATCAACGGCGATGCCTTCTCCGACGACATCAAGCGGCAGACCCTCGACGCCATCCGCGCGGACCTCGGCCAGGTCGATCTGGTGGTCTATTCCCTCGCCTCCCCCCGCCGCACCCATCCGCGCACCGGCGCGGTGCACCGCTCGGTGCTCAAACCCATCGGCCAGTCCTACACCAACAAGACCGTCGACACCGACAAGGGGATCGTCAGCACGGTCACAATCGAGCCGGCCTCCGATATCGAGGTTACGGATACGACCAAGGTGATGGGGGGCGAAGACTGGGAACTGTGGATGGACGCGCTGGCCACCGCCGGCCTGCTCGCGCCGGGCGCCCAGTCCGTGGCCTATTCCTACATCGGGCCCGAGGTCACCTGGGCGATCTACAAGAACGGAACCATCGGGCTGGCCAAGAACGATCTCGAGCGCGCCGCCCGCCACATCGATTCGCTCCTGAAGCTCAAGGGCGGCGGCCGGGCCTTCATCTCCGTCAACAAGGCGCTGGTCACGCAGGCGAGTTCCGCGATCCCGGTCGTCCCGCTCTACATCTCGATTCTCTACAAGATCATGAAGGCGGCCGGCACCCACGAGGGTTGCATCGAGCAGATCTACCGCCTCTTCGCCACGCACATGTACAACGGCTGCACCCCGCAGTGCGACGAACTCGGCCGCGTGCGCGTCGACGACTGGGAGATGCGGCCGGAAATCCAGGACGCCGTCCGGGTGATCTGGCCGGGCGTGACCACCGAGAACCTGGCCGCTGAGACCGACATCGCCGGTTATCGGAGCGAATTTCTCAAGTTGTTCGGGTTCGATCTGCCCGGAGTAAACTACGAGATCGAGACCGAGCCGCACTTGCCGATGCTGTAGTTGCGGGCCCGACCCGACCCGTGTCGCCGCCGGGCGCACCCACCGCCCAAACATGCGCGCCGTTATCCAACGAGTCTCCTCCGCCCGTGTGACCATCGCCGGAGAGGTCGCCGGTGAAATCGCCGGCGGCCTGCTTGTCCTGCTCGGCGTCGCCCGGCCCGACACCGCCGACGACGCCCGCTGGCTCGCAGAGAAGGTGGTCGCTTTGCGCCTGTTCGAGGACGACACCGGCCGGATGAATCGCTCTGTCGTCGAACGCGGGGGCGGCATCCTGGTCGTGAGCCAGTTTACACTCCTGGCCAGCACGCGGAAGGGCGCGCGGCCGTCGTTCAATGACGCCGCCCCGCCGGAACTGGCCCTCATGCTCTACGAAAGTTTCAACCGGTTTGCGGCCGCTGCTCTCGGTCGCCCCGTCGCCACCGGTCGATTTGCCGCGATGATGGACGTCTCCTTGGTGAACAACGGTCCGGTGACGCTCGTGATTGACTCCCGCCTGCGGGAGTAAGCGCCGGTCTTCGGCCTCGGGAGTTTCCGCCCGCGCCGTTGCCTGGATCGTGCGGGGGAATCGCGGGGTGGATCGCAACGGAAGGAGGGGCATGGGCACAACCGATGGGGTGCTGCTCTTGGGTTCGCGGATTTGCCTCACAAGAATCCAGCATAAGGATCTCAATTCGAGGCAGGTTGGGAACTAATGCGCGCTGGTGGCAATAACATTGGGGGTTATTCCCCAACCCGTTTCGTGTCCTCTTGGCTCATTATTTCTTTTATCAATTACACTGCACCGTCTTAGCACTTGGCACACCGCTGGCACGGTCGCTGCAACACGCGGCTCACCATGCAAACCCCGTTTTCCGCCCCCCCTTTTTCCACCGAACTCTTCACGCGTGAGCGGAGGCGGAAGCGCATGAGGCGCTTCCTGGAATCCTTCGAGCGCAGGGAGGCGATCGCGCTTCCCCGGGGGCCGGGCTTGTTTCCGCTCCGGGTTGCCGAGGTGGAGGCGAAGTCGCACGCCTTGGCGCATCCCGCCGCGCGCTGAGCCGGGTCGGGATCAGAGACCGCGCTCGCCGACGGTGAGGGACTGGCCGTTGTGCTTGGGTCCGAGTTGCAGGATGTAGGGAGCGGCGGTTTTCGCCCACTCTTCCGCCTTGGGATAAGCCGCCGCTCCATCCGCCCAACATGAACGCAGCATCTCGGTGTCGATGACCCCGGGGTTCAGCGGTACGGCCGCCATTCCGGCCGGCAACTCCGCAGCCAGGGCCTTGGTCAGACCTTCAATCGCCCACTTCGACATGCAATAAGGTCCGACCTCGGGGGCAACGCTGCGTCCCCAGCCCGAACTCAGGTTCACGATCACCCCCCGCTGCTTCGCCACCATCGCCGGGACAAAGTGCCGAATCACATTTTGCACGCCGCGGATGTTGGCATCGACCAGCCGGGTGAATTCGCGATCGCCCTGCTCCCACACCGGCGCGAGCCGGTTCATCACGGCGGCATTGTTGATCACGAGATCCGGCGGGCTGTCG
The DNA here is from genome assembly GCA_038249085.1 of Opitutales bacterium. Classification (GTDB taxonomy): domain Bacteria; phylum Verrucomicrobiota; class Verrucomicrobiia; order Opitutales; family Opitutaceae; genus ER46. The sequence goes on from JBBRWR010000031.1 coordinate 58,532, forward strand.
TTTTCGAGCACCTTGGCCGCCCAAATGGCGACCTTGTTGTCGAGCGCCACATCGAGCACCGTAAAGTCGTGCGGAGCCAGATGCGTCATCCGCAGGTCGAAGATCGCATCGCCACTGCGCCCGCAACCGAGGACCGTGTGTCCGCCACGGATGAACTCCTCCGTCAGGGCGCGGCCCAATCCGCGCGTGACTCCGGTGATGAGAATTTTCATAGGATTGATCCCAGCATTGGGCCCAAAATTCACGACGACGCGAGGGCGAACCTGCCCGCCCTAACCCTGCACCAACCGCCGCAACCGCCCGCACATCTCCGCGCTGCCGGCCAGGTAGATGATTTTCTTCATGTTCAAGTCAAAGTGCCGGATCGGCAACTGCTCGCCGTTGACAAAATGCACCTCACCGCCGCCGGCCCGCACCAGCGCAATGGCCGCGGCCAGATCCCAAATCTTCACATTGTAGTCAACGCAACCGTCGAGCAGCCCGATCGCCACGTAGGCCAGATGCAGCGCCGCCGAGCCCAGCCCCCGAATCTTGAATTCGGAGATCACCCCGGTCGCCAGCGGCAGGAGGGTCTTGTCCGAGGGGCTGTGAAACCCGATGAGCGTCTCGCGCGAAACCGGCGCCGTGCTCACGCGGGCGGCGCGGTCCCCGTCAAACACCCCGAAGCCCGGCCCGCCGTGGATCAGCGTGCGCCGGCTGAGATCGTACACGACCCCGTAGACCGGCTCGCCGTGTTCGCAGAGGGCGAGCGAAATCGCGCACGGCGCCAGCCCGAGCGCAAAGTTGTTCGTTCCGTCGATGGGATCGAGCACCCAGGCGAAGCGCGCCGACACCGCCTGCGGCGCGGTGGTCTCCGCCAATTCCTCGCTGAGGTATTGGTCCGCGGGGAACTGGGTGCCCAGTTCGCGGAAAATATTTTCCGAAATCGCGACGTCGATGGCCGTGACGCGGGTGCCGTCGTGTTTCCACCGACTCTCCGCCCGGCCAAATTCGCGATGCAGGAGTTCGGTCTGCGCCCGCACCGCCGCCTTGGCGGCGGTGATGCGGGAAAGGAATTCCGGTGAAGACATGCGTTTTCCACGAAACACACCCCTCACACGAAAACGAGGATGATCCAAGCTCCGGGCCTGTTTGCCGGCCGCCCGGAGTGTCCCTCCCCGACCTGCCGTCCCGGCGTCACTCGTAATCGTACAGCTGCGGGTCGCGGCGCGGCGCGGTGCGGCGCACCTTGAAGCGATGCCGGGGCTCCTTGGGGTCGGGGGCCGGTCCCCCGGCGCCGGGGCCCATGCCCATGCCTTCGCCGTAAGGATCGTCCATGCCGCCGCCGGCCTCGTCCCCACCCCCGAGCTGCTCTTCGAGGGAGTCGGGATCCGCGCCCTCCTCGAGCTTGCGCACCACCTCCTCCATTTCACCGTCGATCTTCTCCCCGGTGAGCTCCGACATGCGCCGCATCATCCGCGCCATCGCCTTGGGATCGTTCTCATCGACGTTGGCGAACTCGCCCTCCATCGCGCCCATCGCAGCCTCCATGCGGGCATCCTCCGCGGGGTCGCCTCCGGCGCCGGGCGCTTCCGGCGGTTTTTCGGCGGCTTCGTCCTTCGGTCCGCCACTCGTGATCGCAAACGCCGAAACGACCTTCTTCATCCGGTATTTCGGTTGACCGGGACACTTGGGCGTGAGCTGTCCTTGGGCCAGGGTCTTCGCGAAGAACTGGTAGATCGTGTGGTTGTCCGGGCAATAATACTCGTAGATGGGCATGGCGAAGCGTCCCCAATTAGGTGGTCTCGGTTCGTTTGGCAAGCTGGTGGCCATGTTGCACCACGGAACTGCGCCCGGATTGATTCAGGCGATCGAGCACCTGCGCCAGGCGGCGGCGCTTTTCCCCGCTGTCGGCAAACAGCTCGAGTTGCGCGCCCGTGTCCGCCACCTGGGAAAAGCGCACGCTCACCAGCCGCAGCGGCAGCTTCCGCCGCCACGCCGCCCGCAGCAACGGTCCCACCAGCGGATAGAATGACACCTCCAGGTCGGTCGCCTCGTGCAGGCTGCGGCCGTGGGTCTCCTGGGAAAAATCCGGATAGCGCACCTTGATCGTCATCGTGCGCACGCGCTTCCCGTCCGCGCGGATCTTGGCGAGCAATTCATCGATCATCCGCTTCACCACCTGCTCGATCACCGCGAATTCACCGACGTCCCGGCCAAAGGTCTCCTGCTGCGAATAGCTCTTGGCGTCGTCCTCCGCCGTCTCGACGGGGCAGTCGTCCTGCCCGCGCGCGGCCGCCACCATCGCGCGCCAGCCGTCCCCAAAGATCGCCCCGAGTTCGCTTTCCGGACGGGCGAGGAGATCGCGCACGAACCGGATCCCGTGCGTGCCCGCCAGCACGGCCTCGGTCTTGGACCCGACCCCGGGAAGTTTGCCCACCGGCAGCGGGGCTAGGAACGCCGCCTCGGTCCCCGGCGGCACCACCACAAAACCCCGGGGCTTGCGGAGCTTCGACGCAATCTGCGCCACCAGCTTGTTGGCCGCGAGGCCGAACGACACCGGGATTTGCAGTTCCGCCCAAATCCGCCCCTGCAGGGTCCGCACCCGCGCCTCCACGTCGGCCGCGGTCGTCAGGCCGCAGGGGGCGAGATCCAGATACCCCTCGTCGATCGAGTTCCGCTGCACCAACGGCGTCAGCGTCTCGCAGAGGTCGAACATCTGCCGGGAAACCTGGCCGTAGAGCCCCGCCGTATGCGGCAGCAGGATCAGGTCGGGGCAGACCTGGCGCGCCCGCTGCGTTGGCATCGGCGTGTAGACTCCGCAGGCCCGCGCCTCGTAGCTCGCCGACGAGATGATGCCGCGCTCGCGTCCGCCCACAGCGCATTTCGTGCCCCGCAACTCCGGCTTGAGCGCCAGTTCGCACGAGACGAAGAACGCATCGGCGTCGAGATGCACGACATTGGGCAGAAGGCGCGGCACGGGGCGCCATTGGCCGGGACTTCCGCCCCCCCGGGCAAGACGAAAATCCGTGCGCGGCCCTCCCGTTCAAAAATAGTTTCTAATTCATACCAAAGATATTCGAACTTTGAGCTGGCCACCCCCCGCCCCTGGGGATGCCGTGTTTCAGATTCGTTCTGCTTATACCCTTCCCCGAGCCAGGCGTGATGCTTCTTATCTCCATTTTTTCCGTGATCGTGCTGCTGCTGTGCTGGCTATGCTACAGCGGCGACTGTAACAGTTGATCGGCAGCAGAGGGCCGGAGCGGAGATCCGTTCCGGCGGGAAGGTGGGTTTCGCCGAATTGTGCCGCGGCCCGCCCCGACCAACCCACTTTCCGGCAGCGGTGACCAACTTCGACATTGCCGCCGCAGACGGCGTTTCCAAGCTGCCGCCATGGGACGTCAATGGCTCCACGCTAAGCGCGCAATCGTCAACCTGAAGAAGGGTCAGGCGGTGCAAAAACTGGTCAAAGAGATCACCGTCGCCGCCAAACTCGGCGGCAGTGATGTCGAGGCCAATGCCCGGCTGCACGCCGCGGTGGAAAAGGCAAAGAAGGCGAGCGTGACCCGCGACGTCATCCAGCGCGCCATCGCCAAGGGCGCCGGCACCGGCGGCGACAGCCTCGCCTTGGAACAGGTCGTCTACGAGGGTTACGCCCCGTACAATGTGCCGGTCATCGTCGAGGTGATGACCGACAACCACAATCGCAGTTCGAGCGACATCCGCATCCTCTTCAAGAAGGGCGCGCTGGGCGGCGGCGGCAGCAACAAATTTCTGTTCGATCACGTCGGCCTCGTCGAGGCGCACCACCCGGAGCCCGCCACCGACGTCGAGGCGGCGGCCATCGAGGCCGGGGCGAACGACTTTGAACTCCTCGACCACGAGCAGAACGACGACATTCCCGCCGGCCATGCGGGGGCGCGGTTCCTCACCGAACGGACCGCGGTGCATGCCGTCTCCTCGTGGCTGAAGGCGAACGGCTGGGCGGTGATCACCGCCGAATTGGGCCATGTGGCCAAGATGTATCCTGAACTCGACGACAATCAGCGGGCCGAGGTCGGGGAGTTCCTCCAGGCCCTGGACGACCACGATGATGTGCAGCGGGTCTGGGCCGCGGTGAAGTGATCCGGCCGGGCGGCAGAGGCAGGCGGCTGCACCGGAGCCGCCGAAACGGCGTCCCGATCTCCGTCAAGTCCTGGTATGATCCGGCTTGCTCAGCTTGTGGGCGGGGTGCCCCCACCCCACATCTCAGGGGCGACGAAACCGGAAAGCAGCGGGGTGAGGGCACCCCGCCCACATCGCCGGCAAACCGGTATTATGGCGCCCGCCGGAACACCATTTCGCGCGAGGGTTCACGACCGTGGCCCGTGAGCACGATGCGGTCCGCCAGAAATTGCGCGGTGGCGAAGGCGTTGGTGTCGGCGGTCTCGATCATGCCCCGCATCGTCAGGTACGGCACGCCGTTGCGTTCCGCATAAGCGCCGGCGTGGTTGTGCCCGTTGAGCCACGCCACCACGTGCGGATGCCGGTCGATCACGGCCAGCACCGCAGCGGCGTTCCACAGGTTGTGCTCCTGCTCCGGAAACACGGGGTGATGCGCCAACACGATCACCTTCCTGCCCGCGACCCGCGCCGCCACGCACTCACCGTCGAACCACGCCAATTGGGCCGCCCCCAACCCGCCGTTCCACGGCTTGGCCTGGCGGACCTTGGCGGCCAGCAGCCGCGCGAGTTCCCGGCTGGCCGCGGCGTGCTCCGGCGAACCGGCGGCATGCGCGTAGGTGCTCACATCGTTGGTGTCGAGCACGACAAAGTGAAATCCGCCATGGCCAAAGGACGTGAAGCGTTGCGCCATCCCCAGCCGCTCCGGCACCCGCGGCTTCAGCGCGTCGAGCACCTCGAAATCGTGGTTCCCCAGCAGCTGGTGCCAGTGCTGCCGGCTCTGGGCGAGCGGCTGCAGGATTTCGTCGAAGCTCCGCCACTCCCGATCAATCAGGTCGCCGAGATGGACACAGAAATCCAGGTCGCGCCCATTGAAGTGATCGACGGCGGCGGCGAGCTTGGCGAGGGACTGCCGGTAAAAACGGGTGCCCTTGGCCGCGACATCCGCGTACTGCGCATCGGCCACGAGCCCCACTTCAAACCCGCCGCGCGCCGCTCCCCGGGCCAGATACGGGGCGCCCGCCACCACCGCGAGGGCGGTGCCGACAAACCGACGGCGGGAAACGGGAGGGGAGTTCATGGCAATGACGCGGCGGGCAGCCAGCCATTGCAACGCATCCACGATTCGCCGCGTCTTGGCCACTCCGAAGTCAGCTCCAGGACCGGTGAGGGCGCAGATCAGGATTTGGGAACCGCCCCGGGAGCAGCGCTTTTCCAAGCGCCAGCCGCCAAGTGTCCGCCCGCCGAACGCACGAAGCGCACCGCCGATCACGAGCCAACAACGCACGGACGGTCCGATTGGACGCCGCAGCGCTCAGTCTTCGTGGTGGGTCAGCCAGAGGACCGAGGCGAGCGCCGCAAACACGAGGGTCGGGCCGACGATCCAGAGCGGATGGAAGGGTACGCTCCAGTGAACCATCGCCCACCAGACGACCACGCACTTCACCGCAATGATGAGCCAGGCAATCCCCATGAACCAACGTACGCGCGACGGATATTGGGCGATATCAATGTGCACCGGAAGGGGCATGGCGTCATCCTACTCCACTCGGGCAACCCCGCACCGCGGATGTTGGCGGAGGCTGTGCGCGGATTGCGGCGACCTCCGCTCCGGGGCGCCCGGGTTGGCGTCCGACCCTGAGGCTGCGGGATCCGAACGGGGATTCTCTTTATCCGTTCACTGCCATCGCCCCGACGACCGTCACCGCTTGGCGCCGACTTCAATCGCGACGTCACCACCGCTGGATGTCCCACCGCGTCTTTCTCGTCCGCCGGCACAAAGACCACGTCCCAGCGATTCAGGGTCACAGCGATTCCCCCAGACGATTGGCCAGCTCAATTTCCCGCTCCGTCAGTTTAATCGATCCCCTCTCCGCTGGCGCCACGAAATCGGGCACGTCGAAGGGTACGATCTGCACATAACCCGCCGGAGTTTTCACTATCACCGACTCCCCGCTCTTGATCACCCGCCGCGCAATTCCGGAAAACTGTGCCTTCGTCCGCGAAACGTTGAGTGGTTTCATCGCCCGATCCTCGACTTGACCAAACCTTAGTCAAGCGCCCGACCATGTTTTGACCGCTCCCGTGAGTGAGGCCACGGTGGTATAGGTGGTACCGCTGTTCTGCGACACCTCGACCTTGATCGTGCAGGGGAGTCCGCTCGCGTGTGCGAGGTCGTAAGTGATGTCGACGTACTTGCTCCCGAGTCGCTGGGCAGCCTTGACGTTTGACACCGTGGGCTGGGCGATCGCGGTCGGGCCAATGGCAAGTGACAGCAATAGGGTCGTAACCAAAGAGGACCCGAAACGAATCAGACTGGAGCAAAGAAGCCGTGAAGTCATCATGGGAAGGACGGGGCGGGGCGAGTGCGGGTGCATCGATGAAAATATTCAACCGACCCTACCTGATCTTACGCGAGCGGGACGTGGGTAGCTGGGTCAATCTTGGCTGTTTCAGCGCAATTCTTGACCAGAGCGGGGAGCGACGGCGTCAGCTTGCTCGGTCGCCGCCTGGCGAACCAGGCGCCAGATACGCAACACCGGGAGCTCAAGCGGATCGACGCCACGGGCGCAATTTCCGGCAGGCTCACTCGTTCGGTCGCCGCTGAAAACTTACTTGCCGCAAAGAGTCGCAAATTTTCCGTCGGCAAACCTGGTTGCCGAAGCCCCATCCTGCGACACGGAGGACACGAAACACTCGAAATCTGATCTTTCGAGGTAGGCGCGCGACGGTGGTCCGGCCTCGCTCAAGTGACAAACCGGCCCGCCACCGCTTCGAATATCTCCAAAGCTGCGATCGCGGCCGATGCGGCGTCGACAGCCTGCGCATCCGGCCAGTCGCCGGGATAACGCGACTCCACCGCCCATTCGCTGAGCGACGAGAGCTCATGGGACGGAATCGCCGCGCGTTCCGCCGGCGACAGCAGTTGCCAGAGCCGGTCAAGGTCGTGCGTGCGCGGAAAATCCACGTCGGCCCGCACCAGCAGAGCCTTGATCGCCTTCTCGGCCGATTGTTGGGCCAGCCAGCACGCGTGACGCGGCACCAAACTCGCCCGGTCGCGCAACAGCATCTGCGCCGTCTGCAAATCCTCGCGCGCAAAGCGCAGCCAGCGCGCCGCCTCGGCCTCAGCCTCAACCCCGCTCATGCAGCACCCTTCCCTCGCGCAAGGCCGGGCGCAAACACGTGCCAGCCAAACCGCCGCGCCGCTCGATTTCGCCAGGCGTGGTCAGCACCACGTCTTTCGAGACCGGCAGGTCCGCCAGCATGCGACGAATCGCGACGGCCGTTGCCCGGCGATCACCGATGTCATCCAGCACCACGAGCAAATCCACATCGCTGTCGGGTCGGGCCGTGCCGCGGGCGCGCGAACCAAACAGCACAATCTGCCGCGGATCGTAGCGGCGCCGGATCCGCTCGGTCATTTGCGCGATGATCTCCTCGTCCAGCATCGGACCATGCTCCGGGAGCCGGCTGCGATTGCAAGTCCGCAGAGGGGTTGGGCGCGGTCGCGGGTGAGCGAACCCGAGATTGGCCCCACCCGCACCGCGGCGCGGCGCGGAGGAGGTCGGCATACCGACGGGGTCAGAAACCTGCAACCACGGGCCTGCCCTGGCGGAGACCAACAGCTGCGAGGGACTCGTTCACCCTGTGTTACCTGTTTCGGCCCGACCCCGTTGGGTCCCCCTCCCGGCC
>JBBRWR010000032.1:0-66212 GCA_038249085.1 Opitutales bacterium
CTCAGGGTGTAGCGCCGTGTCTCTGACGGGCGGGCGCCAGTCGATGACTGGCGCCACAGGAGGACCGAGCCCTATGCCACCGTCAACCTGACGTGATGCACCCCGGGTTAGGCTGCGGATGACGTTGCGCTTGTGGTCGCCGGCCTGACCACCAGCGTGGTTCGCAAATGCGCCACGCGTTCCGATTCATGGAACAAGTGGGGCCTGCGTTGTGTAACAGTCGCCCCGGCGGGTGCGTCCCGGTTGGACACCCCGCCGCCCACTCCCACTCGATGCCTTTCACCCGTTTGCTCGTTCGCTTCCGTCCCCTGGTCCCGGCGGCGGCGGTTCTGTTGGTCATGCTGCAGCGCACGCCCGCAGGCGCAGACGGCAACCGAAGGCGGCGCCGTCATCCTGAGCGTCGACGTATCCGGAGTGCCCGCACCGAAATTACAGTGGGTGAAGGACGGGACGAGCCTGCCGGGCGCGACGGCGGACACGTTAATCCTCAATTCGGTCGCATTGGGCGACGGCGGCCTCTACGCGGTGCAGGCGAGCAACTCCTCCGGCACGGTGACGGCACTGCGCCTGGCTGCGGGCGCCGCGGATCCCGGTCGCCTCGTCAACCTTTCGATTCTCACCGCGCTGGCGGCCAACGAAACCATGGCAATCGGCACGGTGTTGGTGGAGGTCTACGAAGTTCCCTGAGCGGGGTTGCGCGGGCGGGGCATTTCCGTCCGCGGGATCAAGTTCCACCGCGCTGGCGATGCGGTTGTCGGCGGTCTCGTGAGGGCACCGCGAAAATACACTGAGACACGGACATTGGCGTTGCTGCGGCTGGAGTGGGACTCATCGTATCGCGGTGTTTTGCTGGGTAGCAGCCCATGGCAGCCAATCTGTTTAATACCATGAATACCACCACCAGCCTTGTCCGTGCCGGTCTTGTCGCCGTTGTCTGCTTGTTGGGAGGAATGCCGGTGGCCGCGCAAAGCAGCGCCACGGGCACGATTGAGGGCCGGGTGCTGAATCCGCGCACCGGTGACTATCTCGAGAAGGCTCGCGTCACGGTCACCGGCACCCGGCTGGAAGCGCTGACCGATACCGGCGGTCAGTACCGCATCACCAACGTGCCCGCGGGACCCGCCACGGTGAGCGTCTTTTTCACCGGTCTCGATCCGCAGACCGAGACGCTCATCGTCCCGCCCGGGGCGACGGTGCGGCACGATTTCAGCTTGGGCAGCACGATTGTGAAACTGTCCGAGTTTGTCGTCACCTCCTCGAAGGAGATGGATGGCTCGGCCCTGGCGATCAACGAGCAGCGGTTCGCGTCGAACATGGTCAACGTTGTCACCGCGGACGAGTTTGGCAGCGTGCTCGAAAGCAACCCCGGCGATTTCCTGAAATACCTTCCCGGCGTCACCGTGGATTTCATCGGGGGCGCGGCGCGTTCCATTTCGCTGGGCGGCGTCCCGTCGGAATACGTGCCGATCACCGTGGGGGGCTTCGATGTTTCCAGCGTGGCCGGTGGCGGCACGGCGCGGAGCGTCGACTTCCACACCATCTCGATGAACAACATCTCGCGGTTGGAGGTCGTGCATTCGCCCACCCCCGAATCACCGGGCAATGCTTTGGCCGGGTCCGTCAACATGATCCCGCGCAGTGCGTTCGATCGGGCGCGGCCGGTCTTCAATTACAGTGCGTTCATGATGATGCGGGACAACGACCGGCACTTCCGGCCCACGCCCGGCCCGCGCTGGATCAACAAGCGCAAGGTCCACCCCGGTTTCGATTTCTCCTATATCAAGCCGGTCAACGAGCGCTTCGGCTTCACCCTCGCTGGTGCGAACACCAAACAATACACGGAGGAGGAGCGCTCCCAGGACACCTGGCGCGGTGGCGGCGCGGCCACCAACGGCATCACCGCCACGACCGCGGCGACCTCGTACCCCGACACGACACCGGACCGGCCGTACCTCAGCGACTACGTGGTGGAGGACGGCGGCAAGACCACGATGCGCACGTCCGCGTCGGCGACAGTTGACTACAAGCTCACCCCCAACGACCGGGTGTCGCTGTCGGCGGAAGTGACGATGTTCGACTCCCCGCTGAACCAGCGTACGATGTCGTTTTTCGTGAATCGCGTGTCCCCGGGCGATTTCACGCCGACTTCGACGCATGGGCAGGTGGGTCGGGGCGAGGTGCGCCAAACCTCGCAGTCGCGCAATCACTCGCGCGTGAAATACATGCCGACCCTCGTCTATCGGCACGATGGCCCGATCTGGAAGGCCGAGAGCGGGCTGGGTTACTCCAACGAGCGGTTGCTTTTCCGCAGCACGGACAAGGGGTACTTCAATCAGGTCGTCTCGACCCGCCAGAACGTCACCGTCTCGTACGACGATATTTTCTATCTGCGTCCGGGGCGGATCACCGTGACCGACGGCACCACCGGGGCGCCCGTTGATATCCATGACCTTGACAGCTTTGTGCTGAACACCGCCAACGCGACCTTCCGCCGCACGACCGATGTGCGCCGCAGCGCCTACGCCAACCTCCGGCGCGGCTTTGACGTGGGGGGCCGGCCCTTCACGCTCAAGAGCGGAGTCGATGTGCGCCACGCCATGCGCGACGATCGCCAGACCACCCCGGCCTTCACGTTTGGCGGCGCGGATGGGGTCAGAAGCACTTCGCCCACCGCAGCCCGCAGTGACGATCGCGCGGGCGTCGTGCTCGACGAGGTATTCTCGGCGCGGATTCCACCCTACGGGTTCGACCCGTTTCAATACACCAGCACTCAAAAGACCTTCAACCTCTACTCGGACCATCCCGACTACTTCACGCTCGACCAGAACTCGACCTATCGCTCGTCGGTGACCACCTCGAAATGGGCCGAGGAGATTGTCTCCTCCGCCTATATCCGGGGCGACCTCGCCTTGTTCAACCACCGGCTCAAACTCGTCGGTGGCTTGCGCGCCGAGCAGACCAATGTCAACGCGCAGGGTCCGCTGACCGATCCCACCCGCAACTACCAGCGGGACGCCAGCGGTCGGGTGCTGCGCAACGCCAACGGCACGCCGGTGCTGCTCGTGCCGACGAGCAACGCCCTCGGCGTTTCGCAGCTCACCTATCTGGAGCGCGGCATGAAGGCCGAGAAGGAATACCTGCGGTGGTTTCCGAGCCTCAACGCCAGTTTCAACCTGCGCGAGAACCTGATCGCGCGCGCCGCCTGGTACACCTCGGTGGGCCGGCCGAATTTCAACCAGTACGCCGGTGGCATCACCCTGCCGGATCCCGATTTGCCGTCGGCGACCAACAACCGGATCACGGTCAACAACGCCGCCATCAAGGCATGGAGCGCGCAGACTGCCAAGGTGCGGCTCGAATATTATTTCGAGGGCGTCGGGCAGGTGTCGGTCGGGGCGTTTCGCCGCGAATTTGAGAATTTCTTTGGGTCCACCGTGTTCGCGGCCGATCCGGCGTTCCTCACCCTGTACGGTCTCGATCCCGCGCTTTACGGGCCCTACGACGTTGCGACGCAGCACAACATCGCGAGCACGGTGCGCATGACGGGCTTCGAATTCGACTATAAACAGGCGCTCACCTTTTTGCCCGCGTGGGCCCGCGGTCTGCAGGTCTTTGCCAATGCCAGTGCGTTGCGCGCCACGGGCGACGACAGCGCGGAGTTTGCCGGCTATGTGCCGCGCAGTTACAATTGGGGTGTCAGCCTTTCCCGGGCGCGCTATAATCTGCGGGCCAACTGGAACTATCGCGGCCGCAGTCGCGGCGATCCGGTGACCGGCCGCAGCATCGAACCGGGCACGTTCAACTGGATGTCGAAGTTCCTCTTCCTGGACATTCAGGCGGAGTATTACCTCGGCAAGCGCTTCGCGGTGTTCGCCAACCTGCGTAATGTGGGCGACGCGACCAATGACACCAAGATCTATGGCCCGAGCACGCCGGAGGTGGCGCGCTTCCGCCAGCGGACCACCTACGGTTCGCTGTGGTCGTTCGGAGTGAAGGGCTCGTTCTGAGGTCAAACGGGCGAAGCCCGCCCTGCCTATCGCGTTTGTTTGGTCGGTGCGTGCCAACCTCCCCCGGCAGCTCCTGGAAGTGTCACGCAATACGTGACACTTATTCGGGGCGGATGCCAGTGCGAGGGGACCATGGAATCCCGTTAAACGGTGGGCCTCGCCCGACCGATTGCAGCGGACCGGAAGGACAACGGTACGCGGGGTGCAGTTGCGAGTTAACGGTGACTTCCCGGTGGGCGCGGTGCCCTCACCGCGCGGCCCGGCGGAGACGACCCATCGCGGGGTGGGGGCACCCCGCCTACAACCGACAACCTCGGAGACGCGCACTGGTACGTGCGCGCGGCGCTTGCCGTGGCGCGCCAGGCCGCACAGCTTGGCGGCCATGCTTCCTCCGTGTTTACCCCGGCGCTGTTTGATCGCGCCTCTTGCGATTCTTCTCGTGATGGTTGCCTGTTTCGGCGCCGCCGTGAGGGTCGCGGCCGCGGCGTCCGCCTACCAGGCCACCGGGATCAAAATCAGCGAACCCACGGCGACGTCCGTCACGATCTGGACGCGTATCACCCGCGATGCGACGCGTAAAGATGACGGCGGTCCCTTGCCGATTCTGAGTGTGGTCGATCGGACGACGGGCAAGATCGCCAAGGTGCGCGACAACGCCGCCTATCCCAACCATCGGCCGGTGGTGGAGTTTCCCCCGGGCGTCGACCTGGGCTCAATTCGCGGGGCGGCGATCGGAGCGCCGGGGCAAACGCGGGTGCGCTATCGGCGCGCCGGGACCGGAACCGATGCGACCACGCCGTGGCACAACGTGGACGCGCCGCATGATTTCACGGCCCAAATTCCGCTGTCCGGTCTGCAACCGGGCGCCCGCTATGAGATCGAAGTGGAAGCGCGGTCCGCCCCGGGCGCGGCGGTATCGAGCACCGTCACCGGCGGATTTGTGACCGCCCCGGCGCCAGCCGCGGACGTGCCCGTCACGTTTGCCGTCATGACGTGCCAGCAATACGAGGACCGCGATCTCCCGGAGGGATTCGCCATCTACCCCGCCATGCTGGCGCTGCACCCCGATTTTTTCGTGAACACGGGCGATGTGGTCTATTACGACCATGGGCCGGTGCATGCCCTCACCGTCGACCTCGCGCGTTATCATTGGGCGCGGATGTTCAGCTATGCCACCCTGCGCGATTTCCATCGCCAGGTGGGCAGCTACTTCATGAAGGACGATCACGACGTCCTGGCCAACGACTGCGAACCGGGTTCGAAAACGGGCGACTTCACCTTTGCGGACGGATTGCGGGTCTTTCAGGAGCAGACCGCGCTGGCGGCGAACCCCTATCGCACGGCGCGGTGGGGTCGTCATCTCCAGATCTGGATGGTCGAGGGCCGCGACTTCCGGACCACCCGCACCGAGGGCGACAAGACGGACCCCACCATCTGGGGCGCGCCGCAGATCATCTGGCTGGAGCGCACGCTCGCGGAGTCCGACGCCACGTTTCGCGTGCTCATTTCCCCGACTCCCATTGTCGGCCCGGATCGTCCGACCAAGGATGATAATTATTCCAACCCGGGCTTTGCCGCGGAGGGCGCCCGCATCCGGGCGATGCTGGGGCGGTACTCCAATTTGGTCGTCATCACCGGCGACCGGCACTGGCAGTACGTGTCCAAGGATCCCGCGACCGGGCTGGAGGAATGGAGCGTGGGAGCGGCGACGGACCAACACGCCGGCGGGTGGTCGGAGGAAAAGCTGCGGCCGGAGCATCGCTTCCTGCGGATCAAGCACGGCGGGTTCCTCTCGGGGGTGGTGAAGCCGGGCGGCGGCGGGGCGGCCCTGACCCTGCGCCTGCACGACACCGTGGGCAAGGTGCTGTTCGAGTCGACGAAGCCGTAGGGAGCGACGGGCGGCGGCCTCAGGCGAGGAGTTACCTCACGACGCGGCCGTGCACGTCGGTCAGGCGGAAGTCGCGACCCTGGTAACGGAAGGTGAGCCGCTCGTGGTCGAGCCCGAGGAGGTGGAGCACGGTCGCGTTGAGGTCGTGCACGTGCACCTCCTTTTCGGCGATGTGATAGCCGAGGTCGTCCGTGCGGCCGTGGGTCAGGCCCGCCTTCGCGCCGCCGCCCGCCAGCCACATGGTGAACGCGTCCTTGTGGTGATCCCGGCCGGGCTTTGTGACCACGCCGCTGCCGGAGTCGACCTGGGCCATCGGAGTGCGGCCGAATTCGCCGCCCCAGATCACCAGGGTGTCTTCGAGCAGGCCGCGCTGTTTCAGGTCTTGCACCAGCGCGGCCATGCCCTGGTCGACGTCCTGACACTTCCGTGGGAGTCGCGTGGCGAGGTCGGCGTGATGATCCCAGTCGGCGTCGAAGAGCTGCACGATGCGCACGCCGCGCTCGATCAGGCGGCGGGCGAGCAGGCAATTGTTGGCAAACGAGGGCTTGCCGGGCTGGGCGCCGTAAAGTTCGAGCGTCGCCGCCGACTCCCGGGAAATGTCCATCAGCTCCGGCACCGAGGTCTGCATCCGAAACGCCATCTCATACTGGCTGATGCGGGTGGCGATCTCCGGGTCGCCGACGTCGGCGAGTTGGGCTTCGTTGAGCCGGCGCACCGTATCAATAACCTGGCGACGGTCGGCGGCGGAGCGGCCCCGGGGGTTGTCGAGGAAGAGCACCGGCTCGCCGCTGGAACGAAACTGCACGCCCTGGTGCACGCTGGGCAGGAAGCCCGAGCCCCAGAGGCTGGTGCCGGCGCCGGCCAGCGGCCCCGACAGGAGCACGACATAGGCGGGCAGGTCGGCGTTTTCCGAGCCGAGCCCGTAGGTGACCCACGAGCCGAAGCTGGGCCGGCCGAGGCGGCCGAAGCCGGTGTGCAGGAAGAGCTGCGCTGGCGCGTGGTTGAATTCGTCGGTGTGGAGCGACTTGATGATCGTGAGGTCGTCGGCGACCCGGGCGAGGTGCGGGAGGAGTTCGGACATCTCGGCCCCGCTCCGGCCGTGACGCTGGAAGGTGTAATGGGAGGCGCCGATCGTGGGATGGCCGCGCAGGAACGCGAAACGCTTGCCCTGGATGAATTCATCGGGGCAGGGCAGGCCGTCGTATCTGGCGAGTCCGGGCTTGTGGTCGAAGAGATCGAGCTGCGACGGGGCGCCCACCATGTGGAGGTAGATCACCCGTTTGGCCCGCGCGGCAAAGTGGGGCGCGCGTGGGGCCAGGGGATTATCGGAGAGCGCGGTCGGGCCGGAGGCAAAGAGGCTCTCGCTGAGCAGCGAGCCCAGCGCCACCGCCCCGAGGCCCACCCCGGAGTGGCGGAGAAACGCGCGGCGGGTGAGTTCCTGGTTATGGGCCTCGAGGGGATGCATGGCTCAGCCCTTGGTGATCATCTCGTCGAGGTTGAGCAGCGCGGTGGCGACGGCCTGCCAGGCGACCGCGGGGTCGGAATGCGCCGCCGCCTGCTGGGTGAAGAGTCGCTCGAGGGTCGCGACCTCCGCGGGGGAGGGCGGGCGCGCGAGGCAGAGTTGAAACGCGTGCCGGAGACGTTCGGAGGTCGAGGCGTCGGGGCGTTCGGCGAGCACGCGGTGGGCGAGAGCCTGGGCGGCCTCGACGTAGACGGGGTCGTTGAGCAGGGTCAGGGCCTGCAGGGGAGTGTTGGAACGCGAGCGGCGCACGGTGCAGGCGGTGCGGGCGGGGGCGTCGAAGTTGACGAAACTCGGATAGGGCGAGCTGCGTTTCCACACCGTGTAAAGGCCGCGGCGATGGGCGTCCTCCCCGGTGCTCACCTCGTAGGTGACGCGGTCGCCGCCGACCTTGCTCTCCCACAGGCCCGGCGGTTGGTAGGGGCGCACCGGCGGGCCGCCCATTTTGCCGCTGAGCAAGCCGGCCACGGCGAGGGCGTTGTCGCGGATGGCCTCGGCATCGAGGCGGAAGCGCGGACCGCGGGCGAGCAGGCGGTTCTGGTCGTCGCGGGCGAGCAATTCCGGGGTGAGCCGCGACGACTGGCGGTAGGTGGCCGAAAGCGCGATCAGGCGGTGGAGGTGTTTCATGCTCCAGCCGTGGTCCATGAATTCGACGGCGAGCCAGTCGAGCAATTCAGGATGCGACGGCGGCTCGCCCTTCACGCCGAAGTCCTCCGGGGTGGTGACGATCCCGCGGCCGAAGAATTCCGCCCACCAGCGATTGACGGTGACGCGGGCCACGAGGGGGTTTTCGCGGTCGACGAGCCAGCGCGCAAGATCGAGGCGGTTGGGCGAAGGGGCAGCGGGCCCCGCGTGCAGGATCGCCGGGGTGCCGGGCTCCACCAGCTCGCCGCGATCGAGGAAGCTGCCGCGCTTGAGGATGGCGGCCTGGCGCGGTTCGGGCAGTTCCTGCATGACGAGCGTGCGTGGCCCCTCGCTCGCCGCGAGGTCCTGGGTGACTTTCGCCCGGGTGGCGCGCAATGACGCGAGCGCCTGGTCCTGGGCCAGCACGTGGGCCCGCAATTGCGCGGTCTGTTTGGCGGTGCGCCGGTTCTTGGGCGAACGAAGGATCGCCGCGATGCTGGCGGGCAGGGCCTCGGCGGAGGCGTTGCCGGTGAGGGCGGAGAGTCGCACGCGACCAATCGAGCGGCCGGCACCAAAATTCTGGATCAGCGTGAAAGTGAGGGTGAGTCCGGCCGGGTCGCCGAGCGGCTTTTCCGTCGAAAACGTTGCCCAATGGTCCTGCTTGAACTTCGGGTTGATGGCCCAGCCGCTGCGGTTGTCGGTCTCCGCCTTGAGCAGGTTCGCCACGGCGAACTTCGCCTGCGAGTAGGAGGCGCTGGCCCGCACCAGCGTTACCGGAGCGGCGGGCCGATCGCCGGCGGCAGCGGTGACACGGAAGCTGTTCAACACGAAATTGGGTCGGGCGGCATCGCCTCGCCCTGGGCCGGTGCCGGGCAGCGAGGGATCGGTGAGCGCCTCCAGCTTAAAGCCGGTGATGGCCGTGAGCGTGGTCTTGATGGTGATGACGTAGGTGTCGCGGTCGGGGGCGTCATCGACGAGCAGCACGGAGTGATCGGGCAACAGGCGGTAATTTGATTCGCCGAGCGATTTAAACGCGGTGACGGCGAGGGGATGCACTTCGCCCGCCGAAGCCAGTGAAGCGATGGCGGAGGATTCCCAGGCCTCGAGTTCCGCAAGGGCCTTTTCGGTGGCTGCGGCGATCTGCCGATCGAGTTGGGCGGCGCGCGCCTCCAACGCCGGGCGTTTCGCGTCGGCGGCGGGATCGGGGAGCGTCGCGAACGGGCCGGTGAACTTGAGCGTGGCCTGGGCCTTGGGGCTCGCGAACGCCGTCTCGATCGCGGTGTTGTTGAAGAACGCGAAGAGCCGGTAGTAGTCCTTTTGCGAGAAGGGATCGTATTTGTGGTTGTGGCATTGGGCGCACTCCAGGGTGCTGCCCAACCACACGGCCGCCGTGGTGTTCACGCGGTCGAACACCTGGTTCACGCGCGCCTCCTCCTGATCCGTGCCGGCCTCGACATTCGTCGGCGCGGCCCGGTGAAACCCGGTGGCAATGAGCGGATCCAGATTTCGTTGCTCGCGCACCGCGGGGAGCAGGTCGCCGGCAATCTGCCAGATCGTGAACTGGTCGAACGGCAGGTCGGCGTTCATCGCGCGGATGACCCAGTCGCGATAGGGCCAGCTCTCGCGCAGGTCGTCGCGCTGGAAACCGTGCGAGTCGGCATAACGCGCGAGATCGAGCCACGGCCGCGCCCAGCGTTCCCCGTAGCGCGGGGAGGCCAGCAGGCGATCCACGACGCGCTCGTACGCCCGTTCGCCGGGGTCGGTCGCAAAGTCGGCGATTTCGTCCAGGGTCGGCGGCAGGCCCACGAGATCGAGGGAGACGCGGCGCAGCCAGCGGGCCTTGTCGGCGGCGGGTGAGGGCGTGAGCCCCTCCGCCTCGAGCCGCGCCAGGATGAAGTGGTCGATGGGATTGAGCGGCCAGGTGGCGCCGGGGCGGAGGGCCGGCAGCGGGGGGCGCACCGGTTTCACATAGGCCCAGTGACGAATGTTCTCCGGCCAGGTGGCGCCCTCGTCGATCCAGCGCCGAAGGAGATCGATCTCGGCCGGCGTGAGGCGGTCGCCCTTTTGCGGCATGACATCGTCCTCGTCGGCGGTGGTGATCCGCTGGATGAGCTGGCTCCGGGCGCTCTGGCCCGCGACCAAGGCCGGTTCGCCGGACTCGCCGCCGTGCAGGGCGGCGTTGAGCGCGTTGAGCCGCAGTCCCCCCTTGGCCTTTTCGGGGCCGTGGCAATCATAGCAGCGGCTGGCCAGCAGGGGCTGGATCTCGCGGGCGAAGTCGACCGGAGTTCCCGGGCTCAGTGCGGGCGCGATCAAGCCAGCCAACCACAAGGCAAGGCGGCGGCCGTGGAGCGAGGGAAAGCGGGGTGACTTTCGCGACATCAAGGCAGGAACACGGGGCGAACATGCAGTGATGCCGGGGCTCCTGCCAAGCCGCAACTGCGGTCGCCCTTTGTCCGCCCAGGGCATGTGGTTCACGGACTTTTCCGGAAGGACGACCTCCCTTTCCTCAACGGCCCCCACGGAGGAGGGTCCTCCAGAATGACGTCCCCCCGGCCCCCTCTCCCCTTGGCAAATTGGCGAATTGGCGAATTGGCGAATTGGCTAATTGGCTAATTGGCTAATTGGCCCCCGTCGCTCTTACAGAATTTTGTCACAGGTGTGACAAAAAAGTGTAAGTGGAGCGGGGCAGCGGAAGGGCTGGGGGGCTGGGGGGTGGTTGGACGTGGGACGGTGACGGTGTCGATGGCGCTGGGTGGCCGCCGGGCCCGTCGAATCCTGATTCCGGCTGGCGTTGTTATGCCGCCAGGAACCCGTGCCGGCGACCCAGCGCCAGGCATTCGTCGGCGGAGACGAGGGAGTTGGAGCAGGTGCCGTCGCGAAGCGAGGCAGCCGCGGCGCAGACCCCGAGTTCAAGACATCGCGGCATGGGCCATTCCTCGTGCAGACCATACAACACCCCGGCGGCGAGCGCATCGCCGGCTCCGGCGGTACCGACGATTTCCGGCGCCGGCAATTTCACCGCGGCTTGCCAGCAGATCCCGTGCTGCCGCGAGCAGGCACAGACGCCTTCCGGAAAGTGGACGAGCGCCCACTCGCGCACTCCGCGGGCGACCAGATCGCGGGCGGACTGTTCCACGGCGGCGCGCTGGAGGCCGGGCCCCCGGCCCAACGCGACGCCGGTGAGTTGCTCGGCTTCAAAATCATTGGCGAAGAGAAGGTCGGTTTCCGGCAGCACGGGAGCGACAATCGCGGGGAAGCGGTGGGGGCGGGCGCTCACGCAGTCGACCGAGGTGCGCAGGCCCACGGCGCGGGCGCGGCGTAGAACCTGGACGGCTCGAGGAGAACCGTCCGGCCCCGGGGCGTCGAGGGCGTCAAGCAGAAGGAGGTAGGCGAGATGAAAGTGGCGGGCCTGGCTGCGCTCGAAATCGAAGTGCTCCGGCGCCAGCAGCGCATTGGCGCCGGGGTCGTGAAAGAAGGTCCGGCGGCCCGTGCTGCGCTCTGTCATCACGTCGGTGTAACTCGTCGCGGCCGCAGAGGTGACGCGCAATTGGGCGGTGTCGATGCCGTGGGCCAGCGCATCCGCGCGGATGGCCCGGCCGTCGGCGTCGTCGCCCAGCAGGCCGATGGCCTCAAGCGGAAACGGGGCGCCGAGGATCGCGAGATCCTTCAGCACGTTGTACGGACCCCCGCCGTTGCCGGCGGACCGCTCGATAATCTGCGCGAGGCCGTCCTGGGGCGGCCAGCTGTCGAGCAGCTTGACGTGGTCGATGAGCCAGTTGCCTCCGGCGATGATTCCTCGGCGCATGGTCAGGTTAACGGCGGTAATGCGTGGCGGTGGGCGTGAGCTGCAAGTCCTGCGGCAGGCGGCGATGCGGTTTCACGCCGAGTTTGACCAGGACGGCGTGGTAGGCCTTGACGGCTTCGACCGGCGCGACTTCGCCATCGGCGATGCGGCGCAGAAACTCGATGAACGCGAGCGGGTGTTCGGACAGGTTGATCTTGCGCCCGAAGAGCGCGACGCGGGCGCCGTATTTCTGCGCGTCGTGGATGAGTTGGAAGGCGTCCAGGGTGGTGCCGCTGCTGCCGCCGAGGATGCCCACGATGAGTTTCGGGTCGTACGCGACAAGTTCCTCGAGGGGGGCAGGGCCGTTGTAGGGAACCTTGAGGAAAAGCGGACGGCCGGAGGAGGTGACCCCGGCCAGGGTCCGCACAATGTGGTCGTTCAGGAATCCGGGAATGACCGCCGCCGGGATGCCAGGGTCGACGTTGGGATTGAAGACCTCGAGGAAGTAGCGAAACCGCTTGGTCTCGGCCTCGAGCCGGAAGGCGGCGAAGTCCTCGAGCGCCCGGTAGTCCCAGTCGATGTTGTTGGTGAAAGTGATCGAGTAGAGCCCGAGATCGGCGCCGGGGTGGGGTTGGGTGCAATCGGCCTGCAACCGGCCGTACTTCATGTGTTCGATGGTTGCGGTGCGGAAGGCCCGGGAGGGCAGGGTGGGGTACTTGCCGCCGCGCACGACCCAGATGTCGCTGGTATCGTTGGCCCGGGCCGCCGGCGTGATGGGGGAAGCGTCGAAGAGCTTTTCGTGGATGGCGAGTTGCTCCACGTTCGAGGCGGAGAGCAAAACGATGTCGACGATGTTCTGGGTGATGACGGCTCGAATCTGCTGGCGGTAATCCGTGAGCGACTTCCAGCAGGCCTCGGCCTCGCGCGTGCGGTTGGGGTGGCATTGGCCGGGCCCGGGCGCGGTGATGCCAAAGGCCATGTCGGCATCCTTGGCGTCGGCGATGATGAAGTCGCGGCGCGTGGCCGTACCCGCCCGCAGGCGGGCGATCTTCTCGTCGAGTCGTTTGGAGGCGGCCATCAGGGGGAAAGTTGGGGGCGGAGCGGGTGGACGTCGAGAACCGGTGCGGTTCACTTCTTCCTGGCGCGCGGGGGATCCGGCACGACGGGCACCTCCTGGTTGACCGCGTCGAAGAGCGCCTGGAGCCGGCGCACCTCGGCCGGGTGGGCGGCGGCGACGTCGCGCTGTTCGCCGGGGTCGGACTGCAGGTCGAAAAGTTGCATGGGTTTCGCCGGGTCGCCGGTGCGGAGGCCGGGGTGCTGGCTGGGCTGGGGTTGCTCGTACGGTGCGATGATGGTGACGCCGTCCGGCCCGCGCGGATCGATCCAGCGGCCGCCCGGCGGGGCGACGAGGGATTTGGCGAGGCCCTCGGTCGGGGCCCGCACGTGAAGCTTCCAGCGCGCGTCGCGCACGGTCATGAGATGCGCGCCCTGCGCCCCCAGGATCACCGCGTGCGGACTCGGTGCATCGCTGGTGAAGAGCGGGAAGATGTCGCGGCCGTCGATGACGCGGTCTGCGGGGGGGGAGAGCCCGGCGAGTTTGAGGGCGGTGGCGAAGAGATCCATCATGACGGCGGGCTGCGCGCTCACGTGGCCGGCGGGAATCTTTCCCGGCCAGCGGGCGACGCACGGCACGCGATAGCCGCCCTCGTAGGAGCTGCCCTTCATGCCCCGGAGTCCTCCGGTGCTGCCGCCGAACATCGCGCCGTTGTCGCTCGTGAACACCACGAACGTGCGCTCGTCGAGGCCGAGTTCCTTGAGCTTGGCGAGCACCGCGCCCACTCCAGCGTCGAGTTCGCTGATGACGTCACCGTACAGACCGCTGCCGCTTTTCTTGTAATAGGCCTCGGAGGCCGCGAGCGGCTTGTGCGGCATCGCGTGGGGGAGGTAGAGGAAGAAGGGACGGCTGCGGTTCTTCGTGATGAAAGCCAGCGCGCGCTCGGTGTAGCGCCGGGTGAGGTTGGCCTGGATCACCGGATATTCAAACGGCTGATCGCCCTCGACGAGTCGCACCGGCCGCATGTCGTTGGAGTAGGGAATGCCGAAATAGTCATCGAAGCCGCGATGAGTCGGCAGCCACTCGGGACGCGCGTGCCCGAGGTGCCACTTACCCACCATGCCGGTGGCGTAGCCGGCCTGGTGGAAAATCTGAGCCAGCGTCACTTCGCTCTCCGGCAGATGCAGTCCGTCGGCGGACGGTGCGCCGTCCGGTGCGGGATTGGACGTCATGCCACAGCGGAAGGGCTGGCGGCCGGTCAGGAGTGAAGCGCGCGTCGGGGCGCAGAAGGGCATGGGGCAGTTGAACTGCGTGAGCATGGCGCCTTCTTTTGCCATGCGGTCGAGGTGGGGTGTCTTGAACGCGGGATGGCCATAACAGGCGAGGTCGCCGTAGCCGAGATCGTCGGCGAGGATGATGATGACGTTGGGGCGCGGCTCGCCGGCCGCCTGGGCTTGGGCCGGTGCGGCGCTCACAACGCCGGTCGCGAGGACCGGCAACAGCGCGCAGGCCAGTCGCGCCGCCGCGACGCACCGAGGGGTCAAGGCGTGCCGCGGAGGGGTCGAGTTTTCCACCGGGCGAGCAGAGTCGCGTGCCTCCCGTCCGTCAATCGGGGACTCGGCTCCGCGACGCGGGAGGGGGTGGCTCCGAGTTGGCGGTGGCATTGAGCCCAGTCCTCCCCGTAGCGCCAGTCTCCGACTGGCGCCCGCCGGTCAGAGACGCGGCGCTACTCCCGGAGGCATCATCGGCCAACGACAGATGCGCCCGATGCCGGACGGCGTGGTGACCGCGGCTGCTGCAGCATTGCTTTCTAGCCCGGGGGGGTCTGGCGTTGGCGGCGTGTTCAAGCTCGCCCTGGCTCAAATGCTCGTCGAAGGCGGCGCGGGTGAAGCCAACCTCGCGCGGGCGAGCGGGCTCATTGCCGCCGCGGGGGCTGCGGGGGCGGAGGTCGTCTTGCTCCCGGAGGCCCTCGACTTGGGCTGGACGCATGGGGCGGCGCGCACGGCGGCGGGCGAGATTCCAGGGGGGGAGAGCTGCGAGTGGCTGCGGCTGCAGGCGCAGCGGCACCGCGTCTTTGTTTGCGCTGGACTGGTCGAAAGGGCGGGCGAACGGATTTACAACTCCGCGGTGTTGTTCGATCCCCAGGGCGAATTGCTCCTCCATCACCGCAAGCTCAACGAATTGGATATCGCGCACGATATTTATGCCAACGGTGATCGTGTGGGCGTGGCTCACACCCCGCTGGGCACCCTGGGCGTGATGATTTGCGCCGACGCCTTCGTCCGCGGGCAGGTGGTGAGCCGCACGCTCGGCTTGATGGGGGCCGAGGTGATCCTTTCCCCTTGCGCGTGGGCGGTGCCGGCGGACCACGACAACCCCCGTGAACCGTACGGGGCGATTTGGCGCGACAGTTACGGGACGGTAGCGCGCGATTTTCGGCTTTGGATCGCCGGCTGCAGCAATGTCGGCTGGATCAACGATGGTCCGTGGCGCGGGCGGAAATGCATCGGAAACTCGCTCGTGGTGGGACCGGACGGCGAACCGGTGCTGACGGGTCCTTACGGGGTCGACACCGAGGCGCTTCTATACGTCGACGTGACGCCCGATGCTCGGCGCCGGCGCGGGGGGCCGTAGGCAGGAAGGGATTGGCAGGGGTAGGAGCGGCTTTATGCCGCGAGGGGAATCCGCACGCGCTGAATTGCGGCATAAAGCCGCCTGGCATCGACAGGGAAAATCCCGAACGCATTCACGCCCGCAGGGGCAGCAATTTGATCTTTCGGACAAACATCCCGGCGCCCTTGGCTTAACCGGGCCTGGCCTGCCGGCGTAGTCCACGCAGCGTTGTCAGGTCGCCCCAGTCCGTTGCCGGCGGGAGCGCGTGCGGTCCGATTTTCATGCGGCGTTTGCTGCCCCAGCGATACCTGGCGAGATGCATCTCCACAAAGGCCCGGCTTCCCAGCACGGCGCCGTCGGTGAAGAAGCGAAGCCGGCAGCGTAGCACCACAGCCAGCGGTAGCTTGCCGCCGGCCGTCACCACCTGCCGGAGATCTGGCGGTGAGATGATCGCCGCAGACGCGCGAGCCTTGGCCCCGGTGCCAAAGATCAGTTCGCGATAACGAGCATGCGCCACCTCCCATCCGTGTTCTCCCATGGCGAAGCGGATTCCCGACTGGGCAACCGCGACGCCCGCCACGGCCTCCGCGTAGCCACAGAATCGATAGTCCTTGGGATCGACGACCAGTCCGGCTCGGACGCTGTTGAGATCGATGTAGGTCGCCATGGTGCGCAAGCCCCAGCCTTCGCCCTCGACCAGCACGCTCTTGAATCGTTCGGCCCACAGCGTGCCGAAACGATGGTGGGCCTTGTTGAACCAAATCGAGAACCTTTGTTTCAGCAGCTTCATGAAGGGAGAGATATCACCCATCAAGGCGAGTTGCCTCCGCCGCCAGTTCACGGCCTCCGGACCGTTATCCGCGAGTTCGTTTTCGACGACCTCGAACCGCGCCGTCTGGTACTTGGTCGGTCTGGGATATAACCCGTGGTATCGTCGCAGGAGTTCCGCGTCGGAGGGCGGGGTGTATCCTGGGATGCGAACCAGCACGTGAAAGTGATTCGAGAGGATCGCGTAGGTGACGATCTGGATGCCGCAGTAGTCGGCAACCTGCCAAAGTTGTCGTCGCAGGACTTCCTTGGCCACGTCGTCGAGCAGCCATTCCCCGGCCACGGTGCGGCTCATACAGTGGTAGCAGGCTTCCCCTTCGGTCGCTGGAATTTTGATGCGCGGCTGTCTCACTGCCCAACGAGAATTGCCGCCCTTCCCGGCCTGTCCACGGCTTCGCATACCCAAATCGTGGTATTATTGACCTGTCCCTTATTCGGGCGTCGGCCGCACAGGCGAATCGATTGGGCGACTCAGGGGGCGGTTGGAGCGGGGCGGTTGGAGCCAGGTTGAGAAAAGGGGGGTATGGTGCGGTAAGGGACAGGTTAGGCGCGCTGCAGAATCCGGTAAACTTCCCGCGGTTGACGCGGCAGCGCGATGATCGCGATGGACCGGTTCATCAACGCAACTCCTGAACTTCGCGCCGCACCGATCAGATCGGTTCAAACCGCGCCTGGAAGAAGCGCAGATACTCCGGTTCGTACACCATTCGCAGACCCGCCGGTTTCCGCTCCTGCTGAAAAACCGCCTCGACCGATTCGGCCACGACATCCATGTGCGCCTGGGTATAGACCCGCCGCGGGATGGTGAGCCGCACCAGTTCGAGTTTTGGATAACGGTGCCGGCCGGTCTTGGGGTCGCGACCGGCGGAGACGACGCCGCGCTCCATCGCCCGGACGCCGGCGTCGAGATAGAGTTCGGCCGCGAGGGTCTGGGCCGGGAAACTATCCTGGCTCATGTCGGCATAAAACCGCCGCGCATCGAGGTAGATGGCGTGACCCCCGATCGGCAGCACGATGGGCACGCCGGCATCCTGCAGCAGTTCGCCGAGGTATTCGATCTGACCGATGCGGGCGCGCATGTGGTCGTCCTGCACCGACTCCTCGATCCCGCGCGCCATCGCCTCCATGTCGCGTCCGGCCATGCCGCCATAGGTATGCAGGCCTTCGTACACGACCACGAGGTTGCGAGCTTTGGCGGCGAGGTCGTCGTCGTTGAGCGAGAGCCAGCCCCCGATGTTGACGAGCGGGTCCTTCTTGCCGCTCATCGTGCAGCCGTCGGTATAGGAGCAAAACTCGCGGAGGATGTCGGCGCAGGTGCGATCGGCGCAGCCCGGCTCGCGGCCCTTGATGAACCACGCGTTCTCGACCGCGCGGGTGGCGTCCATCATCACGGGCACGCCGTGACGCGCGCAGAGCTCCCGGACGGCGCGGGCGTTGGCGAGGCTCACCGGCTGGCCCCCGGCCATGTTGACCGTGGCGGCGAGGCAGACATAGGGCACCCGCATGGCCGAGGTGAGCACGCGCTCGAGCTTGGCCAGATCGACGTTGCCCTTGAACGGGTGCAGCGCCGCGGGGTCGTGCGCCTCATCGATCACGACGTCGACGAATTGCGCCCCGGCATGCTCCTGGTGATAGCGGGTCGTGGTGAAATACATGTTGCCCGGCACGGTATCGCCGGGGCGGATCATGATCTGGCTGAGGATGTGCTCAGCGCCGCGACCCTGGTGGGTGGGGATGAGATGCTGGTAGCCATAGTGGCGCCGGACGGCCTCCTCGAGGTGGTAGTAGTTCTTCGAGCCGGCGTAGGCTTCGTCCCCGAGCATGAGCCCCGCCCATTGCCAGTCGCTCATCGCGCTGGTGCCGGAGTCGGTGAGGAGGTCGATGTAGACATCCTCGGAGCGGAGGAGAAACGTGTTGTAGCCCGCGGTCGCGAGGGCGGCGGTGCGCTGGGTGGCAGTCGTGAGCTTGATGGGTTCGACCATCTTGATTTTCCAGGGCTCGGCCCACGAGCGACGGCGGAGTTGCTGACCGGTGGTGCGCAGGGAGCGCGGCGTGGGGGACGGGTTCGAGTCTGGCATGGCGACGTTGTAGGGAAGACGGGATCCGAGGTCGAGGACGCGAACGCTGCATGGGAGCGGCGCCGGACTTCCTGCGTGGCGCGCCTGGTTTTAGATCTCGTCCTCCGACCCAAGGGAGGCTGCATTTCGTCCATGAGGTTACCCCGCCTGATTCTGCTCGCTGCGGCCTTGCCCACCACGGCCGCAATCTGCGCCCCGGCAACTCCCGACAGTCCGCCCGCCCTCCGGCCCACCCCGAAGATGCCGCCACCGCCAATGCCGCGGCCGGATTTCGTCGTCGCCGATCCGCCCGTCGTGCAAATGCTGGTGCCGGGATTCACGGTGCAGGCGCTGCCCTTGGAGCTGACGAATCTCACGTCGATCAAGTACCGCGCCGACGGCAAGTGTTACGCCGTGGGCTACAACGGAAAGATCTGGCTGCTGGCCGACACCGACGGCGACGGCGCTCCGGATCGCGCGGATCTCTTCTGGGACGGTTCGACCAGGCTGCGCGGCCCCATCGGGCTGGCCCTCACGCCTCCCGGTTATGCGCGCGGTGAAGGGGTGTTTGTGCCCTCGAAGGGAAAGTTGTCGCTCATCGTGGACAAAAATGGCGACGACCACGCGGATGAGGAAATTGTGGTCGCCTCCGGTTGGACGGAAATCAAGCCGAACGTGGATGCGATCGGCTGTGCGCTCGACCCGGCGGGCAACGTGTACTTCGCGCTGGGCGTCGAGAGCTACAACCATGCCTACCTGCTCGATGCGCAGGGCAAGTCGCACTACAATCCCGCCTCGGAGCGCGGCACGGTCCTCAAGGTCTCGGCCGATTTCTCCCGCCGCGAGATCATCTGCACCGGCGTGCGTTTCCCGGTCGCGCTCGCTTTCAATCGCGCGGGCGACCTCTTCGGCTCGGAGCAGGAGGGCGCGACCTGGATGCCGAACGGCAATGCCTTTGACGAATTGCTGCATATTCAGCCGGGCCGGCACTACGGCTTTCCGCCGCGCCATCCCGTGCATTTGCCCGGAGTCTTCGACGAGCCGAGCACGTTCGACTATGCCCCGCAGCACCAGAGCACCTGCGGCCTGAATTTCAACGAAGCCGTCAACGGCGGTCCCACGTTTGGGCCGGCCGCCTGGGCCGGCGACGCGATCCTCACCGGGGAGTCGCGGGGCAAACTCTACCGCACGCAGCTCGTCAAGACCGCCGCCGGCTACGTCGCGCAGAACCACCTGATCGCGTGCCTGAATTTCCTGACGGTCGATGCGTGCCTGACTCCCCGGGGCGATTTGTTGGTGGCGTGCCACACCGGCAAGCCCGACTGGGGCACCGGCCCGAATGGCCCGGGCCGGTTGTTTCTCATCCGGTATACGAATCCCTCCGCGCCGCAGCCCGTGCTGGCCTGGAGTGCAAGCTCCACGGAAATCCGTGTCGCCTTCGATCGTCCCCTCGCCACCGCGGTGTTGCGGGACCTGGCGCGGCGCAGCGCGGTCACCGGCGGAAAGTTCGTGATGCCCGGCGATCGCTTCGAGGCGATGCGGCCGGGTTATCAGGTGGTGCGAGACCAGCTCGCCGCCCCGCGGATCGACTTTCCGGTGCAATCCGCCGGGGTGACACCGGACCGGCGTACCCTGATCCTGCACACGACGCCGCGTCGCGTCGCGCTCAGTTACGCGGTGAGAATTCCCAACGTCTCCAACCCCGTCGCCCGGGAACCCGCCGCTGCCGGCGTGGCGTACGACGACATCGAACTGCACCTGGAAAACCACGGAGTCGAGGCCCGGTGGGAGGCCGCGTCGGGCGGGTCGACCTGGAGCGGCTGGCTGCCGCATCCGGACCTCGCCGTGGCGCGGGTCCTCACGGCGGGCAGCGCCGAACACGATCGACTTTGGGCGCTCGCGGCGGGACCGGGCCGGTTGACGTTGGAGGGACAGCTCGACGTCGATGCGCTGCTCCAGCCGCCGGTGCAGCCCGGGGCGAAACTCGACTACACTCCGGCGCGCGAGGAACTCACCGCCCGCCTCCCCGGCATGTCGCCGCTGACGCTGCGGCCGTTCGCGACCACCTTTGGGAGCATGGACGACGACGACTGGACGCGTTTCTCGGCCACGCTTACGACGGGTGGTGACCGGCCGGCGGATACGGCTGCCACCTGGACCCGACCCGCCCAGCCAGATATCCCGCGGCCGTGGCCGCTGCGTCGGTTCAAGCTGCCGTGGGTGGTGCGGGCCGGCGCCACCGAGGCTCCGGCCGGCGAGCGGGTGATTCCGGAAATCGCGGGCGGCCACTGGCTGGCTGGTCGGCGCTTGTTCCAAGGCGATCAACTCATGTGTTCGCGCTGCCACCGGTTGCGGGGCGAGGGCCCGGCCATCGGACCGGATCTCTCGCACCTGGTGCAACGCGACTACGCGAGCGTGTTGCGCGACATCGTCGACCCCAACGCCGCGATCAACCCCGACTATCCGGCCTTTACCCTGGAACTCGCGGACGGCTCCCCGCTGACCGGTGCGCTGCTGGGCGAGACCGCCACGGAAATTCGCGTCGCCGACGCTGCGGGCCACGTGCGCGCTCTTCCCCGGACGGAGGTGCTCACGACCCGCGCCGCGTTGCGGTCGCTCATGCCCGAGGGCCTGCTGACCACACTCGACACGGCGCAGGTGCGCGATCTGATGACGTTCCTGCTGACCAACCCGCTCGAGCCGGCTCCGATCGAAGCAAACGTGCCGCCGCCGCCGTTGCGTGAACGCGCCGAGTACGACACGGTGCGGCAGGCGGTCGTCGCGGCGTTGCCGATCCGGTCACCGGCCGCCGCGGCGAAGCTTCCGGCCTTCACGATTCTCCTCTGCGACGGGCCCAAGGACCATGGCAAGGGCGAGCACGATTACCCGCTCTGGAAACAGCGCTGGAGTAAATTGCTGGCGCTGGCGGACGGCGTGGTGGTGGACACTGCCTCCATCTGGCCCAGCGCCGGACAGTTTGCCCGGGCCGACGTGATCTGCTTTTTCAACAACAACCCCGGCTGGAACGAGGAGCGGGGGCGCGAACTCGATGCGTACCTCGCCCGCGGGAAGGGCGCCGTGTACTTTCACTGGGCGCTGGAGGCACGGGCGCAGGCCCCGGATTTTGCACGCCGCCTCGGGTTGGCCAGCAACAGCAAGCAAACGAAATACCGCCATGGGCCGATCGATTTGGTGTTTCATCCCCATCCGCTGGCACAGGGCTTCGCCCCCGCGAACTTCACGCGGGCGGCGTTCATCGACGAAACCTATTGGAATCTCGTCGGCGATCCCGCCGGGGTGCAGGTGCTCGCCAGCGCCGAGGAGGACGGCGCCTTGCGGCCGCAGTTGTGGACGCACGCGGTCGGACCCGGGCGGGTCTTTGTCGCGCTGCCGGGGCACTACACTTGGACCTTTGACGATCCGGTGTTTCGACTGCTGGCGTTCCGCGGCATGGGCTGGGCCGCGGGCCAGCCGGAGGATCGGTTGTTCGAACTCGCGACGATCGGGGCGCGCCTGGCCGACGCGCCTTGACGAAGCGAAAGGGGAATTGAGTTCGCCCACCCGAACGGTGCGTCGACCTGGGTCGGGGTAGAGGCGGCTTCAAGCCGCGAAGGTCGTTCAATCGCGGCGTGAAACCGCCGCTGCTTTAACCCACGTAGGCGACGACCTTCTCCGTGGTGACCATGCTGCCGGCGCGGGCGTTCAGATCGCCGACTTTTTTTCCCAGTCGGAAAAGTCCCAGGCATCCTTGCGCTCGGCCAGGCCCTGCGTCAGCAGGTGGTTGTTGAGATAGACCTCGGCTCCATCGCCCATCGCGAAATATACATCGGCGAGGTAGCGATCGTATTTGTCCGGCTTGGTCGTATAGATCGTGACGGCTGTCGCGGATCGGACCAGGGCTTCCACCGCCAGGCGGGCGGCCTGGCCTTCCGCCGTGTCGAGTTCGGGACAGTCGAGCCCCCGCAGCCGGAGCTTTTCCCGCAGCGTCACATGGGGGAGGGCGACGGCTATCTCCAGCGTGTCGCCATCGATCACGCGGCGCACGCTGGCGCGGTAGGTGTATAGATCCGAGGGCCTGGCTTCGTCCGCGCGGCGGATGGTTCCGTCGGAGGCAACGGCGACGATTTCGTCCGCGGTGCGGTAACGGGCCTGGGCCGGGGAGAGGGGTAGATACAGCTTGAAGCCGAGGTCGACGCAGAGCGCGGCGTCCTGCGGGACGACGCGAAACCGTTCCGGGATGCCGCGGCGGGCGGTGAGCAGTTCTGGCTCGAGGCGGGCGCTGGGCCCGGCGGCAAGTTCCAGGGTGGTGTTGAGGGAGCGAACGCGCGTCTTGAGTTCAATTGTCGGCAGCCCCTTCCGGGTGACCTCGGCGACGAGCGCGGCGCGTTGCTTGACGTCGTCCACCTGGCAGAGGAGTTGGTAATGGGTCCAGGTCAATTGTGCGGCTGGCCGCACAATGGGAAAGCAGCGATAGAACTGCGCGCATTCGTAGAGCACGCGCCGGCTCACCTTGGTATGGGCGGCCAATTGCTGGTAGGTCCTGGCGCCGTAGCTGGCGCGAGCCTGTTTCAGCAGGAGGTGTTCCTGGATCAACCGGCCGATTTCGTGATAGGTGCGCACCCAAGCGGACTCGATGTCGCGCCGCCCGCGGAACAACACCCGCTCCACTTCGCGCCGCAGCTCGGCGTAGGTGCGTGGAATTATTGCGAGGGCTGTTTTCATCCGCGAAGGGCGCGATGCTCCGGAGCTTGCGGTGACTTCAGAACGCAGCAAGCGCGGAGCCAACTTCAGGGGAGCGCCGGGCGCATCTGTCGTTTGGCGGTGATGTCTCTGGGAGTGGCGCCGCGTCTCTGACCGGCGGGCGCCAGTCGAAGCCGGGCGCTACGGGAAGGACCGAACTTGACGCCACCGTCAACCTGGAGATGCGCCCGGGACGGGTGCGCTCCCCGGACCGGAGTGGAGGAGCGCGGTGCATGATGGTTTACGGCAATGCTCGGAAACGTGCGCCGTCATTCCGGCCCCACCCGCTCACGGCGCGGCGGCGATTCGGGCGTTGGTGTTGCCCACGGCCTGCACCTTGCGGCGGAAAATCTTGTCGGCGTTGGTGACGTAGAGGTAGGAGCGACCGGGACCGGAAAGCACGCAGCTGGTGAAGGGTTTGTCGGGTTGCGGCTTGGTCAACACCCCACAGAGGCGGCCGGTGGGATCGAAGACCTGCAGGCCGACGGCGGAGGTCACGTAGTAGCGGCCGATCGTGTCGCTCGTCATGCCATCACCGCGGGAGGCCTTCTGGTAGGGCGGGGGTTCGTGGGATTTGAATTCGCCCTTGGGATCGATGGGGCGCCGCAGCGTCATATAGGGGATCTTCGCGTCGAGGGTGCCGTCGGGATTGACGCGGAATGCGTACACAAATTGTCCCCCGGCCTCGCTCACGGCGAGCGTGCCCTGATCCGGCGAGAGCGTGATGCCGTTCGGATTGGCCAGGCCGGTGTCGGCGGCGCGCTTTTCCTTCGTCTTCGCGTCGACAAACGTGATCTGCTTTTTCCCGGTCTCGGTGAAAAAGATGTGGCCGCGGGAGGTGACGATGAGATCGTTCGGCTGCACGTCGGTGGCGATGATCTCGACGGCCCCGCTGGCCGGTTCGATGGCGATGAGGCGCTTCTTGGCGCCCTGGCACGCGTAGAGCCGGCCATCCGGCCCGAACTTCAACCCGCTCACGCCCTCGTCGCTGAGCTTCGTCTTCGTGCCGTCAAGGGCGATGCGGTAGACGCCGGCGGCGGGCGGGCGCAGGTCGGAGAAATAGAAATTTCCGGCCTCGTCGCTGCACGGCCCGTCCGCGAAGGCCAGACCCTCGGCCACGGGTTGCCAGCCCTCGCCCTCGATCAGCAGGTGATGGAGCGTCATGTCGCTGGCGAGGTCGCCCTTGGTCTCGATCACGGGCACGGGCTTTTCGTTGCGCCAGAGCCAGCGCAGGGCGTCGGCGAAGATCGAGCCGCCGTGTTCCGAACTGTGGCCGTAGCCCTCCGCGAAATCGAAGCGCACGTCGTAGCCCAGGTAGCGCAGGGCGGCGTGCATCTGTTGGTTGGCGAGCGGCCAGTTGCCGTAGGGGTTGTCGAGATCCCCGCTCGCGTCCTCGAGGAACACCCGGATGGGTTTCCGCTCGGTCTTGCGGATCAGCGAAGGATAGGCGTCGCCGCCCGCGAGGTTGACGAAGCTGCCCACGGTGGCGAGCACCTTGCCAAACTGGTCGGGCCGCTCCCAGGCGACGGTGAAGCTGGCGATGCCGCCGCTGCTCGAACCGCCGAGCGCGCGTTTCTCCGGGTCATGGGAAAGCGGATACTGGCGTGCGACCTCGGGCAGG
The DNA here is from genome assembly GCA_038249085.1 of Opitutales bacterium. Taxonomy (GTDB): domain Bacteria; phylum Verrucomicrobiota; class Verrucomicrobiia; order Opitutales; family Opitutaceae; genus ER46. The sequence continues at coordinate 24,736 of JBBRWR010000032.1, forward strand.
ATTTCGTTGAGCAGGAACTGCGCGTAGCGGTCGCCGAGGGAATTGTACTCGAAGCCGCGATTGCTGCTCACGCGCTGGCCCTTGGCGTTGGAGGGTTTCGCCGGGTCATGACCGGGATCGACGAAGATCGCCACGGTGACCGGCATCTCGCCGCGCGCGATCAGGTTGTCGAATACGATGGGCACCCGCCAATTGCCCTGCGGGGTGAGGTAGTTGTGGCCGTCCTGGAAGACCATCACGGCGGCGGTGCCGTCGGGCTGGTATTGCGCCGGCACATAGATCCACCAATCGCGCGTCGTGTGCGGAAAGACCTTCGAGACCCACGGGGCCTGCTGCGTGACGACCCCCTGGGGCACGCCGGGGTGGCGGGCGTGGTCCGGGGAGGCCTTGAACCGACTGGCCGCGGCGCCTGAGGCCAGGTTGGAGCCGAGGGCGAGGGCGGCGGCGGTGAGGGCGGTGATGGAACGGAGAGAAAAGCGGGACATGGGGAAAACGGGGACGGGAGGCGGATGCGGGGCAGGGCGGGGACGGGGCGGCTCATTCCTGGGGCCAGTCGCGCCAGAGCCAGCGCAGCGTGTCGGGGAAAATCGCGCCGCCGTGTTTGCCGGAGTGGGCGCCCTCGCCGAGCACGAACTGGTAGTCGTAGCCGGCGAATTTCAGGGCGGCGGCCATGGATTGGCTCGAGAGCGGCCAGTTGCCGTGCAGGTTGTCGAGATCGTTGGCGCCGTCCTGCAGGAAGATGCGCAGGGGTTTGGCGGGTTTGGTCTTCCGAATGAGTCCGGGGTACACGTAGCCGTCGCGGATGTTGGTGAAGCTGCCGATGTGGCTGACGACCTTGCCAAAGGCGTCGGGGCGCTCCCAGGCGACGGTGAAGGCGGCGATGCCGCCGGAGCTGTTGCCGCAGACGGCGCGACCGGCGGGATGGGTGGTGACGTTGAGGCCCCGGGTCACCTCGGGCAGGAGTTCCTCGAGGAGAAACCTCGCGTTGGTATCGCCGAGGGAATCGTACTCGAAGCTGCGATTGAGGCGGGGCCTCGCCCCGGGTTCGGCCGGCGGGATGATCCCGGGATTCACGCCCACGGCGATGGTGACCGGCATCTGCTTTTTCGCGATCAGGTTGTCGAAGACGATCGGCAGGCGGAACTGGCCTTCAGCGCGAAAGAAGCCGGCCCCGTCGAAAAACACCATGAGGCACGCCGGTTGGGCGGGATCATACTGGCTGGGCACATAAACGAAGGTGTCGCGCGTGGTGCCGGGGAAGATCTTGCTCGAGGCGAATTTCCCCAGGCGGACCTCCCCGTGGGGCACGGCCTGCGGTTGGGCATCGGGACCGGGTTGGTAGTCATCCGCCGAGCGGGCGATGGACGTGGCGAGGATCAGGGCGAAGAGAGGGGTGAAAGATCGCACGGTCGGTGGGTACCGGTCGGGTGGCGGCAGGGCAAGCGGCAAGGTGGGGCCCGGCGCGATTCGCGCGTGACCACGGGCGCTTTTTACCCACTGTTGGCCGGCGTGAAATCACCCCAACGTTTGTTTTTCGCGGCCGCGTGGCTGCTGGGTCTGTCAGCGCTCGCCGGGGCCAAACCCAACGTGCTCTTCATTGCGATCGATGATCAGAACGACTGGATCGGCGTGCTCTCCGGCCACGTCCAGGCCAAGACCCCCCATATCGACGGATTGGCGAAGCGGGGGACGCTCTTCACCAACGCGCACGCCCAGGCGCCGTTGTGCAACCCGTCGCGTTCGAGCCTGCTGACAGGATTGCGGCCGTCGTCGACGGGCATCTACGGCCTCGCGCCGGGCATCCGCGACGTCGAGCAAACGCGGCACCATGTGACGCTGCCGCAGACGTACACGCAGGCGAATTACTACACCTACACCTGCGGCAAGATCTACCACGACGGGGCGTTTGCGGTGAAGGATCGCGCGGGTGAGTTTACCGAATGGGGCCCGGCGCCCCGCGCCCCCCGGCCGCCGAAGCCGTTCGCCAACCTGCCGGAGCCGCGGCATCCTCTCATGGACTGGGGTCCGTTTCCGGCGCACGACGAGGACGCCGTCGATTACAAGATTGCGAGCCAGGCGATTGGCGCCCTGGAGAAGGCGCCCAAGGACAAGCCGTTCTTCATCGCCTGCGGCTTCCGTTTGCCGCACGTGCCGTGCTACGCGCCGCCCAAGTGGTTCGAGCTGTATCCGCTGGAGACGCTGCAACTGCCGCCGGTGGTGGAGCACGATCGGGCGGACACGCCCCGGTTCTCGTGGTACCTGCATTGGAAGCTGCCGGAACCCCGGTTGAAGACCCTGCAGGACCGCAACGAGTGGAAGCCGCTCGTGCGGGCGTACCTGGCCAGCACCAGCTTCATGGATGCGCAGGTGGGCCGGGTGGTTGCCGCCCTGGAGGCCACGGGGCGCGCCAAGGACACCATCATCGTACTCTGGAGCGACCACGGCTACCATCTCGGCGAGAAGGAAATCTCCGGCAAGAACACCCTCTGGGAGCGCTCGACCCGCGTGCCCTTGATCTTCGTCGGTCAGGGCGTGACGGTCGGCGCGGTCTCGAAGCGACCGGCGGAGTTGCTGGATATCTTTCCCACCCTGCTGGAACTGACCGGCATGCCGGCGCGCCCCGACCTCGAGGGGCTCAGCCTCATGCCCCAATTGCGCGATGCCAACGCGCCGCGCGACCGGCCGGCGATCACCACCCATAATCACGATAATCACACCGTCCGCGACGAGCGCTGGCGTTATATTCACTACGCCGACGGCTCGGAAGAGCTCTACGACACGAAGGCGGATCCCAACGAGTGGAAGAACCTCGCGGGCGATCCGAAGTATGCGGACGTCAAGGTCGCGATGGCCAAGTGGCTGCCGAAGGTGAACAAGCAGCCGGTGCCGGGCAGCGCGCACCGCGTGCTTACCTACGACCCCGTCACGGAAGAAGTGATTTGGGAAGGCGAGCGGGTCGGCAAGAACGACCCGATTCCGCTGTTCTGATAACCGCGTTCAGTCCTTTGGACTTTCCGTCGTCGCCCCATGGGTAGGGTGGAGCGTCCCTTCGCCAGCGCATGATCGTTGGGCAACCCAGTCGGTGATCCCGGCGCGGGGCGGAGTCCACGCCCCACCGATTCAGCTCGCGTTACTCTCTTCCGACTGGGTCCAGCGTTTCAGCACCCGGTCGAGCTCGGCTTTGCGCACGGGCTTGTCGACGAAATCGCACATGCCGGAGGCAAAACACTTCTCGCGGTCCTTGACGGTGGTGCTGGCAGTCAGTGCGACAATCGGCGGTGCGTTGCCAAAGGTTTCGGTCAGGATTCGTTCGGTGGTCGTGAAGCCGTCCATTTCCGGCATCTGGCAATCCATCAGGATCAGGTCGAACTTGGACTTGCGCGTCCGCTCGATGGCCTCTTCGCCGCTCACCACGCGCACCACCGCGCAGCCCAGGCGCTCCAGCAATTGGGAGGTCACCGAGCGGCTGATTTCGTCATCATCGACGACCAGCACCTGCGGCGTCCTGCGGGTGGCCGACTTCCCTTCAACCTCCGGGGCCACACTCTCGCGCGCTCCCGCGGCGCTGTCGGTTCCGGCCCGCCGGGGCGCCTTCAGCGCCTTCAGCAGGAGGCTCGAACGCAGCACCGGTTTCCGCAGCAAAGCCGACACCGGGAAGCGATGCGTGGTCGCCGCCGCCCATTCCGGATCCCGCGTCATCAGGACAATGCGGGTCGTTGCCAAGGCCGGCTCCTCCGCCAGCAACCGGGTGAGTTCCTCCGCTCCGCCTTCCGCCACGGACTCATCGAGCAGCAGGACGAGATCGCGGACCTCGGCCTCGTGGGCGTCGTGCAGCAATTCGGCGGCGCCTGACACCGTGTCGGCGGCGTCCTGTTCCACGCCCAATTGGGTGAGCAGGGCGGAGATGGCGACGCGGGACGCGGCCAGATCGTCCAGTACCACCGCATGCAATCCCTTCCGCGCTGGCGGGGGGGCGGGCGACTCGGCGTGGTCGGCGACCAGGGGGACGATGACCCAGAATTCCGATCCGCTTTCCGGCAGACCACGGACGCCGATCTTGCCTCCCATCAACTCCACCAGCCGCTTGCTGATCGCGAGATCCAGCCCGGAGCCGCCAAATTTGCGCGGCGAGGGCGAGTCGGACTGGGCGAACCGATCGAAAATAGTGGCGTGCTGCTGTTCCGGGATGCCCGGCCCCGTGTCGCTGACGCTGAAATGCATCCAAGTCGCCCCTCCCGGGGTCGCCGCCTTTGAGCCTTGGGGAAGTTCCACGCGCAGCACCACCCGCCCGCTGGGGGTGAAGCGCACGGAATTCGACATCAGGTTCAGCAGGATCTGTCGCAGTCGGGTGGCGTCGCCGGAAACCTGTTCGGGCACGCCCGGGGCCACGATCAGCACGAGTTCGAGGCCCTTGAGGGCGGCGAGCGGGGCAAGATGTTCCACCACCTCAATCAGCGGTTCCCGCAGGGCGAACGGGGCGCTTTCGATGCGGAGCTTGCCCGTCTCGATGCTGGAATAGTCCAGGATGTCGTTGAGTGACTGGTGGAGGGCCTCGGCGGAGGCGCGCATCGTGCTCAAGTGCTCCCGCTGCAGCGGAGAGAGCGAGGCGTCGAGCATCAGGTCGGCCGCGCCGACGATGCCGTTGAGGTTGGATCGTACTTCCCGGCTCAGCGTGGCCAGCATCTCGCTCTTGGCCTGACTCTCCCGCTCCATCGCTTCCTTTTGGCGCCCGAGTAGATTCGTCTTTTCCTGTTCCTCGGCCACCAGGCGCGCCTGTTCGGCCAAATCCAGTGCGTACTGGCGTTGGGCCGCCCACAGATTCCACGTCAGGACACAAATCGCGATTGCCCCGAGAATGGCGATAATTGACCCGAGCCAGCCGATCGCTGCTGGCGTGACACCCAGGAAGAGGGTGTGGGTGGCGCAAGGGAGCATGAAGCATCTTCGGCAGCCTTAATGCGCCACATCAAACCCATAATCATCGCCGCCGCCACAATGCCGGGTTCCTTGCCGCCCACGCATGACAATTCCCTGACAAACGGCTGACGCCCACCTGACAACCCCGGGGGCGCTTCCTGGTTTAATCCCAAGGTCACAACCAAGGATTATATCATGAAACACACCCTCCTCCTCTCCGCGGTCGCCCTTGCCGGTGCGATGGCGTTTCTCCTGCCGACGCAAACCGCGCTGGTCGCTTCCACCTCTCCGGAAACGGCGGTCCGGCTCCACCTCGATGTCGATCGCTCAATCCTGCCGGCGGAATCCCGTGAACGGGCCGTGGTGAAGATCGGGCTGGACTGCATCCGCCTGCCGCAACGGGACCGTCGGCCTCCGGTCAATCTGGCGCTGGTGATTGATCGGTCGGGTTCGATGGCGGGTGACAAGATCGCCCGGGCGCGCCAGGCGGCGCTTGAGGCGGTGCGGCGGCTCGGCCCGGATGACGTGGTCTCTCTCGTGGCTTATGACACAACGGTGCAGACGCTCGTCCCGGCCCAGCGCGTGGGGGATGGACGCCGCCTCGAAGCGGCGATCTGCGGCATCACCACGGGAGGCAATACCGCCCTGCATGGCGGGGTCCTGCGGGGGGCGGCCGAAGTCCGGCGCCATCTCGAGGATCGCGGCTTCGTCAACCGGGTGATCCTGCTGTCCGACGGCCTGGCCAACGTCGGCCCCAGTTCACCGGAGGAATTGGCCCGCCTCGGGACGTCGCTGGGCCGGGAGGGCATTTCGGTCACCACGGTCGGCCTCGGCCTCGGTTACAACGAGGACCTGATGACGCGCCTCGCGCAATGCAGCGATGGCAACACGTACTTCGTCGAGCACAGCGGTGACTTGCCGCGGATCTTCGCCGCCGAGCTGGGCGACGTGCTCAATGTGGTCGCGCGGCGGATCGTGATCGAAATCGACTTCCCGGCGGGCGTGCGGCCCTTGCGGTTCGTGGGTCGGGAAGGAGCCATCCGCGGGCAGCATGCCGAACTCACGCTCAACCAGCTTTACGGTGGCCAGGAGAAGTTTGCCCTCGTCGAGGTCGAGGTCAGTCCGGCGCAGCCGGGAGTCGAGCTCGAGATCGCGCGGGCGCAGGTCAGCTACGAGGACGCGATCAGCCAGCGTCCGACCCGCCTGAGTGCCATCCGCAACGTGCAATTCAGCGCGAGTCACGTCGCCGTGGTGCAATCGGCGGATCACCAGGTGCAGGCGGACTACGCCGTGAATGTCATCGCCGTGGCCAAGGACGAGGCGGTGGCGCTGGTGGATGCTGACCGGCGTGACGCCGCCGCCGAGGTCCTGCGCCAACGCACGCAGGAGCTGAAGAAGCTGGCGGAGACTTATGGCAACAGCGCCGTTGGCCGGGTGGCGGCCGCCGCAGCGCCCGCGGCGGCCAAGGTCGAACGCGAAGGGTTGGACAACGCCGAGCGCAAGAGCTTTCGGGCGGAGGCGGCCCAAACCATCAACCAGCAATCCAACTCCGCGTCGTACGGTTCCGGTCCGCGCTGAGGCTGCGCGTTTCGGGTCGTTTCCCGCCGGATGTTTGTCCTAACCTGTCGCCGTGCTCCCCGCCTCCCGCCGCATTTTTCTCTACTGGCTCCTGCTGCTGGTGCCGGCGCTGGTGGTCGGGGGGGCGGCGATCCAACTCCTGCGGCGCGAGGATGCCCGGCTGCGGCAGCAGGGCGCGGAAGTGGTGGAGGCGCGACGGGCGGCCCTGGGGGCGCAGGCGCGCCTCATCGTCGAAAACGTCGAGTTGTTCACGGGCGATGTGCAGACCGCGTTGCTCGACACGCTGGCCGCCGCGCCCGCCGGCGGCCTGGACGAGTTTCTCGACCGCTGGGAAAAAACCAATCCGCTGGTGCGGCTGACCTTTCGCGGCGCGGCCGACGGGCGTCTGATCCGGCCCTCCGGCGGGTCGGCCAACGAGGAGGCGCAGGGTTTTCTGCGACGGTTCGCGCGTGAATTCGGGCAGCGTCCCCCGTGGGGCGTGCGCGAACGGGCCGCGGCCTCGGCGGCGGTGGATCGCGACGAGAAACGGCAGCAGGAAAGCTCGGCGGTGCGCAAGGTGGCCGCGCAGAATGTCACGCAGGCCCAGTCGGCGCGGCGGGATTTGCAGCAACTCGCGATGACGCGTGAGTATGCCCTGGCAGACGCCGCCCCGGCTCCGGCGGCGGCGGCAGCTCCGCCGGGATTTGCGGCGGGAGCGGGTTTGGCCCGCAACGAAGCGAAACTCGAAGCGGAGATCACGACGGCGACGGCCTCGGATCCCCGGACGATGGCGGGAAAGCTGGTGAAGAAGGATGCGGCGCCGGAGGCTCGCGGATGGCACCCACAGGTCATTGACGGCCGCCTGCACGTCATCGGCTGGGTGCAGCCGGAACCTGCCGGTGAAGTGCGCGGCGTGGAGTTGCAGGTGGCCGCGTTTGTCAACCGGCTGGCCGGGGCGATGCCGGTCGAGGTGGTCGCAGGCGAGGGTTTTGCCCTGCGGGACAGCCAGGGGAGGATTCTCCATCAGCGGGGCTCGATTCCGGGGAACGCGGGACCGGCGGTGCGCGTTCCGCTGGCCGCAGGCATTTTGCCCGGCTGGGACGTGGTCGCGTTTCTCACGACGGGATACTCAAGTGGCGGGGGCGCGGGCTTTCTCGGAATGGGCGTGCTCCTGGTCGCGATTTTCGTGGCGGCGATTCTGGCCGGCGGATCGTTGCTGCTCTGGCAGGCGCGGCGCAGCGAGGCCGAGGCGGCGCAGAAGACCTCGTTCGTGGCCAACGTCTCGCACGAGTTCAAGACCCCGCTGACCACGATCCGGTTGTACGCGGAACTGCTCGAGCAGGGGCGGGTGCGGGACGCCGGACAGGGGAGCGAATATCTTCGCACCATCGGACGGGAAACCCAGCGGCTGGCCCGGTTGGTGAACAATGCGCTCGATTTCAGCCGCCTGGAACAGGGGAAGAAGAAGTACGTGCGGGAAGCGGTGGATCTCCGCGAGGAACTGGGGCGCCTGCTCGACACGCACGCGCCGCGCGTCGCCGAGGCCGGCCTCGAACTGCGCCGGAACCTGCCGGCGGCCCCGCTGCCGCTCGCCACCGACCGCGATGCGGTCGAGCAGATCGTGCTCAATCTGATCGACAACGCCTGCAAGTATGCGTCGGCCGGCGGTGAGATCACGGTGGCGCTGGCGGAGCGGGCGGCCGGGGGGGCGGAGGTGCGGGTGGGGGACCGCGGCCCCGGCGTGATCCCCGGGCAGCGGGAGCGCATCTTCGAGAAGTTTCACCGCGTGGACGACGCCCTCACGGCGGAAAAGACAGGCGCCGGCCTCGGGTTGAGCATCGCCCGGCAACTCGCGCGCGGGCTGGGCGGCGAACTGCGTTATGCGCCGCGCGACGGCGGCGGGGCGGAATTCATCCTGGAGCTGCCATGAAGGCAAAGATCCTAATCGCGGAGGACGATCCCAACATCCGTCTCGGGTTGGTGGCGACGCTCGAAAGCGAGGGTTACGCCGTCACGGCGGCGGGGGATGGCGCGCAGGCGCTGCGCCTGTTTCCGCAGGACAAATTCGAACTCGTGATCCTCGACATCATGATGCCCAAGGCCAGTGGATACGACGTCTGCCGCGACCTGCGCGCGCGGGGCTCGCGGGTGCCGGTGCTGTTCCTGAGCGCCAAAGGCGAAGAGATCGACAAAGTGGTCGGGCTCAAACTCGGGGCCGACGATTACGTCACGAAGCCCTTCGGAGTGCACGAATTGCTGGCGCGGGTGGAGGCGCTGCTGCGGCGGGCGCGGGACAACGCCCTGGCGGCGGCGCCCGAGCTTCCGGCGACCTTTCGCCTGGGCGCGGCCACGATTGATCGGCGGAAGTTCACCGCCACGGCGGCGGGGTCAGGCGTGGCGTTGACCGGGCGGGAACTGAAGCTGGCCGAGGTGTTTGCGGCGCATCCGGGGCATGTCCTGACCCGGGACGCGCTGCTCAACGCCGTGTGGGGTATCGACTATTTCGGCACGACGCGGACCCTCGATCAACACGTGGCGCAATTGCGGAAGAAGATCGAAGGCTCACCCGGGGAGCCGTCGCCGATCGCGACGGTGCACGGGGTGGGGTACCGGTACGACGCCTGACGCGCCGCGGTTATACGGCGCAGAGTTGCACCGCCGCCCGGAGCGACGCCAGCGCATCGCGTTTCGGGAGGAATTCCTGGCCGACATAGCCTTGGTGCCCGGTCGCCTTGATCGCGGCCATGATCGCCGGATAGTTGAGCTCCTGCGGATCCTGCGGCTCGAACTCGTTGCGCCCCGGATTGCCGGCGGTGTGATAATGGCCGAGGTACCTGGCGTGGTCCGTGATCGTACGGATGACGTCACCCTCCATGATCTGCATGTGGTAGATATCGTAGAGCAGCTTGAAGTGTTCCGAGCCGATCCGCTGGCACAGCTCCACGCCCCACGGCGTGCGATCGCACATGTAGTCCGGGTGATTCACCTTCGAATTCAGCAGCTCCATCATCAGCGTGACGCCGTGTTTCTCGGCCACGGGCAGAATGCGCTTGAGACCGATGGCGCAGTTTTCGAGACCCTGCTGGTCATCCATCTTCTCCCGATTGCCCGAGAAGCAGATCAGGCTCTGAAAGCCGGCGGCGGCGACGTCGGGGATGCGCTGCGCGTAGAGGGCGACGAGCGTATCATGGTGTTCGAGACGGTTCCAGGCCTTGGGGATGCCACCGACGTTGACGCCCTGCGGGGTCTTGCCGGTGGGGTTGCTGACCATGGCGCAATGGAGCCCGTGTTTCTTCAGGGTCGGGAAGTCCGCGGGGTTGAGCAATTCGACGGACTCGAGCCCCATCGCTTTCGCCGCCGCGCAGAATGGGTCGAGCGGGATGTCCTTGAAGCACCATTTGCAGACGGACTGGCGGATGACGCCCTTGGTCTTGGTCGCGCGTTCGGCGGCGCGAGTTTTGGTCATCGTCGCGAGCGCAGCGGCGCCGGTGAGGTTGCGGAGAGCGGTGCGGCGGGACATGGAAGAGTGGGAAGAGCGCATGACAGGATGGCGGCTACGGTCGCCGCGCGGTGCGGGGTTGGCAAGAGTGCAGACGGCTGGCACCCGGTGCGGGACAGGGCGGTGTCAAAGTCGTTTGGCCAATCTTTCTCTTCGCTCTTTATCTTTCTCTTTCGTCAGGGTTTGCCCGCAGGAGAGAATGAGAAAGAGAAAGACTACGAGACGAGAGAACGACTTTGACACTGCCCTGCGGTGCGGGAGCCTTCCTCTTCCCTCCAGCGTCTCCATGGGGCAGTCTTTGGTTTTTGGGAAAATGAGAGCAGCCCCAAACCCCAACACCTGACCCCGGCTATGCTCCCTTCGGGTCACATCTGACTTCGCAACGCCTCGTCGAGCATCTTCATCGCCCGTCACCGCGCCGGGGCAGAAATGGTTGGAAGGTGAGACGCTACCTGACTGTCATTAGTTAGTATAGCCGTCACGTAGATGAAAAATAAGGGGAGCTGATTCCAACTTGCCATCCACTAGAGCCTTAAATTTCATCCACCCCAAGGGTTCCGGAGCAGGCGTTCCGGGAGGCAACGGAGTGGTCGGGCCGCCATTCCACGATTCAAATCCAACCTTTCGTGACGCGACACCTCGTCGGTCTGTTGCCCCATCCGCACCCCATCCGCGCATTCTGTTGCCCAACGTTCCCCGGCGCATCGCTGCTCCCGCTATTTCTGGCCGCCGCCCCCTTGGCGTTCGCACAAACCGTCGTCTGGGACGGCGGCGGCGCCAACAACAACTGGTCCACCGCCGCCAACTGGACGACCGACGTCGCGCCCGCCAACAATGGCACCGCGACCGTGCAGTTCGCCGGGAACACGCGCCTCTCGCCCCACGCCGAGGCGGCTTGGAATCTCGCCGGGCTCGGATTCGCCTCCGGCGCTGACGCCTTCACCCTCGGTGGCCAGACGTTGACCCTCGGCGCGGGCGGCATCGTCAGCAACGCCGGCACCACCCAGACAATCGGCAACGCCCTCATGCTGGGTGCCGCGCAGACTTGGACGAACGCCGGTGACCTCGCCGCGACCGGTGTCGTCTCCGGCGCCGGACGCCTCACCAAGGACGGCGGCGGCACGCTCACCTTGTCGGCCAGCAACACCTACACCGGCGGCACCACGATCAACGGTGGGCGGATCAGCATCGATTCGGGGACCGGCCTCGGCGCCGCGCCCGGCACCGCCACACCCGGCTACCTCACCTTCAACGGCGGCACCCTCGAAACGACCACCACGTTCGCGCTGAGCTCGAACCGCGGCATCGCACTCGAGGGCGACGGCGCGCTGAGCATCGCCTCCGGTACCACGCTGACCTACGGCGGCATCATCGCGGGCGCCGGCCGGCTCACCAAATACGGCACCGGCACGCTCCTCCTTTCCGGCAGCAACACCTACACCGGCGGCACGACCCTCAGCACCGGCACCGTAAGCATCGCCTCCGGCACCGCCCTCGGCGCCGCCCCCGCCACCGTCACGGCCGACTACCTGACTTTCTCGGGGGGCACGGTCAACACGACCGGCACGTTCACCCTCAACGCCAACCGCGGCATTACTCTCCAGTCTTCCGGCGGCACGCTCGACACCGCCAGCGGCACCACGCTGACCTTCGGTGGCATCATCGCCGGCGCGGGCGGGCTCACCAAGGCTGGCAGCGGCACCCTGGGACTCTCCGGCGCCAATACCTACAGCGGGGACACCGCCGTCGCCGCCGGCACGCTCCGGCTCGACGCTGCGAACGTGCTGCCCGACACGACGGCGGTCTCCATTGCCTCCGGTGCCACGCTCAACCTCGCCGGCTATTCCGACACCGTCAGCGCGTTTTCGGGCGCGGGCAGCCTGGCCCTTGGTGCCGGCACCTTGACCGTCGACAACACCGCCTCGACCACCTTTTCCGGCGCCATTTCCGGCACCGGCGGACTCGTCAAGGCCGGCAGCGGCACGCTCACCCTCAGCGGCAGCAGCACCTACACCGGCGGCACCACCATTCAGGCCGGCACCTTGGCCGTCGACTCCGGCACCGCCCTCGGCGCCGCGCCCGGATCCCCCACGCCCGGCTACCTCACCTTCCAAGGCGGCACGCTCCAAACAACCGCGTCCTTCGAACTCAACGGCAACCGCGGCATCGCGCTCGACGGCAACGGCGGCATCGCCGTCTCTCCCGCCACGACGCTCACCTACGGCGGCATCATCGCAGGCAGCAGTCGTTTCACCAAATCCGGCGCCGGCACGCTCGTGCTGTCCGGTGCCAACACCTACTCGGGCGGCACCACTGTTTCAGGCGGCACCCTCAGTGTCGGCTCCGGCGGGGCGCTCGGGGCTGTGCCCGACTCTCCGGTATCGAACTACCTGATTCTGACCGGCGGCACGCTCCAGACCACCAACAGCTTCACGCTCCACCCCAGCCGTGGCATCAATATCTACTACGCCGGCGGCACCTTCGACACCGCCAGCGGCACCACGCTGACCTACGGCGGGATCATCACCGGCCTCGGTGGGCTGACCAAGGAAGGCAGCGGAACGTTCGTCCTTTCCGGCGCCAACGCCTACAGCCGCGACACCAACGTCAACGCCGGCACGCTCCAGCTCGGCGCCAGCCACACGCTGCCCGAGGCGACTGCGGTCACCATCGCCACTGCCGCAACCCTCGACCTCAACAGCAAGTCCAATACCATTTCAGCCCTCGCCGGCAGCGGCTATGTCGACCTTGGCAGCGGCACACTGACGCTGAATGTCACCGGTCTTCCGCAGTTCAGCGGCGAGATCTACGGCTCCGGCCGCCTGATCAAAACGGGCACCGGCACCCAGGCGATGTTTGGCTCCAGCACTTATTCCGGGACCACCACAGTGACCGGCGGCGCGCTCGCGGTCATCGCTGATGCTGGTCTCGGGGTCGCGCCTGTTTCCGTCACGCCCGGTTCGCTCACCCTCGACGGCGGCGCGCTGACCGCCTATTCGAGCTTCATCTTGGACGCCAGTCGCGGCCTCGCGCTCGGCGCCGGTGGCGGAACCTTCAATACCGTGGCGTCCGATGTTTCCTACGATGGCATCATCGCCGGGACCGGCCGGCTGACCAAGGAGGGCGAAGGCAAACTGCTCCTCAGGGGCAACAGCACTTACACGGGCGGCACTACGCTCAATGGCGGCACGGTCATCATCACGCGTGGGACGGCACTCGGCGCCGCGCCCGATACGCCCACCCCCGGCTACCTCACGTTCGACGGTGGTACACTCATGGCCTCGGAATCGTTCTCGCTCAATGCCAACCGCGGCATCCAGCTGAACCCGGGGGGCGGCACCATCGAGGTGAAGGACGACATCACGTTCAGCTACGGCGGCATCATCGCCGGTTCCGGTCGGCTCTCCAAGGACGGCAACGGCATTCTCCTGGTGTCCGGCGCCAGCACCTATACCGGTGGCACGCGCATCAGCGACGGGAAGCTCAAACTCGCCTACCTCGGGTCAAACCTCCTTCCTGGCACGACCGCGGTGACCGTCAGTTCCGGGGCGAGCCTCGATCTGGGTTGGAACAATAACCTCACGATCGGTTCGCTGGCCGGCGCCGGCGAGGTTTTCCTCGGTCAGGGGATGTTAACGGTCGGCACCAACAACACCGATACGGCCTTCTCCGGCGTCATCGGCGAATTCGACCCTGACGAGATCGAGCGACCAGAAAACAACACCCACTATGATCAATTAAAGAAAGTTGGCACCGGCACCCTCACGCTGACCGGCCAGAACACCTACGACGGTGGCACCTTCCTTGAGGGCGGCACCCTCAGCATCTCCCAAGGCGCCAACCTCGGCGCGATTGCCGGCCCGGGCGTCAACAACATCACGTTTGACGGCGGCACCCTGCGGACAACCGAAACCTTTGAACTCAGTTGGTTGCGCGAAATGAAGGTCGCTAGCGTCGGCACGCTTGAGGTCGACAGCGGCACGACCCTCACCTACCGGGGCTCTATTCGGGGTAGTCGGTTCGTATACTACGATGGGGAGTGGCATGAGGCGGACTCGACGTTCACCAAGGCCGGCGGCGGCACGCTCCTCCTCGGGACCAACAGCGGTGACCCGTTTACCCAAGGCCGGATTAACGTCGCCGACGGCACGCTCCGGCTCGCTGCCGCCAACTTCCTCGACGACAACATCGCGCTCACCGTTGCCGCCGGAGCGCGCTTCGACCTGAATGACTACAATACCACGCTTGGCTCGCTCGCCGGCGCCGGCAGCGTCACCTTGGGCAGCGGCGACCTGACGCTCCACGGTTCCACCTGGGGCGACTCGACGCAATTCTCCGGAGTCATTTCCGGCTCGGGTCGGCTCAGTGTCGCCCACGACGATCTCGTACTGTCCGGCGCCAACACCTACAGCGGCGGAACCCGCATCACGGATTCGGCGACGGTGGAATTCTCGACCTTGGGCAACTTCGGCACGGGTGACATCACCCTCGACGGCGGCCGCCTCCGCTGGGCGACCGGCAGCACCGTCGACGTTTCCTCACGTTTGAATCCGCTCGCAGCCTCCGGCGGCACCATCGATACGAACGGCAACGACGTGACCTTGGCTTCCGTCATCTCCGGACCTGGCCGTCTCGGGAGGTCGGGCGATGGGACCCTTTACCTCACCGCCACCAATACCCACACGGGCGGAACCTTGATCTCAAGCGGCACCTTGAGCATCTTCAAGGGAACCAATCTCGGTCCTGATCCCGATTCGGTCGTCGCCGACTACCTCGTTCTCACCGTCGGCACGCTCCAGACCACCGCGACGTTTGCACTCAACGCCAACCGCGGCATCGATTCGTCCAGCGGCACCCTCGAAACCGTGGCCGGCACCACGCTTGCTTATGGGGGCGTGATTTCCGGCGCCAGTATCGCGAAGGCCGGCGCCGGCACGCTCGTGCTTTCCGGTGCCAACGCCTACACGGGGGCGACGAACGTCAACACCGGCACGCTCCAGCTGGGCGCCGGCGATGTGTTGCCCGATACGTCGGCCGTCACGGTGGCGGCCGGCGCGACACTCGATTTCGGTGCCTACTCCGACACGATCAAGTCCCTGGAAGGCGCGGGCAGCGTGACGTTCGATGGCGGCACGCTGACGGTGGCGCCGGCGACGACCACGTCGTTCGCCGGCGTCATCGCCGGCACGGGCGGTTTCACCAAGGCCGGTGCCGGGGTTTTCACGCTCGCCGGCAGCAACACCTACCTCGGAGCGACCACGCTGACAGCCGGCACGCTCGCGATTGCCGCGGATGACGCGTTGGGCACCGCGTCCGGCGGATCGCTGGTGTTTCACGGGGGCACGCTCCGGGCCACGACATCGCTGGCGCTGGACTCGGCGCGGTCCCTCTCGATCGACACGACCGGCGGCCTCGAGGTCGGCAGTGGCACCACGCTGACGTTCGTCGGCACCCTGGCCGGGACCGGCACGCTGACGAAATCGGGTGCCGGTTCGCTGGTGCTCTCCGGGAGCAACACTTACGCCGGGGCCACGACCGTAAGCGGTGGCACCCTGATCATCGGGGCCGACGCTGGCCTCGGCGCGGCACCCGCCTCCACCACCCCCGGCCACCTGACACTTACGAACAGCACGCTGCAGTCCACGGCCAGCTTCACGCTTGCGGCCAACCGCGGCGTCATGCTGTCCGGCTCCTCTCCGACCTTCGAAACGGATGCCGACACCACGCTCACCTACCACGGGGTCCTGGCGAGTTCCGGCTCGGGCTACCTCAACAAGACCGGCGCCGGTACGCTCGTGCTCGGCGGCAGCAATACCTATTCTGGCGTCACCACCATCAACAGCGGCACGCTGCGCCTCGCGGCCAACAACGCGATGCCCAACACCGGACGTTTCGTCATCGCCGCGAACGGCACCTTCGACCTCCATGGTTTTACCGACACGATCCCCACCTTGGAGGGTTCGGGCCGCATCACCCTCGGCGGTGGCATGCTATCAGTGGGCAGTGCCAGCGGCTCGACCGTCTTTGGCGGCATCGTCTCCGGTTCGGGCGGTTTGACCGTGGTGGGCGGCACCCTGACCCTTACCGAGGCCAACACCTTCGACGGTCCGATCACGGTCAATGGCGGCACCCTGAAGTTCGGCGCAGCCGACGCGTTGCCGGCTCTCGCCCCCGTTGTCACCGCCTCAGGGGGGTCGCTCCTTCTCAACGGCTATTCCTTCAGGACCAGTTCTCTCACCGGAGGGGGGGGCAGCGTCAACTTGGGCACCGGCACGCTGACGGTCGCCAACGACAGCGCCATCACCTATTCTGGGAGTGTGATCGGCAACGGCGGACTGACCAAAGACGGGTCGGCCATGCTTACCCTATCCGGCAGCAACACCTACTCCGGCCCGACCACCGTCAGTGCGGGCACTCTGCGGCTCGGCGCCGGCAACCGGTTCTCGGACTATTCCGACTTCACCGTCGTCGCCGGGGCCACCTTGGATCTGGCGGGCTATTCCGACACGGTCGGCTCGCTGGCTGGCTCGGGCAGCGTCACTCTCGGCGGTGGCTCGCTGACGGCGGGATACTCCGGGGCCTCCACCATCTTCGACGGTGTTGTTTCCGGCGGCGGTGGGTTCACGAAGGTGGGAAGCGGCACGCTGAACCTCTCCGGCGCCAACACCTACACCGGAACGACCACGATCTCCGCCGGCACGCTCGCGGTCACGAACAACAATGCCTTGGGCACGACGGGCACCGGCACGACCATCGCGAACGGTGCCGCCCTCGCGCTGAGTGGCGGCGTGTCCACCGCGGAGCCCGTCAATGCACGCGGCACCGGCGTCGGCTCCAGCGGCGCGATTCGCTCGACCGCGGGAGCGAATGCGCTGACCGGCAACACCATTCTCAGTGCCGCAACTTCCGTGGGCGCCGACAGTGGCTCCACCTTGTTCCTCGCTGGCACGATTTCCGGGCCTTACGCCCTCACCAAAGTCGGCACCGGCACGCTCGAGCTCTCCGGCGCCAACACCTACTCCGGTGGGACGACTGTCAGCACCGGCACGCTCCGGCTCGCCAACAGCAGCGGCTCCGCCCTCGGCACGGGCAACCTCACCGTCGCCAGCGGCGCCATGTTCACCGGCGCCGGCAGCTTTACGGGCGCGTTGCAACTCAACGGCCGCGTCGCCCCTGGCCACAGCCCCGGCATTCTGGCCACGGGCAGCGAGACGTGGAACAGCGGCGGCTCCTACCTCTGGGAAATCAACCACGCCACCGGCACCGCCGGCACCAACTGGGACCTGCTCAGCATCTCCGGCGCACTCACCATCGCCGCCACGAGCGGCAGCTCGTTCACGATCTCGCTGTTTTCGCTCCTGCCCGACAACTCCGCCGGCCCGGTGGACAACTTCAACGCGGCCGCCAACTACAGCTACGTCATCGCAAGCACCTCGGGTGGCATCATCGGCTTCGACGCCACGAAGTTCACGCTCGACCTGTCCGACTTCCAGCACGACCTCGCCGGGGGCACCTGGTCGCTCGGAGTCTCCGGCCACGACCTGAACCTCAACTTCACGACCGTCCCCGAACCCTCCGCCTATGCCGCGATCCTCGGTATCGCTGCGCTCTTGCTCACGCTGGGACGCCGCCGCAAGCAGCCCCTCCTGGCCCGACCCGGGGGACGTGATCCGACGGATCGCACCCAGCGTCAGTGAACGACCTCCGGTTTACGCCATTCAACGCCGTAATGATAGACGGTCGCGTTGAAGAACCGGCCCAGCTCGGCGAAGAGTTTCGCCGTGGTGGCTTCCGACCATCCGCCGTGGCCTTCGCCTGGGAGTTCCAGCAAGGTGGTCTCTTTCGAACCTTCCTTCAACGCCCGATACAGCTCACGGCCGAGCGCAAGGGGGACGTACGAATTCGTCGCGCCATGCACGACGAGCACGGGCGCGTGCGTCGTCGGGGCGGCGACCAGGGCGGATTGGGCGCGGAGCTTCCCGCGGTCGGTGCCGAAGACATGCGGGCGGAGGTCGGCGAGGAATGAAGGCACCGCCTCCGGGTGGGCGCACCACGCGCCGAGATCGCCCGGG
Organism: Opitutales bacterium; assembly: GCA_038249085.1. Classification (GTDB taxonomy): domain Bacteria; phylum Verrucomicrobiota; class Verrucomicrobiia; order Opitutales; family Opitutaceae; genus ER46. The sequence goes on from JBBRWR010000032.1 coordinate 42,781, forward strand.
GCGTTGATCGCGACCGCACAGCGAAAGGTCTCGGGCGCCAGTTGCAGCATGCGGACGGCCAGGTAACCACCGATGCCGTTGCCGAACGCCGCCACCAACCGGGTGTTGATGCCCAGGCTCCCGTCCTTGCCCCGTGCGAGCACGGCTCGAACGTCCGCGAGCACCGCGCGGTCGAGACCTTCGCCGATCGCCTCAAGGTGGGCGCGGCCAAGGCCGCTCGAGCCGCGGTGATTCAATTGGAGGACGGCGAAGCCCAGCGCCGCGAGCGCCTGCGCGCCGCGATTGAATTCAGTGCTGTCGCAGAACCACGGGCCATCGTGAAAATAGATCAGGACCGGGGGCGGTTTGAGCGGGGACACGCGGGGGCGCGTGAGCCTGCCGACCAGGCGGCGGCCATCCTCCGCCTCGAAATCGAAGGCATGGGGGTCGTTGCGGTGTGCGGCCGTGAGCCACGGGGCGCGGTCGCCGCAGTGAATCAATTTGCCCGCGATCGCGTCGGCCACGTAGAAGCCACCGGGATCGCCGGCCGACGCGGTGTCGACCAGGAAGCGCGAGCGGTCGGGCGTCCATGCGCGGAGCTCGACGCGGAGCGGGGCAAGCCGCCGGGCGAGTTGAGCTTGCAGTTGCGTCATGCCCGGATCGAACCAGAGAGTCTCACGGCGCACGGAGCTGAAGCGGACCCCGGCGAGCGCATGCGTGTAGGGATCGAAGCGGAGGGCGTCGGCGGCGTCGAGTGCGGTGGGCTCGATCAGGTCGAAACGGTCGTGACCCACTTCGAGCGACTCCAGCTCCCCGGTGCGGAGGTTGAGGGCGCGCAGCCCGAACGTGTTGCGGCCGACGTTGGTGGCGAACAAGAGGATCTCGCCGCCCGCGTCGAAGCCAAGGGGCACGGACCGCGGCGCGAGGAGGCTGGCGGGATCGACCGTGAAGCCCAGCGGAGCGCCGGACTTCACGACGGAGTCGAGGGGGATCCATTTCTCGGTGTCGGCCGGGCGGTAAAGGTAGCGGTAGCGGTGGCCCCGCTGTTCGAGGACAAGCCGGAGGCGGCCCTGCTGATCGAGCCAGGCCCGGCGCCAGTCGTCCTCCCGCGCGACTTCGCGCCAGCGGCCAGTCAGTGCATCGAGTTCGATCACGACGAGGGGAGGTGGGCGGCGGGTGATGTCGTATGCGGCCATCTCGCCGGTCAAGGGGGGACGCCGGCCGAGGTCGTCGATGCTCTCGGGTTCGGGCGCGCCGATCTCCCGGAGAAAAACGTTGCCGGGAACGGTGATGCGCTGGCGTTCGGCGTTGCGGTAAGCGAAGAGATCGCCGTCTTCGCGCAGTTCGATCATCAACTGGTGCGGGGAGCCGGACTTCGCCCCGAGGATGAAGGGGCGAAGGACGCGGGTGGATCGGGACTGGGCCTCACGGCTGAACAGGTCCCCCGTCACCCGGGTCTGCGCGAGTGCGTCCCGGAGGGACACCTCATGCACCAGCCCAAAGGGGCCGGTGCCCGGCGCCAGGGTGTCCGCGGACATGTCGGGCGTGACGGCCGAGGTGTAGCGGGCAAAGCCAAGTTCGGGCTTGGGCACGAGCCCTTCGAAATCACGTCGGACGAGCAGGGCTTCGACGCCGCCCTTCGTCAGATCGAGGGCTCCGACCGCCCCGAGCCGCGTGGTGAAGACGAGTCGCGTGGACGACACCCACCGGAGCTGAACCACCCCGTGTTCGCGGCCCTCGTCGACGACCTGCCGCTGAGAGGAACGTTCGTCGACCTTGACGATGACGATCGCCGGGGGTTGGCCGGGCAGATGCTCGCTCATCGCGACGTGGCGTCCATCGGGCGAGAGCGCGGCCTGGTCATGCTGGTAAGGCCGAAAAAAGGAGGAGACCGCTTCGTCGATCGCGTCGGTGCGGCCTGGCTCGGCGGCGCCCGCCACGAGGGCGGGGAGCAGCAGCAGCGAGGAGAGGACGCGGGGCGGCGAGAGAACGTGCATGAGCAGAGCGGATGCGGATCACGCTGGGTTTTGGCGCCAGCGCTGGCAATCAGCGTTGCCATCGGCGGGGGCGGGAGTTTGTTCGCATTTCTGATCTTGCCCGTGTACAGGCGCCTTCTGGTTCCCCTCGCTGGATTTCTCGCGGCCGCGTTGGGCCTCACGGCGTTGCTTTACGCCTTCGGTCTGGCCTTCCGGCCGGAGGTGGTGACCGCCCCGCCACCGCCGCCCGCCGCGGAATTGGCGGTCGTCAGGCCGGCCCGGGAAAACGCGCGGCGGGTGGACCTCGCGCATCCGCCCGTCGTCACCCGCCTGGTTGATTATGCGGCGGGGGGCCTCCCGTCGTGGCGGCCGCGCGGGCAGGCGCCAATCCTGGAGGAACTGGTGCGGGAGGGGTTGCTCCCGCCGGTGGCGGAGCGGACCGGCCCGGAGCCGGTCGTGATGGAAGGAGTGGATGGGATTGGCCGCTACGGCGGGACCTGGCAGCGGCTCGTCAATTCGATCACGGATGTCACCACCATTTACTGGCGCCTGTCGGCGTCGAACCTCGTGCGCTGGTCGCCCCAGGGGTATCCGATTGTGCCGCACGTGGCCAAGGCCTGGGTGATCTCGCCCGACTACCGCACCTACACCTTTGCGCTGCGACGGGGGATGCGCTGGTCGGACGGGCAGCCGCTGACGGCGGACGACATCGTCTACTGGTACGAAAACGAGATCCAGTATTTCAACCTCCAGCCGAAATTCCTGCGCGCGGGGGCGACACTCGGGCGGGTGTCCCGGGTGGACGAGCTGCGGGTGCGGTTTGAATTTGGTCAGCCGAATCCGCTGTTCCTGGAGCGGCTGGCCTCGACGGGGATGAACTTCGAGGACCACACGGAGCACATCCTGCCCGCGCACGATCTGCGCAAGTTTCATCCGGCGCTCGGCGACCCGGCGTTGATCCGGCGCACGATGGAGGCGTTTGAGCTGGGCAGTGCGGTGGCCGTCTACAAGCGGATGAAAAACTACATGAACCCGGAGCATCCGCGGCTCTGGCCCTGGGTGCTGCGCACCTACAAGGCGACGACGCCGCAGACGTTCGTGCGCAATCCGTATTATGGGGTCGTCGACACCCAGGGCAATCAGTTGCCGTACCTCGACCGGCTGGTCGTGGACATCAAGACCAACAGCCTGATCGCCGTGGCCGCCGCCAACGGGGAGGGGTCGATGCAGGACCGCCACATCCGCTACGACGATCACACGCTGCTGCTGGGGGGCGCGGCGGCGCACGACTATGAGGTGTATCACTGGAAACCCGGCACCCAGTCGCTGTTCACGGTGTTCCCCAACCTGAACCGCCGGGTCGATCCCGCCCGGCCCGACACCCGCTGGAAGCACCAGCTGCTCAACGCGGCCCGCTTCCGCCAGGCGCTGTCCCTGGCCATCAACCGCCGCGACATCATCAACGCCGAGTTCAACGGGCAGGTCGAGCCGGGCCAGATCGCCCCGCCGCCCGATTCCCCGTACCGCCATGCCCGCCTCCTGCATTCGTTTACCGAATACGATCCGGCCCGGGCCGGGCGGCTGCTCGACGCCCTCGGGCTCACCCCGCGCGACGCCGAGGGTTACCGGAATTTTCCCGACGGCACCCGGATGACCTTCATCCTGAATCTCACGGACTACACCACGGACGGGCCGGCTGACGCGTGAGGCGGAACGCGTGGCGCGTTTTCGCGAAGTGAAGGAGATCACCGCCCGGACGAAGCAGGCGATCGTGGCCGTCACTCCCTGGCCGCGGCGGGCGGTACCCTGGTGCTGCTGCGCCATCCCCTGATCGGGCGCCGCCTGCTCCGGTGCCGCGACCCCCGCATCCGGTTGGGCGCCGTGGCAAATTGATCGTCCGCTTGCACCGCGGACCACGCGTGCTACGGTGGCGCCATGACTTCCTCCTTCCCCCTGTCCCGTCGTGCGGCTTTGAAAACCATGGGCGCCGGCGTGGCGGCGATTGGCCTGGGCGCCTCCGGGGCGCGGGCGCGCGCCGTTCCGGCTGGAACCCCGCAGCCGTTTACCCTGCCGAAGCTGGCCTACGCCTACGATGCCCTCGAGCCGCACCTCGACGCGCGGACGATGGAGATTCACCACTCCAAGCATCACCAAGGGTACATCACCAACGCCAACAAGGCGCTCGCGAATCAACCCGCGCTGCAAAAGCTTTCGGGCGAGGAACTGCTCCGGAACCTCAGCGTCGCGCCGGAAGAGATCCGCACGACGCTGCGCAACAATGTCGGTGGCCACCTGAATCACGCCCTGTTCTGGGACGTCATCGGGCCCCGGGGTGGTGGGGTGCCGTCCGGCGGACTGGCCGGGGCATTAACCCAAGCGTTTGGCTCCCTGGAAACATTCAAGACCCAGTTTGGGGATGCGGCGTTGAAGCGCTTCGGCAGCGGGTGGGCGTGGTTGAGCCGGCGGGACGGGCGGTTGGCGGTCACCTCAACGGCAAACCAGGACTCGCCGCTGAGCGACGGGGCCACGCCGTTGCTCGGACTCGACGTGTGGGAGCACGCATATTACCTGAAATACCAGAACCGTCGGGCTGACTACATCGCGGCGTTCTGGAGCGTGGTGCGCTGGGACCAAGTGGGCGCCCGTTTCGACGCGGCGAAGTAATAGCCGCGTCCCGCGGACGGAAAAACCGGCGAGCACGCCACCGCACGCTCGTGGCTGGAACTCCGGCCGGGGCGGAAACTCAGCCGAGCACCGGCATCGCCGGGGCCGCATGGCGGGTGGCCACGAGCGACTGGCGGCGGGAGGTCAGCGCCGGTGCCACGCCGAAGAACTCTACGATGTGCCCGACCTCCGTATAGCCGCGCGCCTCGAGTTTCTCCTTCACCGCCTTGATCGCCTGCCGGAGCCCGGCTGCCGTGTCGGGATCGAGCTCGTCCACCGCGTTGGTCGCCTTGCACACCACATGGAATTGCTCCAACCGGCCGACAGACATTTTGTACAGGGCGGTGCCGTTGTGGAAAAAGGCGCGGGTGACGAGGCCGATTTTCTCGAAAGCCGCCATGCAACGATAAACCGTGACCAAGTCACAGGTCGCCGCGCCGACGTCGGCGTGAATCTGCTCAATACTCGTGGGCTGATCGTGGCGGCAAAGTGCCGCCAGAATCGCGAGGCGCGGCTGCGTAACTCTCAAACCGGCGGATTTGAGCCGGGCCGTGGCGATTTCGATTTGCGACTTGGGAAGGCCGGCGACCTCGCCATTTCCTGACAGGGGGGAGTTTGTCTGGGTGGAGGCGATCATTTGTAACCTGAACGTGACGCAGTGGGGACGATTTTCCAGACAATATTGAACGGCAAATTCCCTGGGGGTTTGCGGTTGTTCAGGAGGATTGCACCGGGCCGGCGGCTGTGCCAACTTCCCGTCCGCTCCCATGCAAAATCCGGATTTCAACGAGATCGTCTCCCTTATCTGCAAGGAAGACACCCGCTTCGACCGCAAGGCGTATGATTTTGTCCGCCTGGGCCTGGATCACACGGTCAAGGAAATGCGGAAGAAGGACGCAGAGCGGACGGAGCGTTCCCGCCATGTTTCGGGACCGGAATTGCTGCACGGACTGAGGGTCTATGCCCTGGAGCAATACGGTCCCCTGACGAAGACCGTGCTTAATACCTGGGGTATAACGCGATGCAGTGACTTCGGTGACATTGTTTTCAACCTGATCGAATATAACATCTTCTCGAAGACCGAGAACGACTGCCGCGAGGACTTCGCCGATATCTATGATTTCGACGACGCGTTCGTTAAACCCTTCCGTCCGGTCAGGCGGCCAAGGGGCGCGTCGGCCACCGAGGCGTTTGGCACCGCGTAGGCCGGCTTTCCCTCGATACCGCCACCCTTTCGGTGCGGTCGCCGACGGTAGCTGACCGTCGAAATTTCCCTTTCGCATGCCCAAATCGCCCTCCCTCCACTCCGACCTGCATCTGCTCGAAGCCGTCTGGAACGATCCGGTCGACCGGATGGTGCTTCCGAACGGCCTGACCCTGATCCTCAAGCGGGATACGTCCGCGGCGCTGGCCTCGGTCCAGGTCTGGGTCAAGACGGGCAGCGTGCACGAAGGGGCGCAGTTGGGCGCGGGCCTGTCGCATTACCTGGAGCACCTCCTCTTCAAGGGCACCGCGCGCCGCGCCGGGCGGGAGATCAGCGCGACCGTGCAGGCGCACGGGGGCTACATCAACGCGTACACGACCTTCGATCGCACCGTCTATTACATCGATTTGCCGAGCGAGCACGTGGGGGTGGCGATCGATATCCTGGCCGATGCAACGCTCCATTCGATCCTGCCCGCCGACGAAGTCACCAAGGAGAAAGACGTAATTCTGCGCGAGATCGCCATGACGAAGGACGATCCCGAAAACCGGCTGTGGGACGCGTTTTTTTCGACGGCCTTCCGCGAGCATCCGTACCGCCAGCCGGTCATCGGCCACCAGGAGGTTTTCGCGGCAGTGACACGGGCGGACGTGCTCGCGTACTACCGCGAGCGATACGTGCCCAACAACCTCGTCGTCGTGATCGTGGGCGACATCGATCCGGCGGCCGCGCGGGCCGAGGTGGAGAAGCACTTTGGGGCCGTGCCGCGGGCGCGGCTCGCCCAGGTGTTTGTCCCCGCCGAGCCGCGGCAGCTTGGGCCGCGGACGGAACACCGCTACGAGGACGTGGAGGTGACGCGGGGTGTGCTGGCGTGGCCAATCCCGGGGGTGGCCCATGAGGACGCGCCGGGGCTCGACCTGCTGGCCGCGGTGCTGGGGCACGGCGACAGTTCGGTGTTGTGGCGGGAAATCCGGGAACGGGCGGGGCTCGTGCACACGATTGACGCGGCGGCGTGGAATCCGGGTACGGCGGGCCTGTTCTGCGTGTCGTTCACTTGCGACGCTGCCCGGCGGGAAGCCGCCGAGGCGGCCGTGCTGAAAGCGTTGGCGCGGTGCCGCACCCAGGGATTTCCCGCCGCGGAACTCCGGAAATCGCTGCGGCAACTCGTGGTGGGTGAAATCAACACCCGCAAGACCATGAGCGGCCAGGCGTCGCGTTTGGGCGTGGCCGAGGTGGTGGTCGGCGATCTCGATCACAGCCGCGCGTATTTCACGCAATTGGGGGCCGTGCGCCCGAAGGATCTGGAGCGCGCCATCGGGCGATACCTGGTGCCGGAGCGCCAGACGACGGTCTCCCTCAATCCCGTGAGCGCCGCCAGGGCGTCGACGCGGATCGCAGGCGCTGGCGAGGTGCGGGCGGATTTCTCGGAGATTCGCCTGGCCAACGGGGCGCGCCTGCTGCTGCAGCCCGATCGCCGCCTGCCAAATCTGCATTTCCGCCTCCTGGCGGAAGGCGGGGCTCTCTTTGAGACGCCCGGGAAACGGGGGGCGACCGCGTTGCTGGCGACGATGCTGACCAAGGATACCCGGCGGCGCAGCGCCGCCGCCGTCGCCCGCTTCATCGAAAGCGTCGGCGGGGTGTTTTTCCCGGCCTCGGGAAACAACAGCATCGGCCTGGGGGTCGAGGTGCTTCCGCCCGACGCCGACCGTGCGATCGCGGTGCTGGCCGATGCGGTCTTGGGTCCGTCGTTTCGCCCCGCAACGTTCGCGCTCGAGCGCGATGGCCTGATCGCGGGCCTGCAACAGGACGACGATGATGTGGTGACGTTTGCCCGCAAGCGGCTGCGCGAGCGATTCTTCGGCGATCACCCCCTGGCGCTGGACGCCGCCGGAGATCAGGCCGGGGTGAAGGCCCTGAAACCGGCGGATCTCGCGGCGCTGCATCGTCGTTTGTTCGTGGCGTCGAATGTGGTGCTGGCCGTCGCCGGAGACTTTGATCCCCGGAAACTGGGCCCAAAATTGAAGGCGTTCCTGTCGAGGCTGCCCCGGGGCCAGGCGCCCTCCTGGGGCGACGTACCGGCGACTACGCCCCAGCCGGATGCGGTCGGCGATTTCGTGGAAATTCAGCCGCGCGAACAGGCGGTGGTGCTGCAGGGGTTTCCCGGGCCGGCGGTGAATGCGGATGATTATTATGTGAGTGAGGTGGCGGACGAGATCTTTAGTGGCATGGCGTCGCGCCTGTTTGAGCGGGTGCGGGAGGAGAAGGGGCTGGTTTATTTTGTCCGTTCGGGTCGCGTGCTGGGGCTCGAGTCGGGGCTGTTCTATTTCATCGCGGGCACGCAGCCGGGTCGCGAAGGCGAGGTGATCGCGGAGTTCGATGCCGAGATTGCCCGCGTCCAGGCCGGCGGGGTCGAGGTGGGGGAATTGGCGCGGTGTCGGGCCCGCCTCAAGGCCGCCCGCCGGCAGGCCATGCAGACCAACGCCTCCCGCGCCACCCAGGCGGGACTAAACGCACTGCAGGGCCAGCCGATCAACGATTGGAAACGCTACGACGAACGCATCGATGCCGTCGAGATTGCCGATCTCGCCGCGTTTGCCCAACGGCGGTTTACGAGGGCGCAGCGCACGCAATTGGTGGTGCGGCCATGAAAAAGGCGACCCGGGAAGGGTCGCCCTTTTCAAATACAGACTAAGGAGAAACTCAGTTTTCCGACTTCTTCTTCTTGCCGCCGCCGCTCTTCTGGCCGGCTGCGAACTCTTCGGCACTGATGCTGCCGTTGCCGTCCTTGTCCATCGAGGCAAAACGCTTGCCGATTTGCTCTTCATTCATTTTGCCGCTCTTGGACATGGCAGCGGTGAACTCTTCCTTGGAGACCTTGCCGTCGCCATTAGTGTCCAAAGCGGCGAAACCGCCGCCCTTCTTCTTGTCCGCTGCGGTGACCGCGAGCGGGAGTGCGAGAAATGCGGCGATAACCGCAGTGAGGATAGAACGTTTGTTCATGATAGGATTATTGGTGGAACCGAATTGGGCATGACGGCCGAGTCCAACGAAGGTTACACGGGGGCGTCGCGATGTAGCGAGATTTCACTTACCTTCCGCCCGAGAGGGAGGTGAAGTATGGAAATCCGTAAAGCATTGGCATGAAGGTCAATAAATAGACTAATCGGCGGTTGGATCATGGGGTGATCAACGCTTTTCCGAGAATCCGCCGCTCCACATCAGTTTTTTTCGCACCACGGAGAAGTGCGAATAACCCGGCTGTTGGGCGAGGGGCAGGCGTCGGGCCGCCACCGAGATCTCCACGGCGGAACGTTCACTCAGCTTCAGGTTGCGCTGGCCATCCATGGCCACCAGCAGGCGGGAATGGGGCGAGCGGTTGCAGACGCGGATCTTCACGCTGTCGCGGAAGATGATGGCGCGGTTGCTCAAGGTGTGGGGGCAGATGGGCGTCATCGCGATCACCGCGGCCGCAGGGTGCAGCAGGGGGCCCCCAGCGGACAGGTTGTAGGCGCTCGACCCGGTGGGGGTGGAGAAGATCAGGCCGTCGCAGAGATAGTCTGTGACGAGTTCCCCGTCGGCGAAGACCTCGAGGCGGATCAGGCGTGAATTGACCTCGTCTTTGAGCAGCACGTCGTTGAGGGCGAGGTCGCGGGCGCCATGGCCGGTCGCACACTCCAGCATGGTGCGATGATCCACCACGGCGGAACCGGCGAGGAGAGCGGCGAACTGGGTCCGCGCTTCGTCGGCTGAAAAGGTCGTGAGGAAGCCGAGACTGCCGCGATTCACGCCAATGATGGGCACCTGTTCGCGCGCCGATTCCCGGGCGACGCCCAGCAGGGTGCCGTCGCCCCCGATGACGCAGCAGGCGTCGAAGCCCTTCAGGAAGCCGCGTCGCAGCGGAAAACGGGTGGTTTGCTTGAAGGCGACGCCAGCATCGCGGGCGATGGCGGCGAGTTCGCGGGCCAGCGCCGGGGCGCCGGCTTTCTGTTGGTTGACGACAAACGCGAGCTTGCGAATGGGCTTCATCGATGGCGGCACCCTACAACGGCTGCTTGCGCAGGCACAGCAAGAACTCACGGTTTCCATCCGTACCGGTGATCGGGGAATCCATGGTTCCGACCAGGACGGCCGCAGGCAATTCGGCGAGCGCGAATTCACGCACCCGCGCCAGGGTTCCTTCCTGCACGACGGGGTCGTGGATCACGCCCCGGCCCTTGTCGACCTCGGCCTTGCCGGCTTCGAATTGGGGTTTGACGAGCGCGACGAGCGTCCCCGCCCGGCGCAGGAAAGGCCAGACGGCCGGCAGCACGGTCCGCAGCGAAATGAAGGAGAGGTCCATCACGATGGCGTCGAACTCCTCCCGCGGCAGATCCCCGGCACTCAGGAAACGGGCATTGAGCTTTTCAAGGTTGGTCACCCGCGGATCGGCACGCAGTCGGCCATGCAATTGCGCGCGGCCGACGTCAACGCAGACCACCGCGGCGGCGCCCGCCTGCAGCGCGCAGTCGGTGAAACCGCCCGTCGAGGCGCCGACATCGAGCACGTGCGCGCCCTGCAGATCGACCGCGAAACGCGCCAGGGCGGCGGCGAGTTTCTCGCCTCCGCGGCTCACGAAACGCGGCGGTTGTTCGACGACGATCTCGAAATCCGGCGGAAAGTCCTTGCCCGGTTTCTCCAGCCGCTCTGTGCCGTGCAGGACCCGGCCGCTCATAATCAGCGCCTTCGCCTGGGCGCGCGATTCGGCCAGACCCCGGGCGACCAGTAATTCATCGAGGCGCAGCTTCCTCATCGCAGCTTCTGGCGGGCCGGCGACCAGCAGGTGGTGCGCCCGCCGATGGTGGCACGCGCGAGGGGGCGGCCCGTCTTGGGGCAGCGCCCGCCCGGCTCCCAGCGATGGAGGAACAGCCAACTGCCGGGGATTCCGACGTTCAAGTCGGCGGGCAGGTGGCGGCCGCGGCCGGCGATGGCGCGAAGCGCCTGCCGGCAGACCTGCCGGCATTCGCGCCAGAGGGTGCGGGCTTCGGCGGGTTGGAGGGATCCCGCCGGGCGTGCCGGGTGCAGGGCCGACCGCCAGAGAATCTCGTCGGCCATCCAATTGCCGATGCCGGGAAACCGCTCCTGCATGAGCAGAACGGCCTTGATCGGGGCGCGGGCCCGGCGTTGCAAGAACGTGGCGACGGCTTCCGGCGTGAAAGCGTCCGACAGGATGGCCGGAGCTATTCTTGTCCACCAGAGCGGGGCGGTGCGGCCACGGTGAAACTCAATCCGCCCGAACATGCGCGGGTCGCGAAACACCAGCGCATGTCGCCGGGTGACCAGCACCAGATGATCGTGACGGCCCGGCACATGGTCGGGTGCCGCAGTAAACAGTTCGCCGCTCATCCCCAAATGGAGCCCGAGCCACGTCCCTCCGCTGAAACGGAAGAGGATCTGCTTGGCGGCGGTCGCTGAGGAGTGGAGTCGGGCGCCCACCAGCGCAGCGCGCAGCGCCGGCACGTCCAGCGGGCGCAGCAGCTTCACGGTGTCGTGCGTCAATACCCGGACGACGCGTCCGTCCGTCGCGGCCTGCGCCCAGCGCTTCCGGTAAAACTCGGCCTCGGCCAACTCAGGCATGGGCGGGCACGGAGCCGCCGGCGAGTGCGGCGACGAATTCGACCAGGCTGGGATAAACAGGTACGGGGGCCGGCGCCACGCCGACCCAGCCGGCGGCGTCGTACTTGCCGGTGCAGACGGCGACGGCGCCAATCTTTGCGTTCAACCCGGTCTGGAGGTCGCTATCGCGGTCCCCGACCATCCAGCACTGCCGGGGATCGAGTTGGTGGCGGGTGATGCATTCGAGCACGAAACGGGGCGATGGTTTGCGATAGACCGGGGGATCGTCCGGACCTTCGGGGGCGATGCAGATCGCATCAAAGATCGGGCGGGGCAGCCCGAGCAGTTCCTCCATCCGCTCGTTGCAGCGGTGCACGGCGTCGAGGGAGTAGAGCCCGCGGCCGATCCCGGATTGGTTGGTGTGGATGAACAGCCGCAGCCCCATCGATCGGGCGCGTTGCAATGCCGCCGCAACCCCGGGAATGAGTTCCACGCCGGCGGGATCGGCGAGATAGTGACGGTCGAGAATGATCGTGCCGTCGCGATCGAGAAAGAGGGCGCCGGTGGGAAACCTGCGATCCGGCGCCAGCGTGGCAGGGTCCACACTCACCGGCGGTTGACGTAGGCGGTCAGTTCCTTGGGCGAGACGGTCGCGGTGCCGAGCTTGCCCACGACCACGCCGGCGGCGGCGTTGGCAAAATGCGCGGCCGTCTCGAGCGAGGCCCCGGCGGCGAGCGCCAGCACCAGCGCGGCCAGCGAGGTGTCGCCGGCGCCCGAAACATCAAAGACCTCGCGGGCGGCGGTCGGGATGATGGTTTGGATCTTTCCGCCGGTGCTCAGGAGCATGCCGTCCTCGCCGAGGGTCACGACGAGATTCTTGGTCGCGTAGAGCTCGTGCAGCCGGGCGCAAACCTGCGGGGCGGGAAAACGGGTGTGGGGGGCGAGCTCGATGCCCGCGAGCTCGAGGGATTCCCGCTTGTTCGGCGTGATCAAGTCCAAGTCGCGAAAGGCGAGCCGGCGTTTCGGTTTCGGGTCGAGGGCGACAAACTTGCCGGCGGCCCGGGCGAGTTGGCCAAGGCGCGATACCATGCCTTCCGTGACGATGCCCTTGGCATAGTCGGAAAAGATGACAGCGTCGCAGCGGGCGATTTCCGGGGCGACGAGGGTCTCAAGCCGGGAGGTCGGCACCTCATAGGCTGGGGGCGGGGCTTCGCGGTCGAGCCGGCAGAGTTGCTGGTGCTGCACCACCACGCGCGTCTTCACGATGGTCGGGGCGGCGCCGGGGGTGGTGACGGTGGTGATCTTGTGGTCGTGGAGAATCGCCGTCAGCCGGGCCCCGGGTTCGTCCTTGCCGATGTAGCCCACGACGGTGCAATGGGCGCCGAGCGAGGCGAGGTTGAGGGCGACGTTGGCGGCTCCGCCGGCCGTCCACGAGTCGCGGGCGATGTCGATGACCGGCACCGGCGCCTCCGGGGAGATGCGGGTGGCATCACCCCAGACATAGTGGTCGAGCATCATATCGCCGATCACGAGGATGCGCAGCCGCTTGATCTTTTTCAGGAGTGGGGGAAGGCCTTTCATCGCTCAGAATTGCCAATGGTAATGGTAACGGGAGAGCATCCGGGGAGCCGCGTTGGTCACCTGCACGACGTCCTCGATGCGGCAGCCGCCGAGTCCGGGGTAGTAGAGACCCGGTTCGACGGTCACGACCGATTTTTCCTTGAGGATGTAATCCACCATGCCGCTCATCCGCGGTGGTTCGTGCACCGCCAGACCGAGGCCGTGGCCGGTGCCGTGGAAGAAGCCCACCGACCCCTTGGCGGTGTGCCGGGTCTCATAGCCACGTGCGGTGAAGACCGCGACGCAGCGGCCGTGCACGTCGCGACCGTTCGCGCCGCTCCGGATGGCCTTGAGAGCGGCGAGTTGGGCCGCGCGCACGGCGGCGACCAGCGCCTGCTGCGCGTCGCTGGCGTCCCCGCGCAGGAAGGTGCGCGTCATGTCGCCGTGATAGCCGGTGCGGGTCACCCGGGGAAAGATGTCGACGATGATGAGTTCGTGCGGGCGCAGCGGACCCGATCCGCGTTCGTGGGGATCGCAGGCCTGATCGCCGCCGGCCACGATCGTATTGGCGGACACGGCGCCGGCCTCGAGGCAGGCCACCTCGATCGCGTACTTGAGCCGTTCGCTCGTCACGGTCTTGCCTTCGTAAACCAGCCTGCGCCCGCGGATCTGGCTGGCGCGGAGAATACGCTCGGCCGCGGCAAACCCACGCGCGCTGCAGCGGTTGCCCTCGCGCACGGCGGCGGCTTCCGTCGGCGTCTTGATTTCGCGCGCCGGGAAGATCGCCCCGTCGGCCACCTCGAGATCGAGGCCGAGTTCGAAGAGTTTCTCGTAGACGCTCGCCGGGAAATCATCGGGCACCGTGAAGCTCTGCTGCCCGTAATCCTTCGCCACGAGGTAGATTACTTCCGCCGCCCCGGGCTTGCGTTCGGGCCACAGCTCGCGCGCCCGCTTGAGGTAGCCTTCGAGCGGCAGGACCACGTCGAAGTCCGACGTCCGCTTCACGCGGCCGAACTCGAGGGCGCCGACCACGGCAAACTTGCGCCGCCGCAGGCCGAAGGCGATAAACGGGTCCGGCACGTCCACCCGGCCGAAATACAGGGCGTCGGGACTGCGAGAAGTATCGGCATAAAGCAGCGGAGGGTGGGGGATTTTTCCAGGCACGGCAGACGGTGATTGAGTTGTGGTGTGGCGGGCATTAGCCACCGGCCCAATGAAAAATGCAAATCCGGTTTCAAGGCTGGCGGTGACGATGGCGCTGCTGGCCGTCGGACTGACGGCGTGCGCCCGGGAAAAGGCGCCCGGAGTGGAGGCCGCGGCCCCGCCGGCAACGCGGAAGACGGTGAGCGACTTCTTCCCGATCAAGGTCGGCGATCGGATCGTGCGGATGCAACTGGCCGTCCTTATGCCGGAAATGCAGCGTGGCCTGATGGAGCGGCGGGATCTGGGGCGCGACGATGGGATGATCTTTATCTACGACCGGCCGCAGCAGATGAGCTTCTGGATGCGCCACACGCCGACCGCGCTCGATATCGGATTTTTCCGGAGCGACGGCACGCTGGCCGAGATCTATCCGATGTATCCGTTCGATGAAAACACCGTGGCTTCGCACTCGTCCGAACTGCGTTTCGCGCTCGAGCTGAACCAGGGGTGGTACCGCGGCAACGGAGTCAAACCCGGCGACAAGATCGACGTGAAGGCGCTGGCCGACGCCCTGCGGGCGCGCGGTTTTGCCCCGGGGAAATTCGGCCTTTGATCCGCGCGGGCGGGATCCGGGCCGGCCCGATCATTCCTTCGGAATCTCGTTGTCGGTCCGGAGCATGAGCACGGGCGTCTTGGTCTTCACCCAGAGATCCGCCTCCTTAAAGAATTTGGCCGGCACGATCTCGATGGCCTCGCCCACCGTCTTCACCGGCATGAGACTGCCCTTCTTGGTCGTATTGTAGTCATACGAGCTGCGAAAAACGCGTTCTTGCGTCGTGGCGACGCTCTCGGTGTCGGGAATCTGCAGGACCCAGCCGACGAAATCGTGTTTCGGCATCCGGCCCTCGGGATCGCTCACCAGGATCACGAACTGCTTCTTCACCGCCGGTGGCTTTTCCTCTTCGCCGGGGTCGGGTTGGACGGCAAGGTTCATTTCCTCGATAATGCGGCGCAGGATGGCCGGCGAGATATCGTTCTTCTTCAGGATTTCTGCGACCTTGTTGACCTCAATTTTCGGCATGGTGGATGATAGGGGGCGTCACCAAACACCGGAAAGGCGCGAATGACCAAGACAAAACCGCGGCGCGGCTTGGTTTGGGCGCAAATCAGATCGTTGGGGAACTGACCCGGGAGGGGCCTTTCCCAGCGTCCGGCGGCGGCTGCAGGCCGCCGCTCCGTAGAATTTCCACTTGCGCACACATTTTCTTGGACAAGCGCCGCAAAACCCGAAAATCAACGAACTCGATGTCGATTCCTTTCGTGTCGAAGCGCGCAGACCGATCCTCCCAAGCCGAGCCGCCAGGGGTGGAGCCGGACGCGGCGCAAGGGGAAGGGGCCGGCGGCTCCAGCGAAGAATGGTTCGATGTGGTCAACGAGCGCGACGAGGTGGTGCGGCGCGCCACGCGGCGAGAAGTGCATGCGACCGGGCTCTGGCACCGGGCGGTCCACGTGCTGGTCTTCGACGGGGGCGGGCGGGTGTTGCTGCAAAAACGTTCCCTGCTCAAGGATTTGTCACCCGGGGCGTGGGACTCGTCGTGTTCCGGCCATCTCGAGGCCGGCGAGGATTATGACGAGGCGGCGGTGCGCGAACTGGACGAGGAACTGGGCGTGCGGTGCGATGCCGGGGTGCCTCCGGCGCGCTGGTTTCGGGTCGAGGCGTGCACGGAGACCGGGTGGGAATTTGTCTGGGTCTATCGGTTGCGCTATGACGGACCGATCGAGGTGGAACCGGCGGAGATCCAGTATGCCGAATGGGTGGCCCCGCGGGACGTTTCCACCCGGATCGGAGCCGCGCCCGCCGATTATTGCCCTTCGTTCAAACTGATCTGGCCGGAGGCGGTGCAGCGGCTGGCCTTGTCCGCTGGGGATTCGTCGCCGCCCGGGCGCTGAAGCAATCGTGCCAGGCTATAACTCTGGCGACGAGCGATGGCGGCGTCCGGAAAGGCCGCCGGCCCCCGAGTTTTCGCTCAGGCGCTTGATTTCGGCGAATTGGCTTTGAGTGATGAGACGACGCGGCAGGCGTCGTTCGGCCTCGTGGATCAGGCGGAGGCGGTCGTCATCGTCGGGTTCGTGCGGCTCCCACGGGGTATGGTGCCCCTGATGGCGCGACCACGCGATGTTGCCGCCGTGCACGACCGCGCTGACCTGGTATTTTCGTCCCTCCGCGTCCTTATTCCACCAGCCGAACTCGATACTCATGCTCAGGGTGTCGGAAAAAGATCACGCAGCGGCGAGCGGAAACTCCGCAAGGACCGGCCCCGGCCGGAATTCACCGGACCGCCGGTCGATGCGGCGCACGGTGAGTTTTCCGCCGGACAGGTCGACCGCATGGGCGCCAAGGGGCAGCGAGAACGAGCCGGTATTGATGACGTACACGCCCTCGGGAAATGACCAGAGGCCCGGCCGATGGGTATGGCCGGTCAGAATAAATCGGGCCTGGGGGCGGTGGCGCCGGGCAAAGGCGCGGGCGCGGGCCGGCAGGAGTTGCCACGCGCGCAAAACCAGCAGGACGCGATGCGGCGGCCAAACGGTGTCGGCAAGGTAGCGCAGGGTGTAGCGGAGGTTATGCTTTTCGGACTGGTGGCGCTGGGGGATGGTTTGCGCCACGCGTCGAAAAACCGCCAGTCGCGGGTCGAGGTCGTGGCGAAGTTCCTCCGGCAGGGCCAACAAGGCCGCAGCGATGCGCCGCCCGGCGAGGTGGGCGTCCCGGCTCCACGGCACGATGTCGTCGAAAAGCACGTCGCCGTGGAAGGCGAACACCTCCCCGCCACTGAGGTCGAGGTGGTGGAGTGCGGAGAAATCGGCGTCGTGGTTGCCCGTGATGTAGGTGACGGTGGGGACGTGGTGGGAGAAGAAAGACGCCACGGCCGCGCGGCAGAGGGCGGTATGGGCGGGTTCCGGCCCCGGTCGGGTATCGAGCGTGTCGCCATTGAGGACGAGGTGCGACACGCCGTCCAGCAGCGGCCCGAGTTGCTCGAGCCGGTGAACCCGGCTGGCCCGGTCGCCATAGTGAATATCGGAGAAAATGCGGATGAGGTCGCCGGGCACGCGTGAGGGAAGCGCTTGATACGGCTCCGGGGGCGGGCAAACAACCGCAAAGCGCCGGCCGCGGGTGAAAAGGGCGCAGCTGTCGTTTGGCGGTGATGCCTCTGGGAGTAGCGCCGCGTCTCTGACCGGCGGGCGCCAGTCGAAGACTGGCGCTACGGGAACGACCGAACTTGACGCCACCGTCAACTCGGAGATGCGCCGCAGGTGAAAACCAAGCGCGAGACTTGTCCACCGGCCGGGCCTCGTCCACGGTGCGGCCATGCGTCCTGTCACCATTGCCGTATTGCTCCTATCTGCCGTGCCCCTGGCGGTGCGGGCGGATCGGGCGGCGGAACTCGCGCAGATCCATGTCGAGGCCATCGGCGGCCTGAAGCGGATCGAGGCGCTCCAGGCGCTGCAGGCCACCGGACACGTGATCACGGGGGGGCGGCAATTGCGATTCACGCTGCTGGCGGCGCGTCCGGCGCAAATCCGCATCGAAACTGAACGCAGCGGCCGCCTGCTGGTGCAGGGTTCGGACGGGGTTGAACCGCCGTGGGAATTCGACACGGGCGCCTGGCCGCCGCAGTACCGCCTGATGAAGGCCGAGGTGGCGAAGACGTTTGTGGCGGACTCGGAGTTCGACGACCCGCTGGTGGCGGGGGCCGCGCGCGGGTACACCCTCGACTATGCGGGCGAGTTGTCCGTCGAAGGGAAGAAATTGCTGCGGGTGCTGGTGACGCGGAAATTTGCGGAAACGTTTTCCGTGCTGTTGGACGACGAGACCTACCTCATCGTGATGCGGGTCGAACATCGCGATTCCGTGGGCGGCCGGCGGCTGCAATTGGTCACGCACTACGAGGATTACCGACCGATCGACGGCGTGTTGCTGCCTCACACCATCACGCTGGCGGTCGACGGAAAGTCCACGCAGCAGACAAAAATCGCCCGGATTTCGCCGAATCCCGTTTTCGAGGCGGCGACGTTTTCCCGCCCGAAGGTCACGGTTCCGACGCTCCAGGTGCCGTAAATTGACCCTCCCGCGGGGCCTTGCCGCAGGGGCCCCGATCCCCGGGTTCGGCGGGCTTGGGTTAGGGGTTCGGGCGCCGGCTGTACCGGGTGCTGTCGGAGTCGGAGCGACGGGGAATGTCCGCAAACCCGCCCTTAGATTGGTGTTGCACCGGGCGGCCACGCACCTTTCCTCTGACCCCTCAATCCATTTACAACCATGCAAGAACAAGTTACTCTGGAGTGCACTGAAGCCAAAAAAGAGGGCAAGCCCGCCTCCCGCTACCTGACGTTTCGCAATAAGAAGACGGTGACCGAGCGCATCGAAAAGAAGAAGTACAACCCGTTTCTGAAGCGGCATACGCTCCACAAAGAAATCAAGTAAGGCGCCGTGCGGTGGGGGTGGTGATTCGCCCTGCCGACGGAGACGAAGCCGGGCTTGTCGCCCGGCTTTTTTCGTGGGCACTTGCGGAAGGCGCGGCTTGGGCTTTTCCGGTGTGCTCCCTGACGTCGAATCAGTCCCAACTGGATCGGACCGGGTCCCCCTGACTTTTCCCAGCCCGCTGCTGGGAAGGCCCAGGGCGCCCGACGGTCCCCGCGGTTACTCGGCGCGCTTTTCTCCCGAGTGGGTGGCGAACGGAGTGGATGACGCTCCCGCCGGTGAGTGCCCGTGATGCTGCTGGCGACGCGACGCGCGCCAACTTTCCCGGTGTTTGCGGATCCAATCCAGCAGGGCACGCTCAAATCCGATGTCGTAGCCAAGCCGTTCGGACTCAATCCACTTGTGTTTCAAGATTTCCTCCCGTTCGGCGAGGAACTCTTGGTAGAGGCTGGACTGCTTCACGAACTCGCGGGACGTCGGAGGCTCTGGAGCACGTTGGAACATGAATCGCGGGAAGATATGAGAGCGAGGCGGCGAGGTCTGTCAATGCCCGCGGTGCCACGCCAAGGTCATGCCACCGGATTGGCCGGCTTTCCCAGACGGGAAAAGAGGCTTTGGGCGATCTCCCGGAAAATTTGCGCGGCCGCACTTTCCGGGGCCGACACCACGATGGGAATTCCGGCGTCGCCGCCCTCTCGAATTTCCGCGATGAGCGGGACTTGGCCGAGGAGCGTGGTGCCGAGTTTTTCGGCAGTGGCGATTCCTCCACCCAAGCCAAAAAGGGTGTGCCGGTTCCCGGCCGGATCGACAAAATAACTCATGTTTTCCGCGACGCCCAGTAGCGGCACGTTTACCTTCTGAAACATCAATCCGCCCTTGCGGGCGACGTTGGTGGCCGCCGCCTGCGGGGTGGTGACGATGACGGCGCCATCGAGCGGCAGGGTTTGCGCGAGGGAGAGTTGAGCGTCGCCCGTTCCCGGGGGCAGGTCGACCAGCAGCAGGTCGAGTTCGCCCCATTTCACATTCTGCACGAATTGCTGGATGGTCTTCATGATCATCGGGCCGCGCCAGATGATCGGGGTGTTGTCGTCCACGAGGAAGCCCATGCTCATCACCTTCACTCCGTGCGCCTCCATCGGGACCAGCATCGCCTCGGCCCCGTCGCCTTCAACCTCGGGTCGACCGCTGAGGCCCATCATGAGCGGCACGCTCGGCCCGTATATATCGCAATCCATCAGCCCGACGCGTCCCGGGCGTCCCTGCAGGGTCAGCAATTGGGCGGTGGCGCAGGCCAGGTTGACCGCAAAGGTGCTCTTGCCCACGCCTCCCTTGCCGGAAGCGATCGCCACGGAATGCTGGATGGCCTTGGGTGCGCCGGCGTTGCCGCCCAGGTTGCCGCCCGTGGTGGCGGAGGCGCCCGCGCCCGTTCCCGCCTTGGCCGGGGTCACCGAGATTTCCACCAGAATGTCGCGCACCCCGGGCTGTCCGCGGAGCGCTCTTTCCACCTCGGACTTGATTTGGAGCGGAGTCTTCGGATCGCCGGTCGTCAACGCCAGCGCCACCTTCACGGTTCCGTCGAAGAATCCGGCGGATCGGACCAACCCAAATGACACGATGTCACGGCTGAAACCGGGGTATTTGACTTGCTTGAGGCGTTCTTTGATTTCGTCGGGTGTCACGATGGTGGGCAAATTTGTGGAAAAGAGTTGTTATGACGGGCCGTGGCGCAAATAGAAATGCCATGGTCGACGCGAATTGCGCGGCCGCTTGTTGCCCATGCCCAACTCCAGACTCCTTTCCCTGCTTTTTTGCCTGGCCGCGGCGGCGTTGCCGGCGCTGGCCCAAGGGGCCCGCAATATCGGTGAGGTCCGCGTGGATGTCAGCAATTCCGCGATTGCCGTCCGGGTGACGGGCAGCACGGCCGAGTTGCAGTCACTGGCGCAGACGGCTTTTCACAGCCACGGGCGGTATCGCCTCGTCGCCAGTGGCCAGGCGTACGACCTCAAGTTTTCGGCCGCCGGCGCCACGCAGGTACGGGTCGAGATCACCAAGGGCTCAGCGGGGACCCCCGTGCATGCGGAGACGGTGACTGGGGCGACCCTGCGCCAAAGCCTGCTGCGCGCCGCGGATGTCGCGGTCCTGCGCACCAACGGCCTGGGCCTGCGAGGTTTTTTTGCCGCCCGCCTCGCGTTCATTTCAACCCGGACGGGCCGGAGCGAGGTCTACACCTCCGATCTTTTCCTCGGTGAAGCGAAACAGATCACCCGCGACGGGGCGCATGTGCTCTCCCCGCGGTGGACGCCTGACGGCACACGGGTCGTGTACACGAGTTTCTTTCGGTCGGGCGCGCCCGATGTTTTTCTGTCCAACGTGACGACCGGCGCCCGGGAGACTCTCATCAGTTTTCGCGGCACCAACAGCGGGGCCCATTTCAGTCCGAATGGACAGCAGATCGCGGTGATCATGTCGGGCGAGGGTTCCCCGGAGATCTACGTGACGGACGCCCATGGCCGGAGGCCTTCGCGCAAAACCCGGTCCGAGGCGGTGAAGTCGTCACCGTGCTGGTCGCCCGACGGCAGTCAGATGGTCTTCACGATGGAGCCGGGGCCGCAACTCTATGTCATGGCGGCGGGCGGAGGCGCGCCGCGGCGGTTGTCGATCGGCCTGGGCACGTATGCGGCGGAACCCGATTGGAGCCACGCCGAACGCAACAAGATCGCCTGCACCGTGCGGGTGGGGCGGCAGTACCAAATCGCGGTTTACGACCTGGGCACGGGCGCGGGCAAACTGGTTTCGAAGGCCAGTTTCGACGGAGTGGAGCCGAGCTGGCTCGCCGACGGCCGGCATCTGGTGTACACCGCCCGCGACCGCACCTCGAGTTTCCTGTGTATCCTCGATACGGAGACCGGCAACAGCACCCGGCTCGGGAGCGTCGCCTCCGGCGCAATGCAGGCCAGCGTCTGGACGCCGTAGGAATTCGCTCCCCGGAGATCAAGGGGCGCGCCGCAAGCGGGGCGAAAAAAAGCCGCACCGGTGAAGGTGCGGCTGCAAGGTGGGGGGGCGGCGGCGGAGCTCAGGCGAGCGCGGCCTGGTAGTTTTTCTCCGCGGCGTCCCAGTCGACGACGTTCCACCACGCCGTGACGTAATCCGGGCGGCGGTTCTGGTAATTCAGATAATAGGCGTGCTCCCAGACATCGAGCCCGAGTACCGGCTTGCCCTCGATGCCGGCCACGGCCTTGCCCATCAGCGGGCTGTCCTGGTTGGCGGTCGAACCGATGGCGAGTTTCTTGTCGGCGCCGACATAGAGCCAGGCCCAGCCGGAACCAAACCGCGTCGCGGCGGCCTGGGCAAAGGCGGCCTTGAACTTGTCCGTGTCAACCCAGGTGGCGGAGATCGCCGCGGCCAGGGAGCCCTTGGGCGCACCGCCCTTGCCCGGCCCCATGATGGTCCAGAAGAACGAGTGGTTGCTGTGGCCGCCGGCGTTGTTGCGCACCCCGCCACGAATCGCCTCGGGCACCTGCGCGAGGTTGGCGATGAGGGCGTTGACGTCGAGGGCGGCCAGCGCGGCGTGATCCTTGAGGAGATTATTCGCGTTGGTCACGTAGGCATTGTGGTGCTTGCCGTGGTGAATTTCCATCGTCCGGGCGTCGATATGCGGCTCGAGAGCGGTGGGGGCGTAAGGCAGTTTGGGAAGTTCGAAGGCCATGGGTTATTATGATGATTTCAGGTTGTAGGAACGTGGGTGAGAATGGTTAGAGCATGCACCGGATGTGGCGGCACGTCAACTTTCAGGAGCGACTTACAACCCGGGTTCCAGGCGTTTGGCGCGAAAGAACGCCTGGAGCAGCTCACGACATTCGTCTTCCAGCACCCCGCCGGCGGTGAGCGTCAGGTGATGGTTCACGCGGGGGAGATCGTTGAGGTTGGTCGCGCCGCCGAGGCAACCCATCTTGGGGTCGGGCACGGCAAAACAGACGCGGCGAACCCTCGCCATCAACATGGCCCCGGAGCACATGGGGCAGGGCTCCTTGGTGACGTAAACGGTCGCGCCTTCGAGTCGCCAATCGCCGATCTTCGCGGCGGCCTGGGTGAGGGCCAGCATCTCGGCGTGGGCCGTGGGATCCTTGGCTGCCTCGACCGTGTTGTGGGCCAAGGCCACGATTTCGCCGTCGATCTCGATCACGGCCCCGATGGGCACCTCGTCGCGCCGCCAGGCGTCGATGGCCTGATTGTAGGCGAGGCTCATGAAGAACGCGTCGTCCCGCACCAATTGGGACGGAAAGCGCTTGTCGAAGGGGCAGGGTGGGGCGGAGGTGGAAGCGTCAGACATGGCGCGCGCGGAGGGAAACCTTGACTAAGCGGGCCTTAGTCTGCCTTACAAGGTGCTTTTGACGACTGAACCTATGACCGTCCTTCGCGCTGCCAACTCATCCCGCGTTACCCATGTCAACTGACAATAACGCGATCGAAGTCGAAGGCAGGGTCGTGGCCGTGCTGCCTGGAACGATGTTCAAGGTGCAACTGGCCAACGGCCACGTGGTGCTGGCGCACATCTCGGGGAAGCTGCGCAAGAACTTCATCAAGATTGCCGCGGGCGACATGGTGAAGATGGAGATGAGCCCGTATGACCTCGAAAAGGCCCGGATCACCTTCCGCATGAAGGAGACGAATCCCAACTACGTGCCGCCGCCCCGTCGGCGTCACTACTGAGTCCGGATTGGGCGTATCTGTCGTTTGGTGGTGAGGCCCTCTGGGAGTAGCGCCGCGTCTCTGACCGGCGGGCGCCAGTCGAAGACTGGCGCGGCGGGGAAGATCGGGCTCAATGCCACCGTCAGCC
>JBBRWR010000033.1:0-65485 GCA_038249085.1 Opitutales bacterium
AGACCACGGACAACGGACCACAGACAACGGACAACGGACCACAGACCACGGACAACGGACCACTGACAACGGACCACGGACCACGGACCACGGACAACGGACCACAGACCACGGACAACGGACCACGGACCACGGACAACGGACCACGGACAACGGACCACGGACAACGGACCAAAACCACATGCAATACCTCCAGCCTCCAGAATTCCGTCAAGTCGGCTCCCGTGCCATCGACTCTTGGTCCCTTAGTCCCTTGGTCTTTTAGTCCCTTAGTCCCGCTCCCCCCCATGCCCCGTTTCGATCCTTCCACCCACGCCCTGAGCGTCAACCGGCGCACTTTTCTGGCGCAGAGCGCCTACGGATTGGGCGGGCTCGCGTTGGCGATGCTGCAATCGAGACTCGCGGCCGCGGGCGGCACCCCGAGGCGGCCACCGGGCTGGAAGGGTGTGCTCACGGCGCCGGATTTTCCGGTGAAGGCGAAGCGGGTCATCTTTCTCTGCATGGCGGGCGGGCCGTCGCAGTTCGAGACCTTCGATTGGAAACCGAAGCTCAAGGAGCTCGATGGTCAGCCGTTCCCCGAGTCGTTCACGCAGGGGCAGCAACTCGCGCAACTGCAGAACACGGTGCTCAAGGCCCGCGGCGCCTTCACGAACTTCAGCCGCCATGGTCAGGCGGGCATCGAAATCAGCGACCTGTTTCCCCACCTTGCGACGGTGGCCGACGAGTTGTGCGTGGTGCGCTCGATGCAGACCGAGCAGATCAACCACGACACGGCGCACGCGTTCATGAACACCGGCTCGATCATCAAGGGCCGGCCGAGCATGGGATCGTGGCTGCTCTATGGCTTGGGGGCCGAAACGCAGGATCTGCCCGGCTTCATCGTGCTCAACTCGCAGGGCAAGTTTGGTCTGCAGCCGATCTCGGCGCGGCAATGGTCCAGCGGCGTGCTGCCGAGCCGGTTTCAGGGGATTCAGTTTCAGTCGCGCGGCGGCGCGGTGCACTACATCGGCAATCCCGAGGGGGTTTGCCAGAGCACGCAGCGGCAGGTGATCGAGGAGGTCCAGCGGTTGAACGGGTTTCTCGCCGAAGAGCAGCTCGATCCCGAGATCGCCACGCGGATCGCGCAATACGAACTGGCGTTCAAGATGCAGGCGAGCGTGCCGGAGTTGACCGACTTCACGCATGAGCCGCAGGCGATGCTCGATCGTTACGGGATCAAGCAGGCGGGCGATGGCAGCTTCGCCTCCAATTGCCTGCTGGCCCGGCGCCTGGCCGAGCGCGGGGTGCGGATGATCCAATTGTACCACCGGGCCTGGGATCACCACTCGGATCTCGCGAACGGCATGAAGGCGGGAGCCAGGGAGGTGGATCAGGCGACGGCGGCGCTCATCCAGGATCTGAAGCAGCGCGGCATGCTTGACGACACGCTCATTCTCTGGGGCGGCGAATTCGGCCGCACGCCGATGGGGCAGGGCACCGGCCGCGATCACCACATCCTCGGCTTCAGCGTCTTCCTCGCCGGGGGCGGCGTGAAGGCGGGCACGACTTACGGCGCGACGGATGAACTCGGGTACCGGGCCGTGGACAACATCGTCAACGTGCACGACCTGCATGCGACGATGCTGGCCCTAATGGGCATCGATCACCGCCGGCTGAGCACGAAGTTTCAGGGCCTCGACGTCCGCCTCACCGGCATCGCGGGCGAGGTGGTGCCGGAGATCATGGCGTAGCCGGCATTTTTCCGATCGCGACAGCCGCTTTACACCGACCCGGCCAGCCATCACTTGTCCGCGGCCTTTTGAATCTGGGCGAGGAGTTCCTCCGAGGTGGGCGCGGTGGCGTGGGTCACGAAGAAACTGGTGGTGGCGTTGGCGATGACGAGGCGTTCCTTGAGCGGGAGATCGCCGAGCGAGGCGCAGAGGTATCCGCCGTTGAAGGTATCGCCGGCTCCGGCGGTACGGATGACGTTTTGCTGGAATTCCTGGAGGGCGTGGGCCTCGCCCTGCGAGGAATGCGATGCGGCCGCGAAGTGAGGGGTATGGATGACCAGCTCGTCGATGCCGATTTTCTCACGGACCGTTTTGAGATCGGCGGCGAGGGCGCCGGGTTCCTCCTTGCAGGTGATGCCGAAGCGGGAGAACAAGTCCGCACCTTCGTGCTCGTTGAGGCTCACGGTCATGGGGATTTTGCCGTTGAACTTCTTGAGCAGCTCCAGGGAGGCAAAGAAGGACTCCTGCGACTTTTTCTTGATGTCGGCGAAATCGAAGAACATGCGCCGCGGCGCCGTGGTGTGGTCATAGCGGGAAACCATGCCGGTGAGGAAACGGTCAAAGTCCGGCGTCAGCGACCAGTACCCGAGACCGAGAATGTCCACGCCGGCGAAGAGGGCGTCCAGCTTTTCGCCGGGGAAGTGCGCGGTGAAATCCGCCCACGTGAGATGGGCGACCGTCTTGAGCGCGCTGAGGAGGATTTTGCCGTTGGTGAACTCGAAGACGAGGGTGACGGCCGAGTCGCCGAGGGAGATGATGTTGCAGTTGTCGACGAACTCTTCGAAGGCGGGGTCGATCTCCTTCGCGCCGTAGAGACCGACCAGCGTGGGTTTGAGCCCGAGGAAGGCGGCGACGCGGCCGGTATTGGGCGTAAAGCCACCGGAGCACCGGCGTTTCGGGATGATCTCAAGGCCAAGGCCGCCGCCGGAACGTTTGACGACCAACTCGCCGAACATGCGCATGTCGTCCATGCCGGTATATTCGTTGAGGTTCTTCCGAACATCGACGATCTGATAGACCTCGTCCACGAAGCCGTCGCAGCCCAGCAGCACTTTGCCGCGGAGGTGGTGGAGGAAGTCGATGTATTTTTGCATGGTACTGCTCATGGGCGGATTTTGGCGGGGACGGCTCGGAGAAAACTGGATCCTGCGGGGGTTGGGTCGGAAGTGGGATCAGGGGAGGGGCGAAGGAGAAACTGAGCCAGCCCCCCTGGGCCCCCACCAGGAGAAAACGGCATGCGACGCTCGAGTCAGCGCAGTGCGCGGGGCCTGGTGTCTGGCGGGCGGGAAAAGGGCCGCGGCGTGGCGCGCAGTCGGCGCGGAGAGGAGGTGATTCGCGAATCGCACGACCCCCGCACGCAAAGCTCCGCCGGGCTCGCGGTCAAGCCGCAAGGCTTCAATTGGCTTTCCCATGGATGTTGGCTTGCCGTTCATGCGCGGCGGTGGGTAAAAGATTCGGCCACGCGGCGAATTTTTCGTGTGCGTTCCTTCCGTTCCAAGTGTCATCCATGAAATCCGTCTCTCACGAACAGATCGCCAATGAACTTTCGGAGGATGTGCAGGACTTGATGGTGAGAGAAGCGCATGTTCGTCATCGACAGCAGAGGGTGGCGGCGGAACTCGACGCCCGGCGGGCGCAGCTGGCCGGGCTCGAGGGGACGCGGCCGGCCTTCCTGATGTTTCGCCACGGCGCGAAGACGAAGTTCACGGAGACCGCGGCCCGGTTGCGCGAGGAAATCGTCGCCGCCGAACTGGCGCTGGAGAAATGCAACCTGATCCTGAAAAAATCCGACAAGATCATCGTAAATGCGGTCGAAAATTGCCTGGAACCGCGTTCGGCGCAGTTTCGGGATCTGCAGTTGGCCCGGAAACTCTTGCCCGGATGGCAGTCGGCGGTGGGGCTTTATGGGTCGTGCCTGAAGCGTTTCATTACGGCGCTGGGAATTGCGCGCAACCAGATGTTGTCGGGTTACAACCGAAAGGCCGGAGAGTTTACCCAAGGGGCCAAGGACGCGTTTGCCGCGGCGGTGATGGCGGCGAAGTCACTGGAGGCGGAGGCGTCGATTCCCAACAAAATGGCGCAGCGCCAGCGCGAGCTGCTCGGCCTGGACCCGGCGCCGAAGGCGCCGGTATCCGGTGGGTCGGCGGCCCTGCCGTACGTCTTGGGCGATGGCCTGACGAAGCAGGTGGCGACCTTTGCGACCTCGACGCTCGAGGAGGTCGCCATGCGTATCGGCGCGCTGATCGAAGAATGCGAGCGGCTGCATGTCGATGGCATCCCGGAGCTGCTCGTGCAGGTGGCACGGATCGAAGCGTTGCTGGACGCCCAGTGGGAGCGGCAGGTCGCGGCGCCGCTGGTCGAGCTCCGCGCGATGGCAGACGCGATGGTGGAGGACCAGAAGTTGGAAAGTGTCTATGCGCAGATGGAAGCGCGGTTTGTCACGTTGACGGCGTAGAACCCGGACGGACCCACCAGGTGCAGGTTTTATCTTCAAGCAGGATATCTGGCTCGACCGCGGCAGCTGTCACGGACCGACTGGTATTGCTTTGAGCCAGGAACCAAAAGACCAGAAGCCGGCAGATCCGTCCCTTGCGCCAGAAACGCCGGGGCCCGGCCCGAACCGGCCGCGAGTCGAATCTGCCATCGGGAGGTCAACGGTTCCGGTGGAAGCTGAGTGGCGGCTGCCGTCAACCCCGAAACGCCCGGCGGTGCCGGTGTCCCCGCCCAAGAGGAGAGGGGCGAGGGAAGAACGGTCTGAAATTGCGGACGCGGAATCCGCCGTCCTGGCCAGGCCGGTGGGTACGAAGTCAATCCTGACAGATCAACTGGCAGAGGCCCTCGCGGACCTCCCGGCGCTGGATGCGGCGGCGACGGCGGAGACGCTCCGCGCGGCGAGAGCGAAGGCGGCACTCGAGCAACCCTGGTGGGTGTGGATATCGGTGGACGATTCGATGCGGAAGTTTCGCACGGGTGTGACGGGGCTGGGAGCGTGGTGGCGGCATTGGCGGACGACCGCATCATTTCGGGTGCTGCTGGCGTTTGTGGCGATTTACGCGCTCCTCGCATTCATGCGGAAGCCGAGCGACCTGGTGGTTGAGCAATCGTTGCGAGCGCAGGATGCGGAGTTCTTGCAGGGATTCCTTGAATCCTACTGCCGGGCGGGCGGGGCCGTGCTGGCGGCGCGGCCGCACGGCGGCGCCGAGATATTTCCGCGCGGGGTGGTGCTGCAGGGCGGGATGCTGGAGGCGTTTCGTCACGCGGCGGTTGGCGGGGTGTTCACCGTGAGAGTGAAGGCCGACCTGTGGAACCCGCTGGAGGCGTTCTACAACTATCCGTCGATCTACGCCAGGGAGCAGTACTTTCAGCTCACGCGGAAGTTCGATTTTTCGCGTTACGGGTTCACGTTCCTGCTCCGGAAGGATTCGGAACGCGCCGGAGCGATCTTGCTGGCGCGGGTGGAGGTGGCGCCTTAGTTGGCGGCGGCGAGCGCCGCATCGTATTCGGCCTTGGTCATGTCGGAGTAATCCGTGCGGCGGTAGGAAATGACGCGCGGCGTTCCCGGCGGATATCTGCCATTTTGAAACTGATCGCAGAATCCCCAATTGCGGGCCGGAGCACCGTAATACTCGATTCGCCAGGGCTCGCTGGCGACGCGACTTTCGAACAGCGCCACGAGCGATCCCCGGATATACACCGATCGCCCGGACCAACTCTCGAGAAACCGCACGAGATTGTGGGCGCCGCCGCTCATGCGCGCACTGCCGTCCTTGTTGGTCGGCGTGGCCCCGGTGAGGAGCGCCGCTGCCACGACGGAGTCGCCGGAGGCGCTGGGTCGAAGGGCGCTCTTGCTCGTGGTATCGTCATAGCCGGCAGAAAGCATGGTGATGGCGTCGGCGGCGATGGCCGCGGGCGTTTCGCCCGACTTTGAAACCGAGGCGCTGGGCGAAGAACCGGTGTCGTTGAAATGCCCCTTGATGTAGACGGGGGCGTTGGTGGCGATGGTCAAGCCCTCGACGGCCCCGTAGGAGGGGACCGGTGTATTGCCGTTGATCAAGCGGATGGCCACGCGATCGCCGCCGCTCGCGGGTACGGTGGCTCCGCTGAGGGTCGTGGTCGGGTTGTTGGTGACCTCGAGGTAGATGATTCCGGTCCAAAGCGAAGGCTCGAGCGAACCGATGGCCTTGGTCACGTCGCGGCTGGTCGGTGAGATCTGCATCTGGGCCACGGCGGTCTTCAAGGCGGTGACATCGAGTTCGACGAGATCCTGTCCGGAGTTGCGGCGCTGATCATACATGCCCCGGCTGACCGTTTCCGTGGTCACGCCGGTCGAGATCCTGGTCTTCCTGGTTTCCTGGTACGAAGAGTAATTCACGAGATTCGCGGGCAAGGTCGCGGCCACGGTGCCGTTCGCGCCGCCGACGCGCACCGTGACGCTTCCCGGAACCACCGGGTTGTTGACCGTCGTGGTGTAGGTGGCGTTGCTCGTCACCGTGTTGATCGAACCGGACGCCGGGACAATCTGAACGTAGATGCCGGCCTGGCGGGAATATTTTTGCGCTTCGACTTCGGGGCTGTAGTTGGAGCTGGCGCTGTCGGTGGGCGGTTCAATCAGCAACCGGCCGGTATTGACCGATTGGTCGGTGCCGTCCGCCGGCGTAGCGTCCTCGACGTAACGGCCAATCGCGACCGGCGTGTAGTTTTGCACGCCATTCGCCGAGGTCTGGACATTGCCGCTCCAGGTTGAAGAGGCGAAGGACCGGTACGCACTCAGATTGGCCGTCGCGCCCGCGGCCAGTGCGGCGGTGTAGCCGGCCTGGGTGGTGTAGCTCGCGTTGTTGTTTTTCACCGTGGTCGAAACCCCCATCGTGCTGTCTTTCCACGTGCCGCTCTGGTCCATGGAAACCTGGGTGTTGAGGCGGGTCTTGAAGGTGACGTCCGACGTCATGTTGAGCGCTTCGCCCGTGGTGCCGTTCGTCTGCCCTTGCGCCGTCGCCTGGAAGCTCTTCCACGCATGATAGATGTTCCCGGTGCAGGTGACGGTGTTGTAGAAATTCAGCGCGGTCCCCTGGCTGCTGAGGTACATGTCGCCGTTGACGTGGACGGGGCCGTAGACGTTCATGGTCGAGCCCGGCTGCAACTCGATATCCATGTTATAGAACATCGCGTGGGCAAAGAGCGGGGCGCCGCGAACGCTGATCTTTTCACGGACGTACGCGG
The DNA here is from genome assembly GCA_038249085.1 of Opitutales bacterium. Classification (GTDB taxonomy): domain Bacteria; phylum Verrucomicrobiota; class Verrucomicrobiia; order Opitutales; family Opitutaceae; genus ER46. The sequence goes on from JBBRWR010000033.1 coordinate 6,987, forward strand.
AAATCGGCGGGCCATTCGGGACGGTGACGGTCACCTTGGCGTAGATGGGGATGTCGCGCCGGAAAATCCACTTTCCCTTCAAGGGATCGTTCGTGTTGTTCGGGTCGTTGGCGTCCAAATAATAAAGGGAAGTCGAGCCCGGGGATAGAATGGTAAGGATGGAACCGCCGAACAGGGCACTGGCGGACGCATTGATGTGAGTGCCGGAAAACAGACTGCTCGCCGGCAGGGTGAGTGCATTGGCCCCCGAGGGCGTGAAGGCAGCCGTGCTGAACGTGCTCGAATTTTCCATCCGGTAGCGAATCTGGCACATGCCGTATTCCGCGAGGCCCTCGGCGGCGTTGCGCGCCTCGAGCCGGAGCAGGGACCGCTGATTGAGTCTGGCCTCCGTCATCACCCAGCGCAACATGCTCGCGACGAGCGCGGCAATCACGCCGCAAAAAATGATCGCGAGGACGATGCCGGAGCCGCGGTGAGGGACGGAGGGCCGGGAACGAGCTGCGGCATTGGGCAAGGAAAGGCTCATCGCTAGCCGCGGGGTGAAACGGTGAAGTTGTAGGTTGAAACCGCACTCCGCGTCAGGCCGTCGGTGGAGATGTAATTGATCTGTCCCTTCACCATGACGCTCCGGTTGTAAAAGTTATAGAAGAGCTGGCCCGATGAGGATGTCCCCGTGGCGCGGCCGACGGTACCGGCGGAAATAATGTCGGGATTGGTATGGAGCGTCGATACGGCCGGCATCAGCGTCCAGAGATCGGTGGTGCTGGAAGAGGGCGAGAAGGTCGTGTCGAATTTCCGCACCGGTCCGAGACCGTTGGCGTCGGGGTCATGATAATAGCCGACGATTCGCTGGACGTTGGCGTCGTTGGCGGGATCCTTGAAGATGAGGAGCAGGCAGTCGCCCGATTCCCCATCCCCCATGCTGGCAAGGACAAGCGTGGGCGATATGCCCTCGGTGCGGTTGACGAAGTCCGCGAGGATCACAAAGTAGTTGGCGTAGGTTGCGGTGTCGGTGAGTTCGTTGGTGAAAGTCCGGATGTCCCGGTTGATGCTCAACCGGAACGTGTTGTACTTGTAACTCTTCATCATGTTGATGAAAAGCCCGAAGACGGCGGTCAGCATGAGGGCAAGGATCGTCGTGGCGACCATCACTTCGACCAGCGAGAAGGCGCAGGGAGACCGGGCGCACGGAGAACGCATGCGGCGGGGAAGAGGAGACTGCGGTCGGTTCTGACTCATGCGGGTCAATAGGTTGGTACGAGTGACCGCAGGTTCTTGATCGTGCCGGTGTACGAGCGGGTGGTGCTGCCGTCCTGGATCTGCCACATGTAGAGCAACGTGAGCGCCTTCGCTTGTTGGCTGGCGCCGAATCCGCTTGGGGTCAGATCCTCGATCCAGACCCAAATGTGAATGGTCAGGTCTCCGGCGCGGTTCACGTCGAATGTCTTGGTGTTGTCGTAGACGTTCGCAGGTACGGTCGGAGGGGAAACCCCGGCCGGCGAAAGGGGAGGGAGCGGAGACAGGACCAGCGGGTCGATGGTAACGTCGTCCTTTTGGGTCGCCAGCGAGTACAGGCTGGCGGTGATGCTGGTGCCGGCCGGGGGTGAGATGGGCAGCATGTCGTAAGGCATGTTTTTGATCTGCTCCAGATACCCCTGCATGATGGACGCCACCGACGAGTGATAGACGGCGACCTCGGTGAGTCGGCGGGTGAGCACGGACGTGGCGATGAGACTCGTTGAAACGATGGCAACCAGGCACATGGCCGCGACCACTTCGACGAGCGTCATACCCCGCTCGGGCGGGCGTTGTCTCAGCCCGACCATGGGGTGAGACGCGTGGGGCGGGCTTCGATCGCGGCGGTGGCGGCTTGAACCCGGGCACCCTCCTCGGCGCGCCGGGCATCGGCCATGGCGTCGGCGGCAGCCTGTCCGGCGATCCTCCTTTCCTCCAGCAGGCGCTCCGCTTCATTGTTCACCGCCACGAATCGCACCCCGGCGAGGCAGAAAACGAGGACGAGACAATCTCCCGTCGTGCACAGCACGCGGGACGGATCGGAGGGGGAGCTGTATCGCACCAAGGCGATGGCGGCACCGAGTGCGACGAGGCCGCGCAAGACGGATCGAAGCCGGTTTGACTGGAGGAGGACGGAACTCAGCTGCACGGCCGCCCAGAGCAGGAGGGCTGCTTGGACGATCGCGAGCAGGACCAGCAATGAAGTCATCGGGAGGCGTAGCGCGCTGGCTCCGATGGTGGTGCGAGCGCGGTGGCGTTGGCTTCAGTCAGAATAATCTCGCGGTCTGCCCTGATGCCGACCCATTCGTAACGCCATTGTTTGCCGTCCACCTTGGCGTAGCCGACGGCGACAAGCCGGGCGTCGCGCAGGTCATGCCGGATGGTGAAGAGGCCATGCGCATCGGTCTTGGTGGCAAACGGCGCCACCGGGAGATAATGGATTGTGTGGGCGGCGGTTTCCCTCGCTTGCGCGGTCAAGCTCACGGCTTCGGCCAGTCGGCCGGCTTGAGCGGCGGAATCGGCTTGGGTCAGGATGCGTTGCGCAGCGTCGCGGCCGCGTGCCTCGGCTTCGCCAAGATAACGGGTCAGCAACGCGGCGGGATAGGCGCACACCTCGACACCGGCCAGCAGTTGGGTTTCGCCGGTGGGTAGGATCACCCTCACGCGGCCGGTGACATCGACGTGGGTGGCCACGGCGGCACCAGCGACCACCGTCTGGTCGACAAAAAATTCGGGAATGTTGCCTTCACCGGCCGGCGCCAGGACGGGAGCAGAGTTGATGACTGCGGCGGGCGCATTCGCGGTCGCATCCGCGAGGTCGGTGGCGATTTTTTCGGACAAATCGGCGCCGGAGGCAGGAGTGGACGGCTCGGCGGCAACGGCAGGCTTCAGGGCGAGTTCGTCGAGCGCGACCGCGGGTTTGTTGGCGAGCGCCAGGAACGCCGGGTCGAGCCCACGGTTTGCGATCGATTCTCCCGGCGGGAGGTGAAGATCGGAAAGAATGGCATCGGGCAGAGCCGTCGTCGGCAGCACCGTCGCCCCGCTCGCATGGCGGACCAGGATACCGTTGGTGGTGTAGTTGACGACCTCGACCGCTTCAAAATGCCGGCCGTCGAGCAAGGTAATCGACGGGTAGGAACGGAGAATCTCGGGAGGGGCGGCGTGCAGGGCGGCGGCGTTGCCCCAGGTCAGAATCAGCAAGGCGGCGACCGTGGTTTGACGCACAAACGATCGGGCTGAAAGAGATGCGGATTGGCTATGGGTGAGAGGTTCCAAAACGCTGGAATTAAACCGTAAAAAAGGAGTTATTGTCGAGTGGGATTAACCTCCCTTTGGGTACGTAATATCATCCGCCGAAAGACGGAAAAGGTGCACCGCCCGCGGGGCGGGACGGGAGGGGGAAAGCCCGCCCCGTGGTGGAGCCGCCCATGAATCTTGGCGCAGTTTTCTTTCCGGTGGATCCAGGCGCGGTGGGCAGCCGGTCGAGCCGGCGCGGCCGGGGGTCGCGGCTATCCAGCGGAAGTCGGGCGGTTTTCGCCGCGCTTGACCATGTCGTCGACTATGGCCGCCGTGACGAGGTCGCAGCCGACGTTCAGGGTGGTGCGGCACATGTCGAGGATGCGATCCACCCCGAGGATGATGCCGATGCCGGCGGGATCGATGCCGAAGGTGGCGAGCAGCCCGGCGATCAGCGGCAGGGAGCCGCCGGGGATGGCCGCCACGGCGACGGCGCTGAGCACGGCGAGCACGATGAGCGTCAATTGCTGGCCGATCCCAAGATCGACGCCGAAGACCTGGGCCACGAACAGCACGACGCAGCCCTCATAGAGCGCGGTGCCGCTCATGTTCATGGTGTTGCCCAGCGGCAGCACGAAGCCCGCGGTGCTCGGCGCCAGCTTGAGCCGCTCGGTGGCGTTTTGAAGCCCCGCCGGCAGCGCCGCGGCGCTGGAGCTGGTCGAGAATGCCGTCACCAGCACCTCCTTGATCGTGGCGAAGAAATCCCGCGGTCGCCAATGCGTCCAGACCTTCAGCCAGATCGACATGGTGCCAAAGAGGTGCAGGGCCATGATCGCGACGCAGCTCAGCACGAACACGCCCAGGGCGATGACGATGTCGAGGCCCACGCGCACGACCACGCTGTAGATCATGGCCGGAACCGCATAGGGGGCCAGGCGCAGGGCGAAGTGCACGATGCCCGTCATGAGTTCGCTGATCATCTCCAGGCCGGCGAGGAGCCGGGCCCGGCGGTCCGGGGCGAGGGTGGTGCCGGTGGCGCCGACCAAGATGGCGAACAGGATCAGGGGCAGGACATCCCCGAGCGTGGCGCGGCTGTTGCCGACGAAGGCGCCGAAAAGGTTTCGCGGCATGAACATCTCCACCAGGGTCATGACGCTGAGCCCTTCCTGCGCCTGTTGCCGGTTGGCGACGGTTTTTTCGGCCACGCCCCCGTAGGTGGCCAGGATCGCCTCCTTGGTTTGCGGCGAGATGAAGTCGCCGGGATGCACCACATTCATCATCAGCAGGCCGAGGCCGACCGCGATGCCCATGTTGAGGGCGAAGAAGAAAAAGGTGCGGCCGGCGAGGGGGCCGAGCTTGTCCAGCCGGCCAAGCTGCAACACGCCGCCCGCGAGCGACGCGAAGACGAGCGGGATGATGACAAAGAAGAGGAGTCGCAGGAACACCTGGCCGAGCGGCTCGAGCACGTTGGTGGAGAGGACCTGGGCCCCGGTGATGGCCGCCGGCCAGAGGCGGCCGAGGCCGAGGGTGAGGACGCCGGCCACGAGGCCGTAAACGAGGCCGCGCAGGATGCGGTTGGCGAGTTGGGGATCGGAGGGGCTCGACATGGGAAAGTGGGACCGGGCGACCGTGCCGGCGGGTGGGGGGCTTGTCGAATGGTAAGTCCCCGGGCGCAACGAAAGGGGTGCACGTACGAGTTGGCGGTTGTAGGCGGGGTGCCCCCACCCCGCGATATGTCGCCGGGCCGCGCGGTGAGGGCACCGCGCCCACAGGGAAGTCACTGCCAACTCGCAGATGGGTGCATCTCCGAGTTGACGCCACCCCGGGAGCTCCCGAGCGGCGCCCGGGGCGGAACCGCGCTGCGCCCAAGGGAGCGCGGGCACTCCTGCCCGCCTCTGCGCCGGGCTGCAGGCAGGAGTGCCTGCGCTCCCTTCAGTTCCACCGGCGTCAACTCGGAGATGCACCCCTCGCAGATGCGCCCCCAACGAAAGCCTTGCGCGTTCACAGAATCGGCGTCCGTTTTTTTCCGACCCTCCGAGACCGATGACGTCCGCCTTTTCCTCCGTGCTGCTCGCCGCCGGCCAATCCACCCGGATGGGCCGCGACAAGGCGTTGCTGGAACATGAGGGCGCCCCGCTGTGGCGCCGCCAGCGGGTGGTGCTCGCGGCCGCGGGCGCGACGGAGATCTTTCTCTCGGTGCGGACGGATCAGGCGTGGGCGGACCGGGCGGAGGGCTTCACCGGCGTGCTGCACGACGCCCTCTTTAGCTGCGGGCCGCTGGTGGGCGTGACGGCGGCATTGGAGCACACCGCGCTGCCGTGGGTGGCGGCGCTCGCGATCGATTTGCCGGCGATCACGCCGGAGTGGTTCGCCGGGTTGTGGGCGGGCTGTGCTCCGGGCGTGGGGGCGGTCGGGCGGCGCGCAGGCTTTTTCGAACCGTTGGCGGCCATTTATCCGCGGGAACTGCGGTTCCCGGCTTGGGAGGCGATCGTGCGCGGCGAGTTCTCCTTCCAGTCCCTGCTCGCCACCGCGGTTGAGCAGGGGTTGATGCGCGTGCGCGAGATTACCGACGCCGAGGTGCCGCTCTTCACCAACTGGAACGAGGGGGCTTTTGCCCCGCCAAAACCCACGGTTTAGTTTTTCGCGGAGCGAAAAACTAGGCGTACCGATCCTCCGTCCACGGGTCGGCGGTGTTGGAGTAACCGCGCACCTCCCAGAAGCCGGGTTTGTCCTCGGCGAGAAACGTGAGGCTGCGGACGAACTTGGCGCCCTTCCAGGCGTAGAGTTTCGGGATGATGACGCGGGCGGGGCCGCCGTGCTCGCGCGTCACGGGAGCGCCGGCGAAGCTCGTGGCCACGAGCACGTCGTCGTCGAGGCATTGCTCGAGCGCCACGTTGGTCGAATAGCCGTCGTAGCTGGTGAAAGAGACGAACTTCGCCTCGGGCCGCGGCCGCACGAGTTCGTAGAGTTGGGTGAAGGCCACGCCGCCCCAGCGGCAGTCGAATTTGCTCCACGTCGTCACGCAGTGGAAATCGCTCACATCCTCCACCTGCGGCAGGGCCTGCAGCTGCGCCCAGGAGAGGGTCGTGGGCTGGTCCACGAGGCCGTCGAGCTGCAGTTGCCAGTCGGCCAGCGGGATGTCCGGCTGCACGCCGAGGTCGAGCACGGGAAAACCGTCGGTGAGCTTCTGGCCGGGCGGCAGGCGATCGGCCGAGGCGACCTCCCGGGCCCGGACGCCCCGGGCCTGCTGTTTCTCCGCCCATTGTTGTTTGGCGGCGAGGTAACGATCCTTCGACATGGGCGGAACGGTAGGGGCGGCGCGGCGCGGCGCAAGTGCGGGGTCCCGTGCTTGCGCCGCATTTTTCACCTTCAATCCAAACTGCTCGGCTGCTCTGGGTCTTCGCGCGGCGATTTCGGAAATCTTGAAATCGAGCATCGGGCATCTGGAATCTGGGATTTCAGGCCAGTGTGTGCTTTTCGTGCGCGTTTGCCGTCCCGAAATACGTGAACCGGATTGGAAATCCGAGATGAGAGATTCTCGATTCTCGATTTCCGATTTCCGAAAACCTTCGGCGCGGTTGCGCGTGAGGAAACTCGGCTCAGCATTATTTCGTCAAGTGCCCAACACGATTTTCGCAGTCACGATTTTCGTGAAAAACAAGAGGTAAAGTAACCTAATGGGTTACAATGTGAGTTGGGGTTTTTCGCTGGTACGTGACATAGTAATATCAGTCCGGGCCGAGGGCCTGGGCGACGGGTTGGCGGCGCCGGAGGTAATAGACCATCATGCCGCCCTGATAGACGAGGGAGACCACCGCCAGCACGGCGACGGTGATGGTGTTGAGCAGGCGGAAGTACTCCTCGACCGACATGCCCCATTGCTGCGCACTCAGAGTCGCAAGATCGCCGAGCCCCGCCGGCAGCGGCGGCATCTCGAAATGCGCCAGGCGCAGCCCGCAATAACTCCAGATCACCCCGAGCAGGAAGGGTTGGCTGCCGACCAGCCAGTCCATGCCGCGCGGTTCCCCGGCGCGCAGCAGGCCCACCCCATGCATCTCGACCGCGCCGGCGCCGGCGGCGAGCAGGCCGATAACCGCAAACGGCACGTCATGGGCCGCCGCGGCCATCACGGCGAAGAGGGTGCCCAGCACCAGCGCACCCATGCCGTCAAACTTCGCGAGCCGGAGCACGCGGACGAGGGTCTCGGCCGGCAGGAGAGGAGGGAGCTGCATGGAAGGTTTGTCATCCCGGCCGAAGCGCGGAATCTCAAGCCTCTTCGTGCCGCCACCCGCCCACCACCAGCCATTTCCCTTCCGCCTCGAGTTCCCGCCCGAGCTGCCTATCAGCGTGCGCGCGGAGGAAATCACCGCGGCCATCCAGGCGCATCAGGTGGTGATTCTCGCGGGCGAGACGGGTTCGGGCAAGACGACGCAGATTCCGAAAATGTGCCTGGCGGCCGGTCGCGGCGAGCGGGGGCGCATCGCCTGCACCCAACCGCGGCGGGTGGCGGCGCTCTCCATCTCGCGGCGGGTGGCGGAGGAGCTGGGCGTGGCGTGGGGCCGCGAGGTGGGCTGCAAGATTCGCTTCAACGACCAGACGACCCCGCAGACGGTGATCAAGTTTCTCACCGACGGCATGCTGCTGGCCGAGTTGCAGGGCGATCCGATGCTGCGCGAGTACGACACCATCATCATCGATGAGGCGCACGAGCGCTCGCTCAACATCGACTTCCTGCTCGGCCACCTGCGCACGCTGCGTTACCGGCGGCCCGAGCTGAAGGTCATCATCACCTCGGCGACCATCGACACCGAGGCGTTCAGCGCGGCGTTCGACGGCGCCCCGGTCGTGCTGGTCGAGGGCCGGATGTTTCCGGTCGAGGTCATCTACGCCCCCCTCGACTCCCTGGGGCGCGACTACGCGGAGGACGACGAAAACGAGGAGAAGGAGGATGCGGCGGCGGTGGCCTCGGCGAAGGCGGAGGCGTTGCACTATATCGACGGGGCGGTCGAGGCGGTGGAGCGGGCCGTGCGCGGGAGCGAGAGCGGCGACGTGCTGGTCTTCCTGCCGAGCGAGCGCGACATCCGGGAGGTGGGTGACCTGCTCGAAGGCCGCCGGTTGCGCGACTGCGAGGTCGTGCCGCTCTTCGGCCGGCTGTCGAACGCCGAGCAGCAGCGTGTCTTCACCCCGACGCAGCGACGCAAGATCGTGCTCGCCACCAATATCGCGGAGACCTCGCTGACCATCCCCGGCATCCGCTTCGTGGTGGACACGGGGCTGGTGCGCATGAGCCGGTATTCGCCGCAGGCCCGCACGCGCCGGCTGCCGATCGAACCGGTGTCGCAGTCGAGCGCGGAGCAACGCAAGGGCCGCAGCGGCCGGGTGGCCGAGGGCGTGTGCATCCGGCTTTATTCCGAAAAGGATTTTCTCGAGCGCCCCCGCTTCACCTCGCCGGAGATCCAGCGGGCGAACCTCGCCGACGTGATCCTGCGGATGAAGGCGTTCGGACTCGGAGACATCGAGCGCTTTCCTTTCATCAACCTGCCGGCGGCCAAGTCGATTCGCGCCGGTTATGCGCTGCTCGAGGAACTCGGTGCCATCGAGGTGGGAGGGAGCAAGGAGCCGGGAGCAGGGAGCCCGGCCGAGGCGGAAGCAGGCGGCGGGGCGCCGGCGCTGGCGCTCTGGGAGCTGACGGCCGTTGGCCGCGAACTCGCCCGGCTGCCGGTCGATCCGACCGTCGGCCGCATGATCCTGCAGGCGCGCGCGGAGAAGGCGTTGCGCGAGGTCATGATCATCGCCGCCGGCCTCTCGATCCAGGATCCGCGGGAGCGGCCGCTTGAGCGGCAGCAGCAGGCGGATGCCGCCCACCGGCGCTTCGTGCATCCGGATTCGGACTTCCTCACGTTGCTCAACATTTGGGAGGCGTTCCACGACGAGTTCGAGCACATGACGCAGGCGAAGCTGCGCCGCTTCTGCCGGGATCATTTCCTCAGCTACACGCGCATGCGGGAGTGGCGCGACATCCATGCGCAGTTGGTGGAGGCGGTCGCCGGCGGCGGCCCGGCCCGCCCGCGGATAACCTCGGCGCTCGACGCGGTGGGAGTGGGAACGCCGCGCCGTCCGGAGGTGGCGGCCGGGACCCCGCGGCGCAAGGCGGCGCCGGTCGAAACCGATCCGCTGGTCTACGGCGCGCCGCCGTATCGGGCGATTCACCGCAGCATTTTGGCCGGCCTGCTCGGCAACATCGCCCATGTCGACGAGGAGAACGGTGGCTACAAGGCCACGCATGACCGGCGGGTGGTGCTGTTCCCGGGCTCGATGCTCTTCCGGCGGGAGGAGCCGCGCAAGAAACCCGCGGCCGCCCGGGCCCCGGAGGGCAAGGCGGCCCGCGACCAACGCGGCCCGCGCTGGATCATGACCTCGGAAATCATGGAGACCTCGCGGCTCTTCGCGCGCACCTGCGCCCGGCTCGATCCGCAATGGGCGCTCGAACTCGGCGCGCATCTCGTGCGGGTGGCGCACAGCGAGCCGTTCTGGCAGGTCGAGGCCGGGCGCGTGATGGTGAAACAACGCACGCGGCTCTACGGCCTGGAACTCGAGAGCCGGGCCGTGAGCTACGGCCGGATCAACCCGGCGCACGCCACGGAGATCTTCATTCGCGAGGGGCTGGTGAACGACACGATCGTGTTCCCGCTGGATTGTATCACGCACAACCGGGCGGTGCGGGAAAAACTCGAGGACCTGCTCACGCGTGTCCGCGACAGCGGTTACCTGAATCTCGACGAGGCGGCGTATCGGTTCTACGCGGCGCGGCTGCTGCCCGTGGCGGGCGGGGGCGACCGGGCGGACGAGCCCCGGCCCGGCGCAGACGGCCCGTCGCGCCCGGGGATTTCCTCCGTCGGCGAATTGGTGTCCCTGATACGGGAGCGGCGCGGGGCGGAGCCGCGGTTTCTGATGATGCGGCCGGCGGATTTGCGCGACCCCGCGAGCATCGAGCACGATGCGGGCGCGTTTCCCGCCGCCCTGCCGCTGCAGAACCACGCCCTGCCGCTCAACTACGTCTATAAACCCGGGCAGGCGGACGACGGGGTGACACTGCAGGTGACGGTGCGCGAGGCGGAGGCGCTCACGCCGGCGGATCTCGATTGGGCGGTGCCGGGGCACCTCGAGGCCAAGGTGGAGCACTACCTGCGCGCGCTGCCGAAGGACGTGCGTGTGCTCCTGGCCAGCCGCCTGCCGCTGGCGGAAACCGCCCGGGTGCTGACCCCGCAACTGGCGGCGCGCGACCGGCTGACCGGGCGGCGCGAGACCCTGCCGCAGGCCCTTGCGGCGGAGATTGCGGAACGGTTCCAACTGGCGATCGATCCGGCCGTCTGGGCCGACAAGGCGCCGCCCGATCATCTGCGCGTGCGGGTGAGGGTGCGGGACGGGGCGGGCCGCGAGCTGGGGGCGAGCCGCGATCTCGCGGAGGTTCGCGCCGCGCTCCTGGCGCAGTCGCGCGAGGCCAGTGTGGCGGTGGCGCGCGAGGATCCGTCGTCGTGGCGGGCGGCGCGCGTGTTGTGGGAAACGCCGGAACACACGGCGTGGGCTTTCGATCCGATGCCGGAGCGCGTGCTGGTGACCGAGCAGGCCGGGGCGCCGGTGTATGCGTTTCCCGGGCTGATGACCGGTCGCGATGGCGTGGCGCGGCGGTTGTTCAAGACGCCGGAGGAGGCGCAGGTGGCGACGGCGCACGGCCTGGCCGCCCTCTTCGAGCGCGAGCTCGGCCACGATCTCATGTGGACGCAGCGCGACCTGCGGGCCTTGCGTGAACTGGGCCCGCTGACGGCCACGCTCGCGCCCGTCGACGCGTTGCAGGAGCAGGCGTTTGTCTCGATCCGGCAGTGGGTGACCGGGCGGCCGGTGGTCCCGCTCAACGCCGTGACATTTGCCACCGTGCTGGAACGGGCGAAGGCCGATCTGCGGGGGATCGTGCCGCAGCTCGTGGCCCTGCTGCGCGAAATCCTCGGCCTGCGGCTCGAGCTGCAGGTGATCGCCGGGGGCCCGGCCGGGCTGGTGGACGATCTTGCGGCGCTCCTGCCGCCGGACTTCCTGCCACGCACGCCGTATGCGCAGCTCGGGCATTTCCCGCGGTATCTGAAGGCGATGAAGCTGCGGGCCGAACGCGCGCGGAAGAATCCGGCGAAGGACGCCGAGCGGCAGGCGCAGTTGGCCCCGTATCTCGCGGCGTGGCGGCGGCTGGATGTGGGCGGGGTGCCCTCACCCCGCGTAGCGGCACCGTCCAAGCCGGGTGAGGGCACCCGGCCCACCTCCAGTCAGGCGGCACTCGAGGCATTGCGCTGGTTGATCGAGGAGTTTCGCGTGAGCCTGTTTGCGCAGGAGCTCGGCACGGCGGAACCGGTGTCGGCGGTGAAACTCGATCGCGTGCTCGATGGGCTCAGGCGGGGACCGGGACCAACGGCGGGCGCCGCTCCGCCGTCGCCGGTGGCGCCCGCGACGGCGAAACCGATTGTCGCGGCGCACCTCGGCGCGAAGAAAAAAACGGCGCCGCTCAAAAATCTCGGAGGACTCGATCGGTTGTTTGGGCGCTGAGTATCCGCCGGCCGGGATCGCGCCGGGATCTTTTTCGCCGCGGGCACCTTTCGGGTTGCGACACGTCACTTGGCGCCCATGTTTTGGCCAACCCCCCCCTTATCCGATGAATGTTCCTATCTCCGCTTTGTTGCAGCGCAAGGGTTCGGCCGTCTACAGCGTCGCCCCGCATTTGACCATTTTTGAAGCCGTGGCCGAGATGAACCGGCTGCGCATCGGCGCCATCGTCGTGATCGATCAAGGCAAGCTTACCGGCATCTTCACCGAGCGCGACGTGCTGCGCCGGGTCGTCGGGGACGGTGTGGATCCCAAGACCGTGCTGCTTTCCCAGGTCATGAGCACGGACGTGATGACGATCGCGCCCGAGACGACGGTGGAAGACGTCGCGGCGTTGTTCACGGAGCGGCGGTGCCGCCACCTGCCGGTCGTATCCAATGAAAAGCTGGTGGGGCTCATTTCGATCGGCGACATCTCGCGCTGGGTGGCCGACGCTCATCGGGCGGAGGCGGAGCATTTGAAGAACTACATCGCGGGCGGTTTTCCGACCTGAGGGTTTTTGCGCCGCAAAAACCCAAGGCGATCAGAAAGAGCGCGAGGTAGGTCCAGACGGACGTCAACCCGAACGCGTCGATGACCTCCGGGACCGGGTTCACGCGGAAGCCGGCCGGAGCGCGTAGCGCGGGCCCGAACGGCGCAGGCGCAGGGCGGTCCCAAACGTGGCGGAGAGCCGGGCCGAGGTGAGCACCTGCCGACGCGGGCCGGCGGCCTCGACCCGGCCCCGGCGCAGCAACAGGGCATGAGTGAACGCGGGCGTGATTTCCTCGACGTGGTGCGTCACGAGCACGAGCGCGGGGGAGGAGGCGCGGCGCACGAGCCGTTCGAGGTACTGCAGAAATCTTTCCCGCGCGACGGGATCGAGGCCGGCGCACGGCTCGTCGAGGATGAGCAGGCGCGGCCGGGCCATGAGCGCCCGGGCGATCAGGACGCGCTGGCGCTCGCCCTGGGAAAGATAAGCCCATTCGCGCTCCGCGAGGGCGCCGAGGCCGTTGGCGCGGAGGAGGCGCAGCGCGGCGGCCCGATCGGCGCGGGTGCCGGCGTGCCAGAGATCGAGTTGCGCGTATTTGCCGCTCACCACCGTGTCGAGGGCCACCTCGGACGGAGGGATCGACAGCACGAAGGCGCTCGTGACCACGCCAATCTGCAGGCGCAGCTCCCGCCAATCGCTGGCGCCGTAACGCTGGCCGAGCACGGCGATCTCCCCGGCGGTGGGCGACATGAAGCCGGTCAGGGCCTTGAGCAGCGAGGTCTTGCCCGAGCCATTGGCGCCGAGGATGACCCAATGCTCGCCGCGGGCGACGCGCCAGCTCACGTCGTGGAGAATCGTCGTGGGGCCGCGGGCGACACGCAGGTGGGAGACGTCGAGGATGGGGGCCATGGCAGGCGCGCAGTGTGCGGGCCCGGGATTGCATCGGTCAATCGCGCGCCTCACAAGGTGGGGCCATGCGTGCGCATCGAATTCTTTCGGCCCTGGTCTTCCTGGGTCTCGCCGTCGCGGGGTCGGCCCGGCCGTTCACCGTGGTGGCCTACAATGTGGAGAACCTTTTCGACGTCGACGGCGTGGCGGCCTACGAGGACTACCAGCCGGCCAAGTACACGCCGGCCCACGCGCTGACGAAGCTGCAGAACATCGCCCAGGTCGTGGCCCGGTTCGAGGGCGGGCGTGGTCCCGATGTGCTCCTGCTCGCGGAACTCGAGGTCGACGGCACGCCGGGGCCGACGCCGCCGGACTATGACGCCCTCCTCGCCCGGTATGCCGGGATGCCGCTGCGGGAGATGCTCGGGGCGGGGATGAACCGCGAGATCGCGGACCTGCCGGCCGAAGCGCTGCTGTTGAAGGCGCTGGCGGATGCCGGCGTGACGGGGTACCACGCGGTCATCGGGGACAACGTAACCGCGGGCGCCTCCGAGCGGAAGCAGGTGATCACGTGTGCGGTGTTTACGCGCTTCCCGGTGCGGGCGGTCCGTTCGCATCCGACGCTGGATGCCCGGGCGATTATCGAGGTGCAGGTGGACGTCGACGGGGCGCCGCTCTACCTCTTTGCGAATCACTGGAAGTCGGGGGCGGGTGATCCGCAGACCGAACCGATCCGCGTGGCCAACGCCCAGACCCTGCGGACGCGGGTGGACGAAATCCTGGGCGGGGATCCCAACGCCGACATCATCATCGGCGGCGACTTCAACTCGCAGTACAACCAGAAGCGGCGTTATCCGGCGATGAAGACGACGGGCATCAACGACGTGCTCGGATCGCAGGGCAACGAGCTGGCGGTGCGCCAGCCGGCGCGGCCGCTTTACAACCTCTGGTTCGAGCTGCCGGCCGGGCAGCGGGGCAGCGACACCTATCGCGGCGAGTGGGGCACGCTGATGCACCTGCTCATCTCCCGCGGGCTTTACGATTTCAACGGCGTGCAATACGTCGACAACTCCTTCACCGTGGCAAAATTCCCGGGGTTGAACGCGGACCCGGACGGCCTGCCGCTGCGGTGGACCTTCGATGGCGCCGCCGGGGCGGGAACTTCGGATCACTTCCCCATCGCGGCCCGGTTCGTGACCGTGACCGACGGGCGCCGCGATCGCTACCTCGCGCTGCGCAATGGCTCCGAGGGGCAGGAGCCCTCCGCGCCAGTGAAGACCGTCGACCACGCCAAGGTTGACCTCGCCGCTGTGGCGGTGCGGACCGACGCGCTCCCGCCGGGCACCGCCATCCGGACGGCGGAGTACAAGGGGAAGATTTTCCGGGTGGAAGGGCGGGTGGCGACCGGGACGCGGCTGGCGGTGGAGTTTCGCGGCGAGACCTACGACGTTTGGAGTTACGACGAAGCCCTGCGCGCCCAGCTGCGGGCCGACTATCCCGCGGGGGCGACGCTGCGCTGCTACGCGGAACTCGGGCAATACCGCGAGCGCTGGCAATGGGTGATTCAGGACGCGAGCTGGGTGAAGTAGGAGGAGCGCCATGTTGAAGATCTACACCTACGCGAACTGCGACAGCTGCCGGAAGGCGACGAAGTGGCTCGCCGCCCACGGCCTCGACTTCGACGAACGCCCGATCCGCGAGACCCCGCCCTCGCTGGCGGAGTTGCGGACGATGCTGGCCGCGCGGGGCGGCGATCTGCGCCGGCTTTTCAACACCTCCGGGCGGGACTATCGCGCCCTGCAGCTCGGGGAGAAATTGCCGACCCTCGCCCCGGCGGCGGCCCTGGAATTGCTCCGCGGCAATGGCAACCTGGTCAAAAGGCCGTTCTTGATCGGTGAGGGGGTGGCGCTCGCCGGGTTTGACGAATCCGTCTGGCGTGCGACGCTCCGGCGATGATCACGACGAACGATTCCCTGCCCGAGGTGCTGCGCTGGCTGGTGCAGCATGCCGGATTCCCGGCCCGGCGACTGCCGGCGAAGGCGGAGACCGTCCTGTGCGTGGCGGCGCTGGCGGCGGCGGAGGAGGCGCAGGAACAGCAGCGTTTCCTGATTCAAAGCCGCGATCCGGCGCAGACCTCGGCCTTGCGCGCGCACGGGTTGCGGCGCTCGCGGGTGCACTTCAAGTGCGACAATAGCGCGAAGGTGTAGCCGGCCGGTGCATTCCTGCGGAACATTCTGGTCCAGCAGAATGCTCAGGCCGGATTCAGGCATGGGTGAAAATCTGCTCTTCGCCGACGAGGGCGCCGTCCCACGGGGTCTACCCGCTGGTCGCGGGACCGATCGGGGAAGATCAACGCGGATCGATTACCTCGGTCGCCGGAGCGCCGGAGTTTACCGCAACCAGCGGGTTGACCCCGGCGGAACGCACCTACCATCGCAACGCGCGGTCCCGTTCGCTCTTTCCGGGCAAGGGACGGCCTGAGGTGTTCGGCTCGTTCCGTTGGCCGGCCGTGAACTCGCGTCACCTCTTCGGATTAACGCTTTCATTCTTCAACGTCCGAGGTCAGCCACGACGGGAGCTGGCGCGCCGCGTGCTGCCTTCGAACTTGGATTCCGTGATTGGCATTCGGCTTTTCATTCGGTCGCACGCGGCGTGACAGATCCCGGCGTTGGCTGGGGCGCCTTGTTAGCCGTTTTTTTCTTCCTCAAGATTCTCGTGAAGGTAATCAGGGTGTCGCCGCACGTGTACGATTCCGAGAACGTAAAGCGTATCGTTCTCGATCTGATAGTAGAGCAGGTACGGAAACGGACGGCACCGCCGGCACGGAAATCCGTGGGGACCCACATGATCTCCGCCCTTCCACTTGATAACCACCCTTACCGCTTCCTTGACTCGGTCGTGAAATTCATCCCCCAAGCGCGGAGAAAGGGCGGCATAGCGCGATTCCTCATCAAGCAAACCTTGCTTGAAAAATGAGCTGAAGATGACCTTCACGCTGGCTCGCCAAAGACATCTTCGAACGACTGACCGCGATCCTTCCCCGACCGAAGATCGTCAAGACGCGACTTCAGCGTAGAGCGGATTTTTTCGTCACTCGGTCCGTTATCTTTGAGGCTTTCGAGTAGCAATTGCGCCAATTGATGCCGCTGTTCCGCCGGCAAAGATAGTGCCTCTTCCGCCAGGTAAATGCTCGTAAGTGCCATAGTCAGACGATGGCGAGAGGTTTCACGGCGGCAAGGCGATCTTCTTGGCCAGACACTATAGCTGCGTGAACGACGCGGTGGTGAAAAGAGGCGGACCGAGGGGGGCAGTCCGTGAATTGCTAGTCCGGCCGGTCAGCGAATCGCGGGCTGCATTTGAGGGGAACCTACAGTGATTCTTGGCGAGCGTGCGCTGCAAGGTGGAAGACCGCACGGCCGCGATTCTGGACCGGGTGGATTTCTGTTTCGTGCTGACGGTTGGTGAGGAAGATGGGCTGGTTCATGACTTCGGTTGGGTTGTCAACCGCGGGTCATGCGCGCCTCACGATGCGGCCCGTCTCGTGGGCCAGCCGCGAAAATCGTGTCACCTATTGGGTGACACGCTCGATCCCGATTATTTTCGCGGGTACGGGACAGGAATCCAGACCACCTGTAACTTTTCGGCGGTGGCGGTGTTTTTGGGCCATGAATTTCCCCCTGCGCCTGCTTTTCACGTCCGGTTGGGTCGGCTGCTCCGTCCTGGCGGCCCACGCCCGCATCGAGCGCTTGGTCGAGAAAGAATTCGCCGTCGCGGGCGCCGGCACGCTGCAAGTGGAAACCTCGGGGGGAAGCATCACGGTCGGCGATCTCAACGGCCAGGCCAACCTGCGCACGTCCGGCGGCTCCATCACCGCGGGGCGAATGGGCGGGGCGGTCACCGCCCGTACCTCGGGCGGAAATATCACCCTGGAAAAGGCGAGCCGCGGCCGGGGCCGGCTGGCAGGAGCGGTGAATGGCGGCGGGCCGCTGCTCAAGTTGCGGGCCAGCGGCGGCAGCATCTCGATTCGCGCGATGTGACCCGGCGGGGTGGGAGCCCCCGCCACCGGCCGTTAGTATCTTTCCCCGCCAGTGCGGGATTGCGCGCCGCCGGGTGGGCGCAAGTGTGCCGCTTTCCCATGCGTTGCCGCCCCTTGATCTTCCTGTTTCTGGCCGCCTTTGCCGGCGCGGAGTCGGGTGCGGCCGATCGGGAAATCAAGCGGGTGTTTGCGGTCGAACCCGGCGCTGAACTGATGATCGACACCCCGCGCGGTGAGATCGTGATCGAGGAGAGCGATCGCCACGAAGTGCGGGTGACGGTGGTCCTGGAGGCGGTCGCGGCCAGCGCTCCGGCTGCGGCGCGGCTGCTCGAGCGGGTGCAGGTGGAGATGGTGCAGCACGGCAACCGCGTGGCGATCGTGGCGCGCAACCCGGGCGAATCGGGGCTCCGTTTCACCTGGAGCGAAGACGATCGGGTCGACTTCACCTTCCGGATTTCGGTGCCGCGCCGCTGCGACGTGGCGATCGAAGCCATCGAGGCCAGCGCGACCGTGGGCAATCTGAGCGGCCGGATGAGCGCCCGCATCGAAAAGGGACGCGTGTTTTTCCGGCGGATCGACGGCGCGGTGAATGCCCGGGTGGATTTCGGGGACATCATTGTGTCGCGCTGTTCGGGTCCTGTGACCGGGCACGTGCTGCGCGGCTTGATCCGCCTGGGCACCGTTGGCGGCCGGGCGGAGCTAACCAACAAGACGGGGGACATCGAGGTGATGGTGGTGCGGGACAGCATCGTCGCGGAGGCACAGGCGGGGGAGATTCGCGTCGGCCTGGCCCCGGGGGTCGGAGCCTCGCGCCTGAGCGTGGCGGGGGGGAACATCGTGGCCAGCTTCCACGCCCAGACCGCCGGTCGGATTGACGCCGCCTCGACCTGGGGCCGCGTCAAGTCGACGCTGCCGCTGGCGGTCGACGCGGGCGGGGACGGCCGGCGCACGCTGGCCGGCCGGCTCAACGGCGGGGGGCCGCTGATCGATTTTCGCGCCAGCGGGGGCGACGTAAGGCTCGATGCGACCCTCGAACTGTTTGATGACGGGGGCTGAGGCCACACGCCGCCTGATCCCCGGGTGGGTGGAGCGGGTTTACGCTGCGAAGCAGGGGATGATCGCGGCGCAATACCGACGGCTTGAATTGATTGGATTTGGTAGGGTCTGACCTTGGTCCGCGCCTTTCTGGCCGGAAATGGAAACTACGGCGCCAAGCGACCAGGGGTCAGGCGCTGGAACAGGACAAAGCGGGCTTCGCTTTCGATCCACCCGCGGCCGGGCAGGAGGGCGATTTGATCGAGGCGGGGTACGGCGTCCCAGGTCTGCACCAAGGCGTAGTCGCGGAGCACCCCGGTTGACGCAAACTCCTCGCGCGCGGCCTCGGCCGGGCGGAGCACAACCCAGTCCGGCCGGAGGCGGGCGATCACATCGGCATAGCGGCGGGCGCCGCCGCGCACGGCGGCCACGACCTCGGGGGAGCTCAGGCCCGGAAAATCGTAGGTTTTGAGCTGCGAAAAATATCCGATGTAGCCGAGCGGCTCGAGAAACACGGTGTCGCCGGGCGCGGCGTGGCGCCGCAGCCACTCGCCGATGCTGCGCCGCACGCCGGTTTCGACCTCCGCCTGTTCCACGCGCATCTGCCAGGCCACGGCCGCGGTCACCGCCACCTGCAGGGCGACGAGGGCCACGGCGACGGCGCGGCACGCCTGCGCCACCCCCTTTCGCCCCAACGCCACCGCGGCCTGATGCATGCCGTCAATCAGAAAGGCCAGGGCGATGACGGCGAGCGCGGTCCACGGAGGCACGTACCAGGGGAACAGCAGGATTGAGCAGAGGTAAAACATGCCGATGAAGACGGCGAAAGAGGCGCGCCGCGCGGGGGTGGGGATCGCCGGCACCAGCCAGGCGAAGGTCGTGAGGCCCGCCAGGGCGTGCGCCACATACACGAGAAACCGCGGCCAGCCGCCGAAGTTCCAGTAGGCGGGAAGGAAGAGGTCGACCAGCATCGAGCGGCCCAGGAGCGTTTGCCACGGCACGAGCAGGAGGTTCGCGAGGTGGACGGCCGGGGTGTAGGCCGACTTGGCGATCACGGTGTGAGGCACCGGCGTGCCGTAGTACCACCAGGCCCAGGCAAACCACGGGAGGTACAGGACGCCGCCGAGGACGACCCCACGGAGGAGCGAAGACCAGGGCACGGGGCGGGCCTCCGCGGCCGGACCGCGGATCAAGACGCGGGCTCCGATCAGGGCGGCCCCGAGGATGAACGAGTCGGGGCGGGTCCACATCAGGCCGGCGACCGCGAGGGCCAGGACACCGGGGCGGGGTCCGGCGGGTGCCTCGAGCTCGCTCCACAGGAGCAGGACGAAAAGCACCAGGAGCGCGGTTTCCATGCCGTTGATCGAGAAGTCGAGCAGCTTGGCGTCGAGGAACAGCAGGCCGAAGAGGAGGACGCGGCCCACCGGGCCCAGCCCGAGGGAAAGCGCGCGGCGCCAGACGAGGCTGGCGGCGACGGCGAGAAACGCGGCGCTGCAGAGGCGGAAGAGCCACAGCGCGGCTTCCTCCCGGTTGGGGCCGGCCACGGCGGTGCACAGGGCGGGCAGCAGGACCCCGAGCGGCGAGGTGAACGTGTGGACGCGTTCCCCGGGATTGAAGACGAGCCCGTGCCCCTCGACCAGGTTGCGGCTGGAGCGCAGGGTGATGAAATAATCCTCCCACGCGTGGTGCGTGATCGCGGCGAAAAGCAGGGGCGCGAGGGCGGCGAGTGCGACGACGAGCCACCGGGGGCGAAACGTGGGCATCAGGCGGGCAGGTTGCCGCCGGCCCGCGACATCGCCAATCACTTTTCATTCATCACGGGTCCGATATCCCGGAGGTAGCTCCGGCTTCGGAACCCCGTGGGCGCGGAGCAGTTCAATATTCCGGGGAGCGCCGGTGTCTCGCAGGCAGCCCCCGGCGTCCCGCCGCGGGCATCGGAGGCTTCGGCGAGACGCCGAAGCCAGCACCCGAGACGGGTGCCTGTCTGCCGTGGCGGCACAGGCAGGCGCTCCCCGGACCACTATGGCAGATCGCCCGAAGGGGGGCCGGAATCTGGCGGCAGATGCACGCGGTCGTGCCGGGCGCATCTGTCGATTGGCGGTGATGCCTCTGGGAGTAGCGCCGCGTCTCTGACCGGCGGGCGCCAGTCGAAGACTGGCGTTACGGGAAGAACCGAACTTGACGCCACCGTCAACCGGGAGATGCACGCGGTCGTGCCGTACGTGCGAGTGTGATCTGGCGTTGGGCCGCGGGAACGCTTGAGTGCCCGCATGTCCAACCACCCCGCTGTTTCTGAACTGATCGCGCTCGTGCAACGCGCCCACCTGCTGGGCACGGTCGGCGAATTGCTCGGCTGGGATGAACAGGTCAACCTGCCGACCGGCGCCGCCGAGCAGCGAGCGACCCAGCACGCCGTGCTGGCCGAGGCGATCCACGCGGCCTCGAGCGCGCCCCGCCTCGGCGAATTGCTGGCGGTGCTGGAGCCGCAGTCCCTGGGCGACGACGATCGCGCCATCGTGAGGGAGGCCCGGCGCGACTACGATCGGGCGACCCGGCTGCCGGCCGACTTTGTGCGGGAGAAGGCGGCCCAGGACAGTCGGGGCTACCATGCCTGGGCGCGGGCGAAGGCAGCCGACGATTTTGCGAGCTATGTTCCGTTTCTGGAGAAGAACCTGGAACTCGCCCGGCGCGAGGCCGCCTACCTCGGGCACGGCGACGCCCCCTACGACACCATGCTGGACAAGCACGATCCGGGGCTCACCGCGGCGACGGTCGATCGGCTGTTCGGCGAACTCAAACGCGAGCTGGTGCCCCTGGCGCGCGACATCGTGGCATCGCCGCGGGCCGAACAGGCGCGGGCCGCCGCGGGACGGCTGCGGGGTTTCCCGGTCGAAGCCCAGCGGCAGTTCCTGCGCGAGATCACGGAAAAGCTGGGCTTCGATTACGCCCGCGGGCGCATCGATGTCTCGCTGCATCCCTTCTGTTCCGGCACGGGCAGCGACGTGCGTTTGACCACGCGCTACCAGGAGGACCAGCCGCTGGATTCACTCTTCAGCTCGATCCACGAGACGGGCCACGGGATGTACGAGCAGGGGCTGTCCCGCGCCCACCTGGGCACGGTCCTCGGAATTCATGCCGGCATGGCGATGCATGAATCGCAGAGCCGGATGTGGGAAAACCAGGTGGCGCGCAGCCGCGCGTTCTGGCGGCACTTCGAACCGCGCTGGCGCGAGGTGTTCGGCGCCGCGGCCGGGGTCGTGACGGCTGACGAGCTCTACCTCGCGGTGAACGCGGTGGAACCGACGTTGATCCGGGTCGATGCCGACGAGGTGACCTACAACCTGCACATCATCCTGCGCTTCGAATTGGAGAAGAAGCTCTTTGCCGGCGAACTGGCGGTGTCCGATCTGCCGGCGGCATGGCGGGCGGGCTCCCGGGAATTGCTCGGCCTCGAGCCAGGCACCGACCGTGAGGGGGTGTTGCAGGATGTGCATTGGAGCGGCGGCGCGTTTGGCTACTTCCCGAGCTACTGTCTCGGCAACATGATCGCGGCGCAGCTCTGGGCCCGCGTGCGCGAGGTGCGGCCGGCGCTGGAGGAGGACTTCGCCCGCGGCGACTTCTCCTGGCTCCTCGGCTGGCTGCGGGAAAACGTCCACTCCCAGGGTCGGCGGGTCAGCGCGCTGGAGCTGGTGCGGCGCATCACCGGCCGGGAACTGTCGTCCGCGCCGCTGCTGGCGTATCTGCGCGGACGGTACGGGGAGCTCTACCTGGGCTGACATGGGGCTCATCGACACTCATACCCATCTCGAGACGTTCGCGCGCCGGGGCGACCTGCCGGCCGTCCTGGCGCGGGCGCGGGCCGCCGGCATCGAGGCGATGATCACGATTGGCACCGGCCCGGATGACTGGGCCTTGTATCGCGGCCTCGCAGCCGAGCACGCGGCGGACGGGTTCGTGCGGCACACGGTGGGGCTGCACCCGTGTGCCGTGGAGGCGGACTGGGAGCAGGCGGTTGCGCAGATCGAGGACCACTGGCGGGCGCAGCCCCCGGTTGCGCTGGGCGAATGCGGCCTGGATCGCTTCCACCTGCCCAAGGAGGAGGCGGCGGCGGAGCGGATCTTCGCCTGGCAGCGGGGGGCCTTTGCCGCCCAGCTGGAGATCGCCCGGCGGCTCGGGTGTGTGGTGGTGGTGCACTCGCGCGGGGCGTTCGCCGAGTGTGTCGAGATGATCGATACGAGCGGCGTGGACTGGGCCCGCGTGGTGTTTCACTGTTTCACGGAGGGCGAGGCGGAGATGGCGGAGGTGCGGCGGCGCGGCGGCTTCGGGTCCTTCACGGGCATCCTCACCTACAAGACCGCCACGGCGGTGCGGGCCGCCGCGCGCGCGCAGGGTCTGGACCGCCTGATGCTGGAGACGGATGCGCCCTACCTCACGCCGATGCCGCATCGCGGCAAACCCAACGAGCCGGCGTTCGTGCGGCACACGGCCGAGTTTGCCGCGGCGGAAGTCTTCGGCGTGCCGCGGGAGGAACTCATCGCCACGACCACGGCGAACGCGCGGAGGTTCTTCAGCCTGTAGCCCGCGGGCGCGCCCGCCCGGTGGCGACCGGGGGCGTGGGCACCGCGGCACCCACCGCGTCTCGGGAACCCGCCGGCACGTTCGCGTGGGCGGCGGCGCAACGGGGCGGAGAGGAGCCGCGGGGGCGGGGGCGCGCCGCCGCCGCTTCGGCCCGGCCGGCCGCGGAGAGCGGAAACGAGGGCAGGGCGGCTTGTTCACAGAAATAACACATGGGGATCTCATCTCACGGCTACAGGGATTTTCCGGCCGGGGCACGCCTGGAATGGGTTGGGCGGTAGGAGCGGGCGCATCTCCAGGTTGACGGTGGCGTCGAGTTCGGTCCTTCCCGTAGCGCCAGTCTTCGACTGGCGCCCGCCGGTCAGAGACGCGGCGTTACTCCCAGAGGCATCACCGCCAAACGACAGATGCGCCCGGTAGGAGCGGCTTTACGCCGCGAGGGTTGCGACGAGTCGCGGGATAAACCCGCTTGTCTCCTACCGCCCGGCAGGGAGCCGGGCGCGCGAAAGTGGTGTTTTGTTTTTGCGGCCAACGGCTTTCCTGGTGTCGTTCTCTCCCGGATGCTTTCGGTCAACCACCTCACCAAGTCGTTCCTCTCGCCCGAGGGCGGGACCGTGCAGATCATCAACGTGCCGGTCTTCGCGCTGGCGGCGGGGGAGCAATTGGCCCTGCGGGGGGAGAGCGGTTCCGGCAAGACGACGTTTCTGAACCTGATTGCGGGCATCCTCGCGGCGGATGGCGGGAGCGTGACGATTGACGGCGCGGAGATGACGGCGCTGGGCGAGTCGAAGCGGGACCGGCTGCGGGCGGCCAAGCTCGGTTACATCTTCCAAACCTTCAACCTGCTCCAGGGCTACACCATCCTGGAGAACGTCCTGCTCGGCATGTCGTTTGGCCCCCGCGGCGCGGATCGGGCGCACGCCCGGGAAATCCTGAACCGCGTCGGGCTGAGCCACCGGCTCAATCATTTTCCCAACCAACTTTCGACCGGCCAGCAGCAGCGGGTCGCCGTGGCACGCGCGCTGGCGAACCATCCCGCGCTCGTGCTGGCCGACGAGCCCACCGGCAATCTCGACCGCAAGCACGCGCGGGAGGCCTTGGCGCTCATCCGCGAAGTCTGCCGCGAGCAGGGGGCGGCACTGCTCTTTGTGAGCCATGACGAGGAGGGGCTCGCGCAATTTGAGACCCGCCGGGATTTCGCCGAGGTCAACCAGGCGCTGCGGGAGGCCGGCCGATGACGCTGCCCCTGATTGTCTATCGTTCGCTCCGGCAGCACGCGCTCTCGACGATCATCACGGCGGGCAGCATTGCCCTGGCCTGCGGCCTCCTGATGTGCGTGTGGATGGTGAAGACGGAATCGCAGGCGGCCTTCACCCAGACGACGACGGGCTTCGATGCGGTGCTCGGGGCGCGCGGCTCGAAACTGCAGCTCGTGCTCAATGCCATCTTCCACCTCGAGGCCTCGGCCGGCAACATCGCCGTCGCCGATGTGGAGGCGATCCGCCGGAACCCAATGGTCAAGACGGCGATTCCGATCGCGGTGGGCGACAACCTGCGCGGCTTCCGCCTGGTCGGCACCATCCCGGAATTGCTCACCGGCGTGGAGTACGCCCCCGGCCGGAAATTTGCGCTGGAGGCGGGCGGCAAGGTCTTTGCCGGCGACGCGAAGCAGGCGGTGGCGGGGAGTTTCGCGGCCCAGCGTCTCAAGTTGAAAGTAGGGTCGACGTTTCGCCCGTTCCACGGCCTGGCCTATGATCCCAAGGCGGAGCACCCCGACGACTTCACCGTCACGGGCATCCTGGCGCCGACCAACACGCCCGCGGATCGGGTGATCTGGATTCCGCTGCGCGGTCTGCAGACGATGGGTGGTCACGATCCGAAGGCGGCCACGGACGTGAGTGCGGTGCTGGTGCAATTGCGGGCGCCGATGGCGGGTTTCCTGCTGGACACGATGTACAACAAGCAGGGCAACCGGTTGACCTTTGCGTACCCGGTCGGGGCGATCATCGCCGAGCTCTTCAGCAAGATTTCCTGGTTTGATCAGGTGCTGGCCCTGGTCGCCTACCTGGTGGCGCTGGTGGCGGCCGGTTCGGTGCTGGTGGGGATTTATAATTCGATGAGCGCGCGGCGGCGCGACCTGGCGATCCTGCGGGCGCTGGGGGCCCGGCGGCGGACCATCTTTGGGGCGGTGCTGGCCGAGGCGGCATGCATCGGGCTGTTTGGGGCCGCGGCGGGATTTGGCGTGTATTTCACCTTGTATGCGGGGGTGGCGCAGGTGATTCGGGCGCAGACGGGGGTGGTGCTGGAACTTGGGGCCTGGCACCCGGTGCTGTGGCTCTGCCCGGTCGGGATGATCGCCGTGTGCGCGCTCGGCGGCGTCGTCCCCGCGCTCAAGGCCTACCGTACCCCCGTTGCGGAGACGCTGGCGCCGATCTCGTGAGGCATCGCCTGGCCGGTGCGCGGGTCCGGTTTCCGACGGAGGCGGGAAAGTGAGACGCACTCGGGGGGTGCATCTCCCGGTTGCTGGTGACATTGAGCCCGGTCCTCCCCGTAGCGCCAGTCTTCGACTGGAGCCCGCCGGTCAGAGACGCGGCGCTACTCCCAGCGGCACCACCGCCGACCGGCAGATGGGCCCGCACCCGGGCCGGGACGAAAATCGCTTTTGACGAACCGGGGTTGGCTCGTACGGTGTGCGGCACCATGAGCCCCCCGTCCCGCCGGTTGTCGTCCCTGTTCCTCGCCTGTCTGGCAACGTCGTGGTCGGCGCTGGCCCAGGATGTTTCCGCGCCGCTGCCGTCGCCCGCGGCGGTGCCGACCGCGCCGCTGGCCGCGCCGCAAGTGGAGAACGGGTATCTCAAGCTCGGATTCGAGCAGCTGGCGTCCTATACCTTTAATCCGCCCCCTTTTGATCCGGCCGCCGATCCCAAGGCGGTGCCGCCCACCGGGGAAGAGCAGATCCCCGACGGCGTGAAGTTGTGGAACGGCAGGAAAGCGGTGATCACGGGCTACATGGTGCCGGTGAAGATGGAGAAGGGTCTCGTCACGGAGTTTTTGCTCATGCGCAACACCATGGCGTGCTGTTTCGGCGCGGTGCCCAACCTGAACGAGTGGGTCGTCGTGCGGATGAAGAAAGGGGTGCCGCCGTTGATGGACGTGCCGGTGGCGTTTTTTGGCGAACTCAAGGTCGGGGCGATGTTTGAGAACGGCTACATGACCGGGCTCTACGAACTCGACGGCGAGAAGATGGGCGAGGTCCAGGGCTGAAGGCCCGACTTGGTGGGACGGCGCCTCAGATCAAGGGACCACGGACCAAGGGACCACGGACCAAGGGACCAAGGGACCAAGGACCAAGGGACCAAGGACGGGGAAGAAAACCTGACTGGTTCACAACGCCTTCGCGCCTCAAGGACGCTAGCGGGCGATATCGCTTTGCGTGAGAATGCGGTGGGCGCGTCGGCGCAGGGCCTGGGCCGCCACCTCGGCATCCTCCGCGTGGATGACGAGGGCGCCGCGGCCCTCCGGTCGCTTGAGGAAGCTGTATACGTAGTGCACGTTGATCTCGGCCTCGAAGAGCGCCGCCAGCACGCCGTTCAGCTGGGATTCGTCGGTGATCTCCACCGCCAGCACCTCGCCTTCGCTGTAAGGAAAATCATTGTTGACCATCAGCTCGCGCGCCTTGTCGGGATCGTCCACGATGAGCCGCACAATCGCGCTGTCGGTCGTGTCGAGGACCGTGAGGGCGATGACGTGGACGTGGTGCTCCCGAAACAGGGCGGTGAGATCGTGCAGACGGCCGACGCGGTTTTCGGCGAAGACCGAAAATTGGCGCACGGGATCATGGGATGAGATCGAGACTTGAGCGGCCATCACCGGAGGAATGCACCCGGGGTGGCTGCGGGTCAACGGCGCGATCGGGGGGGCGAAAACCAGGCGGCGTCAAAGTCGATCTCTCGCCTCGTAGTCTTTCTCTTACTGCGGACAAACCCTGACGAAAGGGAAAGATAAAGAGCAAAGAGAAAGATTGGCCAATCAACTTTGCCACGGCCCGGCGGTGGAAACGCGTTGAGGTTGGGGCCGGATGGTTCCAGCAAGGTGCGATGAATGTCCTGCCCTCCGCCTCCCAGCTGGCCGCGCAGCGCGGCGCGGAAGCCGGCGCGCGCCTGGTGCTGCGCGGGGTGGCGCTGAACGCCGTGCTGGCGGTGGTCAAGATCACCGGTGGGGTCTTCGGCCACACCTATGCGTTGATCGCGGATGGCGCGGAGTCCCTGATGGACATTCTGTCGTCGCTGCTGGTCTGGGCGGGCTTTCGAGTGGCGGCGCGTCCGCCGGATGCGGACCATCCCTATGGCCACGGCAAGGCGGAGGCGGTGGCGGCGCTGGCGGTGGCGGCCTTCATTTTTGCGATGGCCGGGTGGGTGGGGCTGCATGCGGTGCAAGAGATCGTGACGCCGCACCAGGGGCCGGCTTGGTGGACGCTGCTGGTGCTGGCGGGCGTGGTGGCGGTGAAGCTGTGGTTCTCCCGCCGGATGCGGGCCGCCGGCGAGGTGGTGGGCAGTACGGCCCTCGGGGTGGAGGCGATGCACCATTGGTCGGACGCCGTGACCTCGGCGGCGGCCTTCGTCGGTATCGGGATTGCGCTTACGGGAGGAGCCGGCTGGGAAACGGCGGATGACTGGGCGGCGCTGTTCGCCTGCGGCGTCATTGCCGTCAATGGCGCGAACATGCTCGTACGCGCGCTGGGCGACGTCATGGATGCGGCGATGCCGGCGGGTTTTGAAGCCGAAGTGCGGGCGCTGGCCCTGGCCGTGCCGGGCGTGCGCGCGCTCGACAAGGTGCGGATGCGCAAGAGCGGGCTCAGCCATCTCGTGGACATCCAGGTGCGGGTCGACGGGGAACTCACGGTGCGCGCGGGTCACGACATCGCGCATAACGTGAAGGATGCGTTGATGGCTTCGCCGCCGCATCGCATCAGCGACGTGACCGTGCACGTCGAGCCGATGAAGTGAAGCCGGGGCGGGAGGGGCGCATCTGTCGGTTGGCGGTGCTGCCTCCGGGAGTAGCGCCGCGTTTCTGACCGGCGCTACGGGGAGGACCGAGCTCAACGCCACCGTCAATCTGGAGATGCGCCGGGGTGGGTGGCGGCGCCCCGGCGCCGGGTCGTCGAAAAGGGGCGCTGACGCTCCCGGAGCCGGCCTGCGTGAATGTAAACATCCCAAGAATAACCAGTAGCGAATGATCCAACCCGCGCTTGTCCTTCGTGCCCCCGTTGGACATAGGTTCTCCCGCAACGCTGGGAAAGGACGGCTGGTTCAGGTGCTCACTCCGTACGTGAGGGCCAATCCGGTCTTCCCCGACCCGCGTTGCCGCCCATTCCCCGGCGCGAAAACGTAGATCGTTCAGCAGCACCAATACCATGAATACAATCCCGATTGCCCATCGCCGGATCACCGCCCTGCCCGCGGTGCTCGGTCTCATGTCCGCCGTCCTCCTGCACGCGCAGACCGCCTCTGTCGTGCCGCCCCAAGCGGCCGAAGAGGCTGTGAAACTCGAAGCCTTCACCGTCACGGGTTCCAACATCAAGCGGATGGAAACGGAGAAAGTTCTTCCGATCACCGTCTTCGATGCCGCCGCCATCGAGGTCCGGGATGCCTCGCAGCCCTCCGATCTCCTCACCGCGTTGTCGCAGGTCACCGGCCTGCCGGGCAACGAAACCGCGACGCTCGGCGCCACCGCCCGGGGCGACAACGCCACGGTCTCGCTGCGCGGCCTCGCCTCGAGCAATGCCCTCATTCTGCTCAATGGCCGCCGCCTGGCGCCGCATCCGATCAGTCAGAGCGAGGCCGGAGTGCCGACGCTTTCCACCAACGTGAACCAGCTCCCGAGCCGGGGGTTGGAGCGGATCGAGGTGCTGCGGGACGGAGCCTCTTCGGTCTATGGCACCGATGCGGTCGCTGGCGTCGTGAATTACACCACCCGGAAGAATTTTCGCGGCACCGAACTCTCGCTGCGGGTGGGGGAGACAAATTATCACGATGGCCAGGAATACCGCGCGACCCTGACGCATGGCCTGGAATTCGCCAAGGGCCGCGGCCGCGCCATGATCACGGCCGACTTCTACCATCGGGCCGCGATGCAGGCGCGCGATCGGGATTTCGCCGCGGAGGCGGATCACAGTTACCTGGCTCCCGCGCCCTGGAACACACCCAACGGCGCCAGTGCCACGGCGGCGGGGGTTTTCAACTCCCGCTCCGCCACCACGCCCTACGGCAACTATCTCCTCGGTCGAGTCACGGCGACCAACGAATTTGGCAGTGTGACCGGCTTTACCGGGGCCCGCCCGACCGGGGTCCCCGCTTCGCTCGCCGCCACGTCGGGACTCTTCGTGCTCCAACCCAGCGCCACCGGTGACGTGGTCTTTGGCACGGCCACGCCCCCCCGCACCGGCGTGACCCACGATTTTTACTGGAACAACAACGCGTACCGCGTCATCCAGCCCCGCTCCAATCGCACCAATGTATATGCGAGCGCGGAATTCGACGTGACCGACAAGATCACCGCCTTCGTCGACGCCAGCCTCTACCGGGCCGAATCGGTGACCTACCGTGAGCCCGATGGCATCACGCAAAGCACGGACGGCTACATCATCGTGCCCACCACGAACCCCTATAACCCCTTCGGCGAGCGTTTCTGGTCCGCGACGGGAGCTCCGAACTCGGACGGCACGCCTCGCCTGACGGGCACCCCCTCGGCGGTTTCGATCACGAACAAGCGCCTCTTCGACCTCGCCGTTCGTACGGGCTGGGTCGACACCTCCGTGTACCGGGGTGTCGCGGGCCTGCGCGGCAAACTCTTCGACTCCTGGACGTGGGAGGCCGCCCTGCTGTGGTCGACCGCCCGGGTCATCGACAATGAAGAAGGGCCCGACCGCAAGAGCCTCATCATCCAGGCGATTAACCAGAGCGACCCGGCGAAGGCCTTCAACCCCTTCACCTACAGTTTCGCGGTGCGCAACGGCGCGCTCGCCGTGACCGGCCCGTACACGAATCCGGACAGCGTGACCTCGACCTTCCGCTCCTCCTTTATTCGCAGTGGCATCACCAAGCTGGGCAGCGGAGATTTTCGCGCGGCCGGCGATGTGTTCCCCCTCTGGGGCGGCAACAAGATTGGCGGCGCCTTCGGGGGCGAATTCCGCTACGAAGGCTACGACGACTTTCGACCGCCGTACGCCGGCCTGAACCCCGCGGGCTCGGGTCTCGCCTTGGATTCCAACGATTTTCTCGGGTTCTCGCCCAATTCCGATACGCACGGCAACCGGCATGTGGCGGCGCTGTATGCCGAGGCCGTCGTGCCTCTGATCGGCCGCGACACCCAGCTCCCGCTCATGCAGTCGCTGGAGTTGACCGCGTCGGCGCGTTACGAGAGCTACACCGACTTTGGCGACACGACCAAGCCGAAGTATGGCGTGAACTGGAAGCCGGCCGCCTGGATCATGGTGCGCGGTTCGTACAACCAGGGCTTCCACGCCCCGAACCTGGCGCAGCTCTTTAACGGCACGCTCATCCGCACCGTGACCGGCAGCACCGACACGTACCGCAGCACCGTCACGGGTTTCATCACCGACGGTCCGTCGAATCGGCGCAGCGTGGCGTCGGGCAACCGGAACCTCCAGCCCGAGACTTCGACCGGAAAGTCCGCGGGCTTCGTGGTGGACGTCCCGCGGATCAAGGGCCTCTCCGTCAGTGTCGACTACTGGGAAATTCGCCAGAAGAACCTGATTGCGTCGGGCGGTGGTATTCCCGACGACACCGCGGCGCTCCAGGCTGCCACCCAGGCCGCGCTGGCGGGCGGGACACCGATCGGCTCCATCGATCTTGGTTCCGGCACGGCCAATTATCAGGGCGACCCCTCCGTGGTCCGCCTCCCGGTCACCCAGGCCGACCGCGACGCCTTCGCCGCTTTCAACGCCCGCCAGACCAATCCGGGCAACCAGCGCGCCGTCGTGGGCGGAATCGACATCATTCGTTCGAGCTATTTCAACAAGTCGGAGCAGTTCGTGAACGGCTTCGATTTCGATATCAACTATCGCTTTCCGCAGTTGGCCGTCGGGCAGTTCAATTTCAACACGAACTGGACCTACATGAACGATTTTCACGCCTACTCCGCCCCCGGCTCGCCCCGCACCGAATACAAGGGGGGCAACAGCGCCAACGTCGGCGGTGCCAGTCCGGATTGGCGGGGCTCGACCACCCTCACGTGGCGCAAGAACCAGTGGGGCGGCGGCGTGGGTTTGTATTACGTCGCGAGCTATACGGACGTGGGTGCGACGACCACGCAGGCCACTTGGGATTCGCTGGGCAACCCCAGCTATATCAAGCCGGTCTTCAACAACGGCGCCTACTCCTACCGTTACGTCGTGCATGATACCAAGACCTATAATGTCTTTGGGTCCTACCGCCTGGCCTCGCAGAATCGCTGGCTCAACCAGACGAGCTTCCGCCTGGGGGTGAATAATCTCTTCAACGCCAAGCCGCCCCTGACCTCCGATTCGCGCGGCTACGAGGTCAGCCTCTATAATGTCATGGCTCGCGGTCGCACGTACTCGTTGCAGATCACCAAGAAACTCTAGCCCACGGCTGGTTCAATCCACCCGGTGGCGTCGCCGCCGGATCAAGGGCACGCCCTCCCCTCGGGGGGGGCGTGCCTTTTTTGTGGCCTCAGTCCGGTGCCCGCGAGGTCCGGCAAAGGGGGGGATTGCTGACATTAATGTCAGGTGAAAAGGCGTTAACCGGCCGCGGCGTTAGGAATTATTTCTCGGCTTTCGAGGGTCGTGCTTCGAGGTCGCATGAGCAACGCATCCTCCCTTCACCACTCCCACCGAAAGTTCGGTGCCCTAACCCAGTCCAATCATGAAAACAGCCGTAAGTAGTCATAAAGTCCTCATATCAGTCGCGATGATGTTCGGAGTGCTGGAGTGGGCTCATGCCCAGGTCGCCCCGGCGCCGTCGGCCGCAGGTCGGGACGAAACCGTGATGCTCGACGTGTTTACCGTGACGGGCTCCAACATCCGCCGGCTTGAGCAGGAGACCTACCTGCCGGTGAGTGTCTTCACCCAGCGGGACATCGAGAACATCGGGGCGCCCACCGTGGCCGAGGTCCTCGAATTTCTGCCGTATTCGCAGAACGTCAGCATCAACGAGGGTGAAACGGGCGCCAACGGGGCCCGCGGCGATGTCACCTCGGTCAACCTGCGCAACCTGGGCACCGGCAGCACGCTGGTCCTGCTCAACGGTCGCCGCATGACCGCGCACGGCGTCACCCCCGGCACGCCGCCGGTTTCGTTCGTGAACATGAGCTCGATCCCCGCGGCGGCGATCGAACAACTCGAGGTGCTGCGCGACGGGGCGTCGGCGGTGTACGGCTCCGATGCCATCGGGGGCGTCGTCAACACGATCCTCAAGCGCAAGTACTCGGGGTTTGATGTGAGCACCCGGTTTTCCTTCAGCAGTGGCGGGCGGCGCGAGACTTCGGCCGACGTGGCCGGCGGGGTGAACTTCAACGCCAACAAGTCGAATCTCACGATGGTGCTCAGCTACTACGATCGCGATCCGTTGATGGCCTCGGATCGTTCCTACTCGGCGCACGCGGACAACCGGCCGCTGGCCCCCGAGCCGTGGGCGTCGCTGTCCTCGTTGAACCGGGGATCGTCCTCCTCCCCCTACGGCCGTTTCACCGCCATCACGGATGCCGGGGACACGGTCGGGGTCACGGGCGTGACCCCCACGACGGGAACCACGCGCGGGCGTTTCTACTACAACCCCGACACCGGGGCGCGGGCCTCCGGCAGCGGGCCGACGGCCACGTGGGATTTCCAACCCGAGGGCCAGCTCATTCCCAAGACCAAGCGGCGGTCCCTGTACGCGGTCCTGGATCATCAGCTCAACGAGAACCTTTCGGCCTTCGGGGAGTTCTCGTATTATCAGGCCGACAGCAAGACCCAGTCGGGCACCACGCCGATCTCGGAGAGCACGGACGGGGTCGTGGTCGCCAAGACCAATTACTACAATCCAGTGGGCACGCGTTTTTATGGCCCGGGCACCGCCAACCCCACGGGCACGCCGCGCAACGTCATGATCCGCAACTATCGGCCGATTGAGCTCGGGCCCCGCACGTTTGAGACCGACAGCGATTCGATCCGCCTGCTGGCGGGACTGCGCGGCACGTTCGCGGGCAAGTGGAACTACGAAACGGCCGCCATGTACATGCGCGGGTCGGTTTACCAGGACTCTCAGAACGCGATGTCGCAGAGTCGCCTGGAGGCGGCGCTGGCCAAGAGCACTCCGGACGCGATGAACCCCTTCGGCGGCCCCAATGCCAACTCCCAGGCGGTCATCGACACCTTCCGCGTCACCGCCTGGGACGACGGCATCGGCACGCTCACCCTGCTCGACGCGAAGACCAGTGGCGCGCTGTTTGAATTGCCGGGCGGACCGCTGACGGTGGCCGTGGGCGGTGAGTTCCGGCGCGAGGCGATGCGCCAGCGCAACGATCCCTTTGGCCTCGCCGACGACATTATCGCGCAGTCCGTGCAGATCGACATCGATGCCCAGCGCGACGTCTATGCGGGCTACGCCGAGGTGCTCGTGCCGATCTTTGGCAAGCAGCGGCGGGCCCCGCTGGCGCACATGATGGAGGTGCGGGGCGCGGCGCGTTTCGAGGATTTCGGCCAGTCGAATTCCCTCAAGCCAGGCGTGAGCTTTTCCTGGGCGCTGACCGATTGGTTCATGCTGCGCTCCTCCTATAACGAAGGCTTCCGCGCGGCCTCCGTCACCGAGCTCTTCCAGCCCCAGCGCGGCCGCCGCAATTTTCTCTTCGATACCGCGCGGGAAGGGCAGGAGGACGCCTCCGACACCATTTCCAAACTCGTGAACACCGGCGGCAATCCCAACCTCCGGCCGGAAAAGTCGAAGGCCCATAATGTGGGCGTCGTCATCGACGTGAAGCCGATCAAGGGCCTGTCGCTCTCGGTCGACCTTTACGAGATCGAGCAACTCGATCGGATCGACAACCCCGTTTCCCAGACTGAACTCAACCTCGATGCCCAGCTCTGGCGGGCCAACAAAGGCAGCAATGCCCGGGTGATCCGCCAGGCCCAGACCCCCGCGGACGCCGCGCTCGGCATTCCGGGGAAATTGATCGAGATCCAGGGCACCTACCAGAACCTCGCATCCCGGACGGTCGCCGGCGTCGACACCGTCCTGATGTACCGCATGCCGGAGACGCGGCTGGGCCGGTTCACGGCGCGGGCCGAGGGGACCTACACCTCCAAGCTGGAACAGGTCGATGCCGAGGGGAATTTCTCCAACCTGATCCGACAGACGGCCTATCCCCGGTGGAAGGGCAACGGGGGCCTGTCTTGGAGCAAGGGTGCGTGGTCGGCTTCCTCGCTCGTCAAGTACGTCAGCGATTACGAGGACACCTCGAACTACGACATCGCCGGGGTGCCCTGGATCATCAAGTCGTGGACGACCGTGAACGCGAACGTGGGGTACAGTTTCAAGCGCGGAAGGTTGCAGGGCACCCGCCTTCGGATCGGGGCCAACAATCTCTTTGATCGGGATCCTCCGCTCGTGGTCAGCGGGTCTGACGCCTTCGATTCGAGCTATCACAACGCCCGCGGGGTGGTCTGGTGGGTGCAGGCCGACTATCGGTTCTAGACCGGACTGGTTTGATCGACGATCGGGCGGCGGCGAAGGCACTCGCCGCCCTGCCGGTGGGGCGATGAGGAAACCTCCAAACGACCAGGGAGATTGGTATTATTCCTCGAGTTTGCGCGCCAGCTTCCAGCCGGCGTACACGCCCACCACGCTGCCCACCCCGCTGACCAGAAAGGCTCCACCGAAGCCCCAGCCCAGCGCATCCCCCAGGGCCCAGCCGACATAACTGCCCACGGTCGTGCCCACGAAAATGCACAGCTTGGTCATTCCGCAGGGTTGACCGGGTCGCCGGGGCTTTGCGATACTGGACTGAGCGGGGCGGGTCCTGCGCTGCCTTCCTTCCTTCCCCCCGGTCGACCGGCCTCTTTTGCGGAATGACTGCAAGTTTTGCGCAGTGATTCTCCAATTTCACGCAGCCGCCGCCGGGCGTTTTAAGGTTTAATGTCGGCTCACACTGCACCCTCGATCTCTATGACAAAACACGTTGCCAACACTCCTCTGTCAGAAAACAAGAACCTGCTCGCGTGGGTCGAAAAAATGGCGGATCTGTGCAAACCCGATGCCATTCACTGGGTGGACGGCTCCCAACGGGAGTTCGACAGCCTCTGCGCCCACATGGTGAAAGGCGGGACTGCCATCAAGCTGAACGAAAAGCTCTGGCCGGGTTGTTATTATGTACGCAGCGACCCCAACGACGTCGCCCGGGTGGAGGATCGCACCTTCATCTGCTCGAACTCCAAGGAAGCCGCCGGCCCCATGAACAATTGGGTGAACCCGTTCGAGATGCGGAAGAAGCTCCGCGAGCTGTTCCAGGGCTGCATGGTGGGGCGCACGATGTACGTGCTGCCGTTCAGCATGGGCCCGATCGGATCCCCCATGGCGCAAATCGGGGTCGAATTGACGGACTCGCCGTACGTGGTCGTGAACATGCGCATCATGGCCCGCATCGGCCTGCCCGTCTTCAAGGAAATCGACAAGGGGGAAGGACGCGTCGTGCCCTGCATGCACACGGTGGGCGCGCCGCTGGCGAAGGGACAGGCGGACGTCGTGTGGCCCTGCAACAAGGAGAAATATATCGTGCATTTCCCCGAGTCGCGGGAGATCTGGAGCTACGGCTCCGGCTACGGTGGCAACGCGCTGCTGGGCAAGAAGTGTTTCGCGCTCCGCATCGCGTCCAATATGGCGCGGGACGAAGGCTGGATGGCGGAGCACATGCTGATCCTGGGAGTCGAGGATCCCAAGGGGGAGAAGACCTATGTCGCCGCGGCCTTCCCGAGTGCCTGTGGCAAGACGAACTTCGCCATGATGATCCCGCCGGCGCACTTCCAGAAGAAGGGCTGGAAAGTCTGGACCGTCGGCGACGACATCGCGTGGATCAAGCCCGATGCCGGGGGGCGCCTGCGCGCGATCAACCCCGAGGCCGGGTTCTTCGGGGTGGCCCCGGGCACCTCGATGAAGACGAATCCGAACGCGATGATCTCCCTGGCGAAGAACACGATCTTCACGAATGTGGGCCTGACCCCGGAAGGCGGGGTTTGGTGGGAGGGCATGACGGATGAGCCGCCGCCGGTGCTCACCGACTGGCAGGGGCACCCCTGGACGCCCGAGATCGCCCGGGCGTCCGGCGCGAAGGCGGCCCACCCGAACGCGCGTTTCACGGCTCCCGCCTCGCAATGTCCGACCATCGATCCCGCCTGGGAGGATCCCGCGGGGGTTCCGATTAGCGCGCTCATCTTCGGCGGCCGACGGGCGACGACGATGCCGCTGATCTACCAGGCCTTCAATTGGAGCGCGGGGGTGTACGTCGGCGCGACGATGGGCTCGGAAATGACGGCGGCGGCGGCCGGCACGATCGGCAAGGTGCGTCGCGATCCGATGGCGATGCTGCCGTTCTGCGGTTATCACATGGGCGACTATTTCCGGCACTGGATCAGCATGCAGAAGCGCCTGAGCGAGACTCCCCGGATCTTCCATGTGAACTGGTTCCGCAAGGGTCACGACGGCAAGTTCCTCTGGCCGGGCTTTGGGGAGAACATGCGGGTGCTGAAGTGGATCGTGGATCGCGCCCGGGGGCGGGCCCTGGCCAAGGAGACGCCCATCGGCTGGATGCCCCATTACGCGGACATCGATTGGACCGGGCTGGAGTTCTCCGAGGCGGAATTCGACAGCTTGCAGCACTTCGACCGCGCGGTCTGGCGCACGGAGGTGATCGGCCATGAGGAACTCTTCCTCGACCTGCATGATCGCCTGCCCAAGGAGATGATCTTCGAGCGGGAGCTTCTGATTTGCCGGATGTGATTCCGGCCGCACTGGCCGCCTCCCGCCCCGGGTGAAGTACCGGGCGCGGGAGTGGGCCGGGCAGGCAGCCTGAAACTCCCCGACCTGGGCAACGATCGGCGGCGCGCTGCGTCCTGCCGATCGCGTGGCTGCCCTGTTCACTTCAACCCCGCGCCGTTCCAACCGCGGTTCCTCCATATGTCGCCTCCCTTCCTGCCCCGGTGGTCATGGGCTCTTCTCCTGGTCGTTCCCCCGGCCGGGGCGCTGTGGTCCGCGCCCGATGCAGCTTTGCCGGCGCAGGCCCGGGCGACGATGGCCCGAGCCACGATGTTCATGCGCTCCATTGCCACCGAGGGTGGCTACCTGTGGCGGTATTCGCCGGACTTGAAGGAACGGGCGGGGGAGGGCGTGGCGACCGCCACCCAGATCTGGGTGCAACCCCCCGGCACTCCGTCGATGGGCATGGCGTTTCTGCGGGCCTATGAGGTTACGGGTGAAGCGCCGTACCTCGACGCCGCCCAGGCGGCGGCCGACGCACTGGCGGTGGGCCAATTGGAATCGGGCGGCTGGGATTACCTCGTCGAGTTCGATCCCAAGCTCAGTGGCAAGTGGTATCGCCGCACCGATGTGGGCCAGGTGTCGGTCGCCGCCGCGGCGAAGCGGCGGAACACGACGACCTTCGACGACGACAACACGCAGAGCGCGCTGCGCCTGCTGCTGGCGGTGGCCGAGGCCGGCCAGGCGGGCGACACCGCGCGTGACCGGCGCATTCGCGAGGCCCGGGATTATGCGCTCCGGCGGATGCTGGCGGCGCAGCGTCCCAACGGAGGGTGGCCGCAGCGTTGGACCGGTGTCCCGGTCGATCCGAAGGAGTATCCAGTGCAGCCGGCGCGTTTCCCCAAGGACTATCCCCGCGAATACCCGAAGCAGAACTACCAGGGCTACTACACGCTCAACGACAACTCCCAGCGTGATTGTGTGAACACGCTGCTGGACGCCGCGCGGCGTCTGGGCCGTCCCGATTACCGCGCGGCCGCGCTCCAGGGCGGGGACTTCCTGATTCTGGCGCAGCTGCCCGAGCCGCAGCCGGGCTGGGCGCAGCAATACAACGCGCAACTCGAGCCGGCCTGGGCGCGGGCGTTCGAACCGCCGAGCGTGTGCTCCAACGAGGGCGGGGGGGCGATGCGCCTGCTCGTTGATCTCTATCTCGAGACGGGCGAGGAGAAATACCTCGCACCCCTGCCGCGCGCGCTGGCGTGGTACCAGCGATCGGAGATCGCGCCGGGCCGGTGGGCCCGCATGTACGAGCTCGGCACCAACACGCCGATCTACGGCGACCGCGACGGAAAGATAAAGTACCGGGTCGAGGATCTCAGTCCGGAACGGCAGACCGGCTACTCCTGGCAGGGCGACTATGGCCTCCCGGCGGTGTTCCGCTATTACGCCGAGGTGAAGGCCAAGGGACGCTCGGCGCTGCTCGCCGAGCGCGCGGCGGCGGCCGAAAAGGCCCGGACCCCCAAGGCGAAGGCTTCGCGGGCGAAGGCGCTCGAACCGCGGGTGCAAGCGGCGATCACCGCGCTCGATGCGCAGGGCCGGTGGCTGGGCTCCGGCGGCAAACGCGTCAGCGGCGAGCACATCACGACGGCCGCCTTCATCGCGAATCTGCGGACGCTGAGCGACTACCTGGCAGCGGTGCAGTAGGTGCAAGGGAATCGGGGCAAAGGCATCGCAGCGAAAATTCCTCATGGGTATCCTGATCGCACGTACCACGGTGTTCCGGAGGCGGGGAGTAAACTCATTCGGCGCCAGCGGGACGCCGACGTGAAGATGAACGATCTGCCCGTCAGCCCGCCAGCCGGTCCGAGTTTCGCCGAGGCGCTGATCGGCGGTGCCGCCAGAGGATATGTGATTTGTGTGAAACCCCGGAGGTTCGAAAAACTCCCCGATAACGTCGTGGAAACTTTTGCCGAAATCGGAGCTGACGGCGGCTTCGCGGTTTTCGAGGTGGAAGCGGATGCGAGGCGCCAGCTGGAGCAGATTCCGCCGGCGATGCGTCTGGGTGGAAATTTCCGGGTCAAGGAGATCTGCTGGCTGCCCCACGTCGCGCCGCGCGGTGGCCCGCTGCTCGATCTCGGAGGGTATCCCTTTGCGATGCGGGGCTATTTGGTCGACCGGTCCGGCGGGCACACCGCGTGGCCTCATCCGCCGGGCCGACTCGGCTGGAAAGATCTCCCTTCCGCGGTGGATCCCTCGGAGGAAAAGCCGCTTCGACTCGTCCGGAAGCGGCAGGAGGGCGCTGCGCCCAAGGCCGGGCGGGCAAAGCCGGCTGCGACGCCGTCTGCCCCGGGACCGATCTCACCCCAGGCGCGGGCGCTCGACGTTTCTGTCGTGCCGGATTTTTAGGGTTGCGCGGCGACGCGGGTGGCGGCCGCGTCATTGCCACGGGGTGGACATCGGGGATTACGCTCCGATGGGTTTTGCGTAGCTTGTCGTCATGGCGATCCAACGCGCCGATCAACGCTTGCGGAAATGGGTTTTGCTGGGACTGCTCCTGGGGGTGATGGCGGATCGAGGTGGTGTTCGGTTCGGCGTCCGGATGACCCCGGGGGTGGGACCCGAGGTGAGGCTTGCGCTTGCCTCGGTGCGGAGGTGGGCGAATCATGTGCCATGAGCGCCCCCCCGCTGCAGATTGTCCACGGTCAGCCCTCCTGGTCGTTTCGTTCCAGCCATGTGCATGCCTGCCTGACTAAACTGGGCGGCCACCTGGGCCCGGTGTCGTTCCGGCTCGATCACCGCACGGTGAGTCCGTTTTCGCTGGCGCCCTGGGCGGAGGAACCGTTGGCGCGCCGCACCCCCGCGCTCCTGCGCGCCCTGCGTGGCGATTTTTTCTGTGCGCCATTTGGCGGCAACGAAACGGCCTGGCGGGGCGAACAACATCCC
The DNA here is from genome assembly GCA_038249085.1 of Opitutales bacterium. Taxonomy (GTDB): domain Bacteria; phylum Verrucomicrobiota; class Verrucomicrobiia; order Opitutales; family Opitutaceae; genus ER46. The sequence goes on from JBBRWR010000033.1 coordinate 46,819, forward strand.
CCGCACGGCGAGACGGCCAATGCGAGTTGGCGGCTGGCGGCGATCGAGCGCACCGATGAACAAGTGACGCTCCGGGCGAAACTCGATTTGCGCGTGCGCCGCGGCCGGGTGGAGAAAAGCATCATGCTGCCGGAAGGGCAGCCGGTGGTTTACCAGCGCCACGTGCTGGCTGGCGCCCGCGGACCGATGAGCGTCGGGCATCATGCCATGGTGAAATTTCCCGACCTGCCCGGTTCCGGCATCGTGAGCACGAGCCGTTTCGTACGGGGGCAGGTGGTGCCCGATCCCTTCGAGTCGCCGGAGAAGCGCGGTTACTCGGCGCTGAAGACCGGGGCGTCGTTTCGCACCCTGGAACGCGTGCCGCTGGCGGCGGGGGGCAACGCCGATCTCACGCGGTTTCCGGCCCGCCGGGGCTATGATGACCTGGTGATGCTCACGGCCGATCCGGCCCTGACGCTCGCGTGGAATGCCGTGACGTTTCCGACGCAACGGTACGTCTATTTTGCGCTGCGTGATCCCCGCGTCCTGCACCACACGCTGCTGTGGATTTCGAACGGCGGCCGGCATTATGCGCCCTGGAACGGACGGCACACGGCGGTGATGGGCATCGAGGACACGACCAGCTATTTTCACTACGGGCTGGCCGAATCGGCGAAGGCGAATCCGCTGAACCGGCGCGGGATTCCGACCACGCTGACCCTGCATCCGAAGAAGCCGACGACGATCAGTTATATCACCGGCGTCGCCGAGGTGCCGAAAGGGTTCAAGCGCGTGGCGGACATCCGTGCAACCGCCACCGGGATCGAATTGGTGGCGAGCAACGGCCGGCGGGTGCCGTGCGAGTTGGACCTCGGCTGGCTACGCGGGTGAAGCGGTGTCTGAGCCGAGAGGCCTTCACCTTTCGCCGCCTCTGCTCACTTCCCGCCAAGGCCCGCCCCGCCCCCGTCCGCCCGGGCAATCCGAGAATCGGTTGATGGCAATAACACGGTTGGGCGCTCAAACGCGAATCTCATGAACATCACCGAAAAGGTTATCGCCAAGGCAAAGGAACAGAAGCTTCCAAAGCCATTCCCCTTGGTGGTAACCGTTTCAACGACAAGTGGGGCACCCCCGATGTGATAGGCGTTCTCCGCCCGAAGCCCACAGACATTTTCACTTTCCCCCTCGAGATATTGTCAGCCGAGATCAAGAGTGATTCCGCAGGTCTGATCACTGCCTTCGGCCAAGCTTGCTCCTACAAGTTATTTTCACACAGGTCGTATATCGTCGTTCCAGCGGCCTCCATCGAGTCCGATGTTTCCCGACTCGATTCACTCTGTATGATTTTTGGGATCGGGCTCATCGTTTTCAACGCGCTGGACCCCGCCGAGCCAGATTTCAAGATTCTTACCCGAGCCGCCCGCCACGAGCCAGATATGTTTTACGTCAACAAGTATGTCAGAGAGGTTGCCGATGAGCTTCTGTCGTAGTGAAAAAGCGGAAGAAGAGGGCCCGACCCGGAGAGTTGAATGGTCGCGCCGCCGACAACCCGACACCTGTTGCACAAGCCCGCGAGTGACGGCGGCCGGTGGTCCGCGGCTGATGCGCCTGGTGTTGGCGCGGCTGGCGTGGCGACGACCGGCCGAGGTGATAGCGCGAGGCGGTGCGGCGGGGTCTCCGGCGCAAATGGGCCGGCGGGGCGCGGCGCCACGGCCTTTTCGGAGCGGCAGCACGTGGCGCCACAGCTCCCGTCGAGGCTGAACTCGGACGTCTGGGCGGAAGTCTTGCACTTGCGTGCTGGCCGACTAGACGTTCTTACCATGAGCAACAAAGAAATGGTGTCGGATCTGCTTACGCGGCTACCGGACGACGTTTCGCTTCGGCAGATTGCCCGCGAGGTGGAATTCGTCGCGGGCGTGCGGGAGGGGTTTGATCAGCTCGACCGTGGCGAAGGTGTCGCAATTGACAGGGTCGAAGAAATGATCGAGTCATGGATTACAAAGTAATCCTTGCTCCGCGTGCGATCGAAGACCTCAGAGACATAGTCCTCTACGTAGCGCCTGATCGTCCCGAGGCGGCAAGGCGACTTGGGTTGGCTCTGATCGAGAAGACGAAAGGGCTGGGCAGGTTTCCGTTTTCTAGCCGAGTTGTTCCTGAGTTTAATGATCCGCTGATTCGCGAGGTAATCCTGAAACCGTACCGGATTGTTTACCGCATCGATGAGAATGCGAGGGTCGTAGGTGTGGCGCGTTATTGGCATGGCGCAAGGTCGGATCTCGTTTTCCAAGACGTCATGCCCTGAGGCCCAACCGGGAGAGTTGAGTTGTCGCGCCGCCGACAACCCGACTCCTGTTTGAACAAGCCCGCGAGTGACGGCGGCCCGTGGTCCGCGGCTGATGCGCTTGGTGTTGGCGCGGCTGGCGTGGCGACGACCGGCTGAGGTAATAGTGCGAGGCGATGCGATGGGGTTTCCGGATTGGGGAATTGCCCCTGAACCAGGGCAAGGGGCCGCCAAAAGGCGCAAGGGGCGATGAGGGCGAGGCAGCGTATGAGGCGCAGCTGTCATTTGGCGATGATGCCTCCGGGAGTAGCGCCGCGTCTCTGACCGGCGGGCGCCAGTCGAAGACTGGCGCTACGCGGAGGACCCCGCACCATGCCACCGTCAACCTGGAGATGTGGCCCCAGCGTACCTCCGGCGGAAAAACTCCATCGCCATCGGAGGCCGCGGCGGTAGAAGTGAGGCCCACATGGCAGCGGATTATCTTGTCATCGGCGGTGGGTTGGTGGGGCTGGCCACGGCGTTGCGGCTGCAGGAACGATTTCCCCGGGCCGAAGTGCTCGTGCTCGAGAAGGAGGAGCGGGCGGGCCTGCATCAAAGCACGCACAATAGCGGCGTGCTGCATTGCGGGCTGTATTACAAACCCGGCTCGTTGAAGGCGCGCCTGGCGGTCGAGGGCATCCGCCAGATGGTCGAGTTTTGTCGCACGCACGAGGTGCCGCACGAGATCTGCGGCAAGGTGGTGGTGGCGACGAGCGAGGTGGAGTTGCCGCGGCTGGACGAACTGCTGCGGCGGGGCGCAGCCAACGGATTGGTGGGACTGCGCCGGCTCGATCGCGCCGCGCTGCGGGCCCTCGAGCCGCACGCCGCCGGCATCGCGGCCGCCCACGTACCGGAGGAGGGGATTGTCGATTACGCGGCGGTCATCGCCGCGATGGAGCGGGTGATTGTCGGGCGCGGTGGGCGCGTCGTGACGAACGCCCGGGTGACCGCGCTCCGGCACAGCGGGGTTTGGGCCGTGACGAGCAGCGCGGGGCCGTATGAGGCGAAGTTCCTCGTGAATTGCGCGGGCCTCCATTGCGACCGGGTGTGCGGGCTGGCCGGGGAGCGAACCGAAGTGCAGATCGTGCCCTTCCGGGGGGAATATTACGAATTACGGCCGGAGGCGGCTGGGCTCGTCCGCCATCTCATCTATCCGGTGCCGGATCCGGCCTTCCCGTTTCTCGGGGTGCACTTCACGCGGATGATTCGCGGTGGGGTGGAATGCGGGCCCAATGCCGTGCTGGCCTTTGCCCGCGAAGGGTATCGCGCCGGCATCGTCAACCCGCGCGACCTGGCGGAGGTGCTGGCCTTCCCCGGCCTGTGGCGGTTCCTGCGCCGGTATCCCCGCATGGCCTTTACGGAGCTGGCGCAGTCCTTCAGCCGCGAGCGGTTTTGCCGGTCGCTGCAGCGGCTGGTGCCGGAGGTCCAGCCCCATGACCTTACGCCGGGCACCGCCGGGGTGCGGGCCCAGGCGATGAATACCGGCGGCGAATTGCTGCAGGACTTCTGCCTCGTGCGCCGGACGAACGCCCTGCATGTGCTGAACGCCCCGAGTCCGGCCGCGACCGCGTCACTCGCCATCGCGGAGCACATCGTGGGCGAAATCGCGGGGTGATCGCCGACCGGGAGGCGCCTTGATGACCAAGGTCCAGAAAAGCCATGGTCACAGGAGCGCAAGCCGAGGTCGAATCGAGGAGACTTGAGATCAATCGCCTTTGTTTTGTTGCATCACCGGCGGAACTATTTCCCGGAGCTGGCTCCGCTCTTTCCTTCAAAAAATCAGGGAGGGTGCTCTCACTCCCGGAGTTCCGGATACAGGAGCGCGGTGCGCCGCCGTTGCTCGAAGCGGGCGAGACCGGCGGCCCAGCGCGCCTGGATCTGACCCAACGATTCGCCCGCCTCGATCGCGTGGAGCGTCTCGTCATCGCCGAGCAGCCGGCCCATGTCCCCGACTTTGAATTGGCCGGGATGGATCCGGCGCAGGATCAGGGCCAGCTCGATGCCGAGGTCGACGACGCGGCAGCGATTGCGATCCGTGAGGATCGCCCGGACTCCGCCGCACTCCTGATCCTTGTACTTCAGGGATGAGGCGGGGCCGGGGTACAATGACATCACCGGCGTGAACCTGACCGGCTCAAACCGCACGCCGGGCAGGCCGCGGGCATTCAGGGCGGCGGCGAGTTGGTTGCCGTCGACAAAGGGTGCGCCGATTTGCTCGAAGGGAGTGGCGGTGCCGCGCCCCATCGAGATCGAGGTGCCCTCCAAGAGACAAAAGCCCGGGTACAGGGTGGCGGCGGTGAGGCTGCGCATCGACGGCGAGGGGTTGATCCACGGCAGGCCGGTGTCGTCAAACCACTGGTTGCGCGTCCAGTTTTCGCAGCGCACCACCTCGAGCTGGGCCCCGAAGTTGCGCTCGGCGTTGAACATCAGGGCGAGTTCCCCGAGCGTCATGCCGTGGCGCACGGGCAGGGGGTGGAAGCCGATGAAGCTCGGGGGGTGCGTCTGGACGGGACCCTCGAAGCGGGACGCGGTGATGGGATTGACCCGGTCGAGCACGATGATCCGCTTGCGGGCACGGGCGGCCGCCTCGATCGCGGCGCCCAGCGTCGCTGAATACGTGTAGAAACGCGCGCCGATATCCTGGACGTCGAACACCAGGGCATCGATGTCGCGCAGTTGCTCAGGCCGCGGCGCGCGCGAGCGAATCACCGCCAGGTCATAGTCGGCCGGCGACATCGCGGGCGTCCGCCGCGGCGCCGGGCCGTAGAGGCTGTAGACCGGCAGCTTGGTGCGGGCGTCGATGGTGTCGCCGACGCCTTCGTCGGCCAGGCCGCGGATGCCGTGCTCGGGGCTGAAGAGGGACACCAGCGTCACGCCCGGGGCGGCCTGCAGCAGGTCGATGGTGGAGCGACCCAGGCGGTCGCGTCCGCTCTGGTTGGTGATGAGTCCGATCCGCAGCCCGTGCAGCCGGGCAAAGTTCTCCCGCACGAGCACGTCGATGCCGTTGCGCACGGCCTCGGCGTCGCGGCCCATCGCCTCGGCCGCCAGCGTGGCGAGCTCGCGCCGGATCGCGGTGGAGTCTCCCTTGCCGTCGGGGTGGACGCGATTGGAGAAAAAGATGATGAAGGTCTTCGCGGCGGGGTCGATCCACACGCTGGTGCCGGTCCAGCCGGTGTGGCCAAACGTCGAGCCCGCCGGCAACCAGGCACCGCGCGGTCCCGAGTAGCTGGTGTCGATATCCCAGCCGAGGCCGCGGCGGTTGGAGCCTTCGTACTGGACGCGTGTCATCTCCGCCACGCTGGCGGCACTGAGAATGCGGACGCCGTCGAGTTCGCCGTGACCGATCAGCATGCGGCAGAAACGCGCCAGGTCCGCGGTGGTGAGGAAGAGACCCGCGTGGCCGGCGACCCCGCCCATCCGGCGCGAGGTCGGATCGTGCACGACCCCACGGATCATCTTTCCGTCGACGAGTTCCGTGGGCGCGATGCGGGCGAGCTGGTTCGCGGGCGGCAGGAAACCGGCGTCGGTCATCCGGAGCGGGGTGAAGATTTCCTCGCGGGCGTAGACCTCGAGCGGCCGGCCGCTGGCGAGGCGCACGAGTTCGCCGCAGACGATGAAGTTGATGTCGCTGTAGACAAACGTGGAGCCGGGGGTGCTTTGCAGCTGTTCGGCACACGCGCGCGCGATGGCCGCCGCTCTGCCGGACCACGCGGGCAGGGCCGGCAGGCCGGGGCGGAGGCCTGAGCGGTGAGTCATGAGATGACGCAGGGTGACGTGCTCCTTCCCGTGCTGCGCAAACGCGGGCAGGTAACGGGCGACGGGGGCGTCGAGTTCCAGCTGGCCGCGCTCGACGAGCTGCATGACGGCGGTGGTGGTTACGATCACCTTGGTGAGCGAGGCGGCGTCGTAGATCGTATCTTCGGTGGCCGGTTCCGGGGCCGGCACCAGGGCGCGGTGACCATACGCGCGGCGGTAGGTTTCGCCGTTGCGCTCAATCCACAGCACGCCGCCCGGGATCTTCCGGTTGGCGATGGCGCGGGCGATGGCTTCGTCGATGGCGGTGAGCTTGGCCGGCTTGAACGGCGGCAACGCGGGGGCGGCCGGTCGCGGGGCTTCGACGGTCGGGGTGCCGCAGCCGGCGAGAAAGAGACCGGCGGCGAGCAGTGCGGCGGAACCCGCCGCGAGGAGTCGCCTTTCCGCCGCGGAGGCCAGGACGTGCGGAATCCAATTGCCGCGGGGTGGGGGCACCCCGCCCACAACCGAAGCGATTTTCTGCTGCCGGGATTGAGTTGCAGACGCAGCCATGCCTTTCCGCTCCGGGAGACTCATCCTAAAAGGAGCAGTTGGAACCACGGAGACAGAGGGCACGGAGAGAAATCAAGTCGCCAATCGGATTCACCCACGGGGTGATGCCGCCTTTGCGGCTGAGTTTCCCCCACTGCCTTTCCTTGTGCTTTTGTGCCTCGGTGGTCAATTTCATCGGCGGAATTTAGACTCATGCGCGGTGGCTTCAGAGGCTGGCGAGCACCCGTTCGAGGAAGCGGCGGTTGGCGCGGGCGTTGGCGGTGGTTGCACTTGGCGTGGCGCCAAGCTTGCAACCCTCGACCATGATGGGGCCGTTGAAGCCGGCGGACTTGAGCTCCCTGAAGACGGCGGCGAAGTCGACCTTGCCGGCGCCAAACTGGATCATCACGTCGCCCTTCTGTTCGCCGCAATCCTTCGCGCAGAAGCCGGTCACATGCTCGACGATGGGTTTGAGCTCCGCCACGGGGTCCTTGCCCGTGTAGTGGATGATGTTGCCGGCGTCGTACCAGATTTTGAAGTTGGGATGGCCGACGGCCTTGAGAGCGTGGAGAATTTCCTCCGAGGCGCCGCTGCCGCCCCCATGAGGCTTCATCACGAGCTTGATGCCGCGCTCCTGCGCGAACGCGGCGGCGTCGGCCATGACCTTGAAATACTGCCCATATTGGGCGGGCTGGTTGACCCCGAAGGTGAGGACGAATTCGAGGCCGAGGGTGTGGGCATTCGTGATTTGCTGGCGGGTATCGGCCAGGGCGGCGGTGAGGGGACCGGTCAGCTTGGGTCGCAGCGCCCCCATGTTGGCGGTGAGGCCGCGGGCGGAGATTTGCTGTTTGAGGGTCGCGAGGTACTCCGGGGTGGCGGCGGAACCGATCAGGTGTTCACCCTTGGCGGGTACGGCCGAGAGCAGACCGGTGATGGCGTAACCGGCCTCCTTGACCCCATCGAGCGCCGCGGCGTATCCCCATTGGGTCCAGGGGCGGTTGAAACAGCCGATGGGCCACCTGGAGACCGCGGCCTGGGCGGCGGTGGCCGGGAGGGGCAGCATCGTGCCTGCCACCCCGGCGGCGGCGGCGAGGAACTGGCGGCGGGAGAGGGGCGGACGGATCATGGGATGGATTCGGGGAGAAAAGGCCGCCGGCAGGGACAAGTCGAGGTCGCTCCGACGCCCCGGGCAGCGGTCTCAGCCATGATTTTTGAATCAAAAGGGCCGGCGGCACGTCCTATCCCCCCTGCCGCCTCGGGGTCATGGGTAGAATCCGATTGCCCTGCGGGGCTTCGTTCGCCTTTTCTCCCGGCCGGTCAATTCCCAACCACCCAATATCCTGTCTATGAAAATCCGTGTCTTGTTCCTCACCCTTGTTTGCGCCCTCGCCACCAGCTTCGTTGTTCGGGCTGAAGAAGCTGAAACCGAACTGGGAGGAAAGATGGAGAAGATGGGCGGCGCCTTCCGGGCGCTCCGTCGCCAGATCTCCGACGCCGCCAAGAACGACGATTCGCTCAAGCGGCTCGCGGTGATTCGCGAAAACGCCGAGGCCTCGTTGAAGTTCGAACCGGCCCGGAAGGCGGAGATTCCCTCTGACAAGCAGAAAAAATTCGTGGCCGACTTCCGGGCGGAGATGAAGAAGTTCATCGAGCTCTGCGGCAAACTCGAGGCCGCGCTCAAGGCGGGCGACAACGCGGCGGCCACCAAACTCTGCGGCGCCATGGGTGATGCCCAGAAGGCCGGCCACAAGGAGTTCAAGAAGGACGACAAGAAGAAGAAGTAGGCGCCGAGGGCCGGGCGCGGCCGTGTGCCGCCGCCCAACCTGCGTCGCTCCCTTTTCCCTGCCGCCGGCCCGCCGGCGGCTTTTTTCTGTCCGCGCACCCGGTGCCGCGGTGCCTGCGGTCTTCCGCCCCGCGGCGGGAGCGACTCTCGTCGGGGCATTCCCCGCGATCCCCCGATCGCCGCGCCTGCTTTCGCCGCCATGAAAATCACCGCGATTCACACCCGGATCGTCCCGTGGAAGGGTCCGACCGTCCCGCGGTCGCCGGAGATATCAGACCGGGCGCCGCCGGTCACTCCACCGCGATCCACTGCACGGCGTCGATCACGACGAAACCGTCGGTGCCGGCGTTGGAGATTTCGACGTAGCCGTCGCGGCCCGCCGCGAAACGGAAGGTGCCGACGGGCTCGAGCAGGGCGTCGATCGAGGGTTTCTTTTTCTGATTCAACGTGAGCTTGGTCTCCCCGTCGGCGTGGTGGATCACCACGGGCACGTTGGTCGCGCGGTTGTTGTTCCACGGATACGCGATCAGGATGCGGTAGCGGCCCGGGGCGGGCAGATCGGGGGTGAAGCGGGCGGTCTGGGTGCCCTTGGCGGTGTTGTTGTCGTGGTGGTAGCCCTGCCCGACGAAGACGCTGTGCGCGGAACTGGCGCGGTCGAAGCCGTGCAAGGTCGCCTCGAGCTCGTCGACCACGATGCCGCCGAGTTTGACCTTGGAGGTGCGGGTGCGGGGTTCGAGCGGGGCGCTCTCGAGGTCGAGCACCTGGCCGTCCTGCAGGAGCCGCGCCTTTAGTTTCGCCGGGTTGATCCCCTGAATCTCGACCCCCTGTTCGATGGCCTGCACGGCGGCGGTGGCCGCGCTCTGGCCGAGCACCATGAACACCGGTTCCATGCGGATGCTGCCGTAGGCGATGTGGGAGGCGGCCAGGCACACCGGGACGAGCAGGTTGGTGCATTCGGCGGCGCTGGGCCGGATGCTGCGGAAACTGACGGGGTACGGCCGCACGCGCACCTGCACATCGCCTTCGTTGCGTACGTAACCCTCCTTCGTCACGTAGCGCTGGATGTTGTGCGAGTCCATGTTGTAGGCGCCCATGCCGACGCTGTCGGGGGCGACATCGGCCCGGGTGCAGTTCTGTTCGGTCATCACGTAGTCGCTGATCATGCGCCGGGCTTCGCGCACGTAGAGCTGGCGCGGCCAGTTCCCGTTGTCGGTGAACTCGTCGCGGGCGAGGCCGAGGCGCTGAAACTCCGCGCGCACCTTTTCGGGCACGCGGGGGTGGGTGGCGAGCGTCCACATGAGGCCCTGCTGCCAGTCCTCATGCGCCTGCCAGATGCGCGCCCGGGTGGCGTAGTCGGCCTCGGGGTAGTCCCAGTTTTCGCCGATGAAGTCGGTGCTGATGGCGTAATTGTTGTTCGTATCGGTCTTGCGATTGGGCATCCACACCGGGTTCCACGGCACGCGGAGATCGCCCGCCTCGAAGTTGCGCAGGAGCAATTCGAACCAGCGCGGGTCGTAGCGGGCGGGTTTTTCCCAGGGGCGGCGGTTCTCCGGCACGTCGGTCGTACACAGGCGGAAATTGTAGGCCTGCACCTTGCGATCGCCCGAGAACTCTTCGCCCGGGCCGTCGGGATTGATGCCGGGCAGCAGTCCACTGGCAGGGTTGCCGGGCTGCACGTAGGGGTCGACTTGCTTCGTAAACTGGTGGCTCACGGCGTGGCCCGCCTGCACTCCGTTGATCGTCTCGCCGTAAACGCGATTGGCTTCGCGGCCCACGTAGTAACTCACCCCGGCCTTCGCCATCAGGTCACCTTCATAGGTCGCGTCGATGAACATACGGCCCGCGAACGTGCGACCGCTCTCCATCACGATTCGCACGATGCGCGCGCCCGATTTGATCACGCCGCGGCCGGGCGCGAGGTCGAGCCGTTCGCCGCGGACGACCGTCACGCTCGCGCCGGCTGCGCGGAGGAGGTCGTCGTAGATCGCGGTGGCGACGTGCGGCTCGAAGGTCCACATGGTCTTTTCGGCCGGATCGTGGGCGCTGCCCCGGCGGTTGACGTAGTCTTCGCGACGTTGGTGCGTCCAGGCGGCGGGCTGCTGGTAATGTTGCCACACGCGGCCGTAGAACTCGCGCGCCAGTCCGCCGATGGCGCGTTTGTTGCCGATGTCGGTGGCACCGAGGCCGCCGGTGGTGAGGCCGCCGAGATGCTGGGTGGGCTCAATGACGACGGCGGTGCGGCCCAGGCGGGCGGCCTGCAGCGCGGCGGCGAGGCCACCGGAGGTGCCGCCGTAAACGACGACATCATACGACGGCGTGGCGGCGGTCGCGAGGGCGACCGCGGAGAGGAACAGGGGGGGGAGGGAAAGCAGCCGGTGCATGCGCGGGATTACGGCCGGTTTTGCGGGGGCCGACGAGCCCGATTGTGCCGGTCGCGAACGTAGGCTCCGATGATTGTAGCAGGCGGGGTGCCTTCACCCCGCGCGCAGAGGTGGCCAAGACCTGGCACGCGCGGGGTGAGGGCACCCCGCCCACAAGTGGAACCAACCCCTACTTGTGTCGCCCGTGCCGGATGATGTCCCAGACGACGTAGAGCCCGAGCACGGCGGAAAGCAGGTAACCGATAATGCCGAGGGCCGGGTAGCCCAGCAGGTGGGGCTCGATGCCGGTCGTGACGATCAGCGAGGAGCCGATGATCAGGGAGCCGATAATCACCCCCAGGGCGATGCGATTGGCGGCAATCTTCACGGCGTCGGTGTGGGACTCGAGGCCGCGGTGGTTGAGATTGATGGCGAGGCTGTCGTGCTCCAGGCGGCGCACCAGGCGGCGCAGTTCAAACGGCAGCTCCTGCAGGCCAAGCAGGGCGTGGCGCAGCATCTCGCGGGTGCGGCGTACCAGCACGCGCGGGCTGGCGCGCTCGCGCTGCAGTTCGCGCAGCACGGGCTCCGTTTGCTGCCGCAGATCAAATTGCGGATCCAGCAGGCGGCCGACCTCCTCGATGGAGATGACGGCCTTGGCCATCAGGGCGTAGTCCCGCGAAAGCGGAATGCCGCTCTGGCCGAAAATGAACAGGAGCCGGAGCATGGCGCGGCCCAGCGCCTGGCGGCCGATGGCGAAGTTCAGCTCCTCCCGCAGGGCCAGCATGATTTGCTTTTCCATCTCCCGGAGATCGGGCCGGGCGTCGACCGGGGCGAGGTCGGCGGCGATTTGGACCATGCGTTCGCTGTCGGGCTCGACCGCCGCAATCCAGAAGTCGGCCAGTGCATGGCGCAGCCGGCGCGTGAGGTGGCCGACCAGCCCCCAGTCGAGGAAACACAGGCGCCCGTCGGGGCAGACGAAGAGATTGCCGGCGTGGGGATCGGCGTGGAAGAAGCCGGCGAGGAAGACCTGGCGCACGAGGGACTCGGCCCCCATCGCCGCCAGCCGCCGCCGTTGCTCGAGGGGCAGCGTTTCCAGCTGGCTCACGGGGGTGCCCTCGATGCGCTCCATCACCAGGACGCGCTCGCTGCACAGTTCACGATAGATCCGCGGTGCGTAGACCTGCTCGGGGTGGGGATTGAGGGAATTGAAGTATTCCTGGTTGCGCGCCTCATGGCGGAAGTCGAGTTCGCGCAGCACGCCTTCGCGGGCCTCGGCGATCACGCCACGCACGTCGATCACCTGAAGGTAGGCGACGTGGGGCTGCAGCGAGCCCGCCAGCCAGAGGGCGAGGTCGAAGTCGACCTCGATGCCCCGCCGCAAATCGGGCTTCTGCACCTTGACGGCCACCGCCTCCCCACTGTGGAGCCGGGCGAAGTAGACCTGCGCCAGGGAAGCGGAGGCCACCGGGGTTTCGTCGAGTTCGGCAAACACGTGCTGCACGTCGTGGCTGAAGGCGGCGGCCAGCACCGGGCGCATCTCCGCAAACGGCAGCGGCCGCACCCGGTCCTGCAGTTTCCGCAGCTCCAGGATGATGTCGTGCGGCACAATGTCGGGCCGCATCGACATGACCTGGCCGAGCTTGACGAAGGTGGGGCCGAGTTCCTCGGCGGCGAGGCGGATGCGCTCGGCCGCACTGCGGTGGGGTTCCGGGGAGGACAGCAGCCGCTGCCAGAATCCCGCCGGCAGATCGAGTTTGGCGATCAGGTCGGCGAAGCCGTGCCGCGCCAGGACCGTGAGGATCTCTTTGGTGCGGACGGCGTGCTGCAGGAGATCGAACACCCTCAGTCCCCCGGCGTGGGCTCAACCTTCGCCGCGGCCTCGCTCGCGGCGGTGGCGGCGGCCTGCTCCAGGACCGCCACCCGGAGTTCCAAGGCGTCGAGGCGCTGCTGTGCCCGTTGGTCAATCCCGGCGAACCGTTCGTGTATCCTTTTACTGAGGTCGCTGCTGAGGGTCTCGAATTCCTGCCGGCCTTCCGCGGTGACCTTTTCGGCCATTTCCCGGGCCTCGGTGGCGGAGACCTTGCCTTGTTTCACGAAGTCGCTGAGCGCGGCTTCGACCTTATCCTTGGTCAGCACGGCGGCGCCGACCCCGGCGAGCAGTGTTTTTTTGATGGTATCAATCATGGCAGGATGAGTGTAGGAGCGATTTCCCGCAGCGCAATGGTGCGGTCGCGGGCGTTCCGCCGCGGCGGCGGATTGCTGCACGGTCGGTCGCGCGGTAGGAGCGGCTTTATGCCGCGATGGAAATCCGCCCGCGCTGAATCGCGGCATAAAGCCGATCCTACAAAAGGGATCCGACGAGCCATTTTCGGGCCGGTTCGCCGTGCAAAATCCGCCGTGCGGCCGCTGGGAAGAACGCCCTTCCCGAGTCGGTGCCCGAGTTCCGCGGAGCGCCCCTGGCCGTGGCCGCGCCAGGAATCGGTTGGTTCCGGGGTGGGTCAGGTTCAGCGCACGATTTTCAAGATCCGGTTGTTGTAGCTGTCGGTGATGTAGAGGGTGCCGTCGGCATGGACGGTGACGCCATGGGGGCGATTGAGTTCGCATTGATCGGGTGGGCCGCCCAGCCCGGCGGCGCCTTTGCGGCCCGTGCCGGCGACCCGCAGGATCCGGCCCGTGGCGGGCACGTATTTGCGAATGAGATTATTCTCGGCGTCGGCGATGATGACGTTGTCGTCGCGATCGACGCAGAGATGCTTCGGCCCGTTCAACCTCGCCGCCAGGGCGTCGCCGCCATCCCCGGTGGCGCCCTTCTGACCGGAGGCATTCACGACCGTGCGGATCTTCCCCGCGCGGTCGACCACCCGGAGCGCGTGACCTCCGCGCTCGAGAATGTAGACGTTGCCCTGGTGATCGACGGCCACGGCCCGCGGGTCAACCAGCGGAGCGGTGACCGCGTCCGCCCCGTCGGGTGGAACCCCTTTCCGGCCGTTGCCCGCGACGACGCGCGCCCGCCCCGTCTTGACGTCGACGGCGTGGATGCGGTGGAGGTCCGCCACGTACAGTTGCGAGCCGGCGGCATCGAGGGCGATGCAGTACGGTCCGAAACCGCGGGCCTGCTCCGCCGGCACGCTGAATCCCGGCACGCTTTCCACCGTGTCGCCCGACCAGCGCATGCGGCGCACGCGACCGTTCCACGTGTCTGCCACCAGCACGTCGCCGTCGGGCAGTACGGCGAGGTGGTGCGGCCCGCGGAATTGGGCGGCGAGGGGAGGGCCGCCGTCGCCCGAGTCGCCGGGTGAACCCTGCCCGGCCACGTGGGTGAGGAGGCCTGCCGCATCCACCTTCAGGAGACGGTTGCCCGACGCCATCTCGATGATAAACAGGTTGCCCCGCGCGTCGAAACCGACGCCAAACGGCTCCTTGAGGGCGGCGCGGGTCGCCGGAATGCCGGTGTGAGGCTCGGTTCCGCCGGCGACGAGGACGATGCGGTCGGCCCGCAGCGTGGCCAGGCCGAGCAGGGTGCCGAGCAGGGCGGGGCGGAGAAAGGGAGGAAACTTCATGGGCAAAAAAGGATCGAGTCCGCCGCGAGATTTGGACGATCTTGAAATCGGGCAACTGGCAGCGGGCATCTGAAAATTGGGAAACTTCGTTGGGTATTTCCGCATGACAGATTCCAGATGACCGATGACAGATTTCACGATGCCCTAATTCCCTCGGTGGTAGTTTCCGGGTAGGGATTCTCGCGGGGTGGGGCACCCCGCCCACAAAAACGATCTCAGTGTGGCGCCGCCGCGCCGCCCGCAACCGCCGTCGCGGTCTTGGGCGGGTGGAAGAAGAGGGCTAGGGCGACGGCCGCGACCGAGGCGGCGAGCAACGGCACCAGAAACAACCCGCGGAAGTCGGTGACCTCCTTGGCGGTGTAGACGCTTTGGATCAGCCAGGGGCAAATCGAGTTGGCGAGGAGGGCACCGAGGCCGAGGATCATCACGTTGAACAGGCCCTGCGCGCTGGAGCGGATGTCCTTCGGGAAGTAGGCGTCGACAAAGATGTAGACCGTGGCGAAGAAGAACGCGTAGCAGATGCCGTGGAGCACCTGGACGGCGATGATCATCGCCGCGCTTTGCGGGAAGAACGCGTAGACGGCGAACCGCGCGGCGTGGCCGAGGATGCCCACGATCATCGTGGTGCGCCAGCCGAACCGCTTGAGCGTCGCCCCGAGCACGAACATGGTGAGGATCTCCGCGATCTGGCCGATGCTCATGACCGGCATGATCCAGTTGCCGGCGATGCCGACGCCGCCGGCTTCGCGCGCGGTGCCGAGGAAGACGCCCGTCCAGTTGAAATAACAGTTGTGGACGAAGGAGTCGACGAGGGTCACGAGCCACAGCACCAGCACAAAGGGATGCTTGAGCAGTTTCAGCGCCTCGAGCCACGCGAGCTTCTCGGCCCCGCCTTCACCGGCCGGTTTGGGCGGAGTGTGCGGCAGGGTGAAACTGAACGCCGCGAGCAGCAGCGATGCCACCCCCGCCACGACAAAGGTGTAGCGGGTGGCATTCTTGAGGGCGTCACCGGTCAGGCCCGAATTCAACACGGCGCCCAGCCAGTCGATGAGGCCGGTCGCGTGGGCCGCATCGACCTTCGCCCAGTCCACCAAAATAAAAGTGAACGGCCAAGCCGCGAGGATCCACCCGATGGTGCCGCCCATGCGGACGAGGCCGAATTCCTTCTCGGGATTCTTCATGCTGGCAAAGGCGATGGAGTTGGTGATCGAGATGGTCGGCACGTAGAGCACGCAGTGCACAAGCATCAGGATGAAGAAGGGCCAGAAGCTCTTGGTGAACCCGCAGCCGAGAATCGCCAGGCCGCCGACCAGGTGGGAAAAGGCGAGGAACTTCTCCGCGGCAAAATGGCGATCCGCGAACTGGTTGCTGAAAAACATGCCCACGATGGCGGCGAGCGGGAAGGCGTTGAGAATCCAAGCCTGCTGCCCCGGGGTGAAGCCGAGGCTCGGCAGGTAGCCGAAGATCAGGGGCAACCAGGCGCCCCAGATGAAGAACTCGAGGGTCATCATCGTGAAGAGCGACCCGCGGGGGGTGGTTGGGGGAGGAGTTTTCATGGAGGGTCAGGGGGCGCGAAGCGGAGGCAGGGCCGGGAACGATGAAAGACGAGGGCGGCCCGGAGAGAACAGCAAAATCAGACGCGGATCATTCGCAATGGGTCCGATACCCCTGAGCTTGCGCCGGGGTTCTTTACTCCTCGATCCTGCCGGTGAGGCGGGCGATGAACTTGATCGCGTAAAGATAGGCGCGCTCGCGGACCACCATGGGATCGCCGGCGGCGCCCTCGATGCCCAGGTCGGAGACGTCGTCGATCACCGGGCCCTCCAGCGGGTGCAGCACAATGTAGGTGAGGATCTGGGTCAGTTTTTCCCTGGGGTAGCTGTCCGTCAGGTGCTGATACACGACGCGCGGGAGGTAGCGCTCGACCGGGAGCTGGATCGCGTCGGGCACCGCGGCGATGTAGAGGAGGTTGCGGATGCAGTACAGGTCGTCGCCTTCGGTGCCAGGGGCCCAGGTGGGGATCCGGTCGCGCACCTTGTTGACTTCCTCCCGCAGAAAGTCCTCCGGTTCCTCGTCCGGCGCCGACATCGGCGAGACGATGCCGTGGTCGGGCGGCACGTTGTAGTTCAGCCCGTCCCAGTCCTTGGCGGTGATTTTCGCCCAGACGGGTTCGGGCTTCGGCGGCGGTGGGGGAGGCGCCGGCGCCACGACGGGCGGCGGCACGACCACGGGGACCGGCACCGGCTTGGGCGCAAGGGTGGGGGCGGGGGTGGCCGCGGGCCGCGGGGTGGCGGGCGGCGCATCGGCGGCAATCGCGATGCGACCGCGCCCTTCGGCGATTGCCCCGACGGCCATCCAGGCCGCCACGGCGGGGGCCAGCCAGAATTTGCCGCGCAGGGCGGTGAAGCGTTGTTGGGCGTCCCAGCGGAAGAGCTTCGCCCCGGCGAGGCAGCCGGCCAAACCCGTGAGGCCGAGGGCGAGCAGGCTGAACCGGGCGCCGGCGAGGCCGCGGCCACTCACGCCGGCTTGCAGGGCCTCGACGGCGTAGCGACCGGGGAAGAACGCCGAGACGTGCTGGGCCCAGAGGGGCAGGGCGGCGAGTTGCACGGCGACTCCCCCGATGATCAGCATGGGGAGGAAGATGCACTGCCCCAGCGCCTGCACGGCGGGTACGTTATCCGCGAGCGTCGCAATCACGAGCCCGAGCCCGATAAAGGCAAACGACACGAGGGTAAACGCCACCCAGAGGTCGAAGGGATGCGCGGGCAGGGTCATCCCGATGGCGAGGGCGAAGGCGAGTTGCAGCAGGCCGGCGGTGAGGATGATGACGTAACGGGCGAGCACCGTGCTGGCCACGATGACCCAGGTGGGCACGGGGGTGAGCCGGTAACGCCGCCACACGCCGCGCTCGCGTTCGCCCACCAGGGTGGTCGGCAGGCCGAAGCAGGCGCCGCCCAGCACCGCCACCGTGAGCAATTCACCCATATGCCTCAGCAGAGGGATCGGCTCGTGCCGGTAGAGCACCCAGAATGCCACGAGGAAGATCAGGGGAAACAGGTAGCCGTAGAGCAGCGCCATCCTGTTCCGGAAATGGAGCCGCAGCGAAACACCGAGATGGGTCAGGACGGCGTTCATGGCGTCGGCCCCCCGGCTTCTTCCGCGGAGCGCGTCAGGACCAGGAACACATCTTCAAGGGACGCCTTGCGCACGTGCAGATCGCGCAGTTCCACGCGGCTGGCGTCGAGCAACTGGGTCAGCGCCGCCAGCGTAGCGGTGGGGCTGGACGTTTGAAACCGCAGCTCCCCGTCGGTCCCGCTCAATTCGTGCACGCCGGGCAGGGTGGCAACCCGCGCGGGGTCCAGGGGAGTCACCGTGCGCAACGTCACGGTTTGCCGCGCCGGCGACTGGGCAACCAATTCGCGGGGCGCCCCCGTGGCCACGATCCGGCCGCGATCGATGATGGCCACGCGGTCGCACAACGCCTCGGCCTCGTCGAGGTGGTGGGTGGTGAACAGCACGGTGTAGCCATCCTGTTTCATCCGGGCGATGGCGGCATGGAGCTCGCGGCGCGACTGGGGATCCAGCCCGGTGGTGGGCTCGTCGAGGAACACGAGTTCGGGGCGGTTCACGAACGCCAGGGCCAGGGCGAGGCGCTGGCGCTGACCGCCCGACAGGGTGTCGACCGGGGCGTCGGCTTTGTCGACCAGCCCAAATCGCTCCAGCAGTTCCGCCCCGTCGGCGCGCACACGGTAGAAGGCCCCGAAGAGCCGCAGCGCCTCGCGTGGCGTGATCTTGTCCGGTAGCGAGGTGGTCTGCAGCGCGACGCCGATTTTTTGCTTCACCGCCTGCGGGTGCCGGCGGGCGTCGATCCCGCACACCTCGATTTCACCGCCGTCGGGCTCGCGCAGGCCGACCAGGCACTCGACCGTCGTGGTCTTGCCTGCGCCGTTGGGTCCGAGCAGACCGAAGATCTCGCCCGGTTCGATGGTGAAGCTCACCCCGCACACCGCCGCCACGCCGTCGTAGGACTTGCGCAAATCGCGGATGACCACTTTGGGGGACGCAGGGGCTGACACGGAGGCTGGGGCATACGCGGTGCGCGCGGCTGGAACAAGCCGTTTTATCCCAACGCCCCTTGGCCGGCACGGCGGATTTTTTGCACGGTCGGTCGCGCGGTAGGAGCGGCTTTATGCCGCGAGGGAAATCCGCCCGCGCTGAATCGCGGCATAAAGCCGCTCCTACAAGAGGGATCCGACAAGTCATTTTCGGGCCGGTTCGCCGTGCAAAAATCCGCCGTGCCTTGGCCGGGCGCATCTCTCCGAGTTGACGGTGGCATTGAGCCCGGTCCTCCCCGTCGCGCCAGTCTGCGACTGGCGCCCGC
>JBBRWR010000034.1:0-64396 GCA_038249085.1 Opitutales bacterium
ACCAGGTTCAGGCGGCCATCCTTGAGGTGGACCTCGTACCGCCCGGCCGGGGTGGTGATGCGCACCTCGGGGGCCAGGGGATAGGTCACCTGCACGGCGGTCTTTTCCGCCGCGCGGAGCAGGAGGCGCAATTCCCGGGCGGAAACGGCCGGGCGTTCCGCCTCGCCATAGTCGAGTTCAGCCCGCTTCGCGTCGGGCGCGAGCTGCTTCAGGACGACATCGAAGGTCGGGTCCGCGGGACTCATTGCAGGATGATATACAGGGCGTCGTTGTTGACGCCGGTGCGGAAGTTGCCCTTGGCGAGGTTGCCGTCGTCGATGAGGTTGTCGATCGCCTGCAGCATATCGGCGTTCACTTCGAGAGGAGCAAGGGCCGTCTCACTGATCGAAAGGGCGGCCCGGTAGCGCACGCCGCCGTGCATCTGGTTGTTTTCCCAATTGTATTGTCCGCCGATCGGGGTGACCCGCAGCCAGCCCGAGGATCCGAGCCGATCGGTCATCTCCGGCGGCAAGACGCCGGCGGCGGTCTCGGCGGGAAAAGCGCCGTTCTCGTTGGCATAGGATTCAAAGGCAGCGGCGAAGGTGCGAAGATCGGACGCGATGACCGCAGCGCGGCCCGCGTTTTGGAATTTCTTGACCCTGGGCATGGCCAGGGCGCCGAGCAGGCTGATGATGGTAACGACCACCATGATTTCGACGATGCTAAAGCCAGCCGGAGAGCGAAAGGGAGCAGTGGGACGCCGGACCCAAGTCGCGGCACGGTGCGACGGATGCCCAGCCACCCTCGGCTCAATCCGGAGGCGGTCCTCTCTCTCAGACGGAGGGAAATCGGACAGAGTCACCGATTTTTGTGCTTCATGGACCACGAGATTCAAGGGAAACGCAGAGTCAGCAGGAAGCAAGAGGTGAGATTGTGGTTCATCACGCGTAATATTACGCAGCGATCGGCCGCGCCCGCCGGGCGCTCTATTTTGGCACGCGGAGGTAGGTGTCGCCGAACAGCACGAGGGCGGTCTGGTCCTTCACCTTGATCAGGCTCTTGCGATTGGTGAACAGGGCGCGCTGGCCCTCGGATTCGGCGCCCAGGGCGGTCAGTTCCTTACGTTCCACGGCACGGCGATCCGCCCCAAACTTGATCCACACCACGCGGCCGTCGGGGTTGATTTCCAACCGGCGATCCCCCGGGGATCCACCGGTCTCGTAGAAACCGGCGGAGCTTTCGAGGAGGCGCTTGGCGGGTTCCGGCTCCAGGAAGCGAAACGGGGGGACGAGATTGCCCGGGGGCTGCTGGTAATTCCACACCGAGTAGAAATTGATGCCGATGATGGCCACCACGAGCGCCGAGGCGGTGGCCCAGCGCCAGCGGGAGCCGGCCGAGCCGTTGTCGGGAAGCCCGCCGGCGTCCACCGGCGTGGTGTCGTCCTGGATTTCCTGGCCGGTGATGAGGGCGAAGATTTGGTCCGCGGTGGGGTTGCCGCCGCGCGAGGTGGCGGAGGACCAGGTGACCAGGTTCAGGCGGCCATCCTTGAGGTGGACCACGTACCGCCCGGCCGGGGTGGTGATGCGCACCTCGGGGGCCAGGGGATAGGTCACCTGCACGGCGGTCTTTTCCGCCGCGCGGAGCAGGAGGCGCAATTCCCGGGCGGAAACCGCCGGGCGTTCCGCCTCGCCATAGTCGAGTTCGGCCCGCTTCGCGTCGGGCGCGAGCTGCTTCAGGACGACTTCGAAGGTCGGATCCGCGGCACTCATTGCTGAATGATAAACAGGGCGTCGTTATTGACGCCAGTGCGGAAGTTGCCGGTGGAGAGGTTTCCATCGTCCACCAGCCGGTCGATCATCAGGAGTAATTGCTCGTTCACCTCGAGCGGAGCGGTGGCGCTTTCGCTGATCGAAAGGGCGGCGCGATAGCGCACGCCGCGGTGCAATTGGTCGTTTTCCCAATTGTACTGCCCGCCGAGGGGCGTGACGCGCTGCCAGCCGGTCGCGTTCAGCCGACCCACCATTTCAGGGGGGATTTCGCCCGGGGCGGACTCGGCGGGCCAGGTTCCCTTTTCCTGGGCATAACCCTCAAAGGCGGTCGCAAAGGTGCGAAAGTCGGAGACGACGATGGTCGCGCGCGATTCGAGCTCGGACTTCTTCACCTTGGGGATGGCCGCGGCCATCACGATGCTTCCGATCGCCATGCTCATCATCACTTGCGTGAGGGTGAAACCTGATGACGAGGACGTCCCTCCGGCCTTGCGCGGGACGGCGGTGGGTCCACCGGCAGGATGGATGGCAGGAGAAACAGGCGCAGAAGGACGAGGCACGGCGGGAGGCGTAAGCGTGGGCTTGGTGGGTGGAGGATGATCAGGTGAGGCCGTCAGAAAAATGGTAAAGATAGGTGTCGCGGCAAGCCATGAATCCGGCCCTTTCGGCAGGTAGTAGTACGCTACGCCAGCGGGCTGAATTGCGCCCGGCGAAGGGCGCGCCTCCCCCGGTTGACGGTGGCATTGAGCTCGTTCCTCCCCGTAGCGCCAGTCTTCGACTGGGTCCCGCCGGTCAGAGACGCGGCGCCACTTCCAGAGGCATCGCCGCCAAACGACAGATGCGCCCGGCGAAGGGCGCGCCTCCCTCGCCGGCGGGTGCTCCCCCGGCTCAAAACTCAAACGAGTTCGTAATCGTCCACTTGTTGGGCTGCGGGATGCGGGCGCTGGCGACGGTGCCGTTGGGTTGGGCGGTGACGGCGATCAGGTCGTCGCTCCCGAAGAGGTCGCGCACGTTGAACTGCACCCCCCAGCGGATCTTGTCGCGAAGGATCCGCCGGCTGTAGCGCAGCCAGGCGTCGTAATTGATCTGGTCGCTGCCGTAGTAGGGCTTGCTGACGTCGTAGACCCACGCCCCGGCTTCGTTTTGTTTGGGCGGGAAGCCGATCGCGACGCGATCCTGCCAGCGGGCCGCCCCGCCGACACTCCAGCCCCGGAGGCGGCCGGAGCGAAAGTCGTAATTGGTGACGACGTTGCAGCGCCAGCGCCGCAGCTCCTGCACGGGCGAGCCGTCGGCGGCGAGGGCGTTCAGGTACGGCACGTACATGTTGTTGATCGCGAGATTGCCGAGTTGGGAGGTGCCGAAGGAGTTGAAATAGAGAATGTCCTCGAGGCCCTCCATGGCGCGAATGTTGGTGGCGAGCTGGCCGTTGCCATCCTTCCAGAGCGGGAGGTTGCGGGCGATGAACTCGGAGAAGTCGGCGCCGATGTTGGCCTTCCGGGCCTGCTGCATGGCGGCGTTGAAGCTGATGCGCCAATTGCTGGTCGGGTTGAGGGTGCCCTCGAACTCCCAGCCCTCGGAGACGGTGTCGGCGACGTTGCCGACATTGGGCGGGCGGGTGGCGCTCCAATTGCCGCCGTTGGCCGCCTGGGTGAAATTCCAGCTCGAGGCGAGCAGCGGATCGACGGGTCGCAGCCACTCCTCGCGCGTGCGCTGGGTGAACCACGTGTTGCGAAAGGTCGTCTCGGCGGCGGTGAGGCCGGGGTTGAGCACGGTGGCCTGGGCTGGATTGGTGAGACCGGCGCGCAGCGGCAGGTAGCGCGGGTCGGTCGGGCTGAAGCCGAACCAGCGGTTGATGACGACCTCGCTCACGTTCGAGCCCCGCAGGCCGTTCATGGCGCGAGTGACGTCGTTGCCCGGCCAGAAGGTGTTATAGAACGTCGCGTTGTCGTTGGCCTGCGTGGTGCGGTAGCGGTTGACGCGCAGCGTGAGCTTACGATCAAACGCCGAAATCGTGAGCCCGAGGTCCTTGGTCTTGCCCGACGGCGGGTCGAAGGGGCGGCCGTAGACATCGGCGATCGTCGACGACGGGCGGAAGTTCTGCGCCTGGTTGTAGGAGAGGCTCAAGTCGGTGCCGCGCGGGAGCCAGCGCTTCACGAAATCGGGCGCGTGGAGGACGCCGCTCCAACTGATCGTGGAGTCCTTGGCGTAAATCGTCGGCGTGGAGGGCAGGGTCCACGCGGGGTTGTAGGGATCGGTCTCCCCCGTGCCCGAGGCGAGGCGGGCGGGGCCGGCATCGCGGAGATCGAACTCGTCCTCGCGCCAGCCCACGAGGCCGACGAGTTTGTCGGAGAACAGGTACCCCTGCCACACGGCCGACTTGCTCTTCGTCGAGTTGGAATTCTTGGAGGCGCCGGAGTAGAGTTTGCTGATGTCGCGTTCGTCGGCGCTGATGGTGGTGACGGGCACGCGGACCATCTGGTTGCTGCGGGCGTCGAAGAGCAGGGCGGTGCCGCCCGCTTGGGGGACGTGGAGCGCGGTGATGCCGGAAAGGTGGGCGCCGGCGGGGGAGCTCAGGTTGGCGATCGAGGGCCCGAGGTAGTGGACGGCGGCATACGCCGGGTAGGTCGTGGCGGTCGGGTTGTTGGCGTAGGCGTTGACGTCGAGACCGTATGAGTAGCCGTTGATACTGCGGTTGAAATTGTCGCTGCTCTGATCGGTGTAGGTCCCGGTGAACACGTGGCGGCCGAGGTGCCGGAGCCAGCCCTCCTTCTGCCGCAGGTCGAGCGTGGCGTAGGCGGTGGCGCGTTTGGCCTCGCGCGTGGTGTCGGCGAAGTTGTTGCCGATCGAGTCGGAGGCGACGTAGGGGCGGCCGAAGTTGGGGTTGGTCGCGCCGTCGACGAGCTTGCGGTTGATATCGACGAAGATCGTGTAGGCGTCATAGCCGAACACGCCGAAATTCTGGCGGCTGTAGGTCTGCCGGTCGTAGGCGAGCTCGAAGCCCACGAGGTCGCGGAAGAACGTCTGGCGGAACGTGGCGTTGAGCGCGCGGAAATCGGAACTCTCCCGCTTGTTGGGACCGTCGAGCAGGGTGTCGTAGAAATTGAAGATCGAGGGATCGCGCAGTTCCTGGTAGCGCCAGAGGCCGGTGTAGGCCTGGCCGGCGGGGGCGAATTGCTGGTTGAGGAAGAAATTCGGGTTGCTGCCCTGGGCGCCGTACGCGCCGACGGCGTACATCGAGGTGAACGGCACGCCCCCGCGGCTGATCATGAACTCCGGCACGCCGTTGCCGCCCTGGACGGCGGAATTGGGATCGGTGAACACCGCCCCGATCTGGCCGAACCAGCGGCCGGGGGCGCCGAGGTGGGCGAAGAGGAGCGGATTGCTCGTGACCGCCGTGGGGTTGGTCGGGTCGATGGCCACCTTGTTGAGCACGTTGTACCAGACCGAGAGGCCGTCCTGCGGCGGCGTCGGGCGCGGGCGGTTCGAGGTCGTGCCGCCGCCCTCGAAGCTCACCTGGAACTGCGTGAGGCCGTGGCGGAACAGCCGTGGCTCCCATTTGACGGCGGCAAAGATCCGGCGGTCATCCTCGAAGGCGGGTTGCTGCTGGTAATTCTCCGCCTTGTTGAGCGCGATCACCCGGACGCCCAGGATGCCCTTCACGATCGACTGGTTGACGTCGAGGACCTCCCGGTGGGAGTCGAAGCGCCCCCAGGTCTGCTGGTAGGAGAACGTGTTCTGGTGGAGGTTGGCGGATTTGAGCTGGTTGTTGATGATGCCGGCGGGGCTGCCAAGGCCGAAGAGGATGGCGTTGGCGCCGCGCGAGATGTCGACCCGCTCGGTGTTGTACGAATCCATCGGGATGTTGGTCAGGAAGAAATCCCGGGTGAGATCCGCTCCGGCGAGGCCGCGCACGCGCGTCGAATTCTGGGGGCTTTGCAGCGTGCCCTCGGCGCTGGAGAACTTGTTGCCGGTGTCCACCCCGGAGAAGTTGCCCTCGAAGCCGCCCGCCTCGGTGTTGGTGGTGTAGATGAGCAAATCGCGCACGTTGGTCGACGCGGTGTCGGCCATGAACTGGGCGGTCACGACGGAGATGGCGGCGCCCACGTCGCGCAGGTCCGTGCGCAGGCGGGTGCCGGCGAGGGTGGAGGTGGCGGCGTAGCCGCGATCCTCGGATTCCATGACGACAAAGGGCGAGAGCGCCACGGGTTCGTCCACGGCGGGCGAGGCGGGGCGGAGGGTGGCGCTGGAGGGAGCGACCTGCGCGGGCAGGCCGGGTGCGAGCAAGGCGGCGGCGAGATAGGCGCCGCAGCGGGAGCGGAGGGGTGGGATCATGGTGTGGGGAAAGGCGGCTGCTCGTCGGGCCGCGCTGGGCCGCGGTCGAGGCGAAGAGGGGGATCGAATGGTTGCGCTGCTAGCGATCAACTTCGTGCAATTTCGCGACGATTTTGGGAAACTTGAAATCGAAAATCAGCCATCGGTCATCGGGGAATTTCAAGCCAGGTGCGATGCACGTAATTGCTTCCGATCCGAAACGCTTCGGATCGGAAATTCCGAGATTTTAGATGCCCGATGCCAGCTTTCACGATTTCTGGAGACCTTCGGTTGTGGTTGCCGCGGCAGGAAGATCAGCCTGCGTGGCTCCGCTCCAGGCGCTCAAGATCGAAATGAATCGATCTCGCGATCGGGGTGCATCGGTTGTTTGGCGGTGAGGCCTCGGGGAGTAGCGCCGCGTCTCTGACCGGCGGGCGCCAGTCGCAGACTGGCGCTACGGGAAGGACCGGGCTCAACGCCACCGTCAACTTCGAGATGCGCCCGTGCGGTCGAGTCTGACCCGCGCGTCGGTCCGGGTTGCCGCGCGGGGGTGGTTTCAGGGCCGGGTCGTTTCGGCCGCGAAACGCGGCGCGTTCGCTTGCTCCCTCCCGGGCCGGGCCGCACGCTGTGCGGACTCGGGCAATCCATCCGAGTCGTGCGAGTCCTCGAACAACGCCTTCCCCTGCCGCCATGAACCTACTGCCCAGACAAGCCGGGTTGCACTTGCCGCTCATCTGCCTGATCGCCTTGGTGGCGCCGCCCGCCCGCGGTGCGTCCACGCCCGCGCTGCGGCCGCCTGCCGTGCCGCTGGTCGCCTGCGACCCGTATTTCAGCATCTGGTCTTCCGCCGACCGGCTCACCGACGTCGACACGACGCATTGGACCGGCAAACCGCACCGTCTCACGAGCCTCATCCGGATCGACGGCCAGGTTTTTCGCGTGATGGGAGCGAGCCCGGCCGGGGTGCCGGCGCTGGCACAGCAGAGCGTCGCGGTGCGGCCCACCCGCACGCTGTACACGTTTGAAGGCGGCGGGGTGGGGTTGACGCTCACCTTCATGACGGCGGCGCTGCCAGAGGACATCGACCTCCTGTCGCGGCCCGTGACCTACGTGACCTGGGAGGCCAGGGCGACGGACGGGAAAGTCCACGAGGTCTCCGTCTACTTTGATGCGGGCGCGGAGTTGGCGGTGAACCTGCCGGCCGAGCCGGTGGTCTGCGCGGCCCCCACGGTCAACGGCGATCTGCGGGTCGCCAGGCTGGGCGCGAAGGATCAGGCGGTCCTGGACAAGAAGGGCGACGACTTGCGGATCGACTGGGGCTATCTATACGCGGCGCTGCCGACCTCGGCCGGCACCGTTGCGCCGAGGGCGCGGGCCACCGCGGTCGCGGACTTTGCCTCCGGGGCCAGGGCGGCTTCCGTCCCTCCGCCAGACGGCGCGGCGGAGGCGATCGTGCTGGCGGCGCACCTGCCCTTGGGGAAAGTGGCCGCTGCGCCGGTGTCGCGCTGGCTGATCCTCGCCTACGACGATCTCTTCTCGATCCAGTACGCGAAGCAAAACCTGCGGCCGTATTGGCGTCGCCACGGCTGGGAGGCGATCGATCTGCTTCAGGCGGCCGCGCGCGACTACCCGGCGCTGCAGCAGCGGTGTGCCCGCTTCGATGAGGAGTTGATGGCGGACCTCACGCGGGCGGGCGGCGAAAACTACGCGCAACTCGCCGCGCTCGCCTACCGCCAGTGCTTCGCCGCGGGCAAGTTCGCCGCTGACGCCAACGGCCAGCCGCTCCAATTCAGCAAGGAAAACCACTCCAACGGCTGCATCGCCACTTCGGATGTGTTCTACCCGATGGCGCCGCAGTTCCTGCTCTTCGGCCCCTCGCTGGCGAAGTCGTTTATCGTGCCGTTCATGAACTACGCGGCGAGTCCGCGCTGGAAGTTCCCCTTCGCGCCCCACGATCTCGGCACCTATCCGAAGGCGAACGGGCAGGTTTATGGCGACGGTGAGCTCGGCGAGAACAACCAGATGCCCGTGGAGGAAAGCGGCAATCTGCTCCTGCTCTTCGGGGCCGTGGCGCAGATGGAGGGCAACGCGAATTTCGCCGGCCTTTACTGGCAGCAACTCGAGCAATGGGCCGGGTATCTGAAGGCCAAGGGCTTCGATCCGGAAAACCAATTGTGCACGGACGATTTCGCCGGCCACCTGGCGCACAACATCAACCTCAGTGTGAAGGCCATTTGCGGCCTGGGCGCCTTCGCGCGGCTCTGCGAGCTGCGCGGGGACCAGGCCACCGCCGACGCCTACTTCGCGCTCGCCCGCCAATTCGCCCAGCGCTGGGTCAAGGAGGCCGATGATGGCGACCACTTCCGCCTCGCCTTCGACAAGCCCGGCACCTGGAGCCAGAAATACAACTTGATCTGGGATCGCATCCTCGGGCTGGACCTCTTCCCCGAGGCCGTGCGACGGAAGGAAATGGCCTACTACCGCCGGAACCAACAACCCTACGGCCTCCCGCTCGACAACCGGCAGACCTACACGAAGCTCGACTGGATCACCTGGACCGCGACCCTCACGCAAAATCGCGCCGACTTCGAGGCGCTGGTCGATCCGGTGATTCGATTCCTGAACGCGACGCCCGATCGCTCGCCGCTGACCGACTGGTATTTCACCGACACCGCCAAGAAGCGCGGCTTCACCGCCCGGCCGGTCGTCGGCGGGGTGTTTGCGCAATTGCTCTACGACCGCGCCGTCTGGCAAAAATATGCCGGCCGGGATCAGACCAAGGCCGCGGGCTGGGCCCCGATGCCCGCGCGCCCGGCGATCACCGTTGTCGTTTCCGCGGCCGACACCGCTCCGGGCCTGTGGCGCTACGCCACGACCCCACCGACGGCGGATTGGGCCGCGCCCGTTTTCACCGATACGTCGTGGTCGCAGGGGCTGGCGGGCTTCGGGCTGGCCGGCACGCCGGGAGCGAGCATCGCGACGAAGTGGGACACGCCCGAGATCTGGCTGCGCCGCGACTTTGAGTTGAAAGCGCCGGTGACTGGCAGCGTGCAGGTGCACCTCACGCACACCGGCGAGTGCGAGGTTTTCCTCAACGGAGCGTTGGCGGTCCGGCGGACCGGCAGTGAGCGCGGTTACGATGACTATGAAATTCTACCCGAGGCCCAAGCCGCCTTGCGGGTGGGCCGCAACGTGATCGCGGTCCACGCCAAGGTGGGCGGCAACCGTCGGCGCGCGCTGGTCGATGCGGGCCTCGGCCAGGTGCGTCCGGCCGCAGTCAGCCTCACGTCGCTGCTGGGCGACATGACCGATCGCGCGGCGCTGGCCCGCCTGCCCGCGATCGATTACCGGTTGCGCAGCCAGAGTAGTTACAACCGCGCCTCGAAGACTCCCGCGGATCCGGTCGGCTGGTTTGCCAACCGCGACCAGGGTCACTTCATCCGCGTGGACGAGAAGGGTGGTCGCAAAGAATGGGTGCTGTTCGAACACGATCGCCCCGGCGCGATCGTGCGCCTCTGGATGCCGGATCAGCGGATCGCCCCCGGCCGGAAGTCAGACGTGAAGACCCGCCTGCACGTCTATCTGGATGGCGCGGAGCAGCCGGTCATCGCGGGGCACATGATCGATTTGTTCAACGGCACCTCACTCGTGCCGCCGCCCCTGGGACACGCGTCGCTTTCCTCGGCGGTTTCCTTCCTGCCGATCCCCTACGCGAAGAGCTGCAAGATCACGACCGATGCGCCGCCCTTTTACTACATCATCGACTACCGGGACTACGCCGCGGGCACGCCCGTGCGGACCTTCACCCTGGCGGAGTGCGAGGCGGCGCGGGGCCTGATGGAAACCACGGGGCGGGCCTTGCTGTATCCGGCGGACCCCGACGGCCCCAAGCGGGTCAAGCTGGCGGGCGCGGTGGCGGCGGGGGCGGAACGGGGGTTCGACCTGCCCGCCGGCCCGGGAGCGGTGCGCGCGTTGTCGTTGCAGCTGGACCCGACCCTGGCGCCGCAGGCCCTGCGGTCGCTGGTGCTGCGGATCGCGTTCGACGGCCAGGAGACGGTGTGGTGTCCGGTCGGGGAATTTTTCGGCACCGGCGTGGGCTTCAACCCGTTTCAGGATTGGTATCGCACCGTGGATCGGCAGGGCGGTTTGCGCTGCCGCTGGGTGATGCCCTACCAGCGCACCGCGCGGGTCATCCTGCACAATCTCGGCGCCCAGCCGGTGAAGTTCAACCTGGCGGCCGCGGTGGACGCTTGGAACTGGGATGAGCGCTCGATGGTTTTCCATGCCACGTGGCGCCAGCAGGCCTCCCTCCCGGTCCAGCCGCGGTCCGACTGGAACTATGTCACGTTGCAGGGGCAGGGCGTCTATGTGGGTGACACGCTCACGTTGTGGAATCCGGTTCCGCAGTGGTGGGGCGAAGGCGACGCCAAGATCTACGTCGATGGGGAGAAGTTTCCGAGCCAGTTCGGCACCGGCACCGAGGATTATTACGGCTATTCCTGGGGCGGAATGAACCGGGGTTTCTATGAACATCCTTTTCACGCCCAGGTGCGGGTGGGGCCCTATAATCAGCGCCGGCCGGCGCCGGCGGTCGCGAAGCCGGACACCCTCGGCTATAACACCGAGACCCGGGTGCGGGCCCTGGATGCCATGCCCTTTGGCCCCTCGCTGCAGGTCGACATGGAAATCTGGCACTCGAAGGAATGCCGCATCGATTACGCCGCCGCCGCCTATTGGTACGGCCGGCCGGGGACCACGAGCAACCGCGCGCCGATGCCGGAGGAGGCCGCCCGCCCGGTGCAGGTGTTGCCGGCGGAGTCGCGTTAGGCTGCCGCACGCCGTCTGAGGAGAGGAGCGAGTCGGAGCCCCCGGACTCGCGGTCACAAGAGGTCCGGTTCCCCGTCCCGGAATTGCCAGCGGTCCTTGCGCACGGCGTGACCGTGGGAGAGCCGCGCGTTATTCAGGAAGCGTTCCGTCGGTCCCGAGGCGGTCGCAGGATCTCCGGCCACTGGAAAGAAGACATCCGCCGGATACCGGTCGTATTTGTCGGGCTTGGTGGAGTCGCAGGAGCTCGTGGATGAGCCAGCCGGTGTCGTGGTAGGTCCGAACCTTGGCCTGTTCGATGTCGCGCTGACCGGTGAGCAACGCCGTCTCCACGCCGCGGCGCAACTCGGCATAGGTCTGGGGGACGGTGAGGTTCACGGTACGTCCAGGACCTTCGTCGTTTCCTCGCCGAACTGGCTGATGACGCGGACGGCGATCTGTTGGCCCGGCTTCACGGGGAAGGGGTGCGGTTTGCGAACGGAAGCAAGGTTGCTGATGCCCTTTTCGAATTCTTTACGAATGCGACTGCTTGCCTCGACTCGATGGTCCAATGCGACAGTCAGGTAACCGGCGGGAATTGGAATCCAGAGATCGCGCGGCCAAAAAAATCGGTTCGACCAAGAGGAGGCGGGCGTCGGTCCCGAGGCGACTTTGGGCGAAGCGGCCTCGGCCCCGGCCTCCTCGTGCGAGGGGAGGGCGGCACGCGTGGCGTGCTTGCAGGCTTTGATCGGCTTCGGGGCGCTCCTGGAGAGAGGTGGGGGCGGCTGGGACCAGTCTTTGACCCTGAGCCGTAACGATTCAATCGGAGGGCGTTTCAGCCGTGAGCAGGAAACCACTGAACGGTGGGGCGCGTTGACCCCAACGCGCCTTCGGGCGTTCGCTCTCACGTCGAGCGTCTTGGGGTCAAGCCGCTCCACCTCGACTGAATTTCTACGGCTGAGCCGGGGTTGGGAGAGAAAGGGCGGAAGTGGAGCGTGGCGACAATCAAGCCGTGCGTTTTAGCGGCGGCGGGTTCATGCGCAATGGGTCGGATACCCCGGAGCCTGCTCCGGCATCGGAACGTCGTTGGAGCGGAGCAATGGTCCGGCGAGCGCCGGCGTCCCGCCGGCACCCGGGACGGGTGCGCTCCCCGGACCAGACATGAAGATGGCCGGCGGGCCCGCTCACGCCGGCGACGGCACCTCGCGGATGCGTCCGGCGAGATCGTCGATCTCCGCGATCGACTCGCAGCCGACGTTGAGCACGTCGACGCAGCCGAGCCCGAGGGAGAAGCGCACGGATTCGCTGCGTTTTTCCGGCTGATCCCGCAGGCGACCTTCGCCGACAATCTTCATGCCCACCACGCCCTTGCCGGCGGCGTGCAGCCGCTGCAGCACCGGCACCACCTTGTCCGGCGGGCCGTCCATGCTCATGCCATAGGGATTGATCCGGGTGTGAACGGAGTCGACCCAGGGCTCCGTCACCGCCGCCTCGAGCGCGACCAACGAGTGGCATGACACGCCGTGGGCGCGGACCACACCCTTCTCCTTCAGCTTCGCGATGATCTCCATCTGCCGGGCGAGTTCCTGGGGCCAGTTTGGCGTGACGACGCAGTGCAGCAGCAGCAGATCGATGTAGTCGGTTTTGAGTTCCTTGAGGAACCGGGCCACGACGACGTCGGCATCGGGCCGTTCGGGTTCCGGGATGCCGCCGGGCCGGAACCAAATCTTGGTCGTGATCTGAAATTGGTCGCGGGGCAGGCCGCGCAGGGCCGGCATGACGAAGGGATGCGTACCGTAGAGGTCGGCGAGATCGAACAAACGCACGCCGCGCTCATGGGCGCCCCGTAGCAGGGCCTCAAACTTCTCCGGGCCCATCCGGGAGTGGTTCGACTGGCGCTTGCCGCCCTTCATGCCGGTGCCGAGGCAGAAGCGGGAGACCTTGAGCTGGGTCCGGCCGAGTTTAACGGTGGCGAAAGGATCGCAGCGCGGCACGGGCGCAGGGGCGGCGGTGAGGGTGCGGACGCCCAGCAGGACGCCACTGAGGCCAAGCGCGTAGTCTTTGAGAAATTGGCGGCGGGGAGTTTTCATGATGAAAAGGGGAGCAGGAGGAACGGGACCGGGAGGCGGAATCGCGGTGAAGCGTGCCGGCAGGCTGGGGGAATGGCGTCGCCTTGTCCACTCCGCGGGCGGGCGCATCTCTCTCCCGGGTGCATCTCCGAGATGACGCCACCACGGGAGCTCCCGCGCTGCGCCCAAGGGAGCGCGGGCACTCCTGCCCGCCTTTGCGCCGGGCTGCAGGCAGGAGTGCCTGCGCTCCCTTCCGTTCCACCGGCGTCAACTCGGAGATGCACCCCTCTCTCCCTGCGAACCGCGAGGCCTTGCGGCGGGCGCCTCGGTCCTTTGGCGGTGATGACTCGGGGAGTAGCGCCGCGTCTCTGACCGGCGCGACGGGGAGGACCTCGCTCAATGCCACCGTCAACCCGATGGGCCCCCGGGGCCGGGGCGCGCCATCAGTTTGACTCCGCGGGCCCTGCACCCTGTGGTAACGCCCGATTCCAGCCCCTCTCTTCACCATGATTCTTCCCCGTTGTTTCCGCCTTTTCGCCCTGACCGCCATCCTCGGCGGGGTGGTCACTGCGCCGCTGGCCGCCGCCGCCGGCAGCCCCACCGCCGATCAGGCGTTTGAAGCGGCGCGCGCGGCGATCCTCACCCGCACGCCGGAGGGCGACCAGGCGCTGGCGGCCGGCTTCGCCTTCTTCCTCGGCTTTCCCGAGGATCCCCGCACGCGGGGCCTCCTGCCGGCCCTGGTCGGGATCGCGCCCCTCCTGCCCGAGGCCGCCCGTCCCGCGTATCTGAAAGCCTATGACGAGCGCATCACGGCCGCCCTCGCGCGGCCCGACCTGCCCGACGCCGCCCGCGAGGGCATCCTCGCCGCCGGGGCGGCGACGGAACTCGACCGCCAGATGGCGGCGACCACCCCCGACCCTGCCGTTGTCCGTGCCCGGCTTGATGCGCTGGCGGCGCGCTTTCCGCGGTCGCCGTCCGTCGGGGCGCTCGAGGTCGGCTATGCCAACCTGATCGTCCGCACCGATCCGGCGGCCGGTGAAGCGCAGTTGGAAAAACTGGCGGCGTCGGCCGACCCCGCGATCGCCGGGCCGGCCGGGGCCGCGCTGCGGTTGGCGCAATTGCGCACCAAGCCACTGGAAATGAAGTTCACCGCCGCCGATGGCCGCGCCGTGGATCTGGCGGCGCTGCGCGGCAAGGTGGTGCTGATCGACTTTTGGGCCACGTGGTGCGGACCCTGTCTGCGCGAGCTGCCGAACCTCACGCGGGTCTACGGGGCCTACCACGACCAGGGCTTCGAGGTCGTCGGCATCGCGTTTGAGAACGCCGGGGTGGTCGACGAGGCGGCGCTCCGGAATCCGCGGAACGCGGGCAAGGCCCAGGACGGGCCGGAGGAGGCCAGCGCGAAGAAGGCCCGGGCCAAGGTGAAGCTGCTGGAGTTTACGCGGGAGAAGGGCATGCCCTGGCCGCAGCACTTTGACGGCAATTATTGGGACAACGCGTTTGGCCGGCAGTACGAGATCCGGTCCATTCCGGCGATGTTCCTGCTCGATAAATCGGGCCGGGTGGTCGAAACCGAGGCCCGGGGCGAAAGGCTCGAGCCGCTCGTGCGCAAACTCCTCGGGCTTGATTCGTGAGGCCGGGGGTCCGTAACCAGGTTCGCCGGGGTGCCGGGATCGCACTCGCCTTCACGCTCGGCCTGGCCGGATGCGTCGGGCCCGGGATGGATTTGACTCCGGTGGGATCGCCACCGGCGCGCCACGCTTACGTGCTCCTCTCGGGCGGGGGCACGCCGCTCTCCAACAATTACTCGCAGTACCTCCAGGCGCGCGCGGTGGCCGACTCGTTTCAGCGGGACCGGCCGGGCGAGCCCGCGTGGAGCTTCTTCGGCATTGGCAACCGGACGGGGGCCGCCCCGATCCTGGCCGATGCGCGCCGCGAGGTGAAGCGCGACGGGCTGGTGCTCCAGTCGTGGCTGCCCGGGTTCCTGCCCGGGAACCGGCCCGCGACGAAGGAAAGTTTCCTGCGGGCCCTGCGCGAGGAGGTGCTGCCGACGGTGCGGCAGGGCGGCACCCTCTTCCTGTTTGTCGGCGACCATGGCGAGCTCTTCGGTCGCGGCGAAAAACGCGAGAGCGCGATCACGATGTGGCAGCTCAAGCGGGGGCGGCGCGGCGGCTGGTTCACCGACAACAAGGAGGTCCTGGGGGTCGCCGAGTTGCGCCAGGTGCTCGCGGCCGGCCTGGGGCGGGGGCGCGTGGTCTTTTGCATGACCCAATGTCATTCCGGCGGCTTCCACGATTTGGCGGTTGCGGCCGAAATGACGCCGCCCCGCGAGTGGTTTTCGTCGGTGCCGGACTGGGTGCCGGCGCGCGGCCCGGGCCTGCGGCTGCGCGCCGCGGGCTTCACCGCGACCGATGCGGCCTCGCTCGCGGCAGGGTGCGACGCGGATCCCGCTCCGGAATACTGGGCGGGTTACGAACGCTTCCTGCCGGAAAGCCTGCTAGGCCGTGATCTCGTGACCGGCGATCGGAAAGGCTTGGCGGCCCACTCCCTGGCCGAGGCCCACGAGGCGGCGGTGTTGATCGATCAGACCGTCGACAAGCCGCGGTCGACCTCGGAGCACTACCTCGCGGCCTGGGCGCGCCTGATCGAAACGCGGCTCGCGACCACGCTGGCGGTGACGGAGCGCACCCGGCGGGCCGTCGCCGCCTACCAGCATGCGGTCGACACGGGACGGGTGGTCGCCGCGGATCCCGTCTTGCGGGCGCGGCAGGAGCAGTACGGCCGTTTTCTGGCCCGCATGGGCGAGCAGGCGCCGGAGGCGCGCGAGTTGCTCACGACCGGCGGACGGCGCGACCTCGAGCAGGTGATCCGGCCCCGCGGGGAGGGCCGCGGAGCGAGCCGGGGCGGACAGCGGGGCCGCGCCGGTGAAGCGCGCCGGGCCTGGAACGACACGCTCCGGCCCGCCTGGAAGGCGGCGGTGCTGGCGGGCCGCGTCAAAGGCCTCGCGGGCCCCGCCCTGGATTTCGAGCGGCACCTGCTGAAGCTCGAGGACGAAGGCGGCAATTTCATGTTCGCGCGCGGCGACAGCGACGCATTGCTGAACGAGCTGTACTGGGAGTCCGGTTACGACCAGCCGGCCCGACTCGATCCGGCCCGCGCGGAGGCGGTGGCCCGCTGGGGCGTGGAACGCCGGGCCCGCATCATCGCCTGGGGCGCGGGGGCGGGCGACCCGGCCCTGCGGGCGGCCGCCGCACGGATCGGTCCCGGCCCGGTGTTCGCGGAAGACGCCCCCTCGACTCTCGGTAGCCGGACGGCGGCGGAGCGCGCGCTCTTCTACCGGCGGGTGCTCGCCGCCTGGGAATTCCTGCTCGCCCTGGACGCGCGGACTGCCCTGGCCGAGTTGCAGGCGTTGATCGATTTGGAGCAGACGGTGCTGCCCCGGATCGGGCCGTCCTGAAACGCCGCCGCGGCAGGGGGCGCATCTCCGAGTTGAACGGTGGCGTCAAGTTCGGTCCTTCCCGTAGCGCCAGTCTTCGACTGGCGCCCGCCGGTCAGAGACGCGGCGCTACTCCCAGAGGCATCACCGCCAAACGACGGATGCGCCGCCGCGCCGTGTCGCGCTTGCCTGATCGGAGGAGGGCCCCACGGTGGGGGCCTGAATACACGGGTTCTTGGAGGAACCGGCCGCGCGGTCGGTGAAGTCGGGCTCGGCACGTGGCAAATCGGGGCCGGGTGGGGGAGGTTTCCGCCGAGACCGCGCTGGCCACGCTGCGGGCGGCCTGCGAGGCGGGCACGACCCTGCTCGACACCGCGGATGTCTACGGCTTGCTCGCCGGCCACTACACGCGGGCGACCGTGTTTCCGGCGGACGATCACCGGACGTTCCACCGCGACGGCCAGCAGTTCAACGTGGGCGAGACCTTCGCCGGGTTGCCGTTCGAAAAGGGCGTGGACCTCGCCGACGCGCTCAAGCTGATGGTGCCGGCCGGTCGGTCCCTGCCCGAGCTGGCGCTGCGCTGGTGCTTCGATCTCGACACGGTGAGCGCGATCATTCCGGGGGCGAGAAATCCGCAACAGGCGCGCGCCAATGCCCGGGTCTCGGCCTTGCGGCCCCTCGGCCCGGAGCTGCATGCGCGCCTGTCCGACTTCTACACCCGCGAGGTGGAGGCGCAGATCCGCGGGTCGTACTGACGGGAGCGCCGCGGAAGGGCGGCGCCGGCCGATCTTTCCCGGGCTCCGCCGCGCCCGGGTTACGTTGCATCCTTTTCCCGACCTGTGCGTCTTCCGCGACCGGTCCCCATGCCCCACTTTTGTCGCCCCTTCCTCCTGCTCGCCTGGGTCGCGCTGCCGCTCTACGCCCAGAACGGCGACAAGCGCGGTGAAGTCCAATCCGCGCTCCCCGCCGATTTCGTGGTGCCGCCCGCGCCCATCCTCACGCCGGAGCAGGCGCGGGCGAGCTTCCGGCTCGCCCCGGGCTTTCGCATCGAACTCGTCGCGGCGGATCCGCTCGTGGGTGATCCCATCGCGATGCAGTTCGGCCCCGACGGTCGGATCTGGGTCCTGGAGATGCGCGGCTACATGCTCGATGTCGACGGCAAGGGGGAACGCGATCCCGTCGGCATGATCGCCGTGCTCGAGGATACCGACGGCGATGGCCGCTGCGATCGCCGCACGGTGTTCGCGGACAAATTGGTGATGCCGCGGGCGCTCGCGCTCGTCGGCGACGGGCTGTTGGTGGCCGAGCCGCCGAACCTGTGGTTCATGCGCGACACCAACGGTGATGGCGTGGCCGACGAAAAGACGGTGGTCGCCAGTAATTATGGGAGCATCCGGAGTCCGGAGCACACCTCCAACGGGCTGATGTGGGCGCTGGACAATTGGATTTACTCCGCCAACCACACGGCGCGGTTGCGCTGGCTCGGCGCCGGCCGGTTCGAGTCGGAGGCGACGGTGACCCGCGGGCAATGGGGCATCACGCAGGACGATGCCGGCCGCCTCTACTACAACAGCAACAGCGACCCTCTGCGCCATGACGCCATTCCCTCGGCCTATACGCGGCGCAACCCCGCCTTCAACGCCGCCGGCGTCAATCTGCCGGTGGTCCCCTCCAATCTGCGTATCTGGCCCGGCCGGGTGACCCCGGGCGTCAACCGCGGCTACAAGACCCTCGACGGCCAGGGCCGGATCACGGCCATGACCGCGGCCTCGGGTCCGGTGGTGTACCGCGGCGCGCTGTTCCCACCGGAGTTTCGCGGGGATGCCTTTGTGCCCGAGCCTTCGGCCAACCTGATCAAGCGAATTAAGATCACGGATACGAACGGGGCGCTGACGGGGGCGAATGCCTACGCCGGGACCGAGTTTCTGACCTCGACCGACGAGCGCTTCCGGCCGGTCAATCTCTACAACGGCCCCGACGGCGCGCTCTACGTCGTCG
Source organism: Opitutales bacterium (assembly GCA_038249085.1). Lineage (GTDB taxonomy): Bacteria > Verrucomicrobiota > Verrucomicrobiia > Opitutales > Opitutaceae > ER46. Next base: position 18,366 of record JBBRWR010000034.1, read on the forward strand.
ATCTCTCCCGGGGCATCCTGCAGCACCGGATTTATGTGACGTCTTTCCTGCGTCAGCAGATCGAGGCGCGCGGGCTGGCCGAGGGCACCGGGCTCGGCCGGATCTGGCGCATCGTGCCGGAGGGTGCGCCCCAAGCGGTGTTCGACGCCGGCCTGGGGCGGGCCACGAGGTTGGAGTTGGTGGCGAAACTGGATGACGCCAACGGCTGGGTGCGCGACACCGCGCAACGCCTGCTCGTCGAACGGATGGATCCGCCAACGCGGGTGGCGTTGCGGCAGGTGGCGGTGGATTCGGCGCGGCCGGCGTGGGCGCGGCGGCACGCCCTGTGGACGTTGGCAGGGGGCGACGGGGCCGCGCTCGACGAGGCGACCGTGCGGGCGGCGCTGGAGGATCGCGACGGGGGTGTCGCGGCGGCGGCGGTGCGCACCGAACCCTTCAGCGAGACCGAGCTCGAGGGGCTGGCGGCGGCGCTCGGGGCGGCGGCGCCCTGACCCCGGGAAGGCTTGGTCCCGGTTGTTCCGCCGGCCCGGGGAGCCGGGCGCATCTGTCGTTTGGCGGTGCGGCCTCTGGGAGTAGCGCCGCGTCTCGGACCGGCGGGCGCCAGTCGCAGCCTGGCGCTACGGGAAGGACCGGGCTCAACGCCATCGTCAACTCGGAGATGCGCGCCTGGGAGCCGGCCCCAACCGGGGACGGGAGCTCGCGCCGGAGCGCGCAGCGCCACAATCCGCGCAGCGGCTCCGCATTTCTTGGCCAGTCCGTTTCCTCAATTCATGCGCACGGTTGGCCAACGATCGCGACGCGGCGGCGACGGGCGCGTGTTACGCTCAGTCCGCCATGAAAACTGCGGCACCTGCGTCCCCGGTCGGGCTGGCCTCCAACGATGAGGCGGCCCTGCTCGATCTGCTGGAAAATCTCAAACAGCGTCACGGCTTTGTGCCGCGGGAGGTATCCGACGAGGTCTCCCGCCTCGTGGAGGTGAAGCTCGAACGGTTGCGGCGCATCCGCAGCCAGCTCGACACGACCCTCCGGCGTGATGTGCAGCAGCACGTCACCCAGTGGCGGGATGAAGAGGGCAACCTGATCATGATCCTGCACGCGATTCAGAATCAGCACGGCTACGTGCCGCGCGAAGTCGCGATGGAGCTTTCGCGTGAATTGGGGGTGCGGCTGGCGCGGATCTACGAGGTCATCACCTTCTACCATTATTTCAAGTTGCAGCCCCCCGGGGCGCACAACGTCACGGTCTGCAACGGCACCGCCTGCTACCTCAAGGGCAGCGGCGACCTGATCAACGAATTGCGCACGCAACTCGGCATCACCGAGGGCCAGACGACCCCCGATCGGCAGATTCACTTCGACACCGTGCGCTGCATCGGTTGCTGCGGCATGGCCCCGGCCCTGGTGGTGGATGGCAAGACCTGCGGCCACGTGAAAACCACCGAAGTCGCCGGCCATCTCGCCAGCCTGCGCACGAAAAAGGAGGCGGTCGCATGAAAACCCTCAGCCGTCAGGACCTCGAGGCCATCGCCGCGACCGCGCCCGGCACCCCCGCTGAATGGATCCGGGTGCAACTCGACACCGGCGGCATCGCCGCCGGCGCGGAGACCGTCCATGCCGCCCTCACTCAGGGCTGCGCCGAACGCGGACTGGTGATCGCCCTGCGGCGGGCCGGCTCCTTCGGCTACTCGTTCGCCGATCCGGTGGTCGAGGTCCAGGTGGCCGGCATGCCGCGGATTCTCTACGGCCGCATCACTCCCGAGCTGGTCGATCGGATCCTCGATGAGCACGTGCGCGGGCACCGTCTGCTGGAGGACCATGTCATCGCCACGCGCCGTCGCAGCGTCGCCCTCACCGCCACCGTCACGCAATTGCTCGTGCGCGACACCGGACCCGAGGCGGGCAACAAGTCGGAGTTTTTCCAGTCCTCCTTCATCGAGGAGCTCAAGCGCCGCGGCCTCGCCGATCAAGTGCAGGTGGTCCGGGCGTTCGACCTCGGCATCTATGACGAAGGTGCCGTGGTGCAGCTCCTGCCGGAGGCCGTCACCTACGCCAACGTGCTCGCCCCGGATGTCGCGCGCATCGTCGCGGAATCCATCGCGGGCGGGAAGGTGATTGATGACTTGCTTTGGACCACCCCCGACAAACAGATGCGCATCGTGCTGCGCAACTGCGGCGAGGTTGATCCCGACAGTCTCGAGGACACCGTGCATCACGCGGGGGGCTACCAGGGCCTGCGGCGCGCGCTGTTCGACCGCACGCCGGAGGAAGTCATCGCCGAAATGAAGGCCAGCGGCCTGCGCGGTCGGGGTGGCGCCGGTTTCCCCACCTGGATGAAGTGGCAGCTCACGCGCGCCCAGCCCGCCCCGCAGCGTTATGTCATCTGCAACGGCGACGAGGGCGATCCGGGCGCCTTCATGGATCGGAGCGTGCTCGAAAGCGATCCGCATTCGGTGCTCGAGGGCATGATGATCGCCGCCTACGCGATGGGCGCGAGCAAGGGCTACTTCTACATCCGGGCGGAATATCCCCGGGCCGTCGAACGCATCGATCGCGCGATCCAGCAGGCCCGCGAACACGGCCTGCTCGGTCGCAACATCCTCGGCAGTGATTTTTCCTTCGAGGCCAAGATCCGCCTCGGCGCGGGCGCCTTCGTCTGCGGCGAGGAGACCGCCCTCATCGCCTCGATCGAGGGCAAGCGCGGCAGCCCGAGCCCGCGCCCGCCCTACCCCTCGGTGCGCGGCCTGTGGGAGATGCCGACCGCCATCAACAACGTCGAGACGCTCGCCTGCGTGCCCGCCATCCTCACCCACGGCGGCGCGTGGTTCGCGGGCTTCGGCACCGAGACGTCCAAGGGCACCAAGGTCTTCGCCGTCACCGGCAAGGTCCGCAACGCCCAGCTCGTGGAGGTGCCGATGGGCACCACCCTCCGCGAAATCATCCACGAGGTGTGCGGCGGCGTGCTCGACGGCCGCGAGCTCAAGGCCGTCCAGACCGGCGGTCCGTCCGGCGGCGTGATTCCCGCCCCGCATCTCGACACGCCCGTCAGCTACGAGACCCTGCAACAACTCGGCTCCATCATGGGTTCCGGCGGCATGCTGGTCATGGACCAGACCGACTCGATGGTCGAGGTCGCGAAGTTCTACCTGAAGTTCTGCGTCGACGAATCGTGCGGCAAATGCGCCCCCTGCCGCATCGGCGGTTACCAATTGCTGCAGATTCTCGATCGGATTTCGCGCGGTCGCGGCAACGCCGGCGATCTGGCGCTGGTGCGGCGCATCTGCCAGGCAATGCAAAAGGCCTCGTTGTGCGGCCTGGGCCAGACCGCCCCCAATCCGGTGCTCTCCACCCTGCGTTATTTCGGCGAGGAGTACCAGGCCTTCATCGAGGGCGGGCCGAGTTACGCCCGGAAGGTGAGCCGCGCCGCCTCGACCAAGGCGGCCGAGCGAGCCTCCCCCGCGGTGGCTGAAGCCCCCGCGACCTCGAACCCTTAACCGGACTCCGCTATGATCAAAGCACGCATCAACCAAATCGAGGTCGAGGTTCCCGAGGGCACCAGCATCCTCGACGCCGCCCGCGAGGTGCAGGTGAAGATTCCGACGCTCTGCAAGCACAAGGACCTGCTCGCGACCGCCGCCTGCGGCATCTGCATCGTCCGCAATGGCAAGGGGAACAAACTCATCCGCGCCTGCTGCACGCCGCTCGAAAACAAGATGGAGATTACCACGCACGATCGGGAGATCGTCGAGGTCCGCCGTTCCACCCTCGAGCTCATCCTCTCGAATCACCCGCAGGCCTGCCTCACCTGCGGCCGCAACGGCGAATGCGAGCTGCAGACCCTCGCCGCCGACTTCAATATCCCGATGGAGTCGATCAAGCGCTACGTGAAGGATGTCGCGCCCGACTGCTCCACCGGCTCCATCATCCTCGAGTTCGAGAAGTGCATCAAGTGCGGCCGCTGCGTCCAGGTATGCCAGGAGATGCAGAACGTGTGGGCGCTGTCCTTCCTCGATCGCGGCATCAACACGCGCATGGCCCCGGCGGGTGACATCACCCTGGCGGATTCGCCGTGCGTCAAGTGCGGCCAGTGCTCCGCTCACTGTCCCACCGGCGCCATCGTCGAGAACGACGAGACCCCGCAGGTCTGGGAAGCGTTGCACGATCCCGACCGCATTTGCGTCGTCCAGATCGCCCCCTCCGTGCGCGTCACGGTCGGCGAGGCCTTCGGGCTGCCCCCGGGCACCAACCTGACGAAGAAACTCTACGCCGCGCTCCGGCGCCTGGGGTTCCGCGCCGTTTTCGACACCAACTTTTCCGCCGACCTCACCATCGTCGAGGAGGCGAGCGAGTTCATCGAGCGCTTCGTGCACAAGCGCGGCGCCCTGCCGCTCATCACCTCCTGCTGCCCGTCGTGGACCGATCACATGGAAAAGCGGCACTACGATTTCATCGACAACTTCTCCACCGCCAAGTCGCCCCAGCAGATGCTCGGCGTGCTCGCCAAGACCTACTACGCGGAGAAGCTCGGCTTCGATCCGGCGAAGGTGTTCGTCGTCTCCATCATGCCTTGCACCGCCAAGAAGTACGAACTCTCCCGCACCGAGGAGATGTACGCCTCCGGCTACAAGGACGTCGATATCGCGATCACCACCCGCGAACTCGCCCGCATGATCAAGCAGTCGGGCGTCGATTTCCTTCACCTGCCTGACGGGGCGCCCGACTCCATCCTCGGTGACTATTCCGGCGCGGGCACGATTTTCGGCGCCACCGGCGGGGTCATGGAGGCCGCCGTCCGCACCGCGCATTTCTATGCCACCGGGCGCAAGCTGGCCAAGGTCGAGGTCGAGGCGGTCCGCGGGCTCGCGGGGGTGAAGGAGGGCGTGATCGACGTCGGCGGGGCGCAGGTGCGCGTCGCCGTCGCCCATGGCCTCGCCAACGTCGAGGCCGTGCTCGATCGTGTGCGCACGGCACGCCGGACGGGGGCGGAGACGCCGTACCACTTCATCGAGGTCATGGCCTGCCCCGGCGGTTGCATCGGCGGCGGCGGCCAGCCCTACGGGGTCGACAACGAACGCCGCCGGCAGCGCATCGCCGGGCTGTATCAGGATGATCGTGACTGCGCCGTGCGCCACTCGCACGAGAATCCGGAGGTCATCCGCGTCTACGACGACTTCCTCGGCAAACCGCTGGGCCCGCGCGCCCACGAATTGCTCCACACCCGCTACACCGCCCGGCCGCTCTACAAACGATGATTCACGGCTGGGCGAATTGCTAATATCGATCCGGATCGTACATGATCGCGCCGATTTCCGAAATCTTGAAATCGGGAATCAGCCATCTGGCATCTGGGATCGCAAACCAGTCGGGCTCTTCGATCACGTCTTTCGTTCCAAAATGCGACGGATGGAAAATCCGAGATTGCAGATGCCCGATACCCGATGCCCGATTTCACGATTTCAGGGCTGCCGGTGGAGTGGGGGCATCCCGCCGCTTGTCTTTGTTTTGCCTGGCGGGAGCGTTGGTAGCTGGGGTTGGTTGGTTGGGTGCGACGGAGGTTCCCGAGCCTCCGGTCGTACTGCCGCCCTGGGTGTTGGAGGAGACGGTGGATCCGTCCCTCCGTTCCGCGCGCGAGGATTCCTTTGCCTCGATCCTGGGTCCGACCTCGGTGGCGACGGCGGCCGCCTGGTCGGGGCGGGCCATCGGCACGCTGGCCGAGGCGCTCCGGCGCACGCCGGGGGTGATGCTCCAGGAGAGTTTCGGCGGCTTTGAACCGCCGCGCCTCTCCATCCGCGGCTCGGGCCTGGACAGCGCGCCCTCCGCCCGCGGCGTGGCGCTGCTCGCGGATGGCCTGCCGCTGGCGCGGGCCGACGGATCGTTTCACAGCGGTCTCTTTGATCCGCTGCTCTTCGCGCGGGTCGAGGTCTACCGGGGCACCCTGCACATGGCCCTGACGCCGGCGGTGCTCGGTGGGGTGCTCAATGCGGTCGCTCCGCCCGCCGGCGCGCCCGCGGGGGCCTCGTTCCGGTTCGAGGGGGGCGACTTCGGCCAGACCCGCGCCCAATTTTCCGCCACGGCGGCGGACGCCAGTCTCGCGACCTCGTTGGCCCGATCCCGCGGCTGGCGGGAACATAGCCGGCAGGATCGGCGCGCCCTCGTGAGCGGGTTCAGTCAGGCGTTGGGGGCGACGACGCGGCTCGAGGTGACGTCCTACCTGGCCGCCGCCGACTACGACGTGCCCGGGCCGCTCACCCTGGCCGACGCTCTGGCGCGTCCGCGCTCCGTCACCGCCGCCGTCCGCCGCGACCTGCCGCGGCGTGACTCCAGCCTCGCGCGTTTCGCCGCGCAGGTGAAGTCGGTCGCCCCGGCCGGCACCTTCGCGGCGGGGGTCGGGTGGCTGCGGCTGCACGACGATTTCTTCCAACTCCAGGCCAATGGCGAGACCGACGCGACGAGCGACGATCTCACCGGGCACCTCACGGCCTCGCGCCGGATCGCGGTGGCGGGCCGCGAGCACCAATTCCTGGCGCGGGCGACATTTTCCGCCGGCACCAACGCGGTCGATCGTTTCCTCAATGACCGGGCGGCGCGGGGCGCGCGCTTCGGCGCCTTCGCCGCGCGCGCGCGCACCGCGGCGCTTTCTCTGGAGGACCTCGTGTGGTTGCGGCCGGATCTCGCCGCCGGCGTGGGCCTGACCGCGCTGCACGCCCGCCGGGCCCTCGACGACCGCTGGGCGGCGGTGGGCTCCGCGGTCACCGTGGCGCGGACGTTTTCCCTCGCGGATGTGTCGCCGCGCGCCGGTGTGACCTGGCACGCCCGCCCGGACCTCGCGTGGCGCCTCGGCGTCTCCCGGGGCGTCGAACCGCCTTCCTTCGATGATCTGGTGACGGTGCAGGGTGTTTTTCCAAACCTGAGCCTGCGCAGCCGGGAACTGCGGGCGCAGCACGCGACGACGATCGAGTTGGGGGTGCAGGGGCGACGGGGGCCGGTGGCGTGGAACGTGACGGCGTATCGCGGGGGGTGGCGGGATGAGATTCTTCGGCTTGCCGATACCAATGGCCTTCCGCGCGGGGCCGTGAACGCCGGCGCCACGCTCCACGAGGGCGTCGAGACATCGCTCCGCTGGCAATGGCACGACGGGCCGCACGGGCTCTCGCTCGCGGTCACCTCCACGCTGGGCCGCTTCGTCTTCGAGGATGATGCGGTCTACGGGCGCAATCGCATCGCCGGCGCACCCCCGCACGTGGGCATGGCCGAACTCGCCTACGAGCATCCACGGGGTTTCTTCGGCGCGATCGAGACGACGTGGGTGGCCGGCCGGACGTCGGTCGACCACGCCGGCCGGCTGACCTACGGTGGTCACACCCTGCTCCATGCGCGGTTCGGCTGGCGGGTGGGGGAGCGGTTGGTGGTGTTCCTGGCCGGCCGCAATCTCCTCGCCCGCGCGCATCTCGCCAGCACCGCGGGCGTGCTGGACCTCGCCCGCGCTCCCGCGGCCACCACGATCTTCCTTCCCGGCGCCGGCCGCGCGCTTACGCTGGGTTTCGCATGGAAACGCTAGCGCCCCTTCGGCGACTCCGGGCCCCGGATACGTGTCACGTATTACGTGACAACCGCCGTCCGCTTCCTGGCGCGCCCGTGAAAAGTGTCACGTATTACGTGACAAGTCGGTCGTGGCGGGGTGGGCCGTTGGGTGGCGGCAGAGCGGGGGGTGGGCGGTGATCGGGGCGCTGGGCACGCTGCTGTTTTTTGCGGTCACGCCGGTGCTGGCGAACGCGGCGGCGCACCGGCTGGGCAGCCTGCGCGCGAATTTTTTCCGCCTGCTCGTCGCGGTCGGGCTGCTGGGGGCGTGGGCCCATCTCGCGGGGCGCGGGGTAGGCGGCGCGGCGTTCGGCTGGTTCGTGCTGGGCGGGGTCGTGGGTTTCGGGATCGGCGGCGTGGCGATGTTTCAATCGCTGCCGCGGCTCGGCTCGTCCCTCTCAACCCTGATCGTGCAATGTGTTTCCGCCGTGGTCGCGGCGGGCGTCGAATGGACGTGGCTTGGCACGCGGCTCGCGCCGGTGCAGCTGGCCTGCGCCGCGGTCACGCTGGCGGGGGTCGTGATCGGTCTCCTGCCCCGCAGCCTGCCGCGCGTGTCGCCCGCGGAGTGGGCCGTGGGGCTGGCGTGGGCTTTTTTGTCCGCCGCCGGGCAGGGCGTGGGCGCGGTGATCAGCCGGAAGGCCTTTGCGGTGGCGCTAGCGGTGCAGGAGAAGGTCGATCCGGGATCGGCGGCGTATCAGCGGGCGCTGGGCGGGCTGGCGGTGGCGGCGCTGGCGCTGGCGCTCGGGTCGGCACGGCGCCGGCCGCCGCGTCCGCGCACGCCGGGCCGGGCGTGGCCCTGGGTGCTGGGCAACGCGCTCACGGGCCCGGTGCTGGGCGTGACGTGCTTCCAATGGGCGCTCCGCAGCACGCCGGCCGGGATCGTGCAGCCGATCGTGGCGGCGGCGCCACTGCTCACGATTCCGCTGGCGGCCTGGGTCGAGGGCACGAGGCCCCGGGCCACCTATTACGTGGGTGCCGTGCTCGCGGTCGCCGGGGTGAGCGGATTGGTGGTGTGGCGGTGAAGACCGGGGCCCCGGACAGGCGCAAAGTCGTTCTCGCGCCCCGCCGTCTTTCTCTTTCCTCTTTCTCTTAATCTTTTCCCCTCCTCTCTCCCGTATAAGCCCCAACTCCCGACGACCATGACCACCACCAAGCGCAGAGACTTCATCAAGCAAGGCATGCTGGGCACGGCCGGCCTCTCCGTCGGCGCGATGGGCTTCAGCGCCAAGTCCTATGCCGCCATCGCCGGGGCGAACGAACGCATCAACGTGGGGGTGATCGGTATCCGCAATCAAGGGACGGTGCACCTCAAGAGCTGGTGCGGCCTGAAGGCGAGTCACAACGTGCAGGTGACGGCGGTGTGCGACACCGACGAGCGGCTGTTCGAACCGGCGGTGAAGCTGGTGGAGAAGGAGACCGGCGTGAAGCCCCGGACGGAGTGGGATCTGCACGCGATCCTGGACGACAAGCAGATCGACGCGGTCTCGATCGTCACGCCCAACCACTGGCACGCGCTGGCGACGATCTGGGCCTGCCAGGCGGGCAAGCACGTCTACGTCGAGAAGCCGGCCTCGCACAACATCTGGGAAGGTCGGAAGATGGTGGAGGCCGCGCGCAAGTATGACCGGCGGGTGCAGGTGGGGTTGAACAACCGCTCTTCGCGCCACGTGATTGAGGCGATGGCGTTCCTGCATGGGGGCGGCATCGGGGAGCTTTATCTGGCCCGGGCGCTCTGTTTCAAGGCGCGCGATTCCTACGGTGTGGCGCCGGACAGCGCGCCGCCCGACGGGTTTCATTACGACCGCTGGCTGGGGCCGGCCCCGTGGCGGCCGTACAACGAGAAGCGGAGCCATTACAACTGGCACTGGTACTGGGACACCGGCAACGGCGACACCGGTAACACGGGACCGCACCAGATGGATCTCGCCCGGTGGGGCCTGAACCAGCACGAGCACCCGGTTTCCGTCTACTCGACTGGCGGTCTTTATGGCCTGCGCCGGGAGGAGGGTCCGAAGGAATCCCGCACGCCGGGCACCCGGGTGTACGGTGGCGTGGAGACCTACGGTCGCGACCTGACGTCGCAGGAGACGCCCAACACCCAGACCGCCGCCTTCAAGTACGCCGACGGGACGATGCTCGAGTTTGAAGAGCGCGGCCGCTACACGAACCACGAGGGCAGCGGCGGGCGGGAGGCGGGCAATCTCTTCTACGGCAGCGAAGGCTGGCTGGAGATCGGCGGCAACACCTGGAAGGCCTTTCGGGGCCGGGCCAGGGAGCCGTTTGCGGGGTCGAAGGAAAGCGAAGGCGGCTGGGCGGGCAACCACTGGGGCAATTTCCTGGAGGGGCTCCGCGCGGGCCGGAACGAGACCCTGCACGGCGACATCCTCGAGGGCCACCGTTCGACGACCCTGCCGCACCTGGCCAACCTCTCCTATCGCCTCGGGCGGTCGTTGCGCTTCATGGGCGACTACGAAAAGTTCGCCAACGACCCCGAGGCCGACGCGATGCTGAGGCGGGTCTATCGCCAGCCGTACGTCGTGCCGGAAAATGTCTGATCGGCCAGGCTCCGGCCCGGTCTTAGCGCTGGTGCCGGAGCAGCCAGGTGTAGAGGTCGGGGTTGGCGAAGGACTCCGTCCACGAATCGTGTTTCGCCTCCGGATACACGGTGAACTGCAGGTCCGCCACGCCCGCCTGTTTCAGGGCCGCGACCATGCGTTCGGATTCATCGAGGGGCACGGTCGGGTCCTGCGCGCCGTGGAAGACCCAGATCCCGAGGCTTTGCAGGGCGGCCTTTTGCTCGCGGCTGGCGCGCATCACGTCGACGCGCTGGCCCCCGCCGCAGATGGGCACGAGGGCGGCGAAGCGGGCGGGGTGCTTGAGCCCGACGCTCCAGGTGCCGAAGCCGCCCATGCTGAGGCCGGCGAGGTAGACGCGGCGGGAATCGACCTTGTATTTCGCGGCGATTTCGTCGGCGAGCGCGAGCACGGCGGCGTCGTCCCACCAGGTGCCGGCGGGGCATTGGGGGGAGACGACGATGAAGTGGGCGGCGAGCAGGCGGCCGGCCTCGATGCGGCGGGCGGCGGCCGCGGGGGTCTCTCCGGCGGGGGCCGGCGCATCGGCCCGCAGCAGTTTCGGCGGGCCGTGTTTCGCCACGAGCCAGGGATCGGCGCCGCGTTCGCCGGAGCCGTGGAGGAATACGATCAGCGGCCAGACCCGCTCCGCCCGGGCGTCGTAGCCCTCGGGCAGGTGGAGGAGATACTGGTAGCCGATCGTCCTGGTGATGGTCTTTTGGAACGATGCGACGGTCTGGGATTCGGCGGCGGGGGCGGGAGGCGTGGCCATGAGGGCGGCGGCGAAGGTGGCAAGAAGGATGGGGCGCATCAGCAGGAGGATGGGTGGTTGGGGCGGAGGTTCAAGTGCCGTAGAGCCGGTCGCCGAAATCGCCGAGACCGGGCAGGATGTAGCTTTGGGCGTTGAGCTCGCGGTCGAGGGCGGCGGTGTGGATCACGGTGCCGGGATGGTCCCGCTCGACCCGGGCCACGCCTTCCGGCGCACACACGATGCAGATGAGCCGCACATCGGCGGGGCCGTGTTTCTTCACCACTGTCAGCGCCTGCACGGCGGATCCGCCGGTGGCCAGCATCGGGTCGACCACAAACACATGGCGGCCCCGCAGCGGCGGCAATTTGCAGTAGTAACTGCGCGCCCGGGCGGTCTCGTGATCCCGTTCGAGGCCCACGTATCCGACACTCACGGCGGGAAACAGATCGGTGAACGGCTGCACCATGCCGAGCCCGGCGCGCAGGATCGGCACCACGACGAGCGGCTGGCGCGCGAGGATGCGGCCGGTCACGGACTCCAGCGGTGTCGTGATCGGCTTGGCCTCGGTCTCGAGATCGCGGGTGGCCTCGATCGCCAGCAGCAGGCTCAAGTGCTGGGCGAGCGTGCGAAACGTCGCGGGTTTCGTCGTCTGGTCGCGCAGATGGGTGATGAAGTGCGCGGCGAGGGGATGGTCGAGGAGGTGGAGCGGCATGGCGGACGAGACCAGAGGTCGGAGGTCAGAAGTCAGAGGTCAGAAGTCAGAGGTCAGAAGGCGGGAGGTCGAGGTCACAACAGGTCGCGTTCGACCTTGGATTCGAGGTGGCCCTCGAATTCCTTGCGGAGATCCTTGGCCTTGCCGCGGAACCCGGGCAGGCGGGCGAGCCATTGGTACGCCTCCTCGCGCAGGTGCTTGGGCAAGGCGGGCTCGGCGGCCATGACGCGCTCCAGGGCCCGCACGCATTGGGCGGCGACCCGCTCGCACACCAACTGGACGCTGGCCGAGCTGTGCTGGCCGGCGAGGTGGAGGGCGTGGTCGAGGCGCCGCCGCGGTCGGCGCTGCAGGGCCAGGCGGTAGGCGATGAGACTGGGGACGATCACGGTGGCCGTGCGGGGAAAATGGGCGGCCATGAGATTCCAGGGCTCGCCGCGGTGGGCACCGCCATGGCGCAAATCGGTGCGCAGCAGGACGGACGGGATGTCGGCGAATTTCGCGAACATGAATTCCACCACCGTGCCGCTGTCGAGATCCGGGCCGTCGAAATTGAAGAGGGCGAGATCCGAGGTGATCAGGGCGCGCAGGTTGTGATCGCGGCTGACGCGGCTGCTGCGGCCCCGGAGTTCGGAGAAATCCTGGGGCAGGACACAGCGGAAGCGCCCGTGCGATTTCTCGTAGATGGCCTCCGCGAGCCACGCGTTGCCGATGAGATGCTTCAGGGAGAAGAGTTCGCCGCCGAGGTAGACCGTGAAGCTGGGCGGCTTTTTCTTCATCGTGGGTGCAGCGAGCAAGCGACCAACCTCCCGGTGGCTCAACGCAAAATCTCGCGGCCGCGCGGAGCGGGGCGCATCGGTCGGTGGGCGGCGATGCCGCTGGGAGTAGCGCCGCGTCTCTGACCGGCGGGCGCCAGTCGAAGACCGGCGCTACAGGGAGGACCGATCTTCATGTCGCCGTCAACGGGAGCTGCGCCCGGCCTCACGGCTGGAGCGTCAGGTGATGGACCGCCGGGCCGGGCAGGAACGGGGTCGGTTCCCCGCGCACCCACGCCTCATGGCCGGCGCGGAAGTAGGGCGAGAGCGGATGGGCGCTCTGGCCGCCCGGCATGTGGAAGAGGCCCTCGTCCTCCCGGCCGGGCGACACGACGAACCGCTCGCTGGCGCCGTGGACGGGGGTTTGCACCCGCGGCATGTCGTGGTCGCCGGGCAGGGGATCGGCGGGCAGGTCGAGCCAGCGGCCCAGCAGCGGAAACGCCCCGCTGAAGGGATGGCGGATGCGGGCGCGGTTGCGTTCGCCCCAGGTGGCCTGCGCCAGGGGCGAGCCGGATTTTTCGATCGCGGCGATCGTGTCGTCGATGGCGGCCACCAGCAAGGCGTCCCAGTCCGCATACTGCGGGTCGAGCAGGTGCGGCGGCTTGTCGCGGAGGAGGGCGCGGAGCGCGGGCTCGAGGTTGAGGCGGTGCCAGTTGAACGCGGGCATCGTTTCGACGCAGGGGGCAAAGAGGGGAATGAAGACACGGGCGCGCACTGCCTGGCGAAACTCGCGCACGATCCGGTAGCTCACGGCCCCGACGCTGGCGCGTCCCTCCCAGGTCCCGGCCTGGCGGCGCAGGGCCGCCCGCGGCGCCCGGGCGGCGGTCACTTCGGGCGTCAGGGCGGCCAGCAACACGGCATGCCACGGCTGGAGAAAGAGTGCGCGATCGTCGAGTTGCACGGCGAGGAGATCGCGCGGGGTGGCGTGGGCCAGGGGGGCGAGGTCGTCGCGAATCTGGGCGGCGCGCGGGGCCGGGGCGTAGGCGCCGTCGCCGAGGCGCGCGAGGACCTCACCGCCGGCCGGCCGCTGATTCGCCGACCAGATGCGACCGGGCAGGACCGAAGCCGCGCCGCGGATCACGGGGACCGCGCCGGGGGCGAGCAGCCCCGCCCATTTGCGATCGCCGAAACTCCACGTGACCGGCAGCCGGCCATCGTAACCCACGCGCTCGGGCAGGCGGCCGGCGAGGGTCCAGGCGATGTCCCCTGCGCGATCCGCCACCACGAGGTTGACGGGGGAAATCCCGGCGCGATGACCGACCGCGATGGCGTCGCTGACCGTCGACGCGTCCTCCATCTCCAGCAGGAGCAGGTTCATCGCGTCGGGATCGTGCGCGGTCCAGTGATACGCGAGCGGGCGCTCGCGGTCGTTGGTGCCGACAATCGGCCCCCAGATCGTCCAGGGGTAGTCGACGGTGACGGGGGCCGCCCCGTGCACCTGGATGGTTTCGTGACGCTGTTCGATGGCGAGCAGATCGGCGTGGCCGGGCGCCTGGTAGAGCGTCCGCGCGATCGAGTTGGTCTCGACGACCACGAGGTCGCCCGTGTCGACATTGGCGGCGGTGAAACCCCAGGCGACGCGGCCGTTGCTGCCCGCCACCATGATGGGAGTGCCGGGCAGGGTGACGCCGGTGATTCGGCGATCGCCGTAGACGAAGGTGGCGCGGTACCAGATGTTGGGCACGGCGAGGCCGAGGTGCATGTCGTTCGCGAGCAGGCCCGCGCCGCTGGCGGTGAGGGCGCCGCCCAGGGCAAACGCATTGGAGCCGGGAATCGCCTCGGGATCGCGCGGCGGAAACGGAAACGAATCGGGAGTGGGGGACCCGCGCCCGGCCGCGGGCTTCGCCATAAACGCGGCCGCCAACCCAGGGCGGCGACGGAGAGCCGCCCCCACCTTGGGCGGACGCAGGTTGATCACTCGCGGTCCAGGTACGGGTGGCAGCGGGGCGGTGGTGCCGTCGAGGGCGGCGTCGTCGGCCGTGACGAGGGGGGCGAAAAACGCGAGGGCGTCGGCGCCGTACTGATCGCGCAGGGTCATCAGCGTGCGCTCGTAGTCGCCGTTTGCATCCTGCAGATCCAGCATCATGGCGTAGCTGACCAGCACGCTGTCCTCGGAGCGCCACGGCCGGGGCGGGAGGCGCAGGAAGAGGTACTCGAAAGGCGGGGCGCCCAGGGCGGAGAGACCGGCGTTGACCCCGGCGGTGTACGCGTCGAGCACGGTGCGTTCGCGGGGCGTGAGCCGGGTGGTGACGGTCTGGGCGAGGGCCCGAAACCCATGCCGGCGGGCGGCGCGGTCGCGCGGGAGGGCGCGCGGGCCGAAGAGCTCCGCGAGCTCGCCGGCCGCGGAACGGCGCAGCAGATCCATCTGAAAGAAACGATCCTGCGCGTGCAGCCAGCCGAGGGCGCGGGCGACGTCGGTGCGATCGCCGGCGCGCACGGTGGGCACGCCGAGCGCATCACGCTCCACGGTGACGGCGGCCCCGAGCCCGGCGACTTGGGCGGTGCCTTCCAGTTGCGGCAGGCTGGCGCGCACGTGGCGGTAGGCCCAACCGGTCGCGAGGACCAACAGCAGGAGGATGCCGCCGACGGCGGCGGCGAAATAGCGGCGGCGTCTGGCGGCGGCGGAGCTCACCTTCAGGCCTGCCACGCCTCGGCCGCAACCGGATCGCGGCCCTCGTCGAAATCAAGGTAGTCGAACATCGTCAGGATCGGTTTCGCTGCCAAACCGCTCTCGGTGACGCGCTGTTGGAGGCGCGGAGCCAGGTCGTCGCGCCAGCCGCGTTTTATCATGAAACTATTCCAGACGAGGCACTCCTCGTCGGTGCGGCGACCGCCGCGTTCCAGACACCAGGCGAAGAGTTGTTCGTCGGTCAGCCCGCCGGCGAGCACGCGGGCCTGCAGTTCGGCAAAACGCACGTGCAGGAAAGAGCAGCAGCGTGTATCGAACAGCCCTGGCCGGCTGTCGCCGAGGTTGGCGACGTATTCGGGCGGCAACTGGCCGGCGGCGTGCAGGCGGATCTTATCGAGCATCCGGCCAAAGTAGACGAGGCGGCCAACCTTGGCATAGGGACTGCGCAAACCGGGGACATGAGGCATGCGCTTAACAAAGCAGAAAGCCGCGGCGCGCAAATCACAATCGGTACGGCTACGCCCGCCACAGGCGGCCGTAGTAGATGCCGGTGGCGAGGGCGCCGAGCATCCAGGTCGGAAAATTCACCCACAGCGGGTGAAAAGGCACCGGGTAATGCGCACAGGCCCAGATGATGAGCACGTGCTTCACCGCGATCAGAATCCAGCAGGCAAGGATGATCCGTTCCACCCGGGCGTCGCGCCGCGGGCGGTGGTGGATGTGCACCTCTGCAATGAACGCGTGCTGCACGACGTCGGCCGGGGCGGGCCGTCCCGTGATCAACTGGACGAGGTTGGCAAACATGTGGGTTGGCAAAGCTAGCGATTTCCGGGCAAATGCAACCGGCAGCCCAGTTCCGGGCGCAGCTCCGAGTTGACGGTGGCGTTGAGCTCGTTCCTTCCCAGGGCGCCAGGCTTCGACCGGCGCCCGCCGGTCCGAGACGCGGCGCTACGCCCAGAGGCATCACCGCCAACCGACCGATGCGCCCCCCCACTTCCGGGCGAAAAAACGCCGGATTGAATCGCAGGCGGATCCATTCCCCGTGGCTTGCCACGTTCCTTCCTGCGATGCCACGAGCCCGGTCCGCGTAGCGGTCGCCTGGCCATGAGGCCCCGAGGCCCTGGTCGCCTTTGGCGCCGCCTCCGGCGGGTAAACTTGCCTCGGGGTGGTCAGGCGAAGGGCGAGTGTTCACAAAAAACCAGCGGGGTGGGGGCACCCCGCCGGCATCGAACCCCCGCGGCACTGGCGCGGGAACATTTCTGTGCCAACGTTCGTCTCAGTGGGTAGCATGAAAACCAAACTCCTCCTCCTGACCGCTCTGGGAATCGCGCCGGTGCTCGGTCTCGCCGCACCGGAGGGTCGGACGATCGCCCGCGCCAACGTGCTGTTCTTCGAACCCCAGAATTTCACCGACGTCCGCGACAGTTACATGGGGGACTACGAGCGCACCACTTACCTGGACCAGATCCGCGACCACCTGCTCGAGCAGGCCAAGTATTACGTCCCGGAAGGCGACACCCTCAACGTGACGTTTACGGATGTCGACATGGCGGGCGATTTCGAACCGTGGCGCGGAGCGCAGTGGAGCGATGTCCGGATCGTGAAGGACATTTACCCGCCCCGGATCAACCTGTCCTTCCGTCTGACGGATGCGGCGGGCAACGTGGTCAAGGAAGGCAAGCGCGAGCTCCGCGATCTCGCCTTCCTGATGAAGATCACGATGGCGTTTCGCGACGACCCGGTGCGCCACGAGAACGCGCTGATCGACGACTGGCTGCGGAGCGAGTTTCCCCGCGTGCGGAGCAAGTGAGGGCGACCGGGCGGCGGCGTCGGGGTGGCGGTCGCGGGTTTGACAAGGCCGGCGCCGCTTCTTGATTGGCGGGTGTTGCATCCGCCGTCGCCCGTGCCGCCTGACACCCTGCGCCTCGACAAGTGGCTCTGGGCGGTGCGCGCGTATCGCACGCGCAGCCTGGCGGGTGACGCCTGCCGGGCGGGCAGTGTGGCGGTGAATGCGCTGCCCGCGAAACCGGCGCGGGAGGTGCGGGCCGGCGAGACTGTGACCGTCAAACTGGGTCTCATGGTGCGCACCCTGCGGGTGGTCGGGGTGCCGCGGGCGCGGGTGGGGGCGAAACTCGTGGCCGAATATTGCACCGATCTCACCCCGCCGGAGGAATGGGAGAAAGTGAAGGCGCAGAAGGTGCAGCAGGTGCTGGCGCGGGAGAGGGGCAGCGGCCGGCCGACCAAGCGCGACCGGCGGTTGCTGGATCGGTTGTTCGAATGAGGCAGATGGAAATCAGGCAGCGGCTGATGATAATGTGGAAAGCCGGAAAGGGGGAAGAAAGCCTTCGCCCTTCGGGGTATTTCCCCTGATTTCCTGAGTTCCACATTTTTTCGCAGCTCCCCCATTCATGAATATTTTTTCGAAATTCGAGACCGAGCTCGCGGTGCGGCCGGACGACATCGACCTGTACCAGCACGTGCACAGCACGCGGTATCTCGACTATGTGCTCGCGGCGCGGTTCGAGCAGATGGACCGGCACTATGGGATGTCGATGCGGGCGTTTGCCGACCGCGGCCTCGGCTGGTGGATGACTACCGCGACGATCCACTACAAGCGACCGCTGGGCTGGGGCGATCGCATGATCGTGCGCTGCTGGATCGAGCATTTCTCCGCGACCGGCTGCCGGGTGGGTTTCGAGATCGAGAAGCAGCCGACCGGCAAACGCGTGTGCGACGGCTACTGCGACTACACGCTTGTCACCCTGGCCACCGGCCGCGCCACGCCCCTGCCGGAGGACGTGAAGATGAAGTATTCGATCTGAGGAGGCGTGGGGGATCCTTTGATGTGGGCGGGGTGCCCTCACCCCGCGGTTTTCCTTATCCGCGACACCCGAGTCGCGGGGTGGGGGCACCCCGCCCACAATTTTGGCGAGCAAGTCCGGGCGCCCCGGCACCCGGCATTGTAATTCCCCAACCCACCCGTTGGCATTCCCTCCCGCCACGTTGTCCGACCTCTTTTCCGACCATGCCCCTTTCCTCCTCCTCTTTCGGCGCCGGTTCGCTCCGGTTGCTGGGCGTGACCGCCGTTGCGATGATCGTCTTCAGTTTCAGCGCCTCACCGCTCCTCGCCGCCCAATCGCAGACCAAGGCGACCCCCGCGAAAACCGCCGCCGGCGTGCCGGCTTACCTGCTTCAAAGCCGGCCGGAGCGTCTCGACCCGTTCCGCGCGAGCCCGCGTGCAGGCCGGGGGCGGCAACCAGAAACGCAAGGAGGCGACCCATCGCGTGGAGGTGACGAGGACTCCCTGATACCAACGTCAGTGATTCCGCTGCAGGGCCGCACCTTGGTGCGCGCCGGGAAGAACGGAACGAGGATCGTAAGGGAATTGCGGCATGGACCAAGGTCCAGCCCTACACGGAAGCAGTGACTTCTCTCTCTCCCGTCATGCGGGTTCGGTCCACGCCCGGATGGATCTCAGGAGCCCAAGCCGAGGAGGTCTGGGACCTCGGGTTGTCCTCGGATTGACCTCCTGTGCGAAGTCAGAGGCCCGGGCTCTGACCTCAGGGGCGTTTGATCACGAGGTTTTTCACGACGAGGTGGCTGCGCACGGTGCGAATCGCGAACCAGCCGCTGGTGAGCGGCGCCGGATCGCGGAAGCTGAAGATGCGTTCGCCGTCGCGCCAGTATTCCGCCACCCCGTCGCGCGCCACGAGCCGGAGGTGGTAGGTGTGGTTGCCCTCGAGCATGACCCGCTGGTCCTTGAGGTCGTGCTCGGGCAGGAGCGGGCGTTCCTCGTTGCCGTCGTAACGCCGAAAACGCGTGGTCGAGTTGTTGTTACCCCCGTAGCCGACGTAGTAGGTGTGCAGGGAATGGTAGTCGGAGAATTTTCCGGTGCGGGCCGGGTTAGCTGTGAACGGCGGGCCGGCGTGATGGGGATCGACCGCCATCCAGAAGCAATTGAGGTCGGAGACCCGGTCGTGCGGTCCGCCCCGATCCACGACCGTGACGTCGTAACTGATCTCCACCGGCGCGGTGAGTTTCTCGCGGTACCAGGCGGTGCAGCCGCCGGCGTCGGTGATCACGAGCGCGCCGGCCTCCACCGTCACGGTCCCGCCGGGTTGTTGTTCGACCGCCCAGGACGGCCGATCACCGGTGGGGTTCGCCGCAGCGGCGATCGCGGCCGGTGACCCCAAGACGAGGCAGCAGGAGAGCAACCGGGCGGGAGTCGAGCGGGGGAGATTCATAGGGGAAGCGGACCGGCGTTGGGGCGGGTTGGGGCGGGTGGTTATGCCGGCAAGTTTGTTGCGTTCGCACCCCGCGACACGAGCGATCTTTTTCTGGCGCCCGGACACATTTGCGTGACAGATCCCCGGCGCGCGTTCGTCAATCAGGCAGGCCGCCGGCTTCGCCCACCTTGTTTTCGTCCTTGCCGGGCGGCGTCTTTCGCCTCGAGTCACCCCACCCTTTATCTCATGAAAAAATCCATTGGAGTCGCAGTGCTGTCTCTCTTGTTCCTTGCCGGTTGCGCCACCCCCGGTGCCACGGGCCCAAAAGTGGCCGGTGACTATGCCGGCAAATGGTCCGGCAGTGATGGCATGGCGGGCGACGTCCGCATGAACCTCGCGCAAGCGGGTGGAGCGTGGAACGCCAAGGTCGTGATCTCCGCGCAGGGTGATACCATTCCGACCTCGATGGATTCGGTCACAGTCGACCAGACCAAGGTTGAATTGGTTTACCATTTCGAGGCCGAGGGCACCAACAGCAAGGTGACGATGACCGGGCAACTGCAGGGCGCCGTGTTGGCGGGAGATTATCAGGTCACCTCGACCAAGAACCAAAAGGTCACCGCCACCGGAACGTGGTCGATGACCCGGGGCGAGTGATCCCGCGCCTGGGTGCGTTCCGTCTCACGTTGAGCGTCGCGGGTTTCCGACCTTTGCCCAAGGCTTCGGCGGGCGCGGCAAGCCGCTCCACCCGCTCCCGCATCTTGGACCGCGAAGCCGATGGGCGCTGAAGATAGGTTGGCTGCGAATCTCGCTGACACCACGGAACGGCGGTTTTCCAACCGCCGCGGGCGGTTTGGCCCGGCGCCCTTCCTGAAGGCCCCGAAATCGCGCGCCGGCGCCCCCCTGCGCGAATTCCCTTGCTTAGCGTGACCGCCCATGCAGCGTCGTTCGTCTTCGTTAGAGCAAACGTTAGGTGACAGTTTCTGGTGAGTCGTTGGCTGAGCGTCTGGCTTAAGTGATGATTTCGAAACCCAATAGTGGGAACGGACTGGCAGCGGACGGTGGATCTACGAGACATCACAGATGAGTAATTCCAAACTATACGTCGGCAACCTGTCGTTCAAGACGACCGAAGACGAGCTCCGCTCTGCTTTCGGTCAATTCGGCGCTGTTACCGATGTTTACGTCGCCATGGACAAGATGACCGGCCGCCCCCGCGGTTTCGCGTTTGTCACCATGGGCACGGCCGATGAGGCCAAGACCGCGGCAGAAAAAATGAATGGCGTCGATCTCGGAGGCCGTCAGCTGACGGTCAATGAGGCCCGTCCCAAGGAAGAGCGTCCGGGTGGCGGCTTCGGCGGCGGCGGTGGTGGTCGCGGCTTCGGCGGCGGCGGCGGCGGTGGTGGTCGCGGCGGCTTCGGCGGCGGCGGCGGCGGCGGCGGTGGCGGTGGCGGTGGCCGCGATCGCGGCGAGCGCCGGTACTAAGCTTCGGCTTTTTCCTACACGGTTTTTCGAGGGACGAGGCTCCTCCGGGGCCTCGTCCTTTTTCTTTTTATTTTTCCAGGTGGGGCGCGGCGGCCCTGCCGGGCTGCCGCACTTCCCGCGTCAGCCAACCCGGCTCCCGCGGTTCCCCGCGGCCGGTTCGCCCACCCAGTCCCATCATGCCTTTCAAAGCTCTCAATTTATCCGAGGCGGTGCTCCGCGGCGTGCAAGCCGCCGGTTACACCGATCCCACTCCCATCCAGCTGCGCGCGATTCCCGTCGTGCTGGGCGGCGGCGACCTGATCGGTTCCGCCCAGACCGGCACGGGCAAGACCGCGGCGTTTGCGCTGCCCATCCTGACCCGTCTCGGCGCGCACGCCCACGGGCAGAACGCCCGCGTGCTCGTCCTCGAACCCACGCGCGAACTCGCCGCGCAGGTCGAGACCGCCTTCCGCGACTTCGCCCGCTTCACGGATATCCGCGGCGTCGCCATTTTTGGCGGCGTCGGCTACGGCAACCAACGCGCGGAACTCCGGCGCGGCGTCGATATCATCGTCGCCACCCCGGGCCGCCTGGTGGATTATCTCAAGGAGGGCACCATCTCGCTGCGCGACATCTCCGTGCTCGTGCTCGACGAGGTCGACCGGATGCTCGACATGGGCTTCCTGCCGGTCGTGAAGGACATCATCGCGCGCTGCCCGAAGAACCGGCAGACGCTCTTCTTCTCGGCCACGGTGCCGCCGGAAATCCAGGCGGTGGCGTCCTTCGCGCTGCGCAACCCGACCAAGGTCGAGATTGGCGTCAGCCGCTCGATCACGAAGTCCGTCAATCACGCGATGTTTCCGGTGGCGTTCGAGCAGAAGTTCGATCTGCTGCTGGCGCTGCTGGCGAAGGAGAACTTCGACACGGTGCTGATCTTTTCGCGCACCAAGCACGGCGCCGACAAGATCGCGCGCCGGCTCAAGGCGGCGAACCACAGCGTGGCGGTGCTGCATGCGAACCGTTCGCAGAACCAGCGCATGGAGGCGCTCGCCGGCTTCAAGAGCGGCAAATACGAGGTCATGGTCGCGACCGACATCGCGGCGCGCGGCATCGATGTCGCGGGCGTGACCCACGTGATCAATTACGACGTGCCCGAGAATCCCGAGGATTACGTGCATCGCATCGGCCGCACCGGGCGGGCGCAGGCGGTGGGCGACGCCTGCACGCTGGTGACGCCGGAGAACGCGAGTGACGTGCGCGACATCGAGCGTTTCATTGGGCAAAAAATTCCGGAGATGCGCCTCGAAGGCTTCGACTACAAGCCGCTGGCTCCGCGCCCGCCGCAGCCGGCGCCCTCGCACCGCCCGCACGGCGGTGGGCCCGGCATCCTCCGCCCCCGCAGCGGATTCCGGCGCTTCAAGAGCCGGCGGTAGCGCAGCGGCGTGGAGCAGCGGCGACCTTCTGCCGCGAAGGATTTGGAAAAATCGCGGGTTGGCCGTAAGGGACAGGTTAATCGGGGCGCGCACCGCCGGTACTCCGGCGGTGTAGGGACTCACCGCCCCACCATTATCTTGCCTACGTGTTGACGCAGGAGGGCAAATTCGACGAAGCAGAGCCTTTGGCGCAGACCTGCCTGCGGCTGACCGACAAGTTCTACGGAACCGGTAGCGCAAAAACGGGAAGCATACGCCGACTGTTGGGGCAGATTCTCCTGGGACAGCGCCGATTCAGCGAGGCCGAGCCACACCTGCTTACAACGATCTCAAGAGCCGAGCCCCTCAGATCGTGACTGCGGCCGGTGAAACCTACCTGAAACTTACCCGGCAGACCGCGCTGGCCCTGACGGAGGTTTACGCGGCGACGAACGCACCGGGCAAAACCGTCGAATGGAAGAAGATCGCCGATGCCCTCGTGATCTCCGTGCGGGCGCTCCGACCGGCATCCGCGAAGAAACAACCGGCGAAGCAAGCCACCGGCGCGGGTGCGCCGTAGCGTCGAGCGGGTTGGATCGGTAGGGCGTTCTCCTTCCGCCCAACGGTCCTCGCAGCGAAGTGTCACGTATTACGTGACATGGTGGAAAGATGACGGTCAGGCGCGGAGCGGAGTCCGCGCCCTACCCCAAAGACAATTGGTGTCACTCCTCCAATCGCGCGAAGGAGAGCTTCAGGCCCGGCAGGAGTTTCGAGCCCACTTTTTCCGGGCCGACGCCGCGCGCGTGCAATTGGTACGTGCCTTTCGTCAGGGCGAACACCTCGATCAGCCGGGATTCGGGATCGATGATCCAGTATTCCGGGACGCCGCATTGCTCGTAGAGCGCCTTCTTGTCCACGCGATCGCGCCGCCACGTGCCTTCGGAAATGACTTCCACCAGCAAATCCGGTGCGCCGCGGATGCATGCGGTCTCCACCATCGATTTCCTGGCGCTGGCAATGAAGACGACGTCAGGCTGCACGACCTTGTTGGCGCTGAGCACGACATCGATCGGACTGATGAAGACCTCGCCCAACGCGCGCAGTTTGGCGTGGGCCTTCAGCAATTCTGCAAAACCAAGAACGATCCTCTGGTGAACCGGGCGGGGGGCGGCGGACATGATGATTTCTCCATCCCACAACTCCGTGGGTTGATTCGTTTCCGGCAGGGCGGCGGCCATCTCGTCGTAGGTCCAGCGTCGCTTCGCCTTGGGTGGTTGCAGCGTGGCGGTTGCCATACGGGCAAGGAAGTCCCCACGGGCGGGAAAATCAAATGCTATCGCGGTTCAGGAGCCCCGCAAATTCTCTTCGGCGGCGGACAGTAGAAGGGACAGGTTATTACGGCGGTCCCACTCCGAAGGCTGCGGGCTTGCGGCCGGCCGCCGTGTAGGGACAGGTTAATATTCCCATGCCCACCGTCGCCGCCGTTCGGAAACACCTTGCCGCGCTACGGGCGTGTGAGCGCTGTCCCGGCATGCACCGCCCGGCCGTGGTGGGTCGGCCGGTGGCGAGTCGGGTGATCCTCGTCGGCCAGGCGCCGGGCGACAAGGAACCGAAACTCGGCCGGCCGTTCGCCTGGACCGCGGGCAAGACGCTGTTCAAGTGGTTCCAGGGCGCGCTCGGCTGGAGCGAAGACGAGGTGCGGGAGCGTTTCTATTTCGCGGCGGTGTGCCGCTGCTTTCCAGGCAAGCGGCCGACGGGCGGTGATCGCGTGCCGGCGCCCGACGAAATCGCGGAGTGTTCGGCCTGGCTCGAGCGGGAGTTCGCGCTCCTGCGGCCCGCGCTGGTGCTGCCGGTGGGCAAGCTCGCGATTGCACAATTCCTCGGCGAGCGGCCGCTCGTCGAGACGATTGGGCGGACGTTTGCGATCACCTACCGCGGGCACGCCGTCGACTGCATCCCGCTGCCGCACCCGTCGGGTGCCTCGCCTTGGCACCGGATGGAGCCGGGCAAAACTTTGCTCGATCGCGCACTGGCGTTGGTGGCGAAGCACCCGGCTGTCCGCCGGCATTGACCCGGCTGCGCCCCGGAGGAAAAATTCCCTTCCTGACCCGGATGCATCCCAACGCAGCCGGAGGTCGCAACCAAATGCCCCATCGTGCTCTTGCTCGTAATCGAGCTCGTAATCGCAAGGGTCGAACACGAGCAAGAGCACGATTACGAGCACGAACAAGCCGAGCGACGAGGCGATGATGGCGGTTTCAGAATCGTCGCAGGCAGGCACGATCCGGATCGATATTATCACGCTTTCTTGGGTCCCTTGCCTCCGCTTTTCGTCCTTCAGCGAGGGCGAAAAGGCGACTTTGTCGCGGTTAGCCTCAACAAGATCGGCCCGCAGGGTGCATCCATTACACCTCGAAGTGTGATGGGCGCGGGTTCAGTTCACCCGGTTCCAGATGGGTTGCCCGGTGACCGCGGCCCGCGCGATGCGGGCGGAGGTGGTGCGCATCTCGACCATGCCCTCGGGGGAGCAGAAGGCGGCGTGGCAGGTGCAGATGAGATTAGGAGTCGCGGCTTCCTCGGCGGTGCGCAGGGGTTCATCTTCGACCACATCCAGGCCGGCGCCGGCGAGGCGACCCTCGCGCAGCGCGGCGAAGAGCGGCGCCTTTTGCACGATGTCGCCGCGCGCGGTGTTGACGAGGAACGACGTGGGTTTCATCCGCGCGATCTCGGGTCCGCCGATCATGCCGCGGGTCTCCGGGTTGGAGGGGCAGTGAATCGAGAGGAGGTCGGAGGCGCGCAGAAGTTCTTCGAGCGAGCCGGCCCGCTCGATTCCGATCGCCTTGTGCACGCCACTCGGCACGTACGGATCATAAAACACCACCCGAAACCCGAACGCCTTCGCCCGCAGCGCGGTCGCGGTACCGATCCGGCCGAGCCCGACGATGCCGAAGGTCTGCGTGTTCAGGCGCCGCATCTTGTGCTGCACCTCGATCTTCCAGCCCAGGCGCTTGGCCTCGGCGTCGAGCGGGAAGAGCTGGCGGTAGAGGGCCAGCGTCAGCGCCAGGGCGTGGTCGGCGACCTCCTCGGTGCCGTAGTCGGGCACGTTGCAAACCGGGATTCCCGCCCGGGCGGCGGCGGCGATGTCGACGCTGTCGAACCCCACGCCGTTGCGGATGATG
This sequence comes from Opitutales bacterium, assembly GCA_038249085.1. GTDB lineage: Bacteria > Verrucomicrobiota > Verrucomicrobiia > Opitutales > Opitutaceae > ER46. The sequence goes on from JBBRWR010000034.1 coordinate 43,696, forward strand.
GCGCGACAGTTCCGGAGCTGAGCGACGATCTCCGAGGTGACGAGGGGGCCGTGCCACAGGATGATCGCGTGCGCCTCGAGCACCGCGGTCGGAAACGGTGAGTCGTACTCCAGCCACACGGTGCTCAGGTCGGCGATGTCGGCGAGATGCGGTCGCTCAATGGTGGCTGCGTGGTCGGTGAACTTGAATTCCCTGGGACAGAGGATGACGACGGTGGGGCGGCTCATGAAAATCGCTTTGACCCCCGATTACACGGATGACACGGATGCCGGGAAGCCTTATCGGTCTCCCCACGTGAATTCCCTGGTTAAATGTCTTCTGCGTTTTTCGTTCGCCGCCGTGCTCCTCGCCCCGGTGCTGCAGGCGCAGCGCGAAAAGCTCCCGGCCAACGATCTCGAGATCGTGGAAAAGGCCTGGCCCGAGGCCAGGAAGACGGTGACCGGCCTCCGCTACGTGATCCTGCGGGCGGGCGAGGGCGAGATGCCGAAGCCCGGGGACAAGGTGAACGTGCTCTATGTGGGCAAGCTGCTCGACGGCACGGTCTTTGACCAGGCGCTGGAGGCGGACAAACCGTTCACGTTCCGGGTCCGGCGCGACATGGTGATCGAGGGCTGGGATCAGGTGCTGCAGTTGATGAAGCGCGGGGAGAAACGCCTCGTGATCATTCCGCCGGAGATGGCGTACGGCACGCGTGGGCAGCCGCCCAAGATCGGCCGCAATGCGACGCTCGTGTTCGAGATGGAATTGCTGAGCTTCTCGAAGGAGTAGCCGCGGGGGAGAGAAAGCCTCTCAGCAGGGCTGGTGGCCCCAGTCGGTTTCCTTCAATTCCTTTTCAAAGAGAGCCATCTGCTCCTCGGGCGTGAGTTCGTTGACCGGCTTGGCGGCTGCGGCCGGCGGTGCGATCGGAGAGGGCGGGGGAACGGCCGGCTTGGGCGGAGTCGGCGGGGTGGGTGCGGACGCGGGCGGCATGAGGGGAAGCTTGGGGAAAGAGGGACGCTTTGTCACGCGTGGGCATGTTGAAGGATTGACTGATGCCGGCGGCGGCGGTTCGCATCACGGGCTGCAATCGTGGCGACGCCCCCCACCCTTCCTCCAACATGCCTACCTCGCCCTGCTTTTCCCTTCGTCCGCTCCGGTGGATCGTGCTTCCGGCCCTCGCGCTCCTCGTGCCCGCCCGCGCCGAGGTGGGCCTCGGCGCCAAGCCCCTGCCCGGGGCGGAGGTGATTTTCGACGGGACCCGCGAGATGCTCGACGCGAAGTGGATCTACTGGGAGGGGCCCCGCTTCGGCTCGGCGATGCCGATCAAGTGGAAGATCGTGAAGGATCCGGTGGATCGCGGCACCGTGCTGATGAGCGATGATCCCGCGGTGACGAAGGGCAAATTCGGCACGGCCGACATCGTGACGAAGCAGGCCTACCGCGACTTCCGCCTGCACGTCGAATTCCTCGTGACCGCCGAGGGCGGGAACAGCGGGGTGTACCTGCAAAATCGTTACGAGATCCAGATTCAGGATGGCGATGCGACGAAGCACGGCATGGGGGCGGTGATCAACGAGACGCCGTCGCCCTACTACCTCTACCAGGGGCCGGGGCGCTGGAATTCCTACGACATCATGTTCCGGGCGGCCCGGTTCAAGGACGGCAAACTCACCGAGCGCCCGCGCGTGACGCTGTTCTTCAACGGCGTGAAGATCCACGCGCACCAGGAGATTCAGCAGGTGTGGGGCGGGGCGAACTCCGGCCTCGACGGCGGCAACGACGGCGGCCGCGGGATCACCGACACGCCGGGCGGCCTGAAGCTGCAATGCGAGGGCCACGACGTGCGCTTCCGCAACATCTGGATCAAGGAGATGGATCTGGTGAAATCGCAGACCAACTTCCTGCGCGAGAACTGAGCGGGGCCGCCGGCCGCGTCCGCCGTTGTCGTTTGCTGGCTTTTGTTGCGCGGATCTTGCCGTATCGGCCCGGGACGGACGTTCGCAGTTGCCGGGTGGCATGACCTCTGGCGAGGCTGCGGCCGATGACGTCCGACGCCCGCCCCTCTCTGCCGTGCCGCTGGCTGGCGGCCGCGGGCGTGTTGCTGGCCGGCGCAGGGTTGGCCGCCCCGACGAAACCGGCGGAGCCGGTGGCGACCGTCACCCGCGAAGGGGAGCGCGCGGCGGGGCCTTCGGCGCGGGAGGCGCGGGAGGCGCGGGAGGCGCCGGTGGTGCTCGACCGGATCGACGTGTCGGCGCGGGCCGAGGATGAAAACTTCGATCCGACGGGCATGGGTTCCCACGAGCAGCAATTGCGCGACGCGACGTTCTCGAACGACCTGATCTCCGCCGACGCCCTGGAGGACGATCCGGCGGCGATGGAAATGGCGGCGGAGCGCGCGCTGATCGCCACGCCCTCGGCCGTGGATCTGGCGACGGGGGACAGCCGCGTCGGCCTGCGCGGTTTTCCGACCCCGCTGCTCAGCAACGGTTTTGTCCGGATGGGCGGAGTCGACACGTTGAACACAGGGCGCACGGTCGTCATTCAGGGCGCCCTGGTGCCGGTGCTGGGGCGCGGGGCGCCGGGCGGCATCCAGGATTTTTGGACGAGTCGTCCGCGGGCGAGCCAGAGCCAGCGCTGGGAGTACACGGTCAGCTCGTTGGAGCGGCAGTCGGCGGCGGGCGAGATCAACGGCCCGACGGTGCCCAAGCGCGCGTGGCACCGGCTGGCGGCGGACTGGAGCCGCGCGACGGGGCCCGAAACCTTTGCCGCGACGGAGACGCGGGCGGTGAATGGCGCCATCACCTGGCGGCACAGCGCCGCGGTCAGCACGTTGTTCTCGATCGACTACCTGCAGATCCGCGCGACGGCGGCGCCCGGCATTCCGGAATATCGGGAGGCGGCGGGCCGGAAGATCGTGGGGCCCTACCTGCCGTTGGCGGGTTTTAACGCGCTCGGCCCCGAGGCGGGGGTGCGGCGGCGCAGCGCGGTGGCGAGCATCATTGTCGATGCGCAGGTGCATCCGAAGATTGCGGTGCGCGCCGGGGTGGAGGCCTGGTGGCGGCGGCTCGAGCAGGATCGGTTCACGACTTCGCTGCTCAACCTCGCGACCGCGCGGTTCGAGGGCATCCGGGAGCCGCGGCACAGCGAACAGCCGCAGCAGGCGCGCGTGGTGCGGGCCGAGGCCACCGGGCGTTTCACGGCGCTGCGTTCCGAGCACAAGCTGATGCTGGCGGTGAGCCATACGATGACCGAATCATGGCGGGAGGAGCGGGCGCTGTCGGTGGCGGGGCGCAACGCCCAGCCGGCCGCGGTGCGTAACTTCGATCCGGCCGCGCCGGACTATTCGCGGGTCCCCTTCAGCCCTGCGCACTACGATCGCATCCTGACCGATCGCCGGGAGCGGGCGGCTTTCAGCGCCCTCGAACTCAGCGAGCGCCTGGGACTGGCGAAGGGCCGGACGGTCCTCACGCTGGGGCTGCGGCAGGATATCGTGGGTCTGAAGCTGCACGACCGCCGCGCCGAACTCACCGCGGCGCAGGCGCAGGTGAAGGATCAGGTGGCGGAGCTCACCTATCATGCCGGCCTCAATTACCAGGCGGTGCCCAGCCGGTTGCTGCTCTTTGCGACGACCAGCACGGCCTTCAACCCGTCGACCCGGGTCGATGCCCGCACCGGCCGCATCCAGGGCAATGCCTCGACCCAGGGGCACGAAGGCGGCCTCAAGGCGCGGTTTGCGGGGCCGCAACTCGATCTGACGGCCGCCGTTTTCACGTTCTGCAACCAGGATATCTCGCGCCGCAATCCGCTGTACGACGATCCGGTGCTCGACGCCAACCACACCCAGCCGCAGTTGGTCGCGGCGGGCGAGGAGCGTTTCACCGGCGGGAAAATCGAGGCCCGCTGGCGGCCGGTGCCGCCGTGGTCGGTCTCGTTGCGCGGCACCTACGTGCGGGCGATCACCACGGCCTCGCCGGACCTGCCGGAGGAGGTCGGGCGGCGGCTCACGCGGTTTCCTTCCTACGTCGCGAGTGTGGCGCTGTCGTATGCGTTGGGTTCCGGCCGCTGGCAGGGCCTGGTGCTGAGCGGAAGCTGGAGCTACCTGTCCGACTTCACGGCTAATTATGAGGATCGGCAGCGGTACCGTCTCGACTATCCCGGCTACGGTCTCGTCGGCGCGGGCGTCAGTTACTCCCGGCGGGTGGGTTCACGTACGCACAGTGTCCGGCTGGGGGTGCGCAACCTCCTGGACCTTGATCTGCTCACCCGCCTCGCCCGCCTCGGGGCCGGGCGCGAGGTGGCGGTGACCTACCGCATCAATTATTGATCGCCCGACGCGGCGGGCGATCGCACCGGCGGCGCCTCGATCCACCCGCCCGCGGCCTGCAGCGGAAACACGGAGCCCCGCCGGCTCACCCAGCCGGCGATCGCCCGGCGGGCGACGGCGAGGTCGGTCCGCGGGGGCAGGGTGACGGTGCCGGCGAGATCCCCGGCGGCGTTCCGGCGGAGGGCCGTCGAACCCAACCGCAGCACCGCAAATTCATGGTGGAGCTCGCGGCCCGAATTTTCGCCCCGAGCCACCCGCGACACGATGCCGCCGCCGAGCAGCGCGACCCAGGTCTCGAGGGCGGCGGCCCCGGCCGCTTCCAGGGGATTCGCGGACGCGAAGGTGATCGCCACCGAGTTCGCGGCGGGGTTCCATGCCAGGGTGAGGGTGCCCACGAGTGGTCCGGCGGGGCCGGCCCCGGGTGAATCGTGCGGGCGCCATTCGACGCCCGCCCGCACGAACGCCGGCGTGTACACGGTGGTGGCCCCCCCCGCCGCGGCGTGGCGCTGCTGCCTCGCGGTGTAAGCCTCGGCCGCCAGGATGTCGCGCCACCCCAGGTGGTCCCAATAGTTCACATGAAACGCCACCGGGACGAACGTGCGCCACAGGTCGGGATCGCTCCGCAACGCCCCGAGCCAGCGCTCCGCTGGCGGGCAACTGCTGCAGCCCTCGCTCGTGAACAGCTCGAGGAGCGCCACCTGCCGGGGCCCCGCGCGCAGCACCACGGAGGGGTCCTGGCCAGGGCATGGCGCGGTTACAGCCATCCCCATTAGCAGGGTGAATCCGACGAACAGAATCTTCATCAACCTGAGAGACGGCGGAGGTTCGTTTCTTCCCGAGTGTAACGCATTGGAGTTTGTCTCGTCTCGCACGCGCAGCCTGTTTGCCGCCTCCAACCCGTCCCTCCCTTGTGATTTTTCCCCTGACCTGCTCTTGCCCCCCTCTGCCGCAGCGGGGAATTCTTGCGCAACCGTTCCGAAAACTTTGACGTATCCCTCCGGTTACCTGAGAAGCTTATCCCTCGTTGCCGCCCGACATCAGGTTCCAGCCTAGATTCAGATTTCCCCCTCTCTCTCCCGTGTTGTCTCCTTTTTATCGCCTCTTTGCTCCGGGAACCGCCCGGCTGGTCACCGGTATGATGGCAGCGTCATGCCTGCTGGTGGGCTGCAACCGGACCCCGCCCCCGGACGCCGCCTCCGCTCCCGCGCCCGCGAAAAGCGCCACCGCGCCCGTGGCCACCGCGGCGACGCCGGTGGCAGCCACCCCCGGTGCCCCGATCGCGACGAAGCCCGGCACGCCCGCTGCGACGAAGCCCGGCACTCCCCCCGGAGCAAAGCCCACCGCCTCCCGTCCTCCCGGTTCGCCGGGCGTGGTGCGGCGGTCATCGGAAAGCGAGAAGGAAAAGGCCCGGCAATCGGCCGCCGAAATGGTGCCGGTCGAGACCGCGCTTGTGACCCGGGGGCCGATCTCCGCGTTTCTGGCCTTCAACACCACGCTCGAAACCGAGGCGATGGTGGACATCTATCCGCAGACGACCGGCCAGGTTGAGAGCCTGCTCGTGGAGGAAGGCAGCATCGTGAAGGAGGGTGATCCGCTGCTCAAGATCGACGACAGTGAACTCAAGCTCGACCGGGACGAAAGCGCGGCCAACTACGAACAATTGCAGCGGAATTTCATCCGCACCGAGGATCTCTTTGCCCGGAAGCTGATCAACCAGCAGGACTACGAAAACCAGAGCAACGCGCTCGAGCTCGCCCGCCTGCGCTACGACCGGGCGAAGCTCCGGCACTCCTACACCACGGTGCGGGCGCCGTTTTCCGGTGTCATCAGCTCGCGCGAATCCCAGGTGGGGGCCCGGGTCGCCGCGAGCACCAAGCTGTTCTCGATGGTGAAACTCGATGAGACCGTGGCCCGGGTGTACGTGCCGGGGCGTTACCTTCCCATCGTGGCCGAGAACCAGCCCGCGGTGGTGACTTCGGAGTTTTTGCCCGACAAGATTTTCTCCGGCTGGGTCAAACGCATCAGCCCCGTCATCGACCCGAAGAGCGGTACGTTCCGGGTCACGGTGGGCGTGCGCGGCGAACGGCCCGCCGATCTGCCGCCCGGCCTCTTCGTCAATGTGCGGGTGATCACCGACACCCGGCCCAGCGCCGTGCTGATCCCCAAGCGCGCGATGATTTACGAGGGCGGCGAACGGTATGTCTTCACCATCGTCAACGATCGGGCGGTCAAGCGGAAGCTCGCCGCCGGGTACGAGGACCCGGAAAACATCGAGGCCCTTTCCGGCTTCGAGGTCGGCGCGCCGGTGATCGTGCTGGGCCAAAGCGGCCTGAAGGACGGCTCGTTGGTGCGGTCCGTGAACAAGCCGGCGATCACGGCGGGCCCCGGCTCCGGTGCGTCGCCGGTCCCCGTGGCCGCCAAGCCGAGCGGTCCCTGAGCCCCGGGCCCGCCTGCCGCGCATGAGCAAACGCGTCGCCTTTCAGATCGACGATTCGCACCACGTCGTGGTGGTGCGCCGGCCCGTGGCCATCCTCATGGTGACCCTCGCCGTCGGGGTCTTTGGTTTCGTGTCGTACCAGCGCCTCGCGCTCACGCTCATGCCCGAGATGAGCTACCCGACGCTCACCGTGCGCACCATGTACCCGGGCACGGCCCCGGAGGACATGGAGAACGTGGTCGCCCGGCCGCTCGAGCAGCAGCTCGGCGTGGTCCCGAAGCTGCTCACGATCAGCTCCGTCTCCAAGGCCGGGCAGTCGGATGTGATCCTCGAGTTCCAGTGGAAGACCGACATGGATCTCGTGGCCCAGGAGGTGCGGGAAAAGATCGATCGCCTGCGGCTGCCGGAGGGGGCGCAGCGCCCGCTCCTGCTGCACTTTGATCCGTCCCTCGACCCGATCCTGCGGCTGGGCCTGGCCGGGCCGCAGACGCTCTACGAACTGCGTTACCTGGCCGAGCACGATGTGAAGCGGCGCATCGAGTCGCTGGCGGGAGTGGCGGCCGTGCAAATCAAGGGCGGGCTGGAGGAGCAATTTCTCGTGGCGCTGGAGGAGAACAAACTCTCCGCCCTCAAGCTGGACATCAACCAGATCGCCTCGCGCCTCCAGCAGGGTAACGTGAACCTCTCCGGCGGTCGCCTGAACGAGGGCCAGGTCGAGTACCTCATCCGCACGCTCAACGAATTCCGGTCGATCGACGAAATCGGCCAGTTGATCATCGGCCGGCAAAACAACGTCGACATCCGGCTCCGCGATGTGGCGACCATCTCGCGCTTTCACGAGGACCGGCAGGTCATCACGCGCGTCAACGGGCAGGAGAGCGTCGAGATCGAGATCTTCAAGGAAGCCGATGCCAACGTGCTGATCGTGGCGGAGACGGTGCGGGCCGTGCTCCTGGGCACGGACGAGCAGCGGGCGTATGTGGCGAGCCTGAACGCGGACGAACCGGCGCCCACGGGGCGGACCATCAGCGTCAGCAAGATCAAGGGCAGTCCGGTGGGCAAGTCGGTGGCGGCGGGCAAACCGGGGTCGGCGTCCGCGAAGCGCCGGCTGACGTCGTCCGAGCTCGTGGCGGCCGAGCGGCTCAAGGCGCAGAAGGTCCTGGACCACCGGCGGCTCACCGACTTTCTCGCCTACCAATTGCCGACCGGCACGTCGCTGCAGGTGCTGTCCGACCAGTCGATTTTCATCAAGAACTCGATCGACGAGGTGAAGAGCAACGCGTTCTTCGGCGGGCTGATCGCGGTGGTGGTGCTCTACCTGTTTTTGCGCAACATCACGCAGACGCTCATCGTGGGCCTGACCATCCCGATCTCGATCCTCGCGACGTTCGCGCCCATGCACCTCGCGGGCATCACCATCAACATCATCTCACTGGGGGGGCTGGCGCTCGGGGTGGGCAGCCTGGTCGACAACGCGATTGTGGTGCTTGAGAGTGTGTTTCGCTGCCGGGAGGAGGGCGACGATGCGGTGACGGCGGTGGTGCGGGGCACGAGCGAGGTCGGGATGCCGGTCGTGGCCTCCACCCTGACGACCGTGGCGGTGTTTTTCCCGATCGTGTTCGTCGAGGGCGTGGCTGGCCAGATGTTTGGCGACCTGGCGCTGGCCGTGGTGTTCTCGCAGCTCGCCTCGCTCATCGCGGCGCTGTACCTCATTCCGATGCTGGTCGGCGTCGCCGCGGGCGGGGCGGCGGAGTTGGTGCGGGCGCGGAGCGCGGGGGAGGCGTGGCGCGACAGTGGCTTCCTGCGTTTTCCGGCCGTGCCCGCGCACGGGGTGGCGCGGTTTGCCTACCCCCTGCAATTGCTCGCCATTGTCGTCAAACGCAGCGGCCAGGGCCTGCTGGCGGTGATGGCCGCCGCGTTGAAGGGGGTGCTGGTGGCGCTGGTGGTGGTGCTGTGGCCGTTGCTCTGGCCGATCGATCGCGCGCTCCGGGGTCGCCGGGCGGTCGCGGACGGCGGCGGGATGTGGTCGCGCTTCGTGGCGTGGGCGGCGGCCGATCGGTTCGGCCCGGTGGCGGGCGCGGCGATTTGGCCGGGGATTCTGGCGTTTGGCGCGCCGGTGCAATATTGGGCGAGTACTGCGGCCCTGCTGCACTGGTTGATCGCCCGTCCGCAGTGGCGGATCGTCGTGCGCCTGGTGCCCGGTCTCGTGGCCCTCATGTTCCAGGTCGGGCGCTTCGTCGTCGAGGTCGCGGTCCGGATTGTGGGCACGCTGCTGCAGAGTTTCGCCCTCACCCTGGGCCAGGGGGTGATCGGGGGCTTTCGGGCCGTGGCTCTGGTGGTGTCGCCCGTCACGGCGACCGGCCTCCGGTGGTTCGAGCTCGGCAACAATTGGCTGCAGGACAACTATCCGCGTTTCCTGCGCTCCGCGCTGCGGCACCGTCTGGCCGTGCTCGGCGGGGCCTTTCTCACCACGGTGCTGGCGGCGGTCCTCGTCCTCCCGCGCATCGGCAGCGACCTGATTCCCCTGGTGCACCAGGGGGAATTCTACCTCGATATCAGTCTGCCCATCGGCTCGCCCATCGAGCGGACGGCGGAGATCGCGGGGCGCATCGACGACGTCGTGCAACAGGAGCCCGAGGTGTATCGCACGGCGCTCACGGTCGGGGTCGAGGAGGGTTCCAACACTGCGATCGAAGGCGGCGATCACACCGCCCGCCTCACGGTGCGGCTGCAGATCGGCAGCACCGCGGAGGCCGAAATCGCGCTGATCGATCGCATCCGCGAGGAATTTCGCGACCTGCCCGATCTGAAGCTGGAGGTCCGCTATCCCTCGCTCTTCAGCTTCAAGAGCCCGATCGAGGTCGAGATTCGCGGCCACGACATCACGACCCTCAAGCGGGTGTGCCGCGAGACGGAATCCGTGCTCGCCACGGCCGTGCCGGGCCTGGTTGACGTGCGCTCGAGTCTCCAGGCCGGCCACCCCGAGATCCAGGTCGTCTACGATCGCGATCGCCTGGCCGAGCTGGGGCTGAACCTGCGCTCGGTGGCCGACCTCGTGCGCAACAAGATCCAGGGCCGCACCGCCACCGCCTTCCGCCAGGAGGATCAGCTCATCGACATCGTGGTGCGCCTGCGCGAACAGGATCGTTTCGGCCTCGAGGAACTCCGCGGGTTGATCGTCAACCCCAACGGGCCGGTGCCCATTGCGCTCTCCTCCGTCGCCGATCTGACGGTGAACGAGGGACCGAGCGAAATCCGCCGGGTCGACCAGCAGCGCTGCGCGGTCATCACAGGCAACATCCGGGGCGCCAGCCTCTCGACCGTGTCGAGCGCCATCGTGAACGCGATGGAGACCATCGAGCTGCCGCCCGGGTTTTCCTATAATCTGGCCGGCCAGAACAAGGAGATGAAGACGTCGCTCAACAGCCTGCTCCTGGCCTTCGGTCTCGCGGTGTTCCTCGTCTACATCGTGATGGCGAGCCAGTTTGAGTCGCTCATGCAGCCGCTCCTGATCATGGCGACGGTGCCGCTGGCGATGATCGGCGTCGTGCTCGTGCTGTGGCTGGCGTCCATTCCGGTCACGATCATGGTCTTTCTCGGGTTGATCCTGCTCGTCGGCATCGTGGTGAACAACGCCATCGTGCTGATCGACTACATCAACGTGCTGCGGCGCCGCGGGGTGGAGAAGACGGAGGCGATCGTCGACGCCGGTCGCGCGCGGCTCCGCCCCATCCTCATGACGGCCCTCACCACCATCGTGGGCCTCATCCCGATGGCCCTCGGCCTGGGCGAGGGCGCCGAAATCCGCGCGCCGATGGCCATCACCGTCATCGTCGGCCTTTCCAGCGCCACCCTGCTCACGCTGGTCGTCATTCCCACCCTCTACCTGCAATTTACCTCCAACCGGCCGCTGGCCGTGGCGGGCGAGGGTGCCACGGAAGACTCCGCAGATACGCGGGACTCCGGGCCGGCGGCGGAGCCCCTGGGAAAATGAGACGCGAACCCTTCACGACCGCGATCCCGCGCTTCTCCGTCTCGCGTCCCGTGACGGTGGTCATGTTGCTGCTGGCGATCGTCGTGGTGGGCTACATCGCGTACTCCCGCGTGCGCCTGTCGCTCTTCCCCGAGGACCTCGAGGGCAAGCAGCTCTACGTCGTCGTCCCCTATCCCAACGCGTCGCCGCGCGACATCGAGGAGAATATCACCCGCAAGATCGAGGACATCATCGGCACCGTGTCGGATGTGCGGCGGATCACGAGTTATGCCAGCCCGGGCTCCTCCTACACCCGGATCGAGTTCCAGACGGGGACCAATCTGCGGGAGGCGTATGCCGCGCTCAGCGACCGGCTCGACCGCGTCAAACCCATCCTGCCCGACGACGTCGACCGCATCTACATCCGGCGCTACGACCCGTCGACCGAGCCGATGATGAACCTCGTCGCCCAGATGCCGCGCGAGATGGACGACGCGGCGTATCGCCTGGAAAACTACGTCAGGCCGGCGTTGCAGCGGATCGACGGCGTGGGCAACGTCGACATCTGGGGGGTGCAGTCCCGGGAGATCAGCATCGATCTGATCGACAAGCGCCTGCGCAGCCACCGCATCGACGTGCCGAAGATGCTCGCCGCGCTGCGCAGCCAGAACGTGGCGATCTCCGGGGGCTATGTCTACGAGGCCGGCCGCAAGATTTATGTGCGCTCGCTCGGGCGCTTTTCGTCGGTCGAGCAGATCAGCTCCCTCCTCATCGATCCGGGGCGGAGCCTGCGCGTGGCGGACGTGGCCACCGTTTCGTATCGCATGCCGAAGCGCGAATGGATCTACCGGGTCGACCGCCAGCCGGCGATCGGCCTGCAGATCACCCGCGACTCGAGCGGCAACATCGATCGCATCAGCCGCGACGTGCAGGCGACCCTGGCGGAGCTGGCGAAGATGCCCCAGCTCGAGGGCGTGAAGTTCGAGATCTTCTCCGACCAGGGCAAGGATGTGCGCGATGCCATCGGCCACCTGCGTGATGCCGGCCTGTGGGGCGGGTTCTTCGCCGCCCTGGTGCTCTACACCTTCCTGCGCGCGCCGCGGATCACGGGCATCCTCACCCTCTCCATTCCCCTTTCCCTCCTGTGCACCATCATCGTGCTCTACTTCATGGACTGGTCGCTGAACCTCGCGACCATGATGGGCCTGCTCCTGGCCGTCGGCATGGTGATCGACAACGCGATCGTCATCGTCGAGAACATCTACCGGCACCGGCAGGAGGGCCGGCCCGCCACCGAGGCCTCCATCGTCGGGACGGGTGAAGTCGGCCTGGCGGTGGTGATGTCCACGTTCACGACGGTCATCGTCTTCCTCCCGCTGATCCTGATGGGCAAGGCCCACGAGTTCTCCTTCTGGATGCTCCGCATCGGCGTGCCGGTGATCGTGTCGCTCCTCGCGTCGCTTTTCATCGCCCTGGTGTTCGTGCCCCTGGCGGCCCAGCGGCTGTCCCGCGGGCGGCACCGCGAGGACATCCGCGTGGTGGCCTGGACGCGCGAGCGTTACAGCCGCGTGCTCCGCTGGGTGCTCGCGCACCGCCTCGATGCCGTGATCATCGTGCTGCTGTCGGTCGCCACCATCTGGTATCCGTATCAGAACGTGCAGCGCACCGGATCGGGCCTCATGGGCCGCAGCGGTCGCAGCATGCACCTGTATTTCGACCTGCCCAGCGGCAGCACGCTGGAGCAGGCCGACGAGTTCTTCACCCGCGTCGAGGCGTTTCTGGCGGAGCACGCCGCCCTCTATAACGTCAAACGCATCGAAAACCGCTTCCGCAACAACAGCGGCCGCCTCCAGCTCCAGCTGGAGCAGAAGGTCAACGATGCGTGGTATGTCGCGGCGTGGGAGTCGCTGCTGCTCTCGCTCGATCTCGCCCAGCCGCCCATGGACCGCAACGACATCGAGACGCACTTCCGCGACAATTTTCCGCTCCCGGCCGGCATCATCTGCCGCTCCATCCAGCGCAACACGGGCGCGCCCCAGGACACCGTGATCACGTTCAGCATCTACGGCGAGGATACGACAAAGCTCATCGGCCTCGCCGAGGAGGCGGTGCGGCGGCTGCGCACCATCCCCGGCATGCTCTCGGTCGACACCGACATGGAGCGCGGGGGCCAGGAGCTGCGCATCCAGCTGGATCGCGATCGCTCGCGCCGCCTCGGGATCAATCCCCAGGAGGTCTCGGGCAGCATCAGCAACACGATTCGCGGCCTCGAGGTCGGGCGCATGCCGGTCCCCGACGGGCGCGAGGTGCGCATCTATGCCCAGTTGGGCGAGGCCGACCGCACCACCATCGACGATGTGCGGTCGATGTCATTCCCGGCCGACAGCGGGATCGATATTCCGCTTGAGTCGATTGCGAGCCTCAGCGTGAACAAGGCGATGGGCACGATCTACCGGGAAGCGCGGCAAACGGTGATGCGCATCACGGCCCGCGTGCCGAAGCAGGACTACCGCACCTTGTATTCGGCCATCGACAAGGCGATGGAGGGTTTCGACCTGCCGCGGGGCTACCGCTTCGACAAGGGCAGCTTCTTCAGCGCGGGCCGGCAAACGGAGGAGGCCATGCAATTCGCCCTCCTGCTGGCCGTGGTCTTCGTGTTCCTGCTCATGGGATTTCTGTTCGAGTCGTTCGTCCTGCCGCTCGCCGTGATCATCGCGGTGCCGTTCTCCATGCTCGGCGTGTATTGGACGCTCTTCCTGACCAAGACGCCGTTGGATATGATGGCCACGATTGGCATCGTCATTCTCGTGGGCGTGGTCGTTAACAACGCGATCGTGCTGATCGACATGACCAACCGCCTCCGCGCGGAGGGCAGTTCGCGGCTCTCCGCTTTGCTGGAGGCGGGCCGGCATCGCTTTCGCCCGATCCTCATGACCACGATGACAACCGTCTGCGGCATGATCCCGATGGCGGTGGGCAATTCAAAGATCATCGGCGTGCCCTACGCTCCGCTCGGCCGCACGATGATTGGCGGCCTGTTGGTGTCCACTTTGCTCACCCTGCTGGTCGTGCCGCTCTTCTACACCCTGCTGGACGATCTGCGCGACTACACGGCGGAGGTCTGGCGTTCGGCGTTCGGATCGCGCGGGGCCGCCCCCGTGACCGATCCAGCCAAGGGGGAAATCCAGCATCAGCCATCCGGCCTCTGATCCCGCCAGCCCTTGGCCTTTGGACTTTCCCTCGGCGACGCATGGGCAGGGCGGCGAGTCCCTGCGCCGCCGCTGGATCGTGATGAATCTCGGACGGTGACCCCGGCGCGGATCGGAGTCCGCGCCCTGCCAAAAATCCAGAACCTCAAGGCGATTGGTAGAGAAACCCGGAATTTTCCCACCGGGTCGGCCCCCGGAAAGCCGCGGGTTGGCCCGGGATCCCAGATTCTCGCTGACCGCTGCCCGAATTTGGATTTCCCTGTCCCGCAAGCCCCGCCCCATGCGCCTCCTCCCTCTCGTGTTGGCCTTCGCCGCGATCGCATCCCCTGCGGCCGTTTCATCCACCGCCGAACACCCACCCGGCGCCGGTCCGGCGACGAAGGGCCGGCCGAATCTCGTCTTCATCCTCACCGACAATCAGGGCGCGTGGACGCTCGGTTGTTATGGCAACCCTGACATCCGCACGCCGCACGTCGACCGGCTGGCGCGGGAGGGTATCCGTTTTACCCGGGCGTTGAGCAGCAATCCGGTGTGTTCGCCCACCCGCGCCACCTTTCTCACGGGCCTCATGCCGTCGCAGCACGGCGTGCATTCGTTCCTCGATCCGAAGTACATGATCGGGCCGGAGGCCTACAACACCCTGCGCGAATTCACGTCGCTCGGCGAGGTGCTGCGCGACGCCGGCTACACCTGCGGCCTCAGTGGCAAATGGCATCTCGGCGCCAACCTCACGGCGTCGGAGGGATTTTCCTTTTGGGTGACCAAGCCCGACGGCAGCACCCGCGAATTCTACGATCAGGATATCATCGAGGACGGCAAGGTCCGGCGGGAGGCCGCCTACACCACCGACTTCTGGACGCGCCGGGGTGTCGAGTTCATCGAGCAAAACCGGGCGCGGCCGTTCTTCCTCTACCTCGCCTACAACGGCCCGTATGCGCTCGGCGCGCTGATGAGCCATCCGGCCCGCAACCGGCACGCGGATACATACCGCGGCCACCGCTTCACGAGCTTTCCGGATGACGCGATGCACCCGTGGCAGTTTGCGAACAAACAATTTCACAACACGCAGGTCGCCAAGGAACGCGTCGCCGCCGAGGTGAGCGGGGTCGACGATGGCGTGGGCGAAATCATGGCGACGCTGCAACGTCTCGGCCTCGCGGACAACACGCTCGTGGTCTTCGCCTCCGATCAGGGTTGGATGGGCGGGCAAAACGGGATGTGGGGCATGGGGGATCATTTCCGCCCGACCGGGGCGCACGAGCTGATGATGCAGATTCCGCTGATCTTCCGGCAGCCCGGCCGCATCCCGGCGGGCCGCACGAGCGACCGGCTGGTGAGCAATTACGACTTCCTGCCCACGGTGCTCGGCCACCTCGGGCTCGGAGCGGCGATGCCGGCGGCACCACGGTCACCCGGTCGCGATTTTTCGGCGGCGCTGCGGGGCGCGCCGCCGGCGGGGGCAGACGAGGTGTTCTATGAGATGGAGACGACCCGTGCCATCCGTACCGACGACTGGAAGTACGTCGCGCGCTTCCCCGCCGGCCCCTACGAACTCTACGACATGAAACGCGATCCCCGGGAACGCTTCAACCGGTACGGCCAACCCGGCACCGAGGCCAAGCGCGCCGAACTCGCCGGCCGCCTCGATGCGTTCTTCGCGCGCTACGCCGATCCCCAGTACGATATTTGGAAAGACGGCCGCTCCAAGGCGACGCGCCATACGGAGTAACCGGGCCCGGCCGGAAAGGACGGAAATCCGGCATCTAGAATCAGCCACCTGGAATCTGGGATTTCCTGACGCCGGCTGGATTTTCTCCTGGGGGCGGGGTGCCCTCACCCCGCGCTCGGCCCTCCCGGGAACATTCCTGCGGGTTTGCGCCTCGTACCATTCGCACCATGCTCCGCTCCATGTCCCTGCTTCGCCGCATCCTGATCCTGTTTGCGCTCCCGCTGGCCTCGATCCCGGCCCCGGCGCGCGCCGCGGCCGCCCGGCCCACCCATGTGCAGGCCTCGCTCGTCGCGGCCGAGGCCTCCGTGCAGCCGGGCCGGCCCTTCACCGTGGCTTTGCGGTTGTTGCACGATCCGCATTGGCACACCTACTGGCTGAACCCCGGTACCGGGCTGCCGACGACCCTCACCTGGCAACTCCCCCCCGGCTGGACGGCCGGCGGGATCCAATGGCCCGCTCCCCTGGTCCTGCACGACAAGGCCGGCAACATCGTCGGCAACGGCTACGAAGGGGAACTCTTCCTCCCCGTCACCCTCACGCCGCCGGCCGATCTCGCTCCCGGCACTCCGGTGGAATTGAAGGCGGCCGCCGAGTGGCTGATGTGCGAGGAGGTCTGCATCCCCGGCGGCGCCGCGGTGTCCCTTTCCCGGCCGGTCAGCGCCGCGGCGCCCGCGCCCGATCCGACGTTTGGGGATAAGATCCGCGCCACCCTCGACCGCCTGCCGCGGACTGACCCGGCCTGGCAGGTCACGGCTTCGCGGCAGGGTGCCGCCATCACCCTCGCGGTTACCTCCGCCGGCGGGGCGGCGCCCGGCCATGTGCCGCAGGGCTTGAACTTTTTCGCCGCGGATGGCCTGACCGTCTATGATGTGCCGCAGAGCGCCACGCCCGACGGCCGCGGCGGATTTGTGCTGGCGCTCAAGGCCGATACCTCCGCCCCGGCCGACGCCAAGAAACTCACCGGCGTCCTTACCGCGAAGAACGGCTGGCGGGCCGACGGCACGCTGCCCGGGTTGGCGGTCGCGGTGGATTTTTCCGCGGCGCCCGTGGCGGGACTGAAGGCGAAGCCGGTCGCGGCCGGCTCGCTGGCGGGCACGCTGCTGCTCGCCTTCATCGGCGGCCTCATCCTCAACCTCATGCCCTGCGTGTTTCCGGTGCTGGGCATAAAAATTCTCGGTTTCGTCAACCAAGCCGGCCACCAGCGGAGCAAGGTGGTGGCGCACGGGCTCGTCTTTGCCGGGGGGGTGTTGCTGTCGTTCTGGACGCTCGCGGGTGTCTTGGCGGTGCTGCGCGCGGGGGGTGACCAACTCGGCTGGGGCTTCCAACTGCAATCGGCGCCGTTTGTCTTCTCGCTCGCGGTGCTGCTGCTGGTGTTTGGCATGAACATGAGCGGGGTGTTCGAGTTCGGCCTGCGTGCGACAGCCGTGGGGGGCGAGTTGCAAATGAAATCCGGTTACGCGGGCTCGTTCTTCACCGGGATCCTCGCGACGGTGGTGGCGACGCCGTGCAGCGCGCCCTTCCTTGCTCCGGCCCTCGGCGCGGCGCTGGCGGTCTCGACCCTTGAGTCGTTCGTCATCTTCACGGCGATCGCTCTAGGCCTGGCGATGCCGTATCTGCTGCTCTCGATTTTCCCGCAGGCGGTGAAGGTGCTGCCGCGGCCGGGCGCGTGGATGGAGACCTTCAAACAATTCATGGCGTTTCCCCTGTACGCCACCGTGGGCTACCTCGTGTGGGTGCTGGCGGCGCAGACGAGTGAGGACGGGTTTCTCAACCTCATCCTGAGCCTCGTGCTGATCGCGCTGGCGGTGTGGATCTACGGCCGGTGGAACGCCCCGGGCGCCTCGGCTGGCCGCGTCCGTTTCGGTGTGGTCAGCCTCGTGCTCGTGGGTGCGCTTGGTCTGTGGCTCGGCTGGCCGCGGGCGGCTGCGGCCGGGGCCGCTGGCGGCGACGCCCCCCACGTGGTGTGGGAGGCCTGGAGTCCCGAGGCCCTGGCAAAACTTCGCGCCGAGGGCCGCACGGTCTATGTCGACTTCACCGCCCGCTGGTGCGCGACCTGCCAGACCAACAAGAAACTCGTCTTCGGCTCAGACGAGGTGCGGCGGTTTTTTGCGGCGAAGAAGATCGCGACCCTGCGGGGTGACTGGACGAGCCAGGATCCGCGCATCACGGCCGAGTTGGCGAAGTACGATCGCTCCGCGGTGCCCTTCAACCTGATCTGGAAACCCGGCCGCGACCTGCCGGTGATTTTGCCCGAGCTCTTGAGCGCCGGAATGGTCCTTGAAGCGCTGCGGAAGGAATGACGGGACGGGCCGGGCGGCGCTCAAGTTCAAACCCACGAGAGCTGGACAGTGGAAATCGACAATTAACCGATATAAAATTATTGTCTAATAGCTTTAATCGGCTACAAACAGTAGCATGGTATCGCTTAAACGACCAACCGAAGTGGCCCTCGAACTCGCTCATCGAGTCCGCGGCCGGCGACTACGGCGAGGTTGGACGCAGGCTGAGATGGCCCGGCGGGCAGGCGTCAAGGAACCCACCTACGTTGTGTTCGAGCGCTACGGGCGAATCTCGCTCCTTCGGTTGCTCAAGGTTCTGGATGTGTTGGATTTGTTGAATGAAATCGATCAGATCGGACGGGCCGAGGACCTTCGGACTATGACTCTCGCCGACATCATTGAACCCGAACGGAAACGCGGACGGCGTCAGTCGCCATGAATGGTCTCAACGTGAAATACCTCGGCGCGCAAGTGGGCGTGCTGGCGGAAGCTCGCGGGGGCATGGTGTTCGAATATGACCCCGCTTTTGTCCGGTCCGGCCACGAACTCTCACCTCTGGAGCTCCCGCTTGGGCCGGGTATCCGCCAGCGTGATGCCGGCGGAAGCATGCGGTTGCTCGGGCTCTTTGCCGATTCGCTGCCGGATGCGTGGGGCACGAAAATCATGACGGAGTGGTTCCGAAAACACGGCACGCCTGAACACGCCATCACTCGTCTCGCCAAACTCGCCTACGTCGGGGCGCGTGGGATGGGTGCCCTCACTTACG
The DNA here is from genome assembly GCA_038249085.1 of Opitutales bacterium. Taxonomy (GTDB): domain Bacteria; phylum Verrucomicrobiota; class Verrucomicrobiia; order Opitutales; family Opitutaceae; genus ER46. The sequence continues at coordinate 62,392 of JBBRWR010000034.1, forward strand.
AACCAGCGCAGGAAACCGGTGACGCGAGCAGCGGGCCACTCCCGTTAAACCAGCTTTACTCCGCAGCGGAGCGAGCTGAACAGGGCGGCACCATTGATCTGAACGTGCTCGCGGCGGTCGGTTCGTCCGCCGGGGGTGCCCGGCCGAAGGCTTTGATCGCACTTCCGCAAGCCACCGGTGCCCCCGTCATCGGCGGAGAAGGACCGATCCCGGCGGGTTACGAAGCCTGGTTGGTGAAATTCAGCGGGCCGCGTGACGACACGGCGGGCGTGATGGAAGAGGCCTACGGCCGCATGGCGCGGGCCGCAGGAATCGATTTACCCGAAACGCGCTTGATCGCGACGGAGCACGACGGAGTTCGGCGGCAACATTTCGCGGTCAAACGGTTCGACCGCAACAACGGCGAACGCATCCACCATCATACTCTGGCTGGAATGACCCACCTCATGGGCGGCGATCTGAGTTATGAAATGTTGCTGCGCGTAACGCGCCGCGTTACCCACGACGAAGATGAGGTTTGGCGCGCCTATCGCCGCGCCGCCTTTAATGTGCTGGCGAGCAACCGGGACGACCACGGTAAGAATCACGGATTCCGGTATGAAAACCGGCAGTGGCGGCTAGGGCCGGCTTACGATATTACGTTCGCCAGTCCGCAGGGGTTGCCCGAACGGGGAATGTCTCTGGCGGGTGAGCGCAAGGCGGTCGGGCGGGCAGAATTACTCACGCTCGCGGAGGCCGAAGCCCTCGACCGTCGCCAGGCGATTACCATTATTGAACAGACGCGCGACGCCGTGTCGCGGTGGCGGGAGTTCGCCGTGCAGGCTGGAGTTCCTGAGTTGAAGGCCGCAGAAGTTGACTTGGTGCTGCATGGCGGCAGCGACCTGAAGCGGGGACCGTTGCACCCGCCGCCGGTCGCTAATGCGAAAGCGGCGGCAATGAAACGCGCCGCCGATGCCGCCGCCGATTTCGCCAAGAGATCCCCCGACGTCACCTGACGGCCGCGTCCGCACCACCAGCAATTGGGTCACCTCTGGACGCTTGGCCACGGAAGGGGTCAATTATCCGAGTCCGCGCGCACCCAGCGCTCCGATTCTCGGCCATGGATCCACTTGAAAACGGACTCGAGAGTCCCCTGTTGCGCCGCCCAACCCAAATTTGGGAGTGGGGCGCCGATCACGGCTGTCCAGTTATGAGTAGTTGATCTCCCATTGTTTATGAATATCAACATCGAGGTTTCTTGTATCATATTTCATAAACAGCTCTTCCAGCGGTATTGGCTCAAGTGAAGAAAAGCTGACAACTTGCAGAATTTCATACAGCGACGGACTCAGGTGCTTATTCTGTTTTGCAATCGCGACGAGCAGGTAGGCGCACAGGGCGGTCCAGATTTGCCTCCGGACGCCGTTGGGATCGTTGCTGAAAAAGCCGCGCAATCTCAGGTGCTGTTTCAACCAGCCACAGAAAAGTTCTATGCTCCAGGCGAGGGCCTTGACGGCGGCCGGCTGGCCCTCCTGGCGCACCGCCAGCGCGGCCGACACCTTCGGGGGCAGGAGGGCCGACTGGACCGCGGCAACGTGAGCGCCCGCAGATAGCGCAGGTGCGCTTCGCCCCAGGTGGCCTTGCCGGTGTAGTGGTAACCCAGCCGTAGCAGCAGCGACTTGAGTCGCTGTTTGGCCCGCGCCAGATCGTCGACCGCGTCGGCCCGGGTGCGCGCCAGATCGCGGATCGATTCGTCCACGGTGTCCGGCACATTGATCGCGGTCAGCTCGCCGGCGCGCAACAAGCGCGCGAGCAGTTCCGCGTCGTGCCGGTCGGTCTTTTGCCGCCGGCCGCCCGGGACCGGCATCTTCGAAGGGGCGACCACGATGCAGTCGAGGCCCATCTTTTCCAGATGCCGGCAGACGACGAACCCGGTCGGTCCGGCCTCGTAGGCCACGTGCAGTTCCGCGCCGTCGGCCCGGAGCTTGGTCAGGGCGCGCTCGAGCGCGTGCAGGTCGGAACTGAC
>JBBRWR010000035.1:0-64353 GCA_038249085.1 Opitutales bacterium
GTTGTGGGTGGTTTGTAGGTCGTACCTACCCGCCGCGCCAGTCTGCGTGGGGCGCCCGCCGGTCAGAGACGCGGCGCTACTCCCAGAGGCATCACCGCCAACCTCGCAGATGCACCGGCGACCGGGGCACATCGCGCGGTGACTTCCATGTGGGCGCGGTGCCCTCACCGCGCAGCCCGGCGGGGACGACCCATCGCGGGGTGGGGGCACCCCGCCTGCTACAACCGCCAACTCGCAGATGCCCCGGTGACCGCCACGCTCCTCCCGGGCCGTCTTTCCCGCCGAATCGCGCCGACCAAAAATCCCGCGCCCCCCGCCGGGCCGGCCCGATTCCCCCTGCCGCCTTGCGGTGGCCCGCCCGCAGCGCGTATCGTCGCCCGCACGAGGCGCTCCGCCCCCTGGGAAAATCGCCCGCTTCGAAATTTTTCCCGTCCGGTACCCCGCGACCCGCCCGTTCCGCTTCCTCGACGGCCCCCGCGGCCCGGGGCGGCCCGCCGTCTTCGTCAAGCTCACGGCCGACGACGGCACCGTGGGCTGGGGCCAGAGCGTGCCCATGCCTCGCTGGACCTACGAGACGCTCGAGTCCGCCGTGATCGTGCGGCAGGACTACCAGCGCCCCGTGGTCCTTGGCCGGGATCCTCTTGACTTGGCCGGTCTGCCCGAGGCGATGAACCGCGAGATCTGCCCGTCGTATTCCACCGGATACCCGCTCACCAAGGCCGGAGTCGATCTCGCCGTGCCCGACCTCATCGCCAGGAGCCGCGGCTGCAACGTCGCCGAGTTGAGGGGACGCACGCTGCCCCCGAAACTCACGGTGAGCTGGACGGTGGCCAGCAAATCCCTCGACGACATCCCGGGCATTGTCGACGAGGGGCTCGCGTGCGGTTTCGAACATTTCAACGTCAAGGTCGCCCCGGACCCCGCGTACGACGTCAAGGTCTGCCGTCTCATTCAGCAACGCGTGCCGCGGGGTTTCCTCGGCAGCGGGCTGACGGATCCCGACGTCTCGCTCGCCGCCTCGCTGATCCTCTTCGGCGCCTATGACCTGCGCTTTCCGGCCGCCTTGAACGGCCTCCAATTTCCCGGCGGGAGCGTCCTCACCGAACCCTTCGTGCCGGTGAACGGCCGGCTGCGCATCCCCCAGGGTCCCGGCCTCGGCGTGACCGTCGACGAGGAGAAACTCGCCGACCTCGTCCGCCGCTCCAACGTCATGAGCCGCTTCGGCGGCTGACCCACCATGCTGGGCCCCCTCACCCCGACCCGCATCCGGTGGATTTTCACGTATTACGTGAAATTAACCCTTTCGGGTCGGGCCTTTCACCCATGAAGTCGCTGCGCGAGGCGGGTCTTTTGATTTTCACGTATTACGTGAAAATGAGCGACCTGGCCGCGCGAAGCACGACGAACGGTCACGCGGCGGCGGCCTATCGGCCCGCGCAGGCCGGTTCGAAGGGATCGCCCGAAGTGGCGTGTAATGACCGGCGAACGTTCAACGTCTTCACTCCCATGACTCGCTGGATTCGACGCACCGCGCACCTCAGTTGCCTGGCTTCGCTGCTGGCCTGCCCCGTCCCCGCAGCGACGACCAGCGGACGCCCGGCCGAGGCGGTCCCGCCCCTGCGCGTCCTCGGCGAGAATTACCCGCGCGCCTTTTTCTTTCGCGGCGCCGAGGGGCCGCCGGCCCAGCCCCGGACGACCTTTGCATCGTGGGACGCTGACTTCAGCCGCCTGATGGGCATCATGGGCAAGTGTCTCGACGAGGAAGTGCTGGGGCGCGAGGCGCGCAACCCGGAATTCTTTTCCCGTTTCAAGCGCGCGCACCCGGATCAGGTTGTCCTGCTGCACTTCAACGGCAACGCCCGCGATCCCCGCTATCATACCGAGGCCTTTTTTCCCGGGCATTGGATCTACCGGCAGGCCACCGCACTCCTCTCCGACGTGCCGGCCGAGGCGGGCGAATCCACCCTCAAGGTCGCCAGCGTCGCCGACTTCCACGTGAAGACCGGCCGCTACCAGAACGCCAACGACGATCTCGCCCTCTTCGCGCTCACCGCCGACGGGAAACACGACTGGGCCCGCTGCGAACAGGTGCAACTGGTCTCGGTCGATGCCAAGGCCGGCACGATTCGGATCCGTCGCGGCTGCTACGGCACGAAGCCCCTCGCCTTTCGGGCCGGCGCCGCCCGGGTCGCCGCGCACGCCGTCGAGGGTCCCTGGGGCAAGACCAACCACCTGATGTGGTATTACAATTACACGACGCACTGTCCGCGCGATCCCGAGGGCAGGACCTGTGCCGATCGCGTCGTTGACGATCTCGCCAGCTGGTTCGGACCGGGGGGCAAGCTGGCCGCTTTTGACGGGCTCGAATTCGACGTCCTGTTCAACGAGACCCGGGGCGACACCGACGGCGATGGCCAACTCGACAATGGGGTTATCGGCGGCCGCAACGCCTACGGCATCGGGATGGTCGAATTCATCCGCCAACTGCGCGTGCGCCTGGGCGACAGTCGCATCATCCAGGGCGACGGCGCCCTCGGCCCCGGCGGGCGCCGCTCGCAGCGCGCCTTCGGCCTGCTCAACGGCATCGAAAGCGAGGGTTTCCCCAACCTCAACGACTGGGACTTCAACGATTGGTCGGGCGGCCTCAACCGCCACGCGTTCTGGCAGGCCAACGCCCGCCCCCCCGCCTTCAATTACATCAACCACAAATGGAACCAGCCCATCGCGGGCCAGCCCGGCGAACACAGCAACCCCCAGGTCCCTTATTCGCGCCATCGCCTCAGCTTTGCCGCCGCGCAATTCGTCGATGCCGCCCTCTGCTATTCCTTCGCCCCGCCGCGCGACGCCGGCGGCAAGTTTGGCATCTGGGACGAACTTCGCGCCGGCACGGCCAACCAATTGGGTTGGCTCGGCCGGCCGGAGAGCCCCGCCCGCCACCTCGCCACCTCCGCCGCGCCGGATCTGCTCGCTGACCTCGGCCGGCCCGCGGGCGCCGAACTGGCGAAACGCATCGCCGGTCCCGTCACCACCCGCGTCACGCCGGCGGGCCTCCTGATAACCCCGAACAACGCTTCGGCAGATCGCCTGACCTTCACCCTGCGCGACCTTCCCGCGCACGGCTCCGACCTCGTCGTGCAGCTCACCCTCGAGGGGCAACCCCGGCAGGGTTATCCCCGCGAAATGGCGCGCTTCGTGGACTGCGAGATGACGGGTGGCCTTATCAGTCTCCTGCGCGGTCGTCCCGACGCCGAGGGCATGGCCCTGCGCGGCCACGCGGAACAGCCGATCGAGCCCGCGTCCGGCGCCCGGGTCCAGACGGCGACGCGCACCACGATTGACGGCAAGAGCCTCGCCGCCATCTCCATTCATCCACCCTATCGGACGGCCAAGGGTTATGTCTTTTGGAGTCGCGATGCCGACGTTCCCGCCGGCGCCGAACTTCGTTTCAGCCTCGGCATGAGCGACAAGGCTCCCGCGCGCTCCGACGGCGTCTGGTTCAAGGTGCTCGCCGCCGAATTGACGGGCGACTCCGCCGGACCCTTCACCACGCTCTTTGAACGCACCACCAAGGCCCACGCCTGGCTGCCGTGCGCGGTTTCCCTCGCCCGTTACAGCGGCAAGCGGGTGCGGCTGAAATTCGTCGCCGACTGCGGTCCGCAGGACAACGCCACGACCGACCAGGGCTTCTGGGCCGACGTCCGGATCGTGCGCGCCGACCAGTCGGAGCACGAGGCCACGTCCGCCCAGACGTCGATGACGTGGCTCAACGACCGCCCCTTCACGTCGACGTTCTACTTCCGCGAGGTTCGATCCCCTTCGGTCGATCTCGCCTTTGCGATCGAAGGCGGGGAACCCGTCACCCTCGTGGCCGCCACCGCGCATGCCCATCCCGATGCGATGGTGCGCGTCTTCGAGCACGGTCTCGTCCTCGCCAATCCGACGCGCGCGCCCTACACGTTCGACCTCGCGACGTTGTCTCCAGGCCGCCACTACCGCCGGCTGCAGGCGACCTCCGCCCAGGATCCGAAGGCCAACAACGGCCAACCCGTGACCGGAACCATCACCCTCGGCGAACGCGACGCCCTGTTTCTTCGCCGGGAGGAGTGAGGCGCAGCAAGGCCGTCGGTCCAACCGGCTTCCCGCAGCCGGAGCAAGCTCCGGGGTATCCGACCCATCGCGAAGGGCGCATCTGTCGGTTGGCGGTGATGCCTCTGGGAGTACCGCCGCGTCTCTGACCGGCGGGCGCCAGTCGAAGACTGGCGCTACGGGAAGGACCGAGCTTAACGCCACCGTCAACCGGCAGATGCGACCCATCGCGAATGAAAACGACGGTGGCCGTCGCCCTCCGCACGGTTTGGGCAAGATCCGCGCAGCGGGCACCGCGTCTAATCGCTACGCTGACCCGCATCTTTTTCCCGCCGGCCGGAATCCGCCGCCGCACCCGTTATTCGTCGCCCCTTGCTCCCCCATGAAGACCACCGCCTCGATCCTCCGCCTCGTCGTCCTCGGGCTTGTCCCGTGGGCGTTCGCGCAGCCTGCCGCCGCGCCGTTTAATGGACTTGGGATGTCCCTCGGGAACCTCTCGCGTCTCTCCCCGGCCCAGACCCGCTCGATCAGCCCGGAGAATTTCACGGGCGAGAAAGGCAAGGGCGGCATGGCCACGGACGGACCGGCCTTGAAGGCCGCAAGTGAATTGGGGCAGGGCTGGAAAGTTTCCCCTTACGTGCGGATCCCCGCCGGCAAAACCTTCACCCTCGCCGACATCAAGGGCTCGGGCGCCATCCAGCACATCTGGATGACCCCCACCGGCAATTGGCGCTTTTCCATCCTGCGCCTGTACTGGGATGGCGAAACCACCCCCTCCGTCGAGGTGCCGGTGGGCGACTTCTTCGCCGCCGGCTGGGGTACGTTTGCCCCGCTCTCCTCGCTCGCCGTGTGCATCAATCCCGGCAGCGCGTTCAATTGCTATTGGGAAATGCCTTTCCGGAAGTCGGCGCGCATCACGCTCGAGAACATCGCCAACGATCCGATGACGATCTATTACCAGATCGACCACACGCTGACCACTGTGCCGGACGACGCTGCGTACCTCCACGCGCAGTTCCGCCGGGTCAACCCGCTGCCGAAAAAGGAAGTCTACACTGTCCTCGACGGCGTCAAGGGCCGCGGCCACTACGTGGGCACGTACATGGCCTGGGGTTCCAACAAGCCGGGCTGGTGGGGCGAGGGTGAAATCAAATTCTACCTGGATGGCGACGGTGCGTTTCCGACCATCTGCGGCACCGGCACGGAGGATTATTTCTGCGGTTCCTACAATTTTGAGAACCGGACCACGAAGCAGTATCAGGAATTCTGCACCCCGTACGCCGGGATGCACCAGGTGATCCGACCCGACGGGCTCTACCAGTCGCAGCAGCGCTTCGGCCTCTACCGCTGGCACATCATGGATCCGATCCGCTTCGCACAAGACCTCAAGGTGACGATCCAGGCCATCGGCTGGGACGCGTCGCGCCGCTACCGGCCGCTGACCGACGACATCGCCTCGGTGGCCTTCTGGTATCAGGCCGAGCCGCACGCGCCCTTCCCGCCCCTCCCGGCGCGCGACGAACTCGAGGTGAATTGAGCTGGAAGCATGCATTCGAGGTGGAGCGGCTTGTCCCCAGGACGCTCGACGTGAGCGCCAACGCCCAAAGGCGCGTTGGGGCCAACGCGCCCCACCCGGCCGGGGCGCCATGAGCAAAGGCAAAACCTACTTCGCTGCCATGGGTGCGGCAAAGCGCTGCGGGCAAGCCTGCTTGAAACTCATGAAACTCCCATTCGCCCAGCTCTGTCTGGCCTGCGCCACGGGCGCGTCGCTCGCGGCCACCGACCTCTACGTTTCGCCCGCCGGGCACGATGCGTGGACGGGCCGGCGCGCCGCCCCCTCGGACACCGACGGCCCCTTCGCCACGCTCGAGCGCGCCCGCGATGAACTTCGCCGCCTGCGCACGTCGGGTGGCGCGGGAGAGGCGTGCACCGTCCACGTCCGCGCCGGCCGGTATTTTCTCACCCGCACGCTGCAACTCGATGGGCAAGACTCCGGCACCGCCGCGGCGCCGGTCGAGTGGCGCGGTTACCGGGACGAACGGCCGCTGATTCTCGGCGGCCGGCCGGTCACCGGTTTTACGGTGCATGCCGGGAAGATCCTCCGGGCCGACGTCGGCGCCCAGGGTTTCGGCGGCGTGTTTTTCCGCATGCTGCTTTGCGACGGCCGCCAGCAAATCCTCGCGCGTTACCCCAATTTTGATCCGGAGAATCCCTACGGCGGCGGGTGGGCCTACGCCGAGGGCAAGCCGGTGCCCATGTATTCCGAAGTGCCCGGCGAAGATAAACGCACACTGCGTTATGCCCCGGCCGACGACCGCGACTGGGCCCACCCCACCGAGGCGGAAGTCATGGTCTTCCCGCGCTACAATTGGTGGAACAATCTTGTGCGCATCGCCTCCTTCGATCGCAGCACGCGGACCATCAAGCTCGCGGCGGACTGCTCCTACGCCATCCGCCCCGGCGATCGCTACTACGTGCGCAATGTCCGCGAGGAACTCGACGCCCCCGGCGAGTGGTATCTCGATCGCGCGACCTCCACGCTGTATTTCTGGCCGCCCGACGGCGCCGATCTGCGGACGGTGTTCGCCCCCACCCTGCGCTCGCTGCTCGAGCTGGGTCCCGGCACCGCCCACGTCACCTTCCGCGGTTTTGTCTTCGAGGGTTGCGAGGGCACCGCCATTACGCTCAAGGACACGAACGCCTGCCGCATCGTCGCCTCCACGATTCGGAACGTCGGCGATTATGCGGGATCGGGCGTCGTCATCGATGGGGGCACGGGCAACGGGGTCGTCGGGTGCGATCTGCATCACATCGGACGCAGCGCCATCACCCTCGCCGGCGGCGACCAGAAGACCCTCACCGCCGCCGGCAATTTCGCCGAAAACAACTACATCCACCACTCCGGGGTGCTCTACAAGCAGGGCGTCGGCGTCTCGCTCCGCGGCGTCGGCCAGCGGGCGGCGCACAACCTCATCCACGACTGCCCGCGCTTCGCCCTTCAGTTCATGGGCAACAACCACGTGATCGAATTCAATCATGTGCGTCATGTTAACCTGGAGACGGCGGACACGGGCGCGATCTACACCGGTGGCCGCGACTGGCTCGGCTCGCGCGGCTCGGTGATCCGCTACAATTTCTTCCACGACATGCTCGGCTACGGTTTCGAAAAAGGCCGCTGGGTGTCGCCGCACTATGCTTGGGGCGTCTACCTCGACGACAACACCGGCGGCGTGACCGTCTTCGGCAACATTGTCGCCCGCGCCGTCCGCGGGTTGATTCACCTCCACAACGGACGCGACAACACGATCGAAAACAACATCTTCATCGACGGCACCCAGCAGCAAATCCAGCTGAGCGGGTGGACCGACAAACACCGGAACTGGGCGACCCACCTGCCCACGATGCTCAAGGGTTACGATTCGGTCGCCGGCCAGCCAGCCTGGCGCACCATGCCGCACATGGAGCTCTCCCCGCGCGACGCCGTGCTGCCGGACCACACCATCATGTCCGGCAACCGGTTTGCGCAGAACATCATCTATTGGCGCAATCCGGCCGCGAACTATGTGACCTTTCGCAGTTTCTCTTTCACCGCCAACGTCATCGATCGCAACCTGCTCTGGCACGCCGGCCTGCCGCTGCGCACCGGCGTGAAGCAACCGGGGCTCGACGAGTTCGCGGCGTGGCAGGCGGCCGGCATGGATCGGCACTCCGTAATTGCCGACCCGCGTTTCGTCGACGCGGAGCATGACGATTACCGACTCCAGCCGAACTCACCGGCGTTCGCCCTCGGCTTCCGACCCATTCCGGTTGATCAGATTGGCCCCTACGCGAGCCCGGACCGCGCGAGCTGGCCAATCGTCGAGGCCGAGGGCGCCCGCGAAAAGCCCGCCGTGACCCCTTGAACCTCGCTTCGCCTCACCCCGACCCCGCACCCCCATGACCCTCCACTCCCTCCTCTTCCGCGTCACGTTCGCCGGGCTCCTCGTCGCGTTTGCCGCTGCGCCCTCCCGCGCTTCCGACGCCGGCACGCCTCCGCCCCGCCTCCGGCGCGCCGACAGCTTTCTCGGCATTCACTTCGATTTTCACGCCGGTCCCGACTGCACCGAGGTCGGCAAGAACACGACGCCCGCGATGGTCGAGAACATCATCAACCTCGTCCAACCCGACTACCTCCAGATCGACTGCAAGGGACACCCGGGGTTCACGAGTTACCCGACCAAGGTTGGCAATCCCGTCCCCGGCTTCGTCGGCGATCCCCTGCGCACGTGGCGTGAGGTCACGGCCGCCCGCGGCGTGGGTCTGTACATGCACTATTCCGGCGTGTACGACATGCACGCGGTGAAGAATCCCGGCTGGGCCGCGATCAACGCCGACGGCAAACCCAACGCCAAGGCGACGTCGTTCTGGGGGCCCTACGCGGAAAAGCTTCTCATCCCGCAATTGCGCGAGCTCGCCGGCGACTACGGTGTCGACGGGGCGTGGGTCGACGGCGAGTGCTGGGCGGCCGTGCCCGACTACAGCCCGGCGGCGCTGGCCGAGTTTCGGCGAACCACCGGCATCACCACGGTGCCGCGCAAACCCGGTGAACCGCATTGGTTCGAATTCCTCCAGTTCCACCGTGAGGCGTTCCGGCGCTACCTGCGCGACTACATCACCGCCGTGAACCGCACGCATCCTAATTTTCAGATCTGCAGCAATTGGGCCTTCACCGATCACATGCCGGAGCCCATCACCGCGCCTGTGGCCTTCCTCTCCGGCGACTACTCGCCCGACGACAGTGTCAACTCCGCGCGACTCTCCGCCCGCTTTCTCGCCCACCAGGGCATGCCCTGGGACCTCATGGCCTGGAGTTTCTCCCGCAAGGCGGCGACCGTGCCGGGGCAGAAAACGCAGAAGACCACGATCCAACTACAGCGCGAAGCCGCCATCGTCCTCGCGCTCGGCGGCGGCTTCCAGGCGTATTTCAAACAAAAGCGCGACGGTTCCATCTACGATGAAGAGATGCCGGTGATGGCCGAGGTCGCCAAATTTTGCCGCGCGCGGCAGCACCTCTCGCACCACGGCCAGACGGTGCCACAGATCGCCGTCGTCTTTTCCCAGGAGGATCAGTACCGGCGCGCCAACGGCCTGTTCTCGCGCAACCTCGCCCGCGTGCGCGGCGTGCTCCAGGCGCTGCTCGAGAGCCAGTATTCCGTCGACGTGGTGGGGGAGCACCAGCTTGCCGGTCACTTCGCCGAGTATCCGCTCATCGTCATTCCGGAGTGCGACTTTCTCGCGCCGTCGTTTTGCCAGGAACTCACCGCCTACGTGAAAAAGGGGGGCAGCCTGCTGCTCGTCGGCTCCGGTTCGGCAAAATTATTTGAGCGCGAACTCGGCGTCACCCTGCTGGTCGAGGCCAGGGGGAACGCGCCGCTGTTGTTGTCCCATGGCGGCCAGGAGGCAGCGATCACGGCGCGGCCGCAGGGTGTCTCCCTGGGCCGAAGCGCCCGTGAATTTGGGCAACTGCGCCCGGCAAAAAACCCCGCCGGCCCCGCCCAGCCCGCGGCGTCGATCACGCCCCTCGGCCGCGGCCGGATGGCCGCGATCTACTTCACCGCCGGGCAGGCCTACGCCAAGGATTCGTCCGCCGCCCTACGCACCTTCGTCCACGCCCTCACGCGCGAACTTTTTCCCGAACCCCTGGTCGAGGTCGCGGGCGCCGGCGTCGACGTCACCGTTGCGCGCAACCACGGTCAGCTCCTCGTCCACCTCGTCAACACCTCCGGACCCCACGCCACCGCGCCCATCATGGCCGACATCAGCCCGGTCGGCCCCCTGGCGGTGAGCATCCGCCAGCCCCGCCGGCCCGCGACCATCACGCTGGAACCGTCCGGCCGGCCCCTGCCCTTCACCTACCGCGCCGGACGAATCGAACTCTCCGTCCCGTCCGTCGCGATCCACGAAATCATCGCCGTAACGCCGTGAACCCCACCTTATGAAAACACTCCTCCTTGCCGTTGGCCTGGGCTTGACGGGCACCTTGGGCCGGGCCCAGGACGCATCGGCGTTTCCGCTGGTCGACTATCACGTCCACCTGAAAGGCGATTTTACCTACGAGAAAGCCGTGACGCATTCGCAGCAGACCGGGATCCGGTACGGGATCGCGGTGAATTGCGGACTGGGATTCCCGACCCAGAACGACAAGGACGCCCTGGCCTGGCTCGAAACCATGAAAGGCTCCCCCTTCATGCTGGCCATGCAGGCCGAGGGCCGGGAGTGGGTGCAGCTGTTTTCCCCCGCGGTGATTCGCCGCTTCGATTATGTCTTCACCGATGCCATGACCTACACCGATGCCACGGGGAAACGGGTGCGGTTGTGGATCAAGGAGGAGGTCACGGTGCCGGAACCACAGCAGTTCATGGATGATCTGGTGGACCGGATCGAAACCATCCTCGGCACGGAGCCGATCGATATCTACGTCAACCCGACCTTCCTGCCCGCCTGCATTGCCGCGGACTATGACCGGCTGTGGACACGCCCAAGAATGCTGAAGGTCATCGACGCGGCGGTGCAGCACGGCGTCGCCATTGAGATCAACAACCGCTATCGAATCCCATCGGAGACCTTCATCAGGCTGGCGAAGGAGCGCGGGGTGAAGTTTGCCTTCGGGACCAACAACACCGACAGCGCCATGGGGGACCTGGATTATTGTTTGCTGATGAAGGAACGGTGCGGGCTCACGGCGGCGAACATGTTCAAGCCGCGGCGAGCCGCCCGCGAATGAAGGTCCCCCCACCGGCGGTTCGGCCGGTAGGAGCGGCTTCACGCCGCGAGGTCCCGGCGAAAGCGCGACGTAATACCAACGTCCCTTGTCCTTTTGACTTTCCCTCTTCGCCCCGTGGGTAGCGCGGCGAGTCCCTTCGCCGCCGCCTGATCATTGGGCAACCCAGTCGGTGATCCCGGCGCGAAGCGGAGTCCGCACCCGACAAAGAAACCAGAAACAAGGGCGATGGGTATCAGGCCTCCTCGGTTCGACCTCGGCTTGCGCTCCTGTGTTCAGGGAGGATCTGGACCCCGGGGGCTCACCTGTCGACCAAAGCTCGGCCCCCCGGACTTTTCACCGGAGGTCAACCCGAGGACAATCCGAGACCTCATACCGACGTCTCTTGTAATTTCCTGTCGCTCCCCCGTCGGTGGACAGGGGAAGGCAGGCAAGGGAATTGATCCCCTTCCTTTGCCCCCATTCCCTTGCCTTCGCCGCCACGGCCACCGTCAAAAGCGGCCCTCGATGCCGGCGGTCATCGTCGTGCCCTGGATCAGGAACGTTTCGAGTTGATCCGGGATGCCGCGATAATAGCGCTGGGGCTCGTTGCAGAGGTTGGCCACGCCCACCGTGAGCGTGAGATGGTACGGCAGTTGGTAGCGCAGGTTGAGATTCACCAATTCGCGCGCCTCCATGTAGCGGTTGCGGGAAGGCTGGGCCACATTGTAGGCCGTGCGGATGCTTTCACTGGTGTAGTTGTAGCTGATCGACGCGCCGAACTTCTTGTAGTCCCAGGACAGGGACGTGTTGCCGGTGCGGGGAATGAAGCCGTTGACCTCGGAGTTTTTGAGATAGGTGGTCCCGCCGTAGTCACCGTGGGCATTGATGACGGTGTAGTTGGCGCTGAAGCGCAGGGTCTTGAGCAGTCCCGGAAGGAAACGGAACTGCTGCAGGTAGCTGAATTCGTAACCCTGGGCGACGGCGGTGCCGGCATTGATGTTGCGGAGGATCCGGAAGCCGCCGTATTCGCCCTCGAAGCCGTTGTCGGGGCCATCGGCCACGATGCCGGTCTCCTGATTGTTCAGGATGAAGTCGTTGATCGTCTTGTGAAACCAGCCCACGCTGAAGCTGCTGGAGGGCTCGAAGTAGAACTCCATGGAAAAGTCCCAATTCTTGGCCCGCTGCGGCAGCAGGGCGGGGTTGCCAATGGTGACGGTCTGGTTCGTCTCGCTGATCGCCAGCGCCGGAAGGGCATTGGCGAGCGAGGGGCGGCCGAAGCTGGTGGTCCAGGAACCGCGCAGCTTCCAGTTGGGGGTGAGATCACGCCAGAGGTGGACACTGGGAAAATTCTGCCCGTAGGAACCCTCGTTGGTGTAGGGGGTGCCGTAGTCGCGCTCCGCGGAACCGACCGGGTCCGCGGTGCGCTGGGCGGTGGTGCTGAGCACCCGGGAACGGATCCGGGCGTCGGCGGTGGTATCCGTAACCTCCCGACGGACACCGGCCAGGAAGCCGCTGGCCCCGACGCGCCCCTGCGTCATGACGTAGGTGCCGGTGATCGTCTCGTTGACCTTGTTGGAGGCGGAGCGGGTGGTCATCTCGTGGAAGTAGAGGTCCTCCCGCCAGAGCGCGGGATCGGTGGGCTGGCCGTGCTGGATGAATTGCGCCCCCTCCCACGTCGGAATGTTGCGGCCGGTCTTGACCTTGTCCCAGAGCAGGATCGAGGGATCGGTGGGCAGGGCGTCCCGCCCGACGTAGCTCCAGCGGCGACCCTGCCGCAGGAGTTCGACGGTATGATCGCGGATGGAGGCGCCGGTCTTGAGGTAGGCGTTGAAGGAGTCGATCGGCAGCTTGTACTTGAAGTTGGCGCGCGCCTCCCGGATCAGGTCGATGTCGAGATTGCCGGCATTGCTGCTGAGGCCGTTGACCGACGGGCGGTAATTGTTCGGATTGGTGAAATCGAGCCCGCCGTTCTGGATGAAGCGCGGATAGAGGTCGTCCTGCGTGCGATCGATGATCCAGCCGACGCCCGTCTCGCCGTTGGGGCCGCGGAGATTGTTGCTGGCCGAACCGGCATTGCCGTTGGGACCGATGAACGGCACGTTGCCGATGCGGTTCACGAGCCCGCCCTCCATGCCGAGGGTGCGGTAGCGGGTCCGACTCCAGAGGGCGGCCCAGTCGGCCTCAAACACCCCGAACTTGTGCTCGCCCCCGATATCCATGTGGCGGAGACGCTGGTCGCGGTTGATCAGAGTGGAGGTGACATCGATGAGGGCGGCGGCCGTGGTGCTTGAGGTGGCATTCGCCGCGGTCGGCGCCGCGCGCACGACCGTGATGCGGTCGGTGAACGCCCCGGGCACGATGCCGGTGGTGGTGGCGTTGGGATTGGTGGTCGCATTGCCGGCAAAGGCGCGCGTCTGATACTGGCGCCGCATGGGCTCCGGCGCGTCGTTGTAGATGAGGTTGAGCTTGAGCAGCGAGTTGGGGCTCAGGCGGTAGTCCCACTTGGTATTCAGGCTGCGCTGCTTGCGGTTGTTGTAGTTGTCGGTCGTGCGGTAATCCCAGAGGTAGGCGGGCTGGTTGTTGGTTTGCTGGAAATCGCGGACACTGCGGAAAAAACCAAAGGCGTTTTCGGAATAGAAGCCGTTCACCGACACCGCGAGGTTCTCCGTGCTGCTCCCGAAGACGGCGAACTTCTCCTGGTAGGAGGCGTTGAAGAGCGCGTGGGTGCGCCGCTGCTCGCGAATCGGCACCTGCTCGGTAAACCACGGCGCCATGCGGGCGGTGAGGTTGTAACTCACCCGGCGTTTCTCGCGCATCGAAAGCGGCGAGCGGGTCTTGAAGTTCACGCTGCCGCCCAGGGAATCGACGCTCCGGTCGGGCGTCTGGCCCTTCACGACCTCGAGCGACTCGAACATCGCCCCGGTGAAGGCGGTCATGCGGGTGTTGCGGTTCTGCGCGCTGAAGGACGACATGCCGCCGCCGTCGATCGTGATCGAACTCATGCCCGCGCCCATGCCGCGCACGCTGATCACCTCGACGACTTCGTCGCCGGGATTACCAAAGGCCACCCCCGGCAGCCGGATCGCCAGTTCGGTGGCGTTCATGTTGGGCAGATCGATGAGGGCATCCATCGAGGCGACATTCTTGAAATTATCGGAGTTGCGCTGCTGCGTGAGCGCGGCGGAGAGGCCGGCCTTCTCGCTGGCCACCTTGAACGCGTCCATCACCAGCACGGCGCTGCTGAGATCAAAGTTGCGAATCGCGGGCGGGCCGGCCGTCGCGGTCACCGTGCTGCGCTGGGAATCGAGACCGGTGTACGAGACGACCAGCTCGTACGTGCCGGGCGGGACGCTGAGAATATAACGGCCGGTGTTGTCGACGAGGGCCGTGAGGCGAAGCGTCGGGATTTCCACGCGCGCGCCTTCCAGGCCGTTGCCGGTGGTCTTGTTGGTGACAATGCCCGACACGGTGGCGGCATTGCGAGCCGCGCCCGCGGCCGCGCTGGCGGCGATCGTCGGAGCGAGCGGGAGACTCAGGAACACAAGCGCGAGCAGGGCCGCTTGGAAGATGCGAGACGAAGGCGCCGGTCCGGAGCGGACCGCAAGGCGGGGTGTTTGCATGATGCGGGGAAGAAAACGCGACGGTGTGTTTCTCCTCGGGCGCTACAAACCTTATGCTCCTGACATTTCTGTCAGCCCACGCCCGGTCTGCCGCGCGCAAGCGAAAGCATTTAGGGCGCGCGCACTGGGCGATAAACCCGGGTCGACATGGTGGCAGCGTGGTCCAAGATGGCCCGGCTTAGCTTCCCGAATCAGGTCTCCTCTCCCAGGACGTTCCCATGAAGAAGTTTTCCGGCCCGCTGTTTCTCTTCGCTCTCGCCACTTCCGCGCTTCCGGCCGCCGAGACCGTCTGGCTCGACGCCCTCGACCTCACCACCATGAGCCAGGGCTGGGGTGCCGCCCGGCCCAACCTCTCCGTGGGCGGGCAACCGCTCAGCATCGCCGGGCAGAAGTTCACCCACGGCGTCGGCACGCATGCCACGGCGGCCAACCGCCTCCTGCTCAACCGCGGCACGGAGCGTTTCACCGCCAGCGTCGGGGTCGACGATGCGGCCGGTGAGTCCGGCTCGGTGGTTTTCCAGGTGATCGCCGACGGCAAACGCGTGTTCAGCTCCGGCACGATGAAGCGCGGGCAGAAACCGAAAGCCGTCACCGTCGATCTGCGCGGCGTGCGCACGATGCAATTGCTCGTGACCGACGCGGGCGACGGCACCACCGACGACTTCGCCGACTGGGCCGACGCCCAGTTTGCCGTGATCGGGGTCAAGCCCGTGCCCCACGTGGTCCCGCCGGAGGCGCCGTATCTGCTCACGCCCCAACCTGGTCCCGCCCCGCGGATCAACGGACCCACCGTCTACGGTGCACGCCCGGGGAATCCGTTCCTCTATCGCATCCCCGCGCAGGGCACCCGACCGATGACGTTCTCCGCCCGCGGACTCCCCGGCAGCCTGCGGCTCGATCCACAGCGCGGTATCCTTTCCGGCATCACTCCGCCCCGCGGTGAATACGCCGTGATCTTCACCGCGAAAAGCGCGCTGGGCGAGGCAAGCCGCGGGTTCAAACTCGTGAGTGGCGACACGCTTTCGCTCACGCCCCAGATGGGTTGGAACCATTGGTACGCCCACTATAACCGGATCACCGACGCGATGATGCGCGAGGCGGCCGACCTCATGATCCGCAGCGGCCTGGCGGACGTCGGCTACGACTACGTCAACCTCGACGACTGCTGGATGAACGCCGAGGCCGATGCGCGGCGCAAGCCGGACCCGCAGCGCGTCGGGCCTTTCCGCGACGCCCAGGGCCGGTTGCTGCCCAACGCGCATTTTCCCGACATGAAGGGGCTCGCCGACTACCTCCACGCGCAGGGGCTGAAGGCTGGACTCTACACCTCGCCCGGCCCGAAGACCTGCGCGGGTTTCGCGGGTGCCTGGCAGTACGAGGCCCAGGACGCACAGCTCTTCGCGGAGTGGGGATTCGATTTTCTGAAGTACGACTGGTGCAGCTACGGCGGGGTCGTCACGCGTCCGCCCAGCCTCGAGGAGATGCAGCGGCCGTACCAGCTCATGGGCGACCTGCTGCGGCAACAACCGCGCGACATCGTCCTCAACCTTTGCCAGTACGGCATGGGGGAGGTCTGGAAATGGGGGGCGGAGGTGGGCGGTCAGTCCTGGCGCACCGCCGGCGATCTGGGGTTCGAACTCGATCGCATTTTCGAGGTGGCGCTCAAGAACTGCGAGCACCGCGACTGGCAGCGCCCCGGGGCCTGGAACGACCCCGACTACCTGCAGATCGGCTATATTGGCAACGCGCGCGGCAACGGCCTGCCGGCCCCGTGCGACCTCACCCCCACGGAGCAATACTCGTTTATGTCGCTCTGGGCCCTCATGGCCGCACCGCTGTTCTACAGTGGCGACATGACGCGGCTCGACGAATTCACCCTCAACGTGCTCTGCAACCCGGAGGTGATCGCGGTGAACCAGGATCCCCTCGGCCAATGCGCCCGGGTCGTGACGCTCAGCGAGGACGCGTTTCTCCTGGTCAAGGATCTCGCCGACGGGACGAAGGCAGTCGGGCTCTGCAATGCCAGCGAAGCGCCGCTGGCCATGACCGCACGATGGAGCGACGTCGGCATCGCGGGCGCGCAGCCCGTACGTGATACCTGGCGCCACCGGGAGCTCGGCCCCTTCCGTGACGAGTTCAAGGCCGAGGTGCGCCGGCGCGGCGTCGTGCTGGTTACGATTGGAGCGAGCCGCGGCCAATGAAAGCCCCGGGCCCGAGGTCAGATTGCAGGCGCGGGTTTATCCCGCGCCACCGGCCTCAATCGCGGCGTAAAGCCGCTCCTACTTCCGGACCAAGTTCCGCATCATCAAATCGAGTACCATGAACTCCACCACCACGCTCCTTGCCCTTGTCCTCGTCACCCAAGCCGTCGCCGCCCGCGAGTATCACGTCGCGGTCACGGGCAACGACCGCGCGGACGGATCCCCTTCCGCTCCGCTGCGCACGCTGGCCGCCGCCGCCCGGGCCGCCCAGCCGGGCGATGGGATCACGGTTCACGCCGGCACCTACCGGGAACGCGTGACCCCGCCGCGCGGGGGCGAATCCGACACGAAACGCATCACCTACCAGGCGGCCCCCGGCGAAACGGTCGTGCTCAAGGGCTCGGAAGTGGCGCGGGGCTGGGAACCCTTTCTGCCCGGCATCTGGAAGCTGACCCTGCCGAATGCCTATTTCGGCCGTTACAACCCGTATCAGGATCGAATTACGGGCGATTGGTTCAAGGACAACGGCCGGCCGCATCACACCGGCGAGGTCTACCTCAACGGCAAATCCCTGTGGGAAACGCACCTCCTCGAGCGGGTGCTGCAGCCGGCGCCAGTGGACGGCAGCGAGGATCGCGAAGGGTCCACCTGGACCTGGTTTTGCGAGGTCGATGCTCACTTCACCCATATCTACGCCAATTTTCACGACCGGAACCCCAACCGCGAACTGGTCGAGATCAACGTGCGCGACAGTTGTTTTTATCCCGACCAACCCGGGCGCGACTACCTCACCGTGCGCGGATTCCGGATGGGTCACGCCGCCACGCAATGGGCGGCCCCCACCGCCGAACAAATCGGCCTGATCGGCACCCATTGGAGCAAGGGATGGATCATCGAGGACAATGTCATCTCCGATTCCAAATGCTCGGGGATCACGCTCGGCAAGGATCGGAAGAGCGGCCACAACGTGTGGACCAACGATCCGCGCAAGGATGGCGCCACCCACTACAACGAGGTGGTCGATCGTGCACTGGCCGCCGGCTGGTCCCGCGCGACCATCGGTTCCCACGTGGTCCGCCGCAACACGATCTTCAACTGCGAGCAAACCGGGATCTGTGGCAGCCTCGGCGCCGTCTTCAGCCGGATCACCGACAACCACATCCACCACATCTGGACCAAACGGCAATTCGCCGGGGCCGAGATCGCGGGCATCAAGCTGCACGCCGCGATCGACGTGGTCATCCAGCACAACCGCATCCACCACGCCGGCCGGGGCCTGTGGATGGATTGGATGGCCCAAGGCACGCGCCTCTCCGGCAATCTCTGCTACGCCAACACCACCGACGACCTCTTCGTCGAGGTGAACCACGGGCCGTTTCTCGTCGACAACAACCTCTTCCTTTCGGACGTCAGCCTGCGCGACGTATCGGAGGGCGGCGCGTATGCGCACAATCTCATGGCCGGCCGGATCGTGAGCCAACCGGAGCTCAAACGCTCCACCCCCTTTCATCTCGCGCATGCCACGGCGCTCGCCGGCCGGAGCAACATCCCCGGCGGCGACAACCGGTTTTATAACAACCTGCTGGTCTCGGGTCCCGGTGGCGACGGCGCACCTGTGCCGCCGGCCAAAGCCGTCTCCGGCCCGGCGCGCGTCAGCGGCTACGGACTCTGGGTGTACGACGCCCGCGAGGCTCCCCTGGCCACCGGGGGCAACGTCCACGCCAACGGGGCGCGCCCCTACGGACGCGAGACCGAAGGCGCGGTGGCGGTGGCCTGGAATCCGTCGCTGGCGCTCGAGGAGAGCGACGGCGGTGGGTACCTGTCCCTCTACCTGGTTCCCGCACTGACGCAGGTGGCGACGACCGGGGTCACCACTGCACGGCTCGGCCGGACCCGGCTCTCAAATCTGGGCTACGAGAATGCCGACGGTTCCGCACTGAGGATTGACACCGACTACTTGGGCCGGCCGCGGGATCCCGCCCGGCCGACCGCCGGGCCCTTCGAGCAACCGGGGACAGGGCCGCAGCGGATCAAGATATGGTGAGAGCCGATGGCATGATTGCCGTAGGAGCGGGTTTATCCCGCGACTTCGTCGCTCGGTCGCGGCGTAAAGCCGCTCCTACACCCCATCGCATCAAAGCCCGCGCCGTTCCTCACCACGTGCCCTTGACGCCGAACGTCCAGAGCGAGCCGTAGTCGATGCGCTGCCGGAACCGGGCGACGTCCGGCGTGCTCGGGCCATAGACCTGCTGGTCCTCCGTGGCGTCGCCGATGTTGCGGAAGTTGAAGAAGACCGCCATGCGCTTGTAGAAGTAGACCTCCCCGACGACGTCGATGTAGAGGCGCTTCGACCGCCAATTGAACGTGCCGTCCTCGATGCTGTTGCCCGTAATCCGGTTGTTGCGCGAGCGGCCGCGGTAATTCCAGTTCATCCGCAGATTGTACTTCGGCCGCGTCAGGCTGACGCCCCAGCTGCCGCTGCGCGGAATGAAGCCGGCGAACGACACGGTGTCGTCGCCGATCACCCGCTGTGCGCTGCCGTTGGCAAACACCTGCACGCCGCGCGCCCAGGTCGGCAGGAACGTGAGGGCCTGCTTGTAATTGAAGTTGATGCCCTCGGTCCGGACCGTGCCCTCGACATTGTGCCGGGTCGACACGTCGTAGTCGCCGTAGACCGACGGATCGAGACTGTAGAGGGCGAGAAACTCCGGGGTGGGCGCGAAGACGACATTACCAAACATGTTCTTGATCTCCCGCCGGAACGCGCCGACGGAGAACTGCCCGACGCCCGAAAAATAACGCTCCAGGCGCAGGTTCACGGAGCGGGCGCTCCAGGCCTTGATCCCGGAATTGTTCACCGAGATCCGGTTGCCCGGGGCCGGGAGTTCGCTGGTATCCGGCAGGTTGATGCCACCGGAATACTGGATGAAGTTCGGCCGGCCGACCGAATGGTAATAGGCCGCCCGCGCGATCAGGTTCTCCTGGAGGGTGTAGCTGGCGTTCAGGCTCGGGAAATACCGCAGGTACTCCTTTTCGGTGTGCGACCCGCGATCAAGGTAGGTGAGTTGCGACACGCCCAGCGCGTTGGAGGTCGGGACGATCAGCAGTGGTGAACCGTTGGGATTGCGGAGGACCTGACCGCTGGCGTTGCGCTGGTAGTTGAGGGTCGCGTCGCTCAGCGCCCCCTCGCCTTTGGCGTTGGTCTGCTCGGCGCGGAGACCGCCGACCAGCTTCAGGCGGTTCTGCAGGAAGCTCACGTCGCCCCGCAGGTAGACGGAGGAGATGATCTCCTCGGAATGGCGCGAAGCGGCCACCTGGTTGCGATAATGGGTGTTCTCGTTCTTCGTGAAGTGGGTCGGGTTGGCCGCGTAATACTCATAGACCTTGCGGTTGCTGGGGGTCTCAAGCTGCGGAAATCCGAAGGGCAGGACCCGCTGCGAGTAGATGGGATCGAAAAACTGCACCGGACTGTCGTCGCTGCCGACGGGCGTCGTGCTGCCCTTGCCATCCGGACCCACGAAATTGTTGGCGAGGTTGCCCCCGCGGTTGTCCCGAATGGTCTGCCGGACATCGAAGCCGGTCTTCAGCGTAAACGGAACGTGGGTGTAGAAATTCCGGCGCAAGCTGCCGTAGGCGGTTTTCTGCCGATCGATGTTGGTGTCGACCTGGGTCGTCGTGGACACCAGCGAGTAGGTGGCAAGGGCGAACGGATCGATCACGGCCCCGGTCGGGCGATCCACCACGGTGATCTCGCGGGGCCGCAGGTAGAACATGTCGTTGAAGTCGATGGTCACGTTCCGCCGTTCCATCGTGACGTTGCGGAAGTACCCCTGCTCGGTGTCGGGATTGCCGTCGTCCTGCAGGGAGTAACCCAGGCCGCCGTCCGCCTTCCACACCGGTCCGTCATGCCGCCACACCACCGTGGGCATCCGGGTCCGGTTGAAGCGATTCCGCTCCTGGTGGACCGATTGCAGGATGCCGGCACCGGCGGTGCCCTGCGTCGACGTGGTGGTGAATTTTCCCGCCGCCACCCGGCCGACATTGAAGTTGACGCTCGACACGATGTACTGGCCGTCGAACGACGAATACTGGAATCCGAAGGTGATGCGGTCGTAGGGGGTGAACTTGTAATCGATGCTGGCGCCGAAGGAGCGGCGGGTCGTCACCTTGGGCGCGTCCTGCACCCGGTAGGCCGAGAGGTACGGGTTGCCCGCCGTGGTGTGAGGGAAGGCGTTGCCATTGGTCGAGGACTGCGTGCCGCGCCAGGTGTTTTGGTCGTTATCCTGCGGAGAATAATTGGTCGAGGTGCCGGCGGAGATCGTGTAACCAAAGCGCTTGTTCACCGGGGCCACGTAGGCGAAATCGAAGGCGGGATGCACGTTGCGCGTCGCACTGGGTTTCGGGCCCGGCACCTTGTTGAAGTCCCGCGCATTGTCGCGCATCTGCACATACACGCTGGCATTGAAGACCGGCTTCGAGCGCTCAAAGGAACTGCGCGGCACCATGTTCACCGAACCGGCCAGGGCGGAGCCCTGCGACTCCGGCGTCGGCGAGTACGAGACCTCGATACGCGAGAGGTTGTTGATCGAGATCATGTCGGAGGCCACCGAGCGGCCGGTGGAGTTGCCGGGCGCCGAGGCGATGCCGAAGCCGGCCACCGTCACCGGCACGTTGTCGGACGGCACGCCGTTGATCGAAATGTCGCGTGCGTTGCCGCCGGTGTAATCGATGGTGACGCCGGGCAGGAACTTCAGGAACTCCGCCACGTTGCCCTCGGACACATTGCCGAATTCCTCGGTCGACAGGACATTCTTGATGTTGGAAGCCACCCGCTGCTCGTTGATCGCCAGGGCCGAGGCCTCCATCTCCCGGCTCGTCTCGACGCGAAAGGCTTCGAGCTTGACGATGGCGCCGGTCGTCGCCGCCGGAGCCACCGTGAGGGACACATCATGCTGCACCGCGCGTCCGGCCGGGACGGTCACGTCCACCGTCTGCGGTGGCAGGCCCGTGTAGAACACCTTCACCCGGGCGGTCCCGGCGGGAACCTTGGTCAGGCGATAGGAGCCGCCTTCATCCGTGTAGGTTTCCAGCGCGGTCCCCTCGACGGTGACACGCGCATTCTCCAGGTACTCGCCGTTGCGGGCATTCAGCACCCGGCCCTCGATGCTGCCGGTCGCCGCGGGCTGGGCCAACGAACCGGCGACGCAAAACCCGAAGCCGGCGCCCACCAGGAGGGCCCGGCGAAACAGTGAAACCAAAGTGGAACAGCGGAGGATGGTAGTCATAGGGTGATAATGGGGGCTGGTCATCCCGCCCTTCCCGGCCAGCCGGAAGCTGCGGAGAATGACGGAATCGACAGAATTGAAGGGAAGCCGTAGGCCGCGGCGGCATGCGCAGCAACGGATCGGGCCTGACATTATGGTCAGTCAACGACGGGCGCCGCCGCGGCATCAGACCATCGAGCATCAGCCATCGGGAGATCGCGTGGTTTACGCCTGCGCGGTCTGTAGGAGCGGGTTTATCCCGCAACTGCGTCGAACCATCGCGGCGTAAAGCCGCTCCTGCGATGCGTCGGTCCTGCCCGGGATCAGGTCGTCGATCTCCGCACCCGACCCGAACCCGTCAGGGTCTGGCGTCGCCCTTGACCTTGGCGCCGAAGGTGGCGGCCAGCGGGTCCTGCGTCTGCTCCATCCAGGCGAGCATCTGTCGGCGCATCTGTTGCAATTGCTCCCGTTGCGCCGCGTCGCCCGCGAGATTGTGCAGCGCATCGGGATCCGCCGCGAAATCATACAGCTCCTCCGGCACCCGGTGCACCAGGAGTTCGACGCGAGCGGCGACGCCCGGGTTGGTCGGGGCGGCCTTTTGCATTGCCGCAAAGCCGAGTCCGCCCATCGGCTCCGATTGGTAGCGATTCTTCCCGTCGGACCACGCGTTGAAGATGTAGCCGAAGCGTTGCGTTTGCAGGCAACGCATCGGGAAGGCCTTGCGGCCCGACGTGTCATTATAACAGGTGAAGACGTGGTCCCGTCCCTCCTGGGCACCGCGGATCAGCAGCGGCAGGAAGGAACGCCCATCCATCCCAGCCGGCGCCGGCAGCCCCGCCGCCTCGAGGATCGTCGGCATGAAATCGATGCCGGAGATGAAATTCGTCGTATCCACCCGGCCGGCCTTGACCCGGCCGGGCCAGCGCACCAGCCACGGCGTGCGCGTGCTCGTGAGGTAGCAATTGCTCTTGGCGAAGGGCATCGAAATGCCGTTGTCGCTGAGAAACATCACCAGCGTGTTGTCCTCGAACCCCGATTCCTGCAGGGCCCGCAGGACGATGCCGATCGTCTCGTCGCAGCGGTGCGCCGAGGAGTAATACTGCGCGATCTCCGTGCGCACGTCCGGCAGGTCCGGGAGAAACCCCGGCACGGTGATTTCCTCGGCGCGGTAGATGCGGCCCGGAGCCGGGTAGTGACCGCCGCTCATCTCGTCGTCCGTCGCGGCGGCCTTCCTGCCCTTCTTTGGCGCCTTCCCCTTCTTGGCCTTTTCCTGCTCGCTGCCGGCAAACGGTCGGTGCGGGTCGTGGGAATTGGCCATGAGGAAGAACGGCCGGCCCACCGCCCGGGCCTGGGCGAAGAACTCTTTCGTATACCGGTAATAGATCGCCGGATCGCGGCCGGCGCCAAGTTCGCCCTGGTCATGCTGGAAGTCCCAGGGGAATTTTTCATCCGGCTTGAGGTGGGACACCTTGCCGAGGATGCCGAGCCGGTACCCGGCGGCCCGCAGCGACTCCGGCAGCGTGGGCACATCCTGGCGCACCGGGTAAAACCCGGTCGCGCCGTTGTGATGCGGATAACGCCCGGTCATGAGGCATTCCCGGCTGGGCTGGCAGACCGCGACCGCCACATGCGCGTTCACCACCCGCAACCCCTCCCCCGCCAGCCGGTCGAGGTTCGGCGTGATCTCCGGCAGCGGGTTGCCCGTAAACCCGGGCGTGTTGTAGTTCATGTCATCCGCGGTGATCAGCAGGATGTTCAGCGGCCCGCTCCCCGGCACCACCGCGGCCGCCGCCGCCCAGGTCAGGCACGGCAGCAAGACGGTCGCGAACCGGAGCAGGGATCGACCCAGCGGCCGGGAGCGGCACGTGGGCGTTTGCGGGAAGGTTGGGCGCATCACAGTGGGGAGCAAGACGAAGCCGGGCCGCATCGGTGACGCCCCATCACGGGAGCGCGGAGAAAACACCACGCCAGGTTTGAAGTTGCGGGGCGGGGTGCTTTAATCGCCGCCATGACACCCTCCAACGATATCACGCCCTATCGCCGCCTCCTCGGAGCGTCGGGGCTCGAAGTGACGTCCGTCGGCCTCGGCTGCATGGGCATGAGCGAATTCTACGCGCCGGGCCAGATGAACGATCAGGAATCCCTCCTGGTCATCAATCGCTTCCTCGACGCGGGCGGAAATTTTTTGGACACCGCCGACATGTATGGTTCGGGACGCAACGAGGAACTGGTGGGGCGGGCGATCGCCGGCCGCCGGCACACGGTCGTGCTGGCGACGAAGTTCGGCAATGTCCGCGGGCCCAATGGCGAGTTCCTGGGAGTGCGGGGCGATCCCGATTACGTGCGCCAGTGTTGCGACGCGAGTCTCCGGCGGCTCAACGTCGAGTCGATTGATCTCTACTACCAGCACCGGGTCGATCCCCAGGTGCCGATTGAGGAGACGGTGGGCGCGATGGCGGAACTGGTGACGGCGGGCAAGGTGCGGCACCTCGGTTTGTCCGAGGCCGCCCCCGCGACGATTCGCCGGGCGGTGAAGGTCCATCCGATCGCGGCGCTGCAAACCGAGTATTCCCTGTGGAGCCGCGACCCCGAGCCCGAGGTGCTGCCCACGGTGCGCGAGCTGGGCATCGCCTTCGTCGCCTACAGTCCGCTCGGGCGCGGCTTCCTCACCGGGCGGTTCAAGAGCCTCGAGGATTTGCCCGCCGACGACTACCGCCGGAATTCACCCCGCTTTCAGGGCGAGAATTTCCAGCGCAACCTGGATCTGGTGGTGAAAATCCAGGAGCTCGCGCAACGCAAGGGCTGCACGCCAAGTCAGCTCGGCCTGGCCTGGGTGCTGGCGCAGGGTCCCGACATCGTGCCGATTCCCGGGACCAAGCAACTGAAGTACGTCGAGGAAAACATGGGGGCCATGGACCTCCGGTTCACCCCGGCGGAGCTGGCCGGGATCAACGCGGTGCTGCCGCTGGGCTCCGCCGCCGGCGAACGCTACCCCGAACGGGCGATGGCCGCGGTCAATCGTTGAGGCGGCGCGCGTACCAATGAAGGTGGGGTGATCTCCGAGTTGTCGCCGATCGCCGTTGTCGCCGGGGTCGGCGACCCCGGACCGGCCTCAGCGAGGCCGGCTACATGGCGTCAACGCGGAGATGCACCCCTGAACGTCGCCGGCTGGTTTGAAGCTTGCGCCACGCCGGCGGGAGCTCTGCCCTGCAGGCCACGCCATGAGATCAACTTCAGAGACTGCCATCGCCGGGCTGGGGGCGGCGGTCCTGCTGGTAATCTTCTGGTCGGCGGCGGCCTGGGCGCCCCTGCATGACTGGAATAGCGCGCGTTTCTACCCGTCGTATCTGCTTGCCGCCGGCGCGCCCCTGTACCCCCCCGCCGGCGCCGGCATCGTCAACGGCTGGATCTACGGACCCATCCTGCCGTTGCTCCTGATTCCCGCCACCTGGATTCCCAGTCCCACCTGGGCTTTGATGGTCGCGGCCTGGATCAACGTTCTCGTGCTGTTCGCGCCAATAATCCTGATCCTGGATACGGCAATCGGCGCGAGCCTGCCGCCCCGGCGGCGCCTCCTGTTCGCCCTGGCGGCGACCGCCGCCCTGATCCTGTTGCCCACCACGATCGTCCGGCTTGCCTTCCTCACCTGCGATCAACCCGCCATCGGACTCGGCTTGCTGTCGTGTCTGGTGCTGCACCGGTGGACGCCAGCCTCCGGCGGGTGGGCGCCGGTGGGGGCCGCGCTGCTGGCCGGCACCGCCGCGTGGAGCAAACAGACCGAGGCGCTGCTGCCCGTCGGCCAATTCCTGTATCTCTGGATCAGGCGTTCGCGCAGCGTGGCCGGACGCTATGCGGTTTGCGTCATCGCAACGCAGGCGGTATTGCTGCTCACGATGGTGGCTTGTTTCGGCTGGAGCCCGCTCTGGCTCAATCTGGCTTGGATTCCGGCCCATCATCCCCTGGCCGGGGGCGCGCAAGGCCTCGGCGGCCGTCTCGGGTGGATGCTCGCCTGCACCACGCCGTTCATCGCGGTGAGCCTCTGGCGGTTGCGGCCCTGGCGCCGTGATCCACCTGCCGCCGACAAACCGGCGGCGTTGGCGGAGCAATTGCTGATTGCCGGCACCGTGCTGCTGCCGGCCGGCTTTCTCGCCGCCGCCAAAATTGGCGGGGACGAAAACTCGTTTCATTTCGTCTATTATTTCGCGCTCGCCGCCCTCCTCGCCGCCGCCAACTGGGTGCGGGACTCGCTCTGCGCCCATCCCGTCCGGCTGGCCGCGACGTTGGCTGGGCTGGCCGCGGCCGCGACGTGGCATGTACAGCCCCTGACCCCGATACGTTTTGCGCCCGCACCCCAGTTACAGCAGGCCATCGCGCTCGCGCGGACCGCCCCGGGGAGGATCCTCTTTCCCAAGAATCCCCTCGTGACGTGGCACTCTGAACGCAGCCAGTATCATCTCGAATGGGGAGTCTTCGATCGCTCCCTGGCGGGGCTGCCAATCTCGCGGGCCAATTTTTGGCAGGGCATGCCGGTCCATCTCCAGTACGTCACCTAT
This sequence comes from Opitutales bacterium, assembly GCA_038249085.1. GTDB lineage: Bacteria > Verrucomicrobiota > Verrucomicrobiia > Opitutales > Opitutaceae > ER46. The sequence continues at coordinate 26,467 of JBBRWR010000035.1, forward strand.
CCCACGCCGGCGCCTTACCTCTTCATGCAACTCCTGCCGGCCCTGCAACTCGTACGGCAGCTGCCTGGGCTGGCATTATATGTCGTCGAACCCGGGCCGGCGGAGGACGAAAACCGCAAATCGCCGCCGGAAAGACAACCGCTCGCCACCCCGGCGCCGTGACAGTCCAGTCGCCGTCCGCACCTGACCCGGAAATCACTGCCCGATCCCGCACTCGTCCAACTTGGCGAAGTAGAAGGCGTCAGTCAGCAGGCCTTCCTCGTAGAGCAGCTTGAGCTGGCGCAGCCGGCCGGCGATTTGCTGCTTCGTAAACTTGGGCTTGGCGGCCTCCGCTGTTCCGGGGCCGCTCGCCGCCTTGGCCGCCACGGCGGGCGGCGGAGGGGCGACCCGCTTGGACGGAGGTTGATATTTCGGGTCGGCGACGACCGCCAGGAAATCACTCGCGGGCACCAGGTGGCGCCACAGAAACGCCTGCATCTTGTCCTCCGCGGGCACCGCCTCGCGGATCACTTCCCGATCGCCCAGCTTGGCCCGGCCCACCACGGTCAGTCGCACCGGCGCCGGCGTGGGCACGGACGGACCCTTGATCGCGAAACGCGTCGTGGTCTGGTTGGCCGCCAGGGTGACGGTCGCGGCCGAGAATCCCGCGGGGGGATCCTGCAGGGCCAGCCGAATTGGGCCGGTGAATCCTTCCCGGCGCACGGCAAAGACCGTAACCGCCGCGGAACTCCGCAGGGCCAGAGCCACGCTGGAGGGCACGACGCGCAGCTCAAAGTCGGGCCGCGGCCCGCTCAGGCGCAGCCGGTAGCCATACTCGGCCCCACCCTGCCGGGCCGTGTCTCCAAGGTGCAGGAAGTAGGTGCCGTCGGCCGGCAGCGTAAACGTGAGGTAGGAATCCGCGTGGTGGGTGTTCAGGCCCGCGGTGAGGTCCTCATGGTCATCGCTGAAGGCCAGCAACCGGCCGGCCGCATCGGTGAGCTTGAGCACGGAATCGAGCGGCGAATCCAGCCGGCGCGCCTGCACCTCGGCGACAAACTGTTCCTTGGCGTGTCCGGTGAACTGATACACATCCCAGTCGTCCCGGCGGTCGATGCGACCGTTGACGATCACGGGGAGGGTCACCGGTTGCGCGGTTGCGGCGGCGTTGTTGGGTTCCCGGTCAAATTCGTCGGGCAGGGTATCCAGGATGAAGGGCACGCGGTTCGAAGCAAAGCCGGTCCGGCTGGCGGCCAGTTGGTAGAGTCCCGGCCGGGCCTCCACGGGCGGCCCCGCCAGGTCGGCGTCGCGCAGGTTCAAGCCCTCCATGCCCGGGGTCATCGCCGCGCCCACCTGGCCGCCCAGGGGGAAGAGGCTGGTCACAAAGGGCAGTTCACCGACGGTGATGCGGTAGACAAAGTCCTCGCGCCCCCGGTAGATGCTGTCGCGGATCGCGAACACATATTCGCCATCATGGGGCACCTCATAGAGGATCACCGGGTCGGGTTTGAAGCGGTAGTCGTCGGCGAAGGCCACCTCCCGGCCCTGTGCGTCGTGCAGGGTGAGCACCGGCTGGAACCAGCCGGGCACGGCGTCGGCAATGTAGGGGATCAATTGCCGCGCGAGGGTGGAAATCACCAGCCGCTGGCCCTTGCTGGCCTCGAAGCGGTAGCGGTTCACTTCGCCGGAGGCGATCTGACCGTTGACCGTACAGGGCAGCGCAATGCGGTCCTCGACCTCTTCGGCCGGACGCTTGCGCAGGGCGAGCGCCTCCTTGCCGAGCACCTGCAGCGTGGCGGTCACCATGGGCTTCCGGGTGTTTTCCGCCAATTGGCCGACGACGAAGGGCAGCGGGTTCGACACGCCCCGCGACGTGCCCAACCGGAGTTCCCGCGGGCCCGCCGGGGCGTCGGGCGCAACCGTGACCTCGACCAAAACCAGATTCGCAATCGAGGCGCAGGCCGGGTTCTGCACCCACTCGCGGATCCGCTGCTCGACCTTGGCGAGCAACTCCGGCGAAGCTTCCCCGGGACCAGGCCCGGTCGCCGCCTGACCCGCGACCCGGGAGATGAGCATCGCGGTGCTTTCCATCATCTCGCCGGATGGTTTCCCGGCGACCGCCGGGGACGGTGTCCGTTTCAGATCCCGCAATTGCTCGCGCAGCAGCTGCATTTCCTGGGGGCTCAGCTTCCGGTAATAGTCCAGTACGCGTGCGCTCACCCCGGCACCGGAGACAAAGACGGCGTTGACGTCCGTCAACTCCTGACCGCCCAGCTTGACCTCGAAGGTGGTGCCCTGCTGGCCCCCCGCGGGATAGGTGTAGCCGATGTGGGGCCGCCGCTGCGCCCATGCCGCCGGCGCGAACGCCAGCCAGCCGGCCACCCCGAGAAAGATGATGCGTTGCCGGGTGGTTTTCATCCCATGATCTCGTGCAGCAGGCCGCCGGATTTCGCGCGCTCCGCCGCAGCCGGCAGGACGTGGGCCTCGGCCCCCATCGGGTGCGGCAGCTTCGCCGCGGCGTCGATGCCGCCCAACGCGTAGAGGCTGCCGAGCAGGTCCACCGGGTACACCGGCCGATCCTTCACCTCCTCGGCCCGCTGGTCGGAACCGCCGACGATGTGGCCGCCCTTGAAACCGCCCCCGGCGACGAGGGCGGTGAAGACGTTGCCGTAGTGGTTGCGGCCCCCGTTCCACGGCGGCTGCCAGTCCACCTTGGGACCGCGGCCGAATTCCCCGCAGCACCACACGACGGTGCTTTCCAGCAACCCGTGGTCGTGCAGATCCTGCAGCAGCATGGCCAGCCCCTGGTCGAGTTGCGGGCATTGCCGCCGCATCGTCGCGAAATGGTTGCTGTGCGTGTCCCAACCTCCGGGATAATTGATGACGATGTAGGGGACGCCCGCCTCGACCATCCGCCGGGCCGCGAGGCAGTCCTGCCCGAACGTGTGGCGGCCGTAGCGGTCGCGCAGCTCCGGCTTCTCCTTGGAAAGATCAAACACCTCCTTGCCCTCGCCGAGGATCAGTTCGTACGCCTGCTGCTTTGCCTCCTCCGCCGCTTTCAGCCCCGGGCTGGCGGCCATGGCGGCGCCCATCGTATCCATTTTCTTGAGCAAATTCCGCCGCGCCTTCTGCCGGGCGTCGGTGATGCCACGGGAGACCACCCCCTCGACCTCGAACCGGGTCGCGTTGGGATCGCCGCCGGTGGCGAACGGCTTCAACTTCGGGCCGAGGAACCCTTCCTCGGAGAAGCGGCCCTGCGGCTGCGTCAGGACCACATACGGCGGAATCAAGCCCTGGTAGTTCTTGCTCTTGAAGAGGGCAAACACCGCCCCGACGCTCGGATAGGCCAGCCGCTCCCCCGGCGCGTGCGCCGTCTGCATCAGGTAGGCGGCGGTTTCATGCCCGTTGTTGCGGTGGGTCATGCTGCGGATGAGGGAGTACTTGTCGGCCTGCTTGGCCAGTTGCGGAAACAACTCCCCCACTTCGATCCCGTCGACGTTGGTCGGAATGGCCTTGCGAAACTCGCCCATGTAGTCGTATCCGGCTTCCGGTTTCGGATCCCAGGTGTCGATGTGCGACATCCCGCCCCAGAGAAAGATCTGGATCACCGACTTGGCCCGCACCTTGACCGGGGCGGCGGCCGGTCCCGCCGGCGCGGCCGCCGGGGCCGCCGGGGCCGCGTGCCCCCGGCCGTCGGCCAGCAACATCCCGGCGGTGCTGAACAGGCCCAGGCGCAGGGCGTCGCGCCGGGTCATGGGCAGGCTCAGGCTCAGGCCCACGGGGGGCGCGGAGGCGCAGGCGGAGGGAAGGCGGGTATTCATGGACGGGCGGGGGGGAAATAACGGGCGGCTAGTGGTGATACAGAAATTCCGTGCTGTTGAGCAGCGACCAGGTGAGGTCCACCCAGCTCTCCCGCCGCTGGGCGTAAGCGGCCTTGGCGGCGGCGCTGCCCACCTTGCCGTTCGCGCCCGGGCGCGGCGGCGGCGCCGCCCCGATGGCGAGGGCGTTCTTCACCTCCACCGCCGTGGGGAAACGGGAAAGAATCGTCAGGTACAGCTCTTCCACGATCGCCGCCGGGCTGCGCCGGGCTTCCATGAGCGCCCGCAGTTTCGGGCCCTGCTCAATCTTGCGCTGGACGTGGCTGGAGTTGAGCAGGTGCAGCCATTGGGCGGGGACCGGTTTGTTGTCGCGCTCGTTTTCCATGCCCGTGGCACGGGCCGAGCGGCCGAAGAGCGCCAGAAAGGGACTCGTGATGCTGCCGTCCGCGATGGCAATCGCCGGCATGTCGGCCGGGATGTACGTGAAGGGTTCCGGGATGGGACTGGTGTAAAGATCCGTCGTCCCGCTGATTGCGTTGATGGCGTCGATCAGCACCTCCGCGTCGAGCCGGCGCAGGGGATAGCTCGCAAAATTGGCGACCGCTTCCGGCGTGGTGACCCGGGGCATGGCCGAGAGCTGGTAAGTCTGCGAGTTCAGGATCAGCCGGTAGAACCGTTTCAAATCGTAATGGTTCGCGACCAGCTCCTTCTCCAGCGCCGCCAGCAGGGCGGGGTTGGAGGGCGGATTATCGGGGCGAATGTCATCCGGCTCGTGGATGATGCCGCGCCCCAGCAGCCACGACCAGACGCGGTTGGCGATGCTGCGCGTGAACCAGGGGTTCTCCGGGGTGATCAACCAGCCGGCGAAAAGTTCCCGCGGATCGCGGTCCGGCGGCAGGTCGATGACCGTACCATCGGGCAGCGTCGCCCGCGCCGGGCGCTGGGCGCTATCCGGCGGCAGCGCCGGCTGGTCCGGGCTGTTGACCGCCTTGGCAATGGCGTCGACCGCCGGCCGGCCCGGAGCCGAGACCCCCGCCGCACCGCCGACGCCGAGCGGATCCCAGAACACGTGCTCCTCCTTCCATTCGCTGGTGGGCTTGTAGCCGATCTCCGAGAAGAAGACCGCCATGGCGGCCAAGCGCTCCGCCGGCCACGCCTCGACCCGCGTGCCCATGAAGGTCAGCGCCACGGCCCCCGCGATGCCTTCCGGTTTCCGGTTCTGGACGGCGCGATAGAAATTCGCCGGGCCCACGCGGAAATTGCTGCCGCTGGCGGTGAGCAATTCCCGGGCAAACACGTCATAGGGCTTGTTGGTCGCGATGGCTGTACGGACCCAATGGTGGTACGCTTGGGCGGCATTCGGCCAGAGGTTGACGGGAAACTCCGCCTTGATCCGCAGAACGTCACCCCACTTCATCGCCCAATAATCGGCGAACTCGTCCCGCTCCAGCAGCCGGTCGATCAGCTCGCGGCGCTTGTTGGCCGCATCGGGATTTTGAATGAATTCCCGGGCCTCCGCCGCGGTCGGCAGGGTGCCGATCACATCCAGATAGGTCCGCCGCACAAACACGCCGTCGGAGCAAAGGACCGGCGTGAGCCCCAACTCGGCCAGCCGGGCAAAGACCAGTTCGTCAATCTGTCCGGCCGGCCTTGGCGCGACCGCGCTTTCATAAATGCTGGCACCTCCCGGCGAAGGTGCCGCCCGGAGAGCGGCAACCGAACACAGCAGGAAGACCATCAACGAAGTGCGTTTCATACGGGCGGAGCCGATATGCAGACGCCGGACGAGCGCCCGCCGTTACGGCGGGACGGAAAGCGAGGTCGGGCTTGGTGCAGGCACATGTGCTCGTGGGACGGGGCGAAAGGCCATGGTTTCCGATCTCGCCCCCAGCGTCTGCGCGCGGGTTGACCAAACCCGCGCGAAAATTGCGCGCCCCCGCCCGTTTCGTCGACTCGGGCAGCTTCTCTCGTAATCGGTCGGAGGGGGCTTCCGACCGGTGACTGGCAGCACCGGAACGTAGAGTTTCGCGCGTCGCCAGACCGAGACCAGCAGAGTTGGGGGCAAGTCCCGGACCAGGAACACGACTTCATACCAATCGCCCATGGGTATTGAACTTTGGGCAGGGCCGGACCTTGGTCCGCGCCTCTCGGGTGAAATGGCGTCACCCAGGTGAAGCCCTACCGTCCGGCAATCACGAGCAGGGGCCACGTCGCACCTCGCAACTTCGAGCAACCCATCGATGCCCGGAGTCATGAAGCTGCTGCCGGCCCGCTCCTGATTTGTCGCCGGGTGAGACGTGACCCCGGGCCAGTTTCACCCCGGACCAGAATTGAAGATGGCGGTACAGGGATTTTCGGCCATACCCCGGGACTTGCCCCGGGGTTCTTTACGGATTGCAGCGCTCATCGCGGACAGGCTGAGCTGCAAAAAGCGGACCGAAGGTGAAAGCGGGGAGCGTCGCGGGGCGATCAGAACGCGAACGCGTTGGTCACACTGAACTGGCGTTCCGGCGGAATGCGGAACGTGCCGTAACTGCCATCGGCGCTGGCCGAGATGGGGATCACCCGGTCATGGGCATTGAGATTACGCACATTGAGCCCGATACTCCAGTCGATGGGGGCACCGCGGATTTGCAGTTTCCGACGATAGCCCACGCTGAGATCGACCGCGGTGTCCTTGGGCCCCCAGTAGGGGCGGGTGATATCGGAGACGGATTCACCCGTGGCATTCCGCACCAGCGGATAGCCGATGCCGATCCGGTCCTGCCAGCGGAGCGCACCGCCGATATTCACGCCGCGGAGGAAGCCCTCGCGGAAATCGTAACGCGTGACGACGTTGGTGCGCCATTTCCGGATCTCCGGCGAGGCGGTGCCGGAGAGCGCGGCGGCGGTGCGGACCGGGACGAGCGACTCGGCGACGTATTGACTATAGAAGTTCAAGCCGGTGTTCGCGGTGGGTTGGCGATCGCCGGGGAGCAGGGCGCCGTTGAACATCGAGTCCAGATTCTGCTTCCACGCGGCGGCGAAGGCCAGTTCCTCGCCGGCCGCATTGGCCTTCACCGCCTGGTTTTTCGCCACGCTGACGGAGATGCGCCAGTTCCGGGTGGGATTGACGATCGCCTCGAATTCCGTGCCGGTGGACTCGGTGTCGCTCACCGATCGGTAGTTTTGAATGGAATCGGGAATCCATTGCAGCGTCGCGCCACCGCCGGAAAAATGCGGATCGAAGTTCTGGCCGGGGCCAATGTTGGCCTTGAGGCGTTCCGGAATCGTATCGTAGACGGCCTGAGCCACCGCGCTGAAAGACGTCCAGGAAGGGTGATTATAATTGAAGTCGGCGGGGTTCAGGCCGGCGTCGCGGGCCGCGAGCAGGCGGCCAATCACCGCGCTGATGTAGCTGTAGGTGGTTTGGCCACCGGTGAGCGTAATGCCGTCGTTCTTGATGCGGGTCCGGAACCGGTTGACCCGCAGATCGAGTTTCCCGCGGAGCGTGCTGAACGAGAGGCCGTATTCGCGGGTATCCGCCGAGGGCGAACCGAGTTCCTCATTCCAGATGTTGCGGCGCACGCCGACGGGATTGAAATTACCCGACGTGTTCCAAAACGCGCGCACCTGGGTCTCCCCGGGCAGTGGGAACGGCAGCAATCCCACGACGCTCTTGGTCCAACTGCGCTTGCCCTCGGTCACGGCGGGTTGAAACGCGATCTGCGATGCGTCGAGGTTGCCATCGGCGAGCCGGGGCGGAGTGCCGGCGGAAAACGTCTCGTCGTGATCTTCGCGCCAGCCGACGACGGTGACGATATGGTTCTTGAGCCAGTGGCTCTGGAGGGCAAACGCCGTGGACCGGAGGTCTTCTTTCTGGTCATTGATGGCCGCGAGGATGCGCAGCGGCGTCGATTTCTCGGTGGCAAACGACCGGGTCACCGGATCGTAAACCTGGACCGCATAAGTCTGACCGTATTGCGGACGATCGCTGGTGATCGCATGCAGGCGGACGTCCTGGGGATTGGTGACCGTCAGCAGCGACGGACCGATATAGAACCAGCCATTGACGGCGGTGCCGAACGTTCCGGGCAACGCCCCCGCGAGGACGGACTGGGGATTGAGCGGCCCCGCCGGATCCCAGGTGCTCGAGTAGCGATGGCTGACGCGATCGATCTTCGTCTTGAACAGGAGCGACGAAAGTTCGTGACGGCCGAGCAGCGTGCCAAGCCGCGAATTCTTTTTGGCGAAGTCGTGCTTGAAGAACGCCGTCAGCTGGTAGGACTCGCGCGTGGTGCGATTCAGTTGATCGCGGAAAACGTCGGGCGTGCTGATGAACGGACGACCGAAATTCGGGTTCGGAATGCCCAGCGGGTAGTCGGCCGAGCGGACGCTGAGGACCGAATTGACGTCGACCATGATCCCCTCGTCGTTGCCGGAACCGGGGATGGGAAAGTCACGCTTGGTCGTGAAGGTCTGGTCGTTGTAGGCGACCTCGAGGCCGGCCTTGCCTCCCAGGAAGAGTTGTTCGTACCGGAAGTCGGAGGCGTTGAAGCGCTGGTCCCGGTGATCGAAGGCGCCGGCCAGCAGGTTGTCGTAGAAGTTGAAGATCTGGGGATCGCTCAGGTGGGTGCGGTAGTAGCCCGCCCGCAGGCGATTCGAATCGCCGGTACCACGCAAGGCCCCCCCGGGGCTGCCCGGCAAGGTGGTCGCGATGGTGCCCTGAAAGCCCTGGACACCCGCGAGGTTGGGATTCGGGATGCCCACGCCGGCGACGCCGGAGGACGCGTCGGCATAGATGAGCGCCAATTGATTATACAGGGGAAAACCCGCGACGATGCCCGTGACCGCCTGGGTGCCGGTGACGGTGGCCCCGGCGGAGTTCTGCGTCAACCGGAGGGCCCCGTCATATTTCCACTTGGGATTGTTGCCCTCGAACCATTCGCCGACGGTATAGGTGGGCGTGATCGGATCGGGCGGCACGCCATCGATCTTGCCGGTTTCAAAGTTCGCGCGGAACGTGCCGCGACCGAGGAACGAGCCGTTCTTCGGCTCGAACACGCGGTAGTTCACCGCGGCGTAGAGGCGCTGGTCCTTCGCATACGCCGGTTGCTGACGGAAGAAAGTGTCGTCGTTCAGCAGGTCGAGGCGGATCGCGAGCCGCTGCGGGATGATGACCTTGTTGAGGTGCCCTTCCTCGCGATGGGACCCGTGGTCACCGAAACGGGACACAAAGCGGTAGCTGTCCTTGAACGTCGCCTTGCGCATCGCCGCGTCGATCACGCCACCGGCGCTGCCGACACCCGCGAGGATCGCGTTCGGACCCCGGCTGATGGTGATCGAATCGAAACTAAAGCCGTCCGAGGGAATATCCGAGGCGAAGAAGTCGCGCGTGCGGGTCGCTGTCGCCAGGGCGCGCACGCGGTTGATGCTCGCCGGATCTTCGCGCACCGGGCCGGAGTCTTCACCGCTGACACCCGAAAAGTTGCCGTTCTGCCCGCCGACCTCGGTCGACAGGGTGTAGGTCAGGATGTCTTCGATTTTGGAGACGTTGATATCTTTGAGAAACTCCTCCGTGTAGACCGAGACCGCGGCGCCGACGTCCTTCAGGTTCGTGTTGAGACGCGTGCCCGCCAGGGTGGTGGTGGCTTGATAGCCGGTGTCTTGGGAGGACGCCACGACGAACGGGCTGAGTTCGATCACCTCGCGGTCTTTTTCGTTCGCCGGGACGGCGGGAGGAGGGACCGTCTGTGCGAACGCAGGGAGCGTCAGCAGGAGGCTGACGGCGAGAGCGCGCGGGGCGGGGCGGGGGCAAAGCCCGAACCACCGCTGAGCGCGGCGGACGGCAGGAGTGGCAGGTTGGGTCGGTGCGTCAGGGTTCATGGTCAATTGAGGGGCGATGCGAATTCCTCCCGTCCGTCCAACGCGTCTTCGGTCCCGCCAGGCGGGCGAGGACGCGGAGGGGTCCGGGAGTGGACGTGGCCGGGGCAACGGATGCAGGATAGCATCCTGCCCGGGGGGCTGGTATCCCCTATTCGAGTGAATCGCTGTCTTACTCCAGATGCACGATGCCGTGCCGCACCGCGCAGATCGCGGCTTCGGTGCGGTCACATACCTTGAGTTTCGTGAACAGCGTCTTGAGGTGGGACTTGACCGTCTCCTCGGAGATGAACAAGTGCGCGCCAATCTCCTTGTTGCTGCGTCCGCGCACGAGCAATTGCAGCACCTCCTGCTCGCGCGGTGAGAGCGACTGGCGCTGGGCGCGCTCGGCCAGGCGCGCGGCGATCCGGGTCGGCACCTCGGTGCTACCCCCATGCACCGCGCGGATGGTGCCCGCGATCTCCGCGGTGGACATGTCCTTGAGCAGGTACGACCGCGCCCCCGACTGCATGGCGCGGAAGACATCTTCATCCGTATCGTAGGTGGTCAGCACGATGACCCGAACGTCCGGGTCGCAAGCCCGGAGACCAATGATCGCCTCGACGCCGCCCATGCCGGGCAGGCGCAGATCCATCAGGACCACCGAGGCCAAACCCGGATAATAGGCGGCGAGCGCTTCCTCGCCGGAAGAAAACTGGGCCACCACCGACATCCCCGGCTGGGTGTCGATCAAGCTCGCCAACCCCATCCGGAAAGTGGGGTGATCATCCACAATCATCACCTGGATTGTTTCATCAGGGGGCGGCTTCATGGCTGGTCGAGGCTGGGTCAACGAAGGTCGGGGAGTTAATCAAGCGGAGTCAGGGGATTCAACCACGACCTCAAGCCGAGTGCCCCCGTCCGCCCCCCGCCCGATCTGGAGCTTGCCGTTGATCTGGGCCGCCCGCTCTCTCATGCCGCGAAGCCCGAAATGGCTGCTCGCAGCGCTGACCAGGGTTGGGTCAAAGCCTGGTCCGTCATCAGTGACCACGAGGCCGACCGACGACCCTGCAAAACTAAGCTCCAAGCCGATGACGCGGGGCCGGGCGTGTTTCAGCGCGTTCGAGACCGCCTCTTGCCCGATCCGCAGCAGGTTGTTCTCGAGGGTCGGCGCCAATCGGCGGGGTTTGCCAACCACCCGGGTCCGAATGTCACACTCCAGCCCTGCACTCAGCTGCTCAGCCACGGACCGTAGGGCGCCGGCCAAATCATGCTTCTCCAGGATATGGGACCGCATGTTCCAGATGGACTCCCGCGCTTCGGTCAGGCACTGGCGCACAATCTGGTGGGCCGCCCCAAGATGCGGCATGATGGGTTCCGACCGCCCGCTCTTGGCGGAATTTTTTGCCAGTTCCAGCTGCACCGACACGGCGTTCAAGTCCTGCGCCAGCGTGTCGTGAATGTCGCGCGCCAGCCGGTTTCGCTCGGCCAGCATGGCGGAGAACTCGACCTCCGCCAACCTGCGGGCCACCTCTCTTTGGGCGAGCTGGCGACGCGCCATCACCGCCACGGCAATCAGCGCGAGCAGGGTCGCCCCCGCGATGATGATCACGAGGCGCAGGGCGCGCGGCGTCGTCAGCCACGGCGCGGGCTGCAGCACGGCCAGATCGCGAGGGGTCCGCAATAAGAGCTGCAAATCCTGGGCGACCCACAACCCCGTCGGCCGCAGGAAATTGGTCTGCCCAACCAGGCAGATGCCCGTCACCCGCACCTGGCTTTCCGCTTCCCAGCCCGCGGTTTCGGCTGCGGCCGCAGCCTGAAGGATCCGGCCATACACTTCCTGCCCTTTCCAATCCAGAACCAACTCCAGCCCGTCGGGCGAAGGGCGCAGGTCCTTCAGCACGGCATCGATTTGCACCAGGTCGGAATCGTGGCGCGAAATTTCCTCCGGAGTTTGCAGGACCCGGGGCATCGGAACGGGCCCCGCGGCGACCTTGCGAAAAATCCCGTCACTGAGGCTCGGCGTATACCCGCCGTGATCAGGAAACCCGACGACCTCGACTTCGTCCCCCGGCGCCAGGTTACCCTGCTGCACCGAGGCGGCCCGCATACCCCGATCCCCGTCGCGCAGCCAGAGGGTGTGGCCACCCTTGTGGCCGGTCACCACGCCGCGCACCTGCAGGCGATGGCCCGAAAAGCCCGTGCGCGAGAACCGCATGACCTCGCCGACCGGCTGCACGGGAAGGGCGAAAGGATCGGCTGGCGGCGGCACCAGCACCTCAATCATGGAGTCGTCGGCGACCTGGAGGTGGGCCCGCACGAATTGCCGATTGGCATTATGCACGTTAAACACCACGCCCCGGATCCGGACGTCCGCGTCCACAATATCCGGCGGCGATACGTGTCCGTTGATCTGGACCTGCATCTTGTCTTCTCCCTGCGCAAACGTCACCTGCCAGCTCTCGCGTCCCGCGACCCCGGCAACCGGACCCTCGGACCCCGTCGAGCCGGGGCGGGAAATCGACCGCCGGTCCGGCGGAGTCGGAACACAGGATCTGACGATGCCCCGGAGCTCGATCCAGGCCGCGTCGAATCCTCCGGCGTTGAGTTCGGCAATCGTGGTTTGCCGCGGGACGGGCAGCTTTCCCGGCCCCAGGCGGACGACCTGGCTGGCCCGCACAATCGGCGCGAAGTCGCCGGCGTTGCTCACGCCGGCGATTTCCAGCCGATCGCCGGGGCGGTAATCGGCCGGCACGGGATGTTCAAATTCCACGTAAACGCCCTCGTCGCCGTCGAGCAGCACCAGGGCGTTTCCGAGCGCGGTGATCAGCAGGAGATTGCCCTGCAGCCGCACCGGCCGGCCCTCGTCCGCCTCTTGCGGCGAAAGCATGCGCACCGCCGCCGTCGTAGTCAGGAGGCGTGGCACGACCTGACCCGCCACCCCTGTGCTCCAGAGCACCAGCCAAGCCACGACCAGGAGGAGGGGGGTGGACCGCCGCATGCGCACGTTGCAATAGACTTCCCCCCGCCACCGCAATCGGAGACTGGAATCTTCCCCGGGAGGTGCCGCTCCACCAGAGATCGTTTCGGCCCGTCGCGAATAATCCCTTGCCGGAAGTAAGCTAAGCCGGATCTAAGCCTTCCCGGGAGGCAGCAACCGCTCCACCACCACGAGGCATTCCAGCCCAAACGGCAGGTAGCCCGCATACCCGAGCAGGGGCATCTCAAACAGGTGCCAGCGCTCCACGTACGGGACGGTGTAAATCCACTTCGCCGCACTGGACACGTTCCACATCTCCCAGAAGAAACCGCATATGAGCGCCGCCATCATCCAGGCGCCCGCCCGCCGCCAATCGCCCGCCGCGATCTCGCCGGCCACGCCCGGTCGCCGCCCGATTATCCCTACGCCCAGCACCAGGGCCAGCGGGGCGATCCACAACGCCGGATAGAATTCCTGCGGGCGCACCCCCGTCAGCCCCAGCGCCCCCATCCCACCGACCAGAAGTACGGCGCCGGTTCCACGCCGCGCCAGCCACGGCCACGGCGGTCCCGCCTGCCCCCCCGCCACCCAACGCGGAAACGTGCCAAGGTACTCCCGCACCGCCGCCACCGCGGGCAGCACGGTCGAGAAACAAAGCGTGGCATGCACCGCGTAGGCCACCGCCCCGAAGTCCTCGACCCCCAGATAATGCCAGTTGCGCGCGAACCGGTTGAGCCATTCGAAGATCCACCAAAACGCCGCGCTGGCCGCAAAGAGGCGGAGCCAACTGTCCGGCGCGCGCCGCATCAGGCAGGTGCCCGCCCGCCGCTGGGTCAGCGCGTTCACACTCACGATAAAACCCAGCCAGAGCGGAAAGAACGTCAGGCGCTGCAGGGAAGCGAACCACTCGAATCGCGTCCACGCCAGCACCCACCACCCCGCGGTCCAGACCAGCGCCAGCCAACCCCACGAAGGCAGCGCGCGAACCGATCGCATCCGATCGCCCACGGCGACCGGCGGCGCCTCCTCCACCCTTCGCCGTCCGACCAGCCACGAGCCGGCCATCGCCGCCAGCAGAGTCACGACCATCATTCCCGCCAGCCACGACCAACGCGGATAATCCGTCGGGATCCGCAAGGGCGGAGGAAACTGAAAAATGGCCACGAGGTCTCGCCCGCCGATCACCGCGCCCAGCAACGGCAATGCGACGATTGCCGCGACGATCGCGAGCCCGACGGTCCTCGCTGCCTGTCGCTCGCTCATGCCGCAGCGTGCAACCATCACGCCACAACGCAAAGCCGGATCCACGGGCCGTCTTCCCCCGGGCGCATCTCCGAGTTGGCGGTTGTAGGCGGGGTGCCCCCACCCCGCGATAGGTCGTCTCCACCGCCCCGCGCGGTGAGGGCACCGCGCCCACACGGAAGTCACCGCCAACTCGAAAATGCCCCCTCTCCTGCGGACGGGTGTTTGGGCTTACGGCCATTGGTGGCGCGGCGGCTCCGTGCGCCGCCTCGAGGAGTGCGAGGCCCGGTTTCGGATCACTCCGCCAGCTTGATGCTCTTTCCGCTCTGCGCCGACTGGCGCGCGGCATCGAGAATCTCGGTGACGACAAGGTTGTTCTCCAGCGACGAGAGCCCGCTGGGCTCCACCTGTCCGCGCACCACCGCCGCCAGGTAGGACAGCGAGTCCGCCATCGGGCCTGAGGGCGGCGGCAGGGTCTGCTCGACCGCGGGCTGCTTCGCGTCCGTCTGCCGGCGCAGGACGTCGCCGCTGACGGCGACCACCGTGCCGGTTTCGCCGTAGAGCTCCAGGTCCTTGCGGGCAAACGGCCAGTTCCACGACGCCTGGATGATGCCCTGCGCGTCGGGATAGGTGAGAATGATCGTGGCCTCGTCATCCACCCGCGGATACACCGCCGGCTTCAGGTTCTGCAGCACCGCCGTGACGGAGAGCGGGCGCTGCCCGCCCATGAGCCACGTCATCAGGTTGGCCCCGTAGCAGCCGAAGTCCATCACCGCGCCGCCGCCGTTGCGCACCGGGTCCGTCAGCCAGCCCAGGAATTCCGGCGGGGAATTGATGCCCTTGGGCCCGCGATGCCCGTCGTGCGCGACCATCTTGCGGATCCCGCCAATCAAATGCTGGCGCGTCACCAGATCGTACGCGGTCTGGTTGGAGGGATACCAGGTCGTCTCGTAGTTCACCAGGACGTGAATGCCTCCCTGCTGCGCGGCGGCCTGCATCGCGCGCGCGTGCTCCATGTTCACCGCCAGCGGTTTTTCCATCATCACGTGAATGTGCTGCGCCGCGCAGGCTTCGACCACGGCGCGGTGGGCAAACGTGTTGGTGAACGCCGCCACGGCATCGATCGGCCCGCGGGCCTGCAATTCGGCCAGCGTGCCCACGATCATATCCGCGGGTAATTGGTGCCGCTTCGCATACTTGGCGGCCACCTCGGGGTTGGCCTCGACGATCCCCACCAACTGGATCGCCGGGTGGGCGCGCGCCTTGGGGATGAAGCCGTTGGCGTGGCCGTGTTCGAGCCCGAAGATCACGAGGCGCACGCGCGGCGCCGCCGCTGGATTCGCGGCCGTTTCCTGGGCCGACGCGCCCCACCCCATGACGACCGCCAACCCCAGCACGATGAAGCGAAGTGGTTTCATACCCTGACTCGATTGCCGGCTTGGGCAGCGGGATGCAACCGCATCCGGCGGATATGCGCATCGGCCTTGCCTGCACCGGCCCGTTGACCTTCGTTCGTCGCCTCCCCTCCTGCCGTGAAACGATGCTTCCTTCTCCTCCTCCCCCTCACCTGCCTCGCCGCCGCCGGCGCCGAAAAGAACCCGGCAGCCACGCCCGTACCGGCCGGGCTGCGGCTCTTCACCTGCGGGCACAGCTTCCATGTCTGGGTCTCACCCATGCACGCCGACCTGGCCGACGCCGCCGGCATCAAGGGACATCGCGTGGTGGGAGTCTCCTCCATCGGCGGCTCCCGCGTGATCCAACACTGGGACGTTCCGGCGGAGAAGAATCTCACCCGCAAGGTGAAGATGAAATGGGGGAATAGATTATCGCAGGAAGCTGTTTCTTGAGAATTTCGCATTGCTGTCCGGCAGGTTCATTCCGTCTCACGAGGAATTGTCTCGGAGGCATTGGCCGAAAAAACGCTCAAAAATCGCAATACCCGCGGCCACCTTTTGCGCTCTTTGTGAATTTTCGCGGCTATTGCTTGGCGCCCCTTGGTTGCGGCTTCGCCGTGCTGAGCATTCCTACGGCCAACTCGTCTGCGGCGAATCGGTTCAATGACGCTGCCGCGCGTGCTGGCTGAAGAACTCGACGATCTTCGGAATGGCCGGACCCACGACGTCGCCGTGGGTACCGCCGGGGATCTCATGATATTCGCATTCAACCCCGAGTTTCTTCAACTCCGCCACCATGACGCGGGAGGTTTCCACCGGCGCCGTGCGGTCGGCATCGCCGTGGACGACATAAACCGGAAGGTGATGCTGCTTCAGATTCGCGAGCGGCAGCAGGCTGGGCGAGGCACTGCCGCCGGCGATGGGCGCGAGGCCGGCCCAAATCTCGGCGTGCCGGGAGCCGATGATCCAGGTCCCGCCGCCGCCCATGGAGTGACCCATGAGATAGATGCGGTCGGGATCCACGCGATAATTCGCCCGGACCTCCTTGAGGACGTTGAGCACGTCCTCCTCGCTGAGGCGCACCATGCGCGCTGATTCCGGGTCGAGCGGACCCAGCGGACCGCCGCCCGGCCGGCCGTAGCCGCCGTTGCGCCGGTAGCCCAGCGGCGTGGCGACCAGGAACCCGCGTTCCTCCGCGAGCCGTGGCAGGGCGCCGTTGCCCTGCTGCATAAACGTGTTCTCGGTGCCGCCCAGTCCGTGCAGCACGACGATCAACGGCATCGCTTTTAAGCCGTTGTAACTTTTCGGCACGACGACGCGGTAGGGCATGATTTCGCCGGCCTCCGCGAAAAAATAATGTCGGAACAGCGCGCCCCGCTCGGCGGGGAACGGATCCGTTCCGGCTTCAATGGCCCGGAGCAAGGTCTCACCCCGGGCCAGGCCGGCGGTGAAATCGTATGGCCCGGGGTCAAGCATGCCCCGGTTCAGCACGCGGGCGAAATCGAACGGGTAGCGAATGCTCGTCTTCACCGGCTCAAAACCCGCGACCTTCGCCAGCCGCGCCTCAGTGTCGACCTGCTTCACATCCAAATCGCGCACTGGAAACAACGGGGCGCTGAGCCGCTGCACCAGCCGATCACCGTCACGCACTTCAACGGTCAGCTGGTAGGCGACCGCTTCGACCGCACCGAGACTCACCGGGAAGCTGAAGGGCGCCTTGCTCAGGTCGCCTCCGACCCCCGGGAAAGTTCCGAGTGTCCGCGCCGAGCCGCCCTGGGCCTTGCCATTGGGCGCGGCGCCACCGCGGCCGAGCGAGGCGTGCGCCGTCAATTTCCCCGCACCGTCGCGTGATGCCGGATACAGTTGCCGGAGGTGCACGGTCAACGGCTTGCCGGCATCGCAGACGACCGCCGCGGGCTCCAACGCCAGCGAAGTGGCAAAGGCCAGGTCGGGAGTCCATGCCCGCCCGGCCAACAGCGCCAGGCCGCGCTGCAGATCGCGGAAGACGAGGCCGCTCTCCCCGCGCCCGTACGCCGCCATCGCGGAGGCCTCGATCGTTTTCAACTCGGCGGCCTTGGCGTCATCCAGCTTGGTCGCGCGTTTCGCCACGCGATAACGGAGCTGCAGTTGGGTCAGCTGCAGCGAGGTCTGGGCCGCGGCGTCCAGCACCAACAGACTCGAAAACAACAGCACCCGCAGCAGGCACGAATGGAATCGCAGGGTTTTCATGGGAGTAGGTGAAAAGAGGTTTGCCGGGAACGAGCATCTGCCGTGCGTCGCGCGGGCGATCCTCGTGTCGATGTCGGCGACCCCGGGGTTGTGTTCCTCCGGTCCGACGATCACAAACCCTGAATGCGAGCAGTGAAGCTGGCCCGGCGAAGCCTTCGATTGACGATGCATCAGCTCGTCCTCCTGTGCGGCTTGTACCCTTTGCTTCCGATCGCGTTGGCCGGTGCCACGGGCCCGCCCAACATCGTCGTCATCCTGGCCGACGACTACGGCTACGGCAGCGCCGGCTGCTACGGGGCGAATCCTGCCCTCGTGAAGACGCCGGCCATCGACCGCCTCGCCGCGGAGGGACGGCGTTTCACGGATGCAAACACGACCTCCTCTGTCTGCTCGCCCACCCGTTACTCGGTGCTGACCGGGCGTTATTGCTGGCGCACCTCGTTGACCCACGAGGTGCTGAGCACGTTCGCCCCGCTCCACATCGAGACGACGCGCCTCAACCTGGCCTCGCTGCTGAAAAAACGCGGCTACGCGACGGCCTCGGTCGGCAAGTGGCACCTCGGGTACGGCACCGCCGACGACTCGCCAAAATGGCGCACGGACTACACCGCGGAACTCTCCCCCGGGCCCCTCGACCTCGGCTTCGACTACCACTTCTCGGTGCCGAGCAATCACGGCGACGTGACCGGCGTCTTCGTCGAAAACCGCTTCGTGTACGGGCTGCGCCACGGCAAGATTCCGCCCAGCATGAAGGTCAACGGACCGGTGCCGGACGATGACGACTTCCAGCCCAGCTACACCAAGGCGGACATGGAGAATCCCAACAGCCCGGCCAAGGTCCTCGACCTCGACGCGCCCCGCCGGAAAAACGAACGCGTCATGAAGGTGCTCACCGACAAGGCGACGACGTGGCTCCGGCAGCAACCGAAGGACCGGCCTTTCTTTCTCTATTTCACGCCGGTGGCGGTGCACAATCCGGTGACGCCCGACAAGGACATCGCCGGCCAGAGTGCCGCGGGCCTGTATGGTGACTGGATTCACGAACTGGATCGCAGCGTGGGCCGCATCCTCGCCACCTTGGATCAAATGGGCGTCGCGCAGGACACGCTCCTGATCTTCACCAGCGACAACGGCGGCGTGAGGGAACCCGCGCGCGATTCACGGCAGACGGAGGCGCTCAAGGCGGGGCTGGCGATCAACGGCGCGCTGCGCGGCGGCAAGCACCACGTCTGGGAGGGCGGTTTCAAGGTGCCGTTCATCGTGCGCTGGCCCGGCCACGCGCCGGCGGGTACGGTCTGCCGCGAGATGATCAGCCTCGCGGACCTGCTGGCCACGACCGCCGGGATCGTCGGCGAGCCCCTGCCGCCCGCCAGCCAGGCCGCGGAGGACAGCCGCGATATTCTCCCCGCCATCCTCGGGGACCCGGCCAAGCCTATCCGCGCGGACATGATCGTGCACAGCTCCGATGGCGTGTTCGCCATCCGCCGGGGCCCGTGGAAATGGATCGAGGGCGTGCCCGTGGACGAGATCAAACCCGCCGTGCGCAAAGTCCGGGCCGACGAATTTCACGCGCAGCTCTACAACACGCACGACGATCCGGCGGAGACGAAGGACATGAGCGCCGCCCATCCGGAGATCGTGCAGGAACTCCGCACCTTGCTGCACCGCCAGCGCAACGGCGGCTACAGCCGCGAATTGCCGCCGGTCACCGCGATCAAGGAGGTACCGGTCGCGACCCTGCCTCCGGTGGCAGGGACAGTCGTGCTGATTGAGAGTCTCGCGCAGATGCCGGCGAAACCCTGGACCACTCCGGCCGGAAACTGGGTCGCGCACGACGGCGCGCTTTGGGGCGCGGAGGCGCCCAAGGCCAGGAACGGGGCCACGCTGCATACGCCCTGCACGATCGGCGATGGCACGATTGATTTCGATCTCAACCTCGACGGCGCCAACCGGATTTCGCTGCGCCTCGAAGCCGGAGATCGGGGCAACTCCTTCCGCATCGTCATCGCGCGCAACTCAATTGAGATCGCCCGCAACCCCGTGCGCGGCGAAAGCACCCAGGCCGAGCCACTCGTGCGCAAGCCGCTCGATTTGCCGAAGGGTCGCTGGATTCCCGTGCGCCTCGCGTTCAACGGCAGCAACCTGACCGTGCAGGTGAACGACAAGTCCGTCCGCGCGACCCACGCGATTTTTGCGCAGCCCAAGACCGCGCTGAACTTCCTCGTCTTCGGCGACCGCGCCGGCTGGCGGAATCTCCGCGTGGTCCGATGAAACCCTGCCTTCCCGCGCTGTTCGCAGCGTCGGTCCTGTTCGCGTGGCCCACGTCCACCTGCGGCGGCGCCGAACGCCTGCCGCTGAGCCAACGGACCGTCTTCAGCGGCAACCACCCGCGCAGCGTCTTCTTCCGGAGCATGGAACGCGCCACGAACCGACCCTACGAGGACTGGGAGAAGTCGTTCGACAGTCTCATGGGCTTCATCGGCCAGGCCCTCCCCGATCAGCTGAGCGACCACGTCGACGGGATCCCGCCCTCGGTCGCCGCCTACTACCGGCGTTTCAAGGCGCGGCATCCCGAGCAGGTCGTGCTCGTGCACGTCAACGGCCTTTCGCAGGGGCCCAACCTCCGCACCATGCACGACTTCCCCGGGCACTGGCTCTACTTCGAGGGCGCGAGGATTCTCGGGGACGTGCCGGCGACCACGGGCAAGGCAACGCTGCAGGTCTCGAACCCGAAGCTCTTCACCCTGCAAGCCGGCTTTCAGCGCAACCGGCCCGACCATATCGGGCTGTGCGCCCTCGACGCGTCCGGCAAACCCGACTGGCGCCACGCCGAGTACGTGCGACTGGTCGCGATCGACCCGGGCGCCGCCACCATCACGGTTGCGCGGGCCCAGTTCGGCTCGCAGCCAATCGCGCTTCGGGCCGGTCAGGGGTATGCCGCCGCCATCGTCACCCACGGACCCTGGAACCGCGATCAGGGTGAACTCGAGTGGCACTACAACTTCTCGACCGCGTGCCCCCGCGACAGCCGGGGCCGCAATGCGGCCGACATGTACGTCGAGTATTTCACGCAGGCGCTCGGCCCGGGCGGATCCCTGGAGAACCTCGATGGCGTGGCCTTCGACGTGATGTATCTGACGCCGCAGATTCTCGGCGGCCAGTCGCGTTTCCGAAAGCCCGACTTCAACGGCGACGGCCAGGGCAAAGACGCCGACCAGGACACCACCTACGAGGCCGGGGAGAACGAATTTTACCGCCAGCTCCGCCAGGCGCTGGGCCGCGACATCATTCTGACCTCCGACGTGCAGGAGACCGACAACCAACGCGCGCTTGGTATCCTCAATGGCGGCGAGAGCGAAAACTGGCTCACCCACAGCGATCCGCTCACGCAACACTGGTCCTCCGGCATCAATCGCAATCTCTTTTGGGAGGAGCGCGCGCTGCCGCCCACGTTCAACTATCTCAATCACAAGTTTTCCCCGCCGAACGTGCCCTTGCGGAACCCCGGCAAGGAGCCGTTCCAGCCGATCCCTTTCAACCAGCATCGCCTGAAAATTGCCGCGGCGGTGCTGAGCGGAGCGGTTGTGACCAGCAATCGCCCCGCCACCGATGCCTATGGCATCTGGGACGAGCTGGTGCAGGGCCGCGATCGAAAGGCGGGCTGGCTGGGCAGGTTCGCCGGACCGATGCACCGGCTGGCCAGCCGCGCCCCACCGCTCCTGCCGGCGGACTGGGCCACCCCCGAGGGCCTGATCGCCCATCTCGCGGGCGAAAAGGTCCGCTTCACCCGCGACGGCCTCGCTGTCCGCATCGACGCAACGGAGGGGCACGAAGTGCGTTTCGAGCTTCGAGGCATCCCGCTGCACGGGTCCGACCTGACCATCATGGCCCAAGTCCGCGCCGCACCCCGCCCGGGCTTCCCGCCGGAACATGCCCGGCTGCTGTTTGCGAGCGCTGGCGTCAAAGGGATGCCCGTGCCGGATCGCCGACGCACCCAACTCAAGGAGGACAACCGCGATTTCGCCCTGGTGGATGGCCAGCCGTTCCTCACGGTCTTCTCCTTCACGAAACTGAAGGGCGGGAGCGTCGACGTGGAAATCTCCCTGGAGTCGTCCGAACCGCTGTGGCTTGAGTCCGTAACCGCCTATGCCGCGCCCGACGTGATGTATCGCGAATTCGAGCACGGGGCCGTCCTCGCCAATCCCGGCCCCCATCCTGCAACCCTCAACCTGGCCGAGTTGTTGCCGGGTCGGCGCTATCGCCGCATCGCAGGCACGGAGCGGCAGGACCCGTCAACGAACAACGGCCAGCCCGTGGGTGGGACGATCGAGTTGCCCGCCTCCGACGCGCTGTTCCTCGTGCGGGAGCAATAGCTCCGCCTGGATTTGCGGGGGAAACGTCGCACCCGCGAGCCCTGCCCAACGCGGGAAGTCGGTCGGCATGCGCAAGGCCGGAGGATATTTTAATACCGCCGCGCCGCTCATCTCTGTCGCCCCGTCTTTCCCCTCCGAATTCTCGCCGGGTGCATCTCGAGGTTGACGGTGGCATTGAGCCCGGTCCTCCCCGTAGCGCCAGGCTGCGCCTGGCGCCCGCCGGTCAGAGACGCGGCGCTACACCCAGAGGCAACCCCGCCAACTCGCCGATGCACCCATTCTCGCCGGTCGGGGTCGTGCGGCTTGTTTTTGGCGCCGGTTCGAACAAGGTACGCGCGGATGCTTTCGTTTTGCGTGATTACCCCGATCCCGTTCCCAACGGTCTGCCGCGCCGCGGCGGTCTTGGCGGCCGGCGTATTCGCCCTGGGGACAGCCGCCGTGGCGCACGCGGCCCTCCCGCCGGAAAAGCGGGCGCTGCTCCCGGCGGCGGCCCAGCGGCCGGTGGATTTCGCGCGCGACATCCAGCCGATCTTCGAGGCGAGTTGCGTCCAATGCCACGGCCACGGCAAGGCCAAGGGCGCCTTCAGCCTGGAGACGCGGGCCGATTTTCTCTTCGGCGGCGACGCGGGCACCCCGGCGGTGGCGGGGCACAGCGGCGAGAGCCTGGTGGTCGATCTCATCTCGGGCCTCGATCCCGAAACCGTGATGCCGAAGAAGGGAAGGAAGCTCACGACCGACCAAGTGGCCGTGTTTCGCGCGTGGATCGATCAGGGCCTACCGTGGCCCCAGGAGATCACGTTTGCCAAACGCGAGCCGGCCAACCTTCGCCCCCGCGACCTCGCGGCACTGCCGGTGCCCCGGACGTTCCCCAATCCGATCGACGGGTATGTCGATGCGCTCTTCACCCAAGACCACGTCGCCTGGCCGGCGACCGTCGACGACCGCACCTATGCGCGGCGCGTGTGGCTTGACACGATCGGGCTGCTGCCGCCCCCCGCGGAACTGGAGGCATTCCTCGCGGACCGAGCGGCCGACAAACGGACGCAGCTCGTGCAGCGGCTGCTCGCGGACCACCAGGGCTACGCGGAACATTGGCTGACCTTCTGGAACGACCTTCTGCGTAACGATTACAAGGGCACGGGCTACATCGACGGCGGGCGCAAGCCCATCACCACCTGGCTCTACACCGCCCTCGCGCGGAACCTGCCCTACGATCGTTTCGTGGCCCAGCTCGTGGACCCGGGCACCGAGTCGGAGGGATTTGTCAACGGCATCCTCTGGCGCGGCGCGGTCAACGCGAGCATGGTGCCGCCGATGCAGGCGGCGCAAAGCGTGGCGCAGGTGTTTCTCGGCGTGAACCTGAAGTGTGCCTCGTGTCACGACAGTTTCATCAACGACTACACGCTCAAGGACGCCTACGGGCTCGCCAGCATCTACGCCGACGCCCCGCTCGAGATCGCGGAGTGCGACAAGCCGACGGGCCACATCGCGCAGGTGAAATTCCTCTACAGCGAACTGGGACTGATCGACGCCCAAGCCGACTCCGCCACGCGCAAGCGCCAACTCGCCGACGTGATCATCGGGCGGGCCAATGGCCGGCTGCCGCGCACGATCGTCAACCGGCTCTGGCAGCGCTTCCTGGGCCACGGCCTGGTCGAACCGGTCGACGAGATGGACCGGCCGGCCTGGTCACCCGCGTTGCTGGACTGGCTGGCGGAGGATCTCGTGGCGCATGGTTACGACCTCAAGCACACCATGGCGCGCATCCTCACCTCGCAGGCCTATCAACTGCCCGCGGTGAACGGCGACGAGTCCGGGCGGAATTTCGTCTTTCGGGGGCCGCTCGTGCGGCGACTGAGCGCGGAACAGTTTTCCGACGCGATCATGACCCTCACCGGCCGGAGCTACCCCAAGGCGGACGCGAAGCTGAACCGCGAAGTCGCGCTGCAGCAGGCAGCCTCCGCCCCGCTGCCGCTTTCGCCGCAGTGGATCTGGGCGACCCCGCAGGCGCAGCTGAAGGCGCGGCCGGCATCCGTGGTATTCACCCGCACGGTGACACTGGCGACGGCTCCGACCGAGGCGTGGCTCACGATCGCGGCCGACAACACCTACGCGGTCGCGCTCAACGGCAAGACCGTGGCGTCGGCCTCCAAGCGCACCAGCACCGGCGCGGAGAGTTACGACGTGAAGGCCAACCTCCGGCCCGGCGACAACACGATCAAGATCACGTGCGTGAACTTCCTCGCCGACGGCACCACCCCGGTCGCGCGCGAAGCGGAAGGGGGCAGGAAGCCTCCCCCACCACCCGATTCGGACAACCCCGCCGGGCTGATTCTCTATGCGCGGGTGCGGGGCACGGACCCCGCGAGGGACGTGATGGATTTTGTGTCGGACCGAACCTGGACCGCGACCGCGGGCCCGGCAGCGCCCGCCGCCGCAGTGGAACTCGGCGGAGTGGAGTTGGCACCTTGGCGGCTGGGCGGTTTTTTTCTCGAGCTGGCCGCGGCGCGAAAGGAGAACCTGCCCGTGCATCGCGCATCGCTGGTGGCGGCGGATCCCCTGATGGCGGCGCTGGGCCGGCCGAATCGCGAGCAGGTGGTGACGGTGCGACAGGAAACCGCGACCACCCTGCAGGCGCTGGAATTGACCAACGGCCGCACCCTGGCGCAGCGACTCGGGCAGGGAGCGGAGCAATTGCTCGCGGGCGACGCCGTCGCACCGGGTGGATGGGTGCGGCAACTCTATCTGCAGGCCCTCGGTCGCGCCCCGAACGCGGCGGAGCGGGCGGCGTCGGAACGGTTCGTCGGGACCCCCGCGACCGCGGAGGGCGTGCAGGATCTGCTGTGGGCCCTGGCCATGCTGCCGGAGTTTCAACTGATCAACTAGGCCGCCCCACGCACCCCAACCCCATGAATCTCCATCATCTCGCCCTCCAAACCGCCCATCGACGTGCGGCTTTCGCCCGCGGGTGGTCCCGGCGGGATTTCCTGAAGACCGCCTCAGCGGCCACCCTCGCCGCGCTCGCCGCCGGGGCGCCCCGCGTCTTGCGGGCGACCGAACCGCTCGAAAAAATCCAGGCAACGGCCGACCGCGTGATCGTGCTCTGGATGGCGGGCGGCATGGCCCACACGGAGACCTTCGACCCGAAACGCTTCACGCCGTACGCCGCGGGCCTCGACCCCAACGCCGTCCTCAGCACCTTCCCCTCGATCCCGACGGCGGTGGACGGGGTGCACTTTTCCGCCGGACTGGAGAACCTGGCGCAGGTAATGGACCGCGCGACGCTGATCCGCGGCATGCAGGCGTCGGACCTCGGGTTTATCCTGCACTCGCGGCACCAGTTCAACTGGCACACGGGTTACGTGCCGCCTCAGACGGTCGCGGCGCCCCACCTCGGTGCCTGGATCGCGCGCACACTCGGTCCCCTCGATCCGGCGATGCCGGCCTTCATCAACATCGGCCAGCGGTTCGATCTCGGCGAAGGGGAGGAGCTGAAGGCGTTCACGACGTCGGGCTTTCTCGGCGGCGAATATGGCCCGTTCAACGTGGCGTTTCCCGAACAGGCCGCCGACGCGGTGCGACCGCCGGAGGGCATGAGCCCGGGCCGGTTCGCCCAGCGCGAGAAATTCTACCGCGAGCTGCTGGCGGCGAGTCCGGCGGCACAGGCGGCAAGCGGTTACCAGCAGGAGTCGCTGCGGCGGGCGACGGACAACGCCCACCGCCTGCTGAACTCGCCCGCGGCGCAGGCCTTCGACCTCGCGCTTGAGCCCCTGGCGCAAGCGCGGAAGTATTTCCCCGCCTACGAACCCGGCATGCGTTTCGACGCACCCCGCGATCGCTTCGGCGCCAAATACGAGGAGAGCATGGTCGGGCGCTTTGGCCTTGGCTGCCTGCTCGCGCGGCGGCTGTGCGAGGCCGGCGCCCGCTTCATCGAGGTGACGACGGAATACATCCCGTTTCTCAACTGGGACACGCACGAGAACGGTCACGCGCGCATGGTCGGCATGAAGCAAATGATCGACGCGCCGATTGCCCAACTCGTGCGCGACCTCGAGGAGCGCGGGTTGCTCGAGCGCACACTGATCGTCGTGGCGAGCGAGTTCAGCCGCGACATGATGGTCGAGGGCAAGCCCGAGAAGGGCGTGAAGGACCAGGTGGTGGTGCCGGCGGTGATCAATGACCCGAAATTCTACGGCATGCACCGCCACTTCACCGCCGCGGGCAGTGTGCTGCTCTTCGGCGGGGGGATGAAACGCGGCCACGTGCACGGCGTGACGGCGGACGAACGGCCGTGCCGCACGATCAAGGACCCGGTGACCCTTTCCGACCTGCACGCGACGATTTACCGGGCGCTGGGCATCCCCGCCAACCACGGCTACGACATCGAAAAACGGCCCTTCTACGTCACGGCCGACGGGAAGGGCCAGGCCGTGCGCGAGCTCTTCGCGTAGGCGTGCGCCGGTCGGGCTTCGGCCGCCGTGCCCCCGGCGCCCTTGCGTTTTTGGATCCTTGGTGGGGCGCCGACTCCGCGCCGCACCCATCCCGGGACCGGCGCGCGACGGTTTAAACCCAAAAACCGCCGTTGGAACCACGGAGACACGGAGAACACAGAGGTAAAACGGCAGAAAATTAACCGCACCTACAGGGCGAAGACCGACAGCCCCAGCGGTTTCTCCAAGTCCTTTCCTCCGTGTTCTCTGCGCCTCTGTGGTTAAATTCGGCTGCGGAACTTAGGTTACTCCCGCGCGACCCAACGCGAGTCACGCGCCCTGCCGGTAGTGGTCAACGACGCGGTAGCTCCGGGCGACCAGGCCGAAGGCCAGGGCGGCGGCAAACGCGAACGCGGCGAAGAAGAACATCTGGAAGGCCGTGACGCCAAAGCCCGTCGAGGCGATGAGGTTCGTGACCACGGTGTTCTTGACCGCGACGTTGACGACCAGCACCCAGAGATTGCCGATGGTGACGGAGAGGTTCCAAAAACTCATGAGCGCGCCCTTCATCGCCGGCGGGGCCTGGCTGTAGGCAAACTCAAGTCCCGTGGTGGAGACGAGCACCTCGCCCAGGGTGAGCAGGGCGTACGGCAGCACCTGCCAGGAGATCGAAAAGGCGTGGCCGCCATCGAGCACCACCTGCATCGCGCCGACCACGACCCAGGACAGGCCCGAGAAGGCGATGCCGAAGGTCATCCGCCGGAGGGCGGTCATGGCGTAGCCCAGGCGCTTCAGGCCCGGGTAAAGCACCAGGTTGTTGAACGGAATCAGCAGCATCACGAGCAGCGGATTGAGCGCCTGCATCTGCGACGACTGGAACCAGGCGGGCTTCGTCATCGCGTCGGCCTGCAGCACCCAGGTCGAAGCCTTCTGGTCAAAGAGCGACCAGAAGGGCGTGATGAGGAAGAAGAGCACGAGCACCCGCAGGACCGTGCGCACGCCCTCCACCGCCGCGTCGGGGTGGTGACCGCGGGCCCCGTCGAGTTGCAGCCACACGCCGGTGCCGCCAAACGCGAGCAGCGCGACCAGCGCACTGCACAGCGCCACGACGACCCCGCACGACGGCACGAGGGCGAACGCCCCCAGGGCCGCCATCACCCCGAGCGCCGCGAGCCCGAGGCCGCGCCGGCCGGAGGTCAGGGCGGTGCGGGCGACGCGCAGGAACGAGTGCGGATCGCGCGGGGCCGGTGGAAGCAGCACGTAGCGCCGGCGGCCCGCCCAGAAGACCACCGTCGCAACGAACATGAGCGCCCCGGGAATACCGAAGGCGACCGCCGCCCCGAAGCGCCGGAGAAAGATCGGCATCAGCAACGAGGCAAAGAACGAGCCGAAGTTGATGATCCAATAGAACGCGTCGAACACGACCTTGGCCCGGTGTTTGTTGGTCCGGTCGAATTGGTCGCCGACAAACGCCGCCACACAGGGCTTGATGCCGCCGGAGCCCAGCGCGATCAGGGCCAGGCCCGTGAAAAACCCCGTGCGATTCGTGTCGAAGACCGCCAGGCAAAGATGGCCCGCGCAGTACACCAGGCTGAGCCAGAGGATCGTGTGGTACTTGCCCCAGAAGCGATCGGCCAGCCATCCGCCCAGCAACGGGAAGAAGTAGACGCCGAGCACAAAGGTGTGAAACACATCCTTCGCCGCCCCCGGCCGGTCGCCCTCCGGCAGGTACTGCAGCAGCGACGTCACCAGGAACACCGTCAGGATGTTCCGCATGCCATAGAAACTGAACCGCTCGCAGCCCTCGTTGCCGATGATGAACGAGATCTGGCGGGGGATGGGGGCCCGGGGATCCGGGGTCACTCCGGTTGCTCCGTGGTGCGTGCTCATGGCGGGTCGGCCGCCGACGGTGCGGTTTCAGCCCGAAAGATCAAGGCGGGTGTCACCGCCGCGTGCCGGCCACTGCGGATTCCTGCACCCTGCCCATCACCCAATCCTGGCAGAGAACCGGTAACACCTCAGGCGGCACCCTTCACCTTTTCCGGTACTTTGTCCCAGTGCCGAGTTGAAAGGTGAGAGATGAGGCCTGAGGTGACTAGGTGTTCGAGGGGGTTCATTGAGAGACTGCCTTTCACTCCGAACAAAAAGGGCTATTTCTCCGAACAAAACGCCAAGAATCGCCGAGGGTTTTCGATGACGCCAAAGCGGTCAAAGGCGGCGTTTCCCCCAAAGTACGAAACTGAAGACTTACGGGAAAATTTCAGCCGCGTTGTTTGGCGATGGGTTCAAAAACCCACTTTCCTCCCCGGTCGCCGAGAGCGTTCTTAACCCCGGCAGGGGCGGCCGGTGCGGCCTAGTAACGGGTTCCCGCGAGGGTTTACTGGTATTGCAGTTGAAGCCGCACAATTGCTTCGCGGTCGGATACTCGAATTTCGTCGCTTGTGATTCGCGCGAAGAACTTGCCGTTACTCGAACGCCAGATCCGAGCGCTTCCCTCGTCTTTGAGTCGCGTCCACTGGCCGCCTGGCGCAAACAAAGCGAGCACCCACCGCCCGACATCGGGCGGGATCTCCCACGGTTTTCCGGTCCGTGGGTTGTTCCCGTTGTTTTCCTGATTCACGTACGAGAACCCAAAAGCAACCGCGTCATAGCTGCGATCAAAGTAAGCCTGCGGTAACATATCGCGAGTTCGAGCGGAACGATACCAACTGACGTGCTCCACCTCTGGGTTGGAGAACCGCTGTGCGATACCGCCCGCACCCAACACTCTTTCGACGTCGCCCGGTGACATTCCGAACCGGAGAGCAGCGAAGTTGAAATCAGCACCCGAGACCGAACTTGCCAGCAGCGCCAATATAGCCAATGCGATCCGCTTCATGTGCCAATAGTGCGCGGCAGCGGTGCGGACGACAAGCCCGATGGCACGTCGTCAGTGAGTCGCGAGCAGAAACAATATGGACAGAACGCCAAGCCCCTGCCCTCTGACGTGTCAGAAAGCAGGGACAATAAGGACAGAACTCGCTTTGGGTTACGCCAGCGCGGCGGCATTCACGGCATAACGCGGCGACGGTGGGCGATCGTGGTGCGGCTCGCCCGTGCGAGGCAACTCGCGGAGCCAGTCGCCGTCAACGAGCAGATCGAGCGCGGGTTCGAGTTCGTCTTTTCGCAGGCCGTTTCCGTCGAGACCTTGCTGAATGTCGCGTGCGCTCGCTTCCGCCTTCTCGTGGCGCGCGAGTCAGACGAGAACCTTGCGGGCGAGCTTAGCGGTAACGATTCAGTAGCCAAAGCGGTCACGGTTTGGAAGGAATTGAGCGGCAATAAAAAACCCTTAGATTCCTCAGACAGATGCCGGTCACCAAACCGTGACCGAATTTATCCAAGTGCCCACACCCGGCGCGGCGATCCAAATCGCCTTCACCGACCAGAAAGTCAGCGGCCACGCCGGCCTGGCCGCGTTTTGCGGATTCCTCCACTGGCAACATTTCGGGGCGCTGCTCGCGGGGGTGCTCCCGCATGTGCGTAAGAGCAAACGAACCATCGCTCCCGCGGACTTGGTGCTGGGCTTCATGGCCGGCCTCCTGGCCGGCGCGAAAAAACTCACGCACGGGACCACTTGCGGCGCGATGTGGTCGTGGCGCCGTTGTTCGCGATCAAACGCATCGGCAGCCATTCGACCTTCACCCGGTTCTTCCAAGGCTTCGGGGGTCCCGGCGCCAATCTCGCGGCGTTCCGTCCGCTGCCCGTGGCGCTGGGGGTTGGAGCGGCCGCCGAGCCGGCCGGGAGGCCGCGCCAAACCATTGTCGATTTCAAGGGCGCCACCAAGAAGGGGACAAAACTCCACGACCAGATGATTTTCAAAATGTATCACAGCACCGACTGGCTGACGCTGCCGCCAGACGGAACGCATACTTATTTCGACGACCTTGAAATTTGGTCGGATTTCTCCTCGGGCTGCTGAGTCTCCCTTCAGGGAGTTGGGGCTGGAAATCCGTCCCGCTGCCGCAAACGCTGGATTCCTCTCTTCGCCATGATACCACTTTCGTTTCGACTTCGCATCCGCCGTGCGCTCGTACCCGCCTTTGCCGCGGCCGCCACCACGGCCAGCGGCGCCGCCGCCCGGCCGAACATCCTGTACATCATGGCCGACGACCACGCGGCCCACGCCATCAGTGCCTACGGCAGCAAATTGATCCAAACGCCGAACATCGATCGTATCGCCCGCGAGGGCATGAGACTGACAAATTGCTTCGCGACGAACTCCGTCTGCACCCCCAGCCGCGCCACCATTCTCACCGGCAAATACAGCCACAAAAACGGGGTGCCGGTGTTCAACACCTTCGATGGCAACCAGTGGACCGTCGCGAAGGAACTCCAGCGCGCTGGCTACCACACCGGCATGTTCGGCAAATGGCACCTGGGCGGCAAACCGACCGGCTTCGATGAGTGGAAGATTCTTCCCGGCCAGGGGAAATACGAGAACCCCACCTTCCTCTCCCCGACGGGCAGCGCCGAAATCAAAGGCTACGTCACCGATATCATCACCGATCTGAGCCTCGCGTTCCTGGCAAGCCGGCCGAAAGACCAACCCTTTTTCCTGATGTATCACCACAAGGCGCCGCATGGCCCCTGGGTGCCGGACAAGCCGGACGAAGCGCACTTTGCCGAACGGGAGTTCCCGCTGCCCGCCACTTTTTTCGACGACTACGCCACCCGCACCGACGCGGCCCGCACCGCGCAGATGCGCGTCGCCGACCTGAACGAGCGGCAGCTCAAGGTGAAGCCGCCGGTCGGGCTCTCTCCCGCCGAGCAGACGCTTTGGAAATACCAGCGTTTCATGCGCGACTACCTCGCGTGTATCGCCTCGGTCGACCGCAACGTCGGCCGCGTGCTCGACTACCTCGACCACCACGGCCTGCGCGAAAACACCCTCGTCATCTACACCTCCGATCAGGGTTTCTTCCTCGGCGACCACGGCTGGTACGACAAGCGCTTCATGTACGAGGAGTCGTTCCGCATGCCGTTTCTCGTCCGCTGGCCCGGCGTCGTGCCGCCCGGCAGCCGGTCGGATCGTTTTGCCCTCAACGTTGACTTTGCCCCCACCTTCCTCGCCGCCGCCAGCCTCACGGCACCCGCCGACCTCCAGGGCCGCAGCCTCGTCCCGCTGCTGCGCGGCGAGACGCCGGCGGATTGGCGGACGACGATGTACTATCGCTTTTACCACACCGGCCACAACCAGGTGCAGCCGCACTGGGGCGTCCGCACCGAGCGCTACAAGTTGATCTATTTCAACCGCCTCCAGCAGTGGGAGCTCTACGATCTCCAGTCCGATGCCCACGAGCTGAAGAACGTCTATGCGGACCCCGGGTACGCCCCGACGCTGGCGAACCTGAAGGCCGAACTCACCCGCCTGCGCACCGCCCTCGACGACCGCGACCAATACTCCGACCTCCAACAGGACAATCCATGACGCTGCCATTGCTCTGGCCCGTGCGGAATCCGCGCCCGCTCGACCAGGAAACCGAGATCTTCCCGGGCAACGGCCTGCCCTATTCCGGCGGCGGCGGTCCGCTCGATCCGGCGAAGAGCCTCAACACCGCCTGGGATGCCCGGCTTTCCCGGTGATGCTTTCATGAGACCAAACCTCGTCGCCCTTTCGCTCGCGCTCATCGCTGGGTCGAGCCCTTCCCCGATTCCGGCCGCCGATAATCCGCGCCCGCCCAACATCGTGGTGTTGCTCGCCGACGACCAGGGCTGGGGCGATCTCAGCGTCACGGGCAACACCAACCTGCACACGCCCAACATCGATGCGCTCGCCCGCGCCGGGGCCACCCTCGACCGGTTCTACGTTTGCCCCGTCTGTTCGCCCACGCGCGCCGAATTCCTCACCGGCCGCTATCATCTCCGCACCGGGGTCCGCGGGGTCGACTCGGGCCGCGAGCGGATGAACCCCGACGAAAAGACCGTGGCCGATGCGTTCAAGGCCGCGGGTTATGCCACCGGAATCTTCGGCAAGTGGCACAACGGCGGCCAGTGGCCCTACCATCCCAACGCCCGCGGCTTCGACGAATTCTACGGTTTTACCGCCGGCCATTGGGGCTACTATTTCGACGGCCCCCTCGATCACAACGGCCGCCCCGTGCGCGGCCAGGGTTACATCGCCGACGATCTCACGGACCACGCCCTCGCCTTCATCACGCAAAACCATGCGCGGCCCTTCCTCTGTTACCTGCCCTTCAACACGCCGCATTCGCCGTTTTGCGTGCCCGACGAGTACTGGAATCGCTTCCAGGACGCCCCGCTCGGGCTCCGCGCGGTGGCGGGCGTGAACGAAGACCCCACCACCACCCGCTGCGTCCTGGCCATGACCGCTAACCTCGACTGGAACGTCGGGCGAATCCTCCGGCGTCTCGACGATCTGAACCTCGCGACCAACACCATCGTCGTCTATTTTTCCGACAACGGTCCCAACACCTGGCGCTGGAACGGCGGGATGAAGGGCAAGAAGGGCTCGGTTGACGAGGGCGGCGTGCGCTCGCCGTTCTTCATCCGCTGGCCCGGGCGGATACCCGCCGGCCGGACTGTCACCGAGATTGCCGGCGCCATCGATCTCCTGCCCACCCTCACCCAATTGGCCGCCGTGCCCCGCGTCGGCCCCAAACCGCTCGACGGCCGCGATCTCTCCCCGTTGCTCACCGGTCTGGCCCCGGTATGGCCGGAGCGGATGATCTTCTCGCACTGGGCGGGAAAAATCGGCGTCCGCACGCCCCGCTACCGGCTCGACGATCGCGGCGCCCTCTTCGACCTCCCCGCCGATCCCGGCCAGCAAACCGACCTCGCCGCGCAGCGTCCGGCCGTGGCCGCGCAATTGCAGCAGGCCGTGACCGCCTGGCGCGCAGAGATGTTTGGCGCCGAGGTTTCGGCCGGTGCGACCACCCGGACCGGTGGCACCGCAGATCGTGGCACAACCGATCCGCGCCCAATCCCGGTCGGCTATACGGAACTGCCGCGGGCGGTGCTGCCGGCGGGCGAGGGTGAGCCGCACGGGAAGGTCCGGCGGAGCAACCGGTTTCCCAACAGCACCTACTTCACGAACTGGACGGGAAGCGACGACACCATGACCTGGGA
The DNA here is from genome assembly GCA_038249085.1 of Opitutales bacterium. Lineage (GTDB taxonomy): Bacteria > Verrucomicrobiota > Verrucomicrobiia > Opitutales > Opitutaceae > ER46. The sequence goes on from JBBRWR010000035.1 coordinate 59,875, forward strand.
CCTCGACGTTCATCAGGCCGGTGATTACGCCGTTGAGCTCCAGTACACGTGTCCCCAGGCCGAGGCCGGCTCCACCGTGGAGCTGTCGTTCAACCATCGGCCGGGCCTGACGGCGAAAATCGCCCCCGCCTGGGATCCTCCCCTGCTGGACCGTCAGGATCGCGTGCCGCGGCAGGAGTCGTACATGAAGGATTTCCGGACCCTCGCGCTGGGCACGATTCGGCTCGAAGCCGGGCTCGGGCCACTGACGCTCCGGGCCATGCAGATCGCCGGATCGCAGGTGGCAGAGGTCTACCTCGTCGCCCTCGAACTCAAGGCCCCCGGCGGCGGAAAGTAAGCGAACGCAAACACGGCACCAAGGTGCGCCGGCCACATCTGCCCCGAGGAAGATTCCATGGGGTCATAACGAGAATCGAGACTTCGCCAGCGACGCGGTCACGGGTTTCGCCGGCCTCTTCGGACCTGTCTCGGTTCTCGGTATGACCCCGGCGGTCCCTCGCTGGGGGGGCGGAACATGGGAGTTTTCGTTACCCGACCGGCCGCGGAAATGCGCTCGTGGTATCCGGCGAATGGGTCTGAATGACGCCCGTTCAACGACCCCCCTCATGAAACCATCCGCTCCCATCACCCGACACCCGCACCCTCATTCGCTCCGGCGGTTGCTCTGCGGTACCGTCGTGCTCGCCCTGGCAGGACTCGCTCCCGGCCGCGGTCTGGCCGCCACGACCAACCGTCCGCCCAACATCGTCATCTTTCTGAGCGACGACATGGGGTACGGGCATCAAAACCGGTACGGTGGAAAACTGGCGCCGACCCCGAACCTCGATTCGATCGGGGCCAACGGCGTGCGCTTTACGCAGGGGTATGTGTCGGCCTGCGTTTGCAGCCCCAGTCGCGTCGGGCTCATGACCGGCCGTTATCAGGCCCGCAGCGGGCACGACAATCTGACCACCCCGCGGCCGGAGACCCAACTCGACGCCAGGGAACGGTTGATGGGGCAGTATTTTCAAAAAGCCGGCTACGTGACCGGCGCCTTCGGCAAGTGGCACCTGGGAAAAGAGGCCGGCTATCGGCCCACCGAACGAGGCTTTGATTGGTACCTGGGGCCCATGACCAACAAGAACGAGGTCGCAAACTACTTCCTGGCCACCAGCGAGATTGCCAAGCCGGACATGGATTCTCCCACCTTCGCGCACCAGGCCGAAGCCTTCATCGAGGCCAATCGCCATCGTCCTTTTCTGCTCTATTTGCCCTTCACCGCGATTCACGCCCCGCACGAAGCGAGCGAGGGGTATCTGAAATCCTACGACTACTATACGGAACGGGGCAAATTGCTCTATGCGGCGATGACGGCCGAATTGGACGATGCGGTCGGGGTCGTGCTCCAGAAGCTCCGCTCCTCCGGGTTGGAGGAGTCGACCCTCGTCTTTCAATTGAGCGACAACGGCGGCGAGGGCGTCCTGGGCGAGAACCACCCGTTGCGCGGCGCCAAGTGGTCGCTGCTTGAAGGTGGCATTCGCGTGCCCTTCGCCGTGCAGTGGAAGGGCCGGATCCCCGCCGGCCGGGTGCTGGACCAGATGGTCATCCAACTGGATGTGCTGCCGACCCTCCTCGCCGCCGCCGGTCTCGCTCCGGCCAAGGATATTCCCCTCGATGGCCTGAATCTGCTGCCCTTGCTCACCGGCCAAACCGACCGCCTACCGCGCGATACGCTCTACTGGCGTTACCCCCCCCAGTTCGCCGTCCGCCAGGGAGACTGGAAACTGGTCAAACACGAAGCCAACCAACCCCCGGAACTGTTCAACCTCGCACAAGACATCGGCGAGACCACCGATCGGAGCCGGCAGGAACCCGCCAAGGCCGCGGAACTCCTGGCCCTTTACCAGCAGTGGGACGCGTCGATGGTGCCGGCCCGCTGGCTCGATCCGCGGGCCGGCGGCCTGGAGACGCGGAAGCAGGTGCTCCAGGCGCGAAAAAAAGGCGGGAAAAAAAAGCAGGGCGGGTAACCCGATGGGCCCCTTGGCCGGACGGCGGATCCGGACGCCGCATCGTTCAGCACCGACCAGGTCTCAGCAACCGAAAGGCGGCGGCGCGCTTCAGGTGGAGGTCGACGCTGGCGAGACCCGCAAACCAGAGGTTGAGCGTGGCACCTTTCGTGGCTGCTTCGATCAGGAGCTTGGTGATCGTTTCGCCGCCGAGCGTGGTCTCGAAATTGAAGTCGGTGCGGTGGGCGATCGCAGCTTCGAGGCGTTCCTTGCCGTACCGCCACGCGAAGGCATGCGCTTCTGCGGCGGTGAGCGTGGGAACGGCGGCGCGGGCCGCGCGGGCCGCCAGGTCCGGGTTGTAGTATTCGCCGCCGCCTGCCCTGAACTGCGCGCTCCCGTGGTGAAGAGGAATTGGCGGAACTCGCAGGTTAGCCAGTCCTTCCGCCCGCCGACCGCGCCTTCGCTCCGGATCGAAGCGCCTTGGAATGGCGGTTCGAGCGATTGCTGAGCTGGCCCCAAAGCCGATCAGTTCCGCCCATTTTGCCGTTCTTTTTGCCGATATCTTAAGTGATTCGGATTATTGGCGATCAAGTGCTTGCGCGACAAATGGAGTGACCAATTGCCGGGATTATTTCCGGTTATCTCTGGCCCGGCATCCAGCGTCATCGCGCTTCGTTTCATCCTTGAAATTTGATAAAACGTTACGTAACGGTTTATCGTGCCATACGAAAATCTCAGTCGAGCACAAATCACTCAAGCGCTGCGGCGGTTGGGCGAGCTGGCGCATGAGCAAAGGATCACGCTCGAGGTGTCTCTTTATGGCGGGGCGGTCTTCACCTTGGTGTATGGATCGCGCGATGCGACAAAGGACGTCGATGCCGTCGTTCGGCCGGGCGAAATCGCCAAGAACCTCGCTCTGAAAGTAGCGCAGGAACTCGGCCTGCCGGACGACTGGCTCAATGATCAGGTAAAACAGTTCCTGGCTGAGAAGGAGGCGAAGCGACAGCTCAACCAAGCAGAGTTTGGCGAAGGCCTCCGCGTTTCCGTCCCGACCGCGGCGTATCTCCTTGCGATGAAGCTGCGCGCCTGTCGCCCCCCCCTGCCCGGATATCCCGGCGATTACGGCGACATTCGGTTTCTGGTGCAGAAAATGGGGATCACTTCCGTCGAAGCCGCCGGGACCATCCACGACAAGTTCTTCCCGCACGACGTTCTCTCGGACACCGCGAAGGAAGTGGTGCGCAGTGCCATGCAACCGACACAACCATGAGCCTTCGTCCCGCAACCTTGAAAGAGATCGCCCAAAGATCCGATTCGATCGGAAATTTCGGCCGGCATCTTCGCGATTGGTTGCATGAGTTGCGGCGCGCCTCGTCGCGCCCGCAAGCGGCAGCAACAATCGCTGACGAACCACCACGCCTGCGGGAAAAATTTGCTCAAGGCGGCATTGCCGATGCCTGGCTGGCGGCCTATGCTGAACATCTGGCCGGGAAGATTGGCGACGTCGCGCCGGAGTGGGCTTTTACCCCTTGGCGCACGTCCGACGATCCTATTTTCGACGAGGGGAGCACGCCCGCCTTGCGAACGCTCGCGCTCGTCCGCGCCCCCTTGGCCTTCAAGCGCCGGAATATTTTCACGCCCTCGGTCGATCTGCCCTTAACGCTACGAGCGGGCCGCCCGCCGAAAACCGCTGACGAAAAGCGAAAGTCCAATGCGGCGCGGCAGCGGCGTTTTAGACAGGCGCGGCAAGATGAGCTGGCGGCATTGCGCCATCTGGCGCATAAACGCACCCGATAAGCCGCCGCGGCCCGCGGCACGCCGTGATCCTGTCCCCGCAGATGCGAACGTAGAAACGGGGCGAGATCCGAGTGAAACTGCACAGTACCGAACTCGCCCAGGGATTGGAGGAACGAGCACAGCGCAAGCAATCGTCAGCGAAGCGGGCTCATCAAAACGTTCCGAGCGGTGACACCGCCCTGACGCCGCCGCACGGGTAGCGGGCGACGGCGTCAAAACGACCGTTAATCGACCGATGGCACCAAGTTTGCCCTCAATTCCTCAACCTCGTGACGGAGAGTTCGCCGCGGAGGTGTTCAAGACGGAGAACGCACTCGCTGGAAGCAATGGGCCCCATGAATGTCCGTCTGAAATCTGACGAATGAGAGAATTTGTCCGACGATAATCTGACGATTTCCGGCCAAGCTTTCCATGCTCGGAAACAGCAGAGCCATCTGTTTCCGTTTTATTTGTTTGATGGAAATAGCGGACTTGCTTGTTTCCACCCATGCAGACAAGCAGGCCGCCCCCTGAATCGGGCCGTTGGGTCAAGACCTTGGAGGGCTACAAGGCCTTTCGCCCCCATCCGCTCCCGCCGGAAATCGCATGGACGCCCCGCTTTGTAGAACGCCAACTAAACGTCGAGGTCGGCGCCAACTAGAATCCGTGTCCGGTTTTGAGCGGATTTTCGGTGGGAGCCGGTCTGCGTGAGCGGTAA
>JBBRWR010000036.1:0-62379 GCA_038249085.1 Opitutales bacterium
AGGGTTTGTCTGCGGGAGAGAAAGATTAAGAGAAAGAAGCAAGAGAAAGACTACGGGGCGAGAGAACGACTTTGACCCTGCCCTTTGACCGAGGGGCCAGGGGCTGACGGGGTGGAATCGGGGCGGTGGGGTGTTATTTGCCCAGGAGGACGAACGGACCCTCGGCCTTGGGCACGCCGCCCTTGCGTTCGAGCGTGACGGCGAAGGCGCTGGCGTGCGCCACCGGTTGTTTGGCCCGGAACGTCATGCGGGCTTGGCCGCTCGCCGGGGCCACGGTGAAGACGCCGCCATCCACCGGGTTGGGATATTGCGGATCAACCACCCAAAGTTGGTAATCCTGGCTTGGGAGCAGGGCCGGCAGCTTTTCGACCTGGAGTACGCCTTCCTGTCGAACTTCGTCCCACACCGCCACGGCCAGGGCGCGCGGTGAGTCGGGACGCTGCGAAGCCAGGGCGACGATTTTTAGGTGGGCCAGGTCCAGCTGGGCGTTGGCGGCCTTGAGTTGACTCTCCAGGGTGGCGAGTTGCTGCCGGGCGATGATGCGCTCGGCCTCGAGCTGCTGGCGTGAACTCTGGAGTGCAATTTCATCGATCGCGGTCCGGTCGCGCAGCAGGGAGGATGCCGCCTGGCCGGTGAGGAAGAGGTGGGCGAACCACGCCGCGGCAAAGGCGAAACCGGCGGCGGCAGCCCAGGGCAGGAAGGCGATGATCACCGGGGCCCGGCGGCGGGGAGGCGCCTGGGCGGAGGCGTCGCGGGCGACCGAATCAAGGATGCGGGACTTGAGCGTGGCGGGAGGGCGGATGATCGGGGCCAGGTGCACGAGCACCGCGGAGGTGTCACGCAGTTCGGCCATCAGTTCACGCAGGGCGGGCTGCCGGGCGGACTCCGCCTCCAACCGGGTCTGGTCCTCGCGGTCGCACAAGTCGAAGGCGTACAGCGCCGCGAACTCCTCGTCCCGTTCGCCGATCATAGATGAGGGGCGAGGCTGTCGCGAAGTTTGAGCAGACCGCGGCGGATGCGGGCCTTCACGGTCCCGAGCGGCTCGCGCAGCTTCCGGGCGATCTCTTCCTGGGTGAGTCCGCTGAAGAAGGCGAGTTCCAGCGCCCGTTGCTGCTCGACCGGGAGGGCCGCGACGGCGGCGCGCACGAGCCGGGCGTTGTCGCTCAATTCGGCCGGGTCGCTCGTCGGCGCGCCCGAGGCTTCGCCGGGGTAGCCCAGATCTTCCGGGGCGGAGTCAGCGAGGAGTTCGGCCCGCCGCCGGCGCATGCGCACGCGGTCGATGGCGCGATTCCGCACCAGGGTGACCGCCCACGAGAACGCGCTGCCGCGGTTGGTGGCAAAGGTGGACGCCTTGTCCCACAAGGTGACGAAGGCATCGTGCACGACATCCTGGGCCTCGGCGGGGTCGCGGACGATATGCAGGGCGGCCCCGTAGAGCGGGCCGGAAAAACGATCGTACAAATTGCCGAACGCCTCGCGATCACCGCTGGCCACGGCCTGCAGCAGCAGAGCGTCGGTCTGGTCGCGGAGGACGTTGTCCGGCGGCTCCGGGGAGGCGGGTGCTTTCACGTGGTCCCTCCGGTGCCGGGGTCGGAAAACCCGGTGGGCCGGCCCGAAGCAGCCGGACCCGGAGGGGGCGCAGGAGAGCATGATAGACATTCGGGTATCATACGGGTACGCGGCGAGAGGGGATGCATGGTGCCGGCGATGGCGAGGTTTATTGCATCAGAGCACGGCCAGGCCGATCAAACCAAGAATGATCAGCAGGGCGATCATGGCGAGAATCACCTTCTCCTGTCTGGTCGCGCGAAAGGGCATGGTGAAGGTGGCCGCTACAGCCCGGAGGACCGGACGCGGCTGAAGAAGTCCCGGATCAGGGGCTCGGTGTTGATTTCGCTCCAGGGGCGATTGCTCGAGAGGCGGACGAAGAGTTGATCGCCGTCGCGGTGAAAGCCGAATTTCCAGGCGATCCGCAGGAGTTCGATCGCTGAATAGGGATCGCGGTAAGCGATGGGATGGCCGTCGTGAAGGTGCCAGAACCAGACATAGTGGGGGACCCCGCCGGATTCAAAAATACGATACTCGGCCGGGGGCAGGCGACGGTCGACGGTGCTGAGGCTGGGGCGCGGTTCGGGGTTGGGGCGGGGGAGCCAGCCTGAACCCGGCCAACAGGCGTCGGGCGTATGGGAGGCGACCAGACTGACGGGGGCCTGCCCGGCCCGCCAATAGGCGAGATAGATCACAATTTCCGTCGGCCGACCGCCGGCGCCGTCCCGCCGAAGATAGTCCCGTTGGGCCAGATGGTTGGTTTGCAGGGTCCCGCGGAATTCAAACAAGTCGGGCGAGCGGGTCTGCCATCCGGGGGGGGATTCCGGGAGAATGGCCATCAGGTCGGGAACCGGAGCCGAGGCGCGGGTGGAGGGGCGGGTACTGAGGACGAAAAACGCGACCAGAGCCGCCGCGACGGCGCTGGCCCCGGCGAGGGCCCGTTGGGCGCCGCGGTCCTGGGCGGTGGGGGCGGAGGCCCCGGTTGCCGTCGCGCCCGAGCCACCCTCTCGTTCCAGCATCACGGCCAGGCCACCGAGGATCGCGGCGGTCACGCCCAGCACGGCGAATCCGGTGAGGTCGTGCCAGGTGCCGGAAATATCCACCTGATCATTGGCGAGCAGGGTCAGGATCAGCGAGCGCAGGAAATTCATGCCCAGCGCCAAGGGTGGCGCCAGCGCGATGATCAGGATCCGGGCCCAAGTCCGCCGGACGAGCGTCGCGGAAAAAAACACCCCGGCAAAAATGCAGGAGATCAGGCTGCGGACACCGCTGCAGGCTTCTTCGACCCCGACGCTGGCGTTGGCCAGATCGATGATGTTGCCGTGGCGAATCGCGGCGATCCCGAAGAGATGAAGCGTGCGCAGGACCCCCTCGCTGACCCAGAGTTGCAGGGTGAGGGTGAGGCGTGTGTACGTGCCTGGCGGCAGCGGCGTGGCGAGCAGCCACAATCCCGCGGCGGCGACCATCGGCCAGTTGCAGCCGACCAGGCGCACGGAATCGCGGGCAAAGACCACGGCGGCCGCCCCGAGAAAAAGCGTGAACGAAAGCGAGAGCATCACGTTGACCAGGGCGTGGGACCAGTCGACGGCGGCCGCGTAAAGGCCGGCGGCGCCGAGGGCGAGCAGGGAGCCGAGGAGCAGGACGCCCAAGGCGAGGTGGGGGCCGGGGCCGGCCTTGAAGTAGCGCGGGGTCCCGGTGCGACTCTCATGGAGCAGCAGCAGGAACAGGAGCGGCATGAAGTAGCCGTGGGACAAATCGGGATTGGTGCGCCAGTGGGGCCAGAGGCGCACCGTGAGACCGGCGGTCGCCAGGGCGAGGGCGCCGAGGGCGAGCCGGCCGGCCCACGACAGACTGCGCACCGACGCGGCGAGCGAAGGCGAGGAACTCATGGCGGTCCGACCGGTTTTTCGCCGGTCACCGGCGGCAGATAGCGATCGAGGAGGGCGTAGGTGACCTCCAAGGGCAGGGGCAGCACCGGCAGAAACGAAGTGATGCGGCGCTCCGCTGTCTCCTCCCGGAAGAAAGCCTCGACGGCCGCCAGCGCCATGAAGGGCTTGGCGGAGGCGAACCGCAGGCGCGCCGTGAGTTCGTGGAGCCTGGCGCGGTCTCCGATGGCTCCCGCCGTGCAAAAGATCGAGAACCAGACGCCGGCCGATTCCGTGTGCAGGGGCACGGCTTCGCGCGCGACCTTCTGGTAGAGGCGCTCGAAGAGGGCCGCGTTGGGATAGCGGATCAGGTGGGCGCAGAGGATCTTTACGATCGAGATGTTGGTGGGCGTGAGGGGAGCCGCCAAAAGTTTGTCGACCTCCTGTCCGAGCAGTCGCTGCACGCCGCCTGCGGCGAGGGCATCGAGCCGGCAGGTGATCCTGGCCTCGGGGTCCAGCCGGCCGGGGTACCGGCCAAGCAGATCGAGCGCGGCAAACGTGTCGTGCATCCGGATCAGTGCGTCTACCCGGTAAAAAAGGGTGAAATCCGGGCTGTCGGTGGGCCAGCGCGCCGTGATGGCGGTGCGAGCCTCGCTGTTCTGGCCGGCGCGCAGCAGCAGCTCGATTTCAAAGAGGGGCCGCCACTTTCGAATCGCCGGGGTCGGGTCGGCGGCGAGTTCCCGCAGCAACACCGGGGTGGGGTCCCGCCGTGCGGCGAAGATGATCGCGCGCACCCAGACGGGGGACTGGGCGTCGTCGGCCTTGAGTTCATCGCGGGCGAGAGCGACGATCCGTTCAAAGCTGCCGCGGGCGAGCAGGGCGCGGAACCAGTCCTGGGCGGTCGCGTGGCGCGATGCGGGGTGGTCGCGCATCAACCGCAGGTAGATCTCATCGGAGCGGGCGGGTTGGCCAGCCTGGAGTTGTTTGGCGAGCGAAAGGCCCGCCGCATAATTGGCGGGATCAAACTCGTAGGCGTTGGCGAGGTAGAGCAGGCCCTCGGAAACGCGATCGTGCTCGAAGGCGAGGTTGGACTTGTTGAGGAAAAACCAGCCGCGGGCCTGGCCCACCCGATGCCAGAGCGGAGGCAGCCCCACGTGGATGATGCTGACCGGATAGCCGATGGTGCGCAGGAAGGCGAACACCCCGATGACGCCGGCGACATAGAGGGCGAGGAGGATGCCACCGTACCAGGCCGCCGCCCGGCTCCAGAACGACCGCACATTGGCCGTATCGGCCGCACACCGCAGGCCCTGCGGCGTCTCCACGAGAAGGGGACACACGCGCCGGAATCGGGCCGGCCGATTCCAGGACAGGCAGGCCTCGCATTGGGTCTCCAAGGCGCGGCCGGAATCACTCTGTGACTGGCAGGGGCAGGGGCTCCGCCCACGGCGAAGCTGAAACCATGATTTCCGGCTGTTCCAGTAAAGCAGGGCCCAGAGGAGTCTGAGAAAATCGGCGCACCAGCCTAGCACGGCGGGAAACTACCCCGCGGGTCGGACCCGGCAAACTGAATTCGGCCCAAGGGGTCCAATCTATCCGGCGGTGCGAAGGCCGGACTTCCGCGCGGGCGGGGGGCGGGTTCCGAAACCTCAGACGTGGACGGCAAACAACTCGGGGTGCATCACGCCGTCGGCGACCTTGTTCACCGTACCGGTCATCATCACGGAGAATCCGTCCCCGATCTCGATCCCGATCTGGCCGCCGGGCATGTGCACCGTCACCGCGCGGTCCACCAGCCCGAGGCGGTGGGCGACCGCGGCGCTCGCGCTGGAACTGCTGCCCGAGGCCAGGGTATAGCCGGCGCCGCGCTCCCAGATTTCAATTTGGATGTTCTTGCGATCGCGCACCTGCAGGAACTGCACGTTGGTCTTGCGGGGAAAGAGCGGATGCGTCTCGAGGGCCGGACCGTACCGATGCGCGAGGGCGGGGGAGATTTCGTCGAGGGGAATCACGCAGTGCGGATTGCCGATGGTGGCGGCGCAAAACGTGAACTCCCGATCGAGGACGGTGATCTTTTCGTTGAGCACCTCGCGCCGCTCCCCGATCACGTTCACCGGCACGGTCGCACTGTCGAAACTCACCCGGCCCATGGCGACGGTGATGAGCCGGCCGGCCTCCTGGATGACGGAGCGCACGTGGCCGCCCGGGGTTTCGATCGTGAATTGCGGGTGCTTCACCAGTCCCTGATCCCACAGGAAGCGGGAAAAGATGCGCAGGCCGTTGCCCGACTTCTCCGCCTCGGATCCGTCGGGATTGAAGATGCGCAGGCCGTGTTCGCTTTGCTGCGAGGGCAGCGGACCCCACAGGATGCCGTCGGAGCCGACACCAAAGTTGCGGTGGCAGATCACGCGGATCTGCGCCGGGGTGGGGGCGGCGCCCCACGACGGATAGTCCGCGGGGTTGAGCACAATGTAGTCGTTGCCGAGGGCGTGGTACTTGTGGAAGCGCATGGAAGACGGTGAGAGAACCAAGCGCGGGCCAGAAGACACGGAAAAAGTTGCGCGGGATTGAGCATGGGTGGGAGGGCGGGTCGCGTCCCGGAGGGGGCGGGCGGGCAGCGACCCGACTAGCCGACGCGGAGGACCTCCGCCGGAGGCTCGGTGTAGCCGAAAAGCTGCCGCTGCTTGATCGCGGCCACGACCGTGGGCGGCACCATCTGCTCCCAGGTGGAATCCCGATCGCGGATACGGCTCATGACGTCACGCGAGAACACCCCGAGCACCGCGGAATCGAAGCCGGTGATGCAGTCGATGTAGTGGTTCTCCATGAGATGGTCGTAGAGGTTGCGCAGGTGCGGCGTGATATGGACGTTCTTGGCCGTGATGAGCACGTTGGCGGAGAAGGCATGCCCGGCGACCGAACCCGGCACCACCGGACCCCCGGTGGACAGGTAGCGGTCGAACGCCTCCTGGCGCATCGGGTAGATGTACAGGCGCACGGCGTGGCGGAACATGCGGCCGAACGACTCGAGGATCCCGCCCTCCAGGTGCTCGTAGTACTTCTCGTTGAAGATTTCCAACAGGTTGTTGATGCCCAGGGTGACACCGATCATCTCCTTGGTGTACCGGCGGAAGTAAGAGGTGAGCCGGTAATACTCCGAGTAGTTCGAAATCAGGGTGGTGAAGCCGAGCTCGCCGAGCAGATCGACCCGCGAAAGGAAGTCGTGGGCGTCGAGCCGGCCGGCCGCCAGCAGGTTGTTCATCGTGATCTCCAGGATCGCGATGACCTCCTTGCCCTTGACGGCGGGCTCCTGCACGAATTGGGCGGTGGCGCAATTGAGCATGTCGACGTTGACATTCGTGATCGGCCGGAAGGAGCCGCGCTCGACCAAAATGGCCTTCTTGTACAGCACCTCGGATGGTTGCAGCACTTCGCCCCCGGGGCCGAACATGACCGCGTTGGTCAGCCCAAACTGGACGAGATGAAGCGACATCAGGCGGTTGTCGACGCCTTCAAAGGCCGGGCCGCTGAAGGTGATCATGTCGACCTCGACCCGCCCGGGGCCGACGTCGTCGACCAGGGACTCGATGAGGCGTTTTGGGTCATCCCGGTAGTGAAAAGCGCCGTAGATGAGGTTCGTGCCGGTGATGCCGAGCGCCGCCTGTTGCAGCACCGCCTCCTTGTCCCACATCCGCACGTGCAATTCGATCTCGTTGGGCTCGCCGCCGGGTTCGGTCTGGAAACGCACGCCCATCCACCCGTGGGAATCGTTGTCTCCCTTGAAGCTCTTGGTCGCGACCGTGTCGGCAAAGACGAAGAACGTGGTGCGGCCGCCCCGCTGTTCGGCCAGCCGCTCCAGCAGCAATTGGTATTCGTGGTCGAGCATGTGGGACAGCCGTTCCCGGGAAACGTAGCGCGGCGCCTTCCCGTAGATGGCGTCGCTGAAGGTCATGTCGTAGGCCGAGATGGTCTTCGCAATCGTGCCGGCGGCGCCGCCCGCCTGGAAAAAGATGCGCGCGACCTCCTGCCCGGCGCCGATCTCCGCAAACGTGCCATACTGGCGGTCGTCCAGGTTGATCGTGAGCGCCTTGCGGTTGGTGGTCAGCAATTCCTTCTGTTCGCTCATGGTCGGGCAGTATGAAGCGGGGGGCGAAAGGTGCAAACTGTTCGTGCGTTCCGGGTGGGCGCCGCAAGTTACGTGAGCTGGAAGGGCAAAGGGAACGGGGATCAAGGCGTGGGAGGGTGTGATCGTGACCTTTCGACTGGAGGAACCGGGGAAAGCAGGTAACGTTCCGCGCAATTGCATGAAGCACTTCTTCTCCTCGATGCTGGGGGCCCTTGTCGCCCTGGTGATTTTCTCGTCCGGCTGCCTGATCCTGCTCATCGGGTTCCTCGCCGCAATGGCGGCCATTGCCGGGGCGGAGAAGGGGGCGCCGTCGTTCGAACGGGGCTCGTACTTGGTCTTTAATCTCGCGACGAACATCACGGACGCCCCGGCCCCCCTCGACCTGGGCGCGTTGAGTGGCCGTTCGGACACCCTGCAGCTTCGCACCATCACCCGCGCCCTCCACGCGGCGGCGACGGACGATCGGATCGCGGGGGTCTTTGTCACGGGTGACCTGACGCCCGCGGCCTTCGGGGCCGGATACGCCGCGGTGGGCGAGGTGCGGGCGGCGCTGAACGAGTTCAAGGCGGCCGGCAAGCCGGTCATGGCCTATCTCACCTACGCGACGACCAAGACCTACTACCTTTCCTCGGTGGCCGATGATGTCGTGATCGATCCCTACGGCGTGATCCTGATGCCGGGCCTGGCGAGCGAGCCGACCTTTTTTGCCGGGGCGTTCGAAAAATACGGCGTCAACGTCCAGGTGACCCGGGTGGGCAAATACAAGTCCGCGGTCGAAACCTTCACCCGGCGCGACATGAGTCCGGAGAATCGCGAGGAGGTGCAGGCTCTCCTGAATGATGTCTGGCGCGGCCTGCTGGCTGACATCGCGCCCAGCCGCAAGCTGACGCCGGAGCAAATCCAGACGACGGTGGATGCCGAGGGTATGATTCGAGCCGAAGCGGCCAAGGACAGCCGGCTCGTCGACCGGATCGCCTACCGGGATGAGGTCTACGACGAACTCAAGGCGAGGACCGGGAAGAAGGGCAGCAAGGAACCCTTCAAGCAGATCGCGCTCTCCGACTACGCCAAACAATTGAAAGACGGGCCGGAGGCTCTGCCCGGCGCGGGCAAGGGGCGCAAACTCGCCGCCCACGGCAGCCGGGTCGCCGTGGTTTACGCCGAGGGGGAAATCGTGGATGGCGAGGGTGACGACGGGGAGATTGGGGGTGCGAAACTCTCCCGCGAGCTGCGGAAATTGCGGCAGGATAACAATGTGAAGGCGATTGTGCTGCGGGTGAACAGTCCGGGTGGCAGCGCCACGGCCTCCGAGGTGATTCAGCGCGAGGTGCGGCTGATCAAGGCGGTGAAGCCGATCGTCGTCTCGATGGGCAGCTATGCCGCCTCCGGCGGCTACTGGATCTCGGCCTATGCCGATCGGATCTTTGCCGAGCCCACGACGATCACGGGATCGATTGGAGTATTTGGGATCCAGTTCGACATCAAGAAGCTCGCCGGGGACTTCGGGGTGACGTTCGACAGCGTGAAGACGGGCCGGTTCGCAGATGCGATGACCATCTCGCGGCCGAAGTCACCGGAGGAACTCGCGGTGTTGCAGCGCATGGTCGACTGGATTTACGGCGAGTTCGTGGCGAAGGTGGCGGAGGGACGTATGCTGGCGCCCGCCCAAGTGGAGGAAATCGCCCAGGGACGCGTCTGGTCGGGCACGGCGGCCCTGGGGGTCGGGTTGGTGGACGAATTGGGCGGATTGGACGCCGCCCTGGCGTACGCGGTGGACAAGGCCGGGATCGGCGAAGGCTACCGGATTGTGGAGTATCCGCGGCATAAGGAGCTGATCGAGACCATCCAGGACTTCCTGGAGCACACGTTGCCGGCCGCCGCCCGCTCGCCCAGCGGCCTTGTGGGACGATTTACCCAGCGGCTCGAAGCGGAGCTGCGGACGCTGCTGGCCTTCAACGATCCGCGCGGCGTTTATGCGCGCCTGCCGCTCACCTTTTCGCTCCGCTGAGCCCCCACGTCATTATGTCACAGCAAAACACCTTGGTTCATGATTGTCCCGCCACGGCCATTCCGGCGGGCGACGTGGTTTCACTCCCGGCGGGCACGGAGGTCTTCATCGTTCAGACTCTGGGAGGCAACGTGACCGTGCGCACGGACGGCGGCCTGTATCGCATCGCCCGGGAAAACGTGGCGGCGATCGGCGGCTACGAAGCCTCGGTTGCGGTGGAGCCACCGGTGCCGGAGGGAGGGTTCAGCGAAGATGCCGTGTGGGCGGCGCTGCGCACGTGCTTCGATCCGGAGATACCGGTCAATATCGTCGATTTGGGCCTGATCTATGACCTCGCGGTCGAAGCGACGCCGGAAGGAGGCCATGCCATCGAGGTGAAAATGACGCTCACGGCGCCGGGTTGCGGCATGGGTCCGGTGATTGCGGAGGACGCGCGGCAGAAGATCTCCCAACTCCCGACCGTGACCTCGGCCAAGGTTCATATCGTCTGGGACCCGCAGTGGGCGCCGCAGATGATTTCCGAGACCGGACGCAAGGCACTGGGCCTGGAGTGACGCCGGATACGTCCCGGGTGGCCGGGATGCGGGTGGGGCGCCCTGCGCTCCCGTCGGATCGGGAAGCGCCGCTGCCCTTCAGGCGGTGACGGTGGCGAGCGAACAGCCGTCGGCCGGCGCGCCGGGCGTTTCGCAATTCGGGCGTGCGATGACCCCCGGATAGGGCTCGTCCGAGAACCTCCGGTTGGGCTCGGCGAGCAGATGGCGATCGCAGACCGCAAAGAGTTCACGTTCCGACTCGGTGCGACGCATGTCGTGCAGAAACGCGCCCGTTGCATCCACGCTCTGGCCGACGAAGTTCAGGTATTTCTTCATCTTGTTCACGTGAAGCCGCTCGGGCAGATCCGGCACCTGGGTCGCTGCATAGAGGCGCTGGATGTAGTCGTGGACGTCGGCCAGCGTTACGCGAGTCACCGGGCTCCCGGCAAATTGCTCGCGACACTGGCGGAAGATCCAGGGATTGCGAATGGCATGCCGGCCCAGCATCACGCCCGCGGTCCCCGTTTCCCGGAGGACGGCGGCGGCGCGGGCGGAGCAGGTGATATTGCCGTTGGCCAGCACCGGGCACGACACCCGCGAGGCGGCGTGCGCAATCAGGTCATAGTGCACCTCGCCGCGGTACATTTCCTTGACCGTGCGGCCATGGACGCTGAGCAGGTCCACGCGGTGCTCATTGATGAGATCGAGGATCCGATCGAAATGGCCGGTATCTTCGAAGCCGACCCGCATCTTGACGGTCAGGAGGCCGGGCACGATGGCCCGCAGCAGCGCAAGAATCTCTCCGATCCTGGCGGGTTCGCGCAGCAGGCCCCCGCCGACGTTCTTGCGGTACACCTTGGGGGCGGGGCAGCCCAGGTTGAGATCGATGCCGGCCACGGGGTGGCGCAGCAACGCCTCGACCGTGCGGGCCAGGTAGCCGAGATCCTCCCCGATCAGCTGGGCGAACACCGGCCGGCCGGTGGTGTTTTCGTCGATGGAACGAAGAATGTGGGCCTCCAGCCGCGAGTGGGCATGCACCCGGAAGAACTCGGTGAAGAAGTAATCGGGGGCGCCGTAGTGGGCGATGACCCGCATGAAGGCGAGGTCGGTGACATCCTGCATGGGGGCGAGCGCCGTGAGCGGCGCGCCCGGCAGGTGACCCTCCGGCAGTGGGGGGGCGGAGGCGGCGGGGGTCATGCGTCCGCTCAAGTCGGCTCGGCGTCGCCTTCGTCGGCCTGCTGTTTCAGGACGCGTTCCAGGATCTCGGTCATGTCCTCAACCTGTTCAAAGACCGCCTTGGCGACATAGACCGGGCGCTTCTGCTGGAGGGCGAGCACGATGGAGTCGCTGGGTCGCGCATCCAGTTCGACGATCTTCTTGCCGAGTTCGTTTTCCATGCGCAGCAGAATCCGGGCGAAGAAGGTGCCCTCGCGGGCGTCATTCACCACGATGTGGTCGAGTTGCGCGCCGAGGCCGAGCAGGATGCTGCCGATCAAGTCATGGGTGAGGGGGCGATCCTTCTTCACGCCGTTCAGCGTCATCTGAATCGCGGTCCCGACGGAGTGGTCGACGTAGATGACAAAGGTCTTTTCGTCGTTGCCGAGGAAGACGGCACAGCCATTGGCGGTGGGCATGACCCCATTGATGGTGACGGGAACGACGTCGTTTTGCATGACACGGCAACAGTGGAGTCATCCCCGGCGGCGCGCAAGCGTCGGCGGAGCGCGGAGGCGGAGTCAGGCGAAACCGAGCAGACTGAGGCCCCAGGCGCGCGCCTGTTGCAGCACGGCGGCCTTGTCGAGCATGATGACCTTGCCCGCCTCGAGGGTGGCGGCGGCGATGCGGGCCTCGCGCATGGTCTCGAGGGTGCGCAACCCGAAGCAGGGCACATCAAAGCGCCAGTCCTGCCTCGCCTTGACGGTCTTCACGAAGAGCGCCCCGTCGGTTTTGAAGGCGCCGGCGCGGCGCAGCATCTCGTCGGTGCCCTCAAATGCCTCGACGGCGAGGACGGTGCCCTGGCGCACCACGCAACCCTGGCCGATGTCGAGACGGGCGCATTCGCGGGCGATCTGGACGCCGTGCTCCACGTATTCGGTTGCGATGGGAAACTTTCGCCCCGTCATGCAACCGGGAGCAGCGAGGTGGTCGTCGAGAAAGGAACGGGCGTCGAGCAGGGTGACGCCGAGGGCCGTGATCTCCCGGGCGATGGCGCCGAAGATGGTCTCGGCGTTGCGGCGTTTGAGTGACAGGAGAATCCGGGTCGCCTTGAGGTCGGGGTGGAGTCCCTTGAACAGGCGTCGCGGGGTGATCTGGCCGGCCATGATGGCGTAGCCGGCGCCAAATTCGCGCAGGGCGTCGAGCATATGCCCCAATTGACCGACCTTGAGCAACCGGTGGTCGGCGCGGGCGAAGGATGCCACCAGTTCCGGCCGCGTTTCCTCCTCGAAGGCCACGAGCTTGAGGGGAAGGTTCGCGGAGCGGATCGCCGCCGCCATCAATTGCGGGTAGAGCCCCTGGCCGGCGATCAAGGCGACCGGCCGGGCGGGATCAAAATTCTCGGGAAGAAAAGCGGAGCGCGAAACCACCGCAGCAGCTTGGTGATCGAACGGGGTTACTGAAGCCCGAAATGCCGGCGCGCTGCCGGACGCGGGTTCTCAGGTCTGGGCCCCGTAGTATTTCTTGTAGCTCCGGTAATATCGGTAGTTCGAGTAATACTCAATCCGGCGGGGCGACAGCCCGTTGAGCACGACCCCGAGCACCTCGTTCTTGCCGCTGCGCAGGGCGCGCATGTACAGCCGGATGTGTTTGCGATAGGCGCGATTGAAACGGCACACGTAGACGACCTCGTCCACGCGCTCGGCAATGAGCAGCGAGTCCGTCACGGCGCCCAGCGGAGGCGAGTCGACAATCACCAAGTCGTACTCACGCTTGAGCCGCTCGAGCAGTTGACCGAAGAGGGGATTCTCCAGCACTTCGGTCGGGCTTTTCGAGCGCCCGCCGGAACAAAGCAGGGAGAGGTTTTCGCTGATCTTGATGATGCCGAGCTTCGGGTTGGTCGCCAAGTCGCCTTCCATCGCGCCGCCGCCCTCGAACCACGGGATCAATCCGGCGCTGTTCTGTTGCTTGAAGTGGCGGTGCAGCATGGGGCGTCGGAGATCACCGTCCACCAGGAGGGTCTTCTTGCCGTGGCGCGCGAAGCTGCCGGCCACATTGCACGAGATCAGCGTCTTGCCCTCGCCCGGGATTGTGCTGGTCACGAGGATTGACTTGGGGAAGTCGAGCTTGGAGTGAATCTTGATCGAGCTGTAGACGCTGAGAAACGCCTCCACTCCCGGCGCCTGCTTGTCGTCGGCGAGAAGATTGTATCGTTCGTCATCCTTCATCCCGGCCAGATCGGGAATGATCCCGAGCAGATTGGCCCCGATGAAGGACTCCACGTCCCAGGCGCTCTTCACGCGATCGTCGATGAAACTCAGACCGATGGCGACGCCGAAGAAGATCAGGATGCCGATGCCGACGGAGGTCTTGGTGATTTGCGATTTGTCGGGCGAAATCGGACTCGGATTCATCGTCGCCCGATCCAGCGGACGCACGGGGACGTTTTCGATATTCTTGACGGTCCGGGCGTCGTTGAGGCGGGACAGGAGCGCCCGGTAGTTCTGGTCCTTGGAATCGGCCTCGGTCTTGAGGCTGCGATACGCGACGCTGGTGGAGCCGAGTTCGATCTGGGCTTTTTCAGTGCGTTCGTACTCCTCCTCGGCGGATTTGGCGGTCTGCCGCGCCTCCGCCTGACGGGTCTTGAGCTCGGCGATGGCCTGCGCCACCGCCCGGGTCAGGTCGCTCTCGGTCACGCTGATTTCGTTGGCCTTGTTGATCATCGCCGGGTGTCGCTCCAAGTACCGTTCCGACAGGAGATTCATTTCCTGCTGCAGCCGGTTGAGCTGGCTCTTCAGCGGTGCCACGGCGAAGTGGGATCCAATTTCCACGATGTCGAGCAGGTTGCGCTTGGCCGCCTGGAACGTTTCGATCTGCCGCATCTTCTCGTCGATCTGCAGGAGTCGGAAACGGGCGTCGTCGCGGTAGGCCGAGGCCTTCTTGAGCTGCTCGGTCACCAGGTTGATGGAGCTGTCGAGGGAGAGGAGATTTTTTTCCCGCATGTACTTCTGCAGCGCCTGATCCGCGGCCTCCGATTCCTGGCGCAGTCGTTCGGCCTGCTCGGTCAGAAACTGCACCGCGCCCTGATTGCCGGTGGTGCCCTTGCTGAAGAGATAATGCATGAACCCGTCGACGTACTTGTTGGCGACGATCATGGCCGCCTCCGGGTTCTGGTGCGTGACTTGAATGCCGATGATGAAACTCGCGCGGGAGGGCACCGGGGTCATCGAGCCCATATCAGGGCCGATGGAATTGGGGTCGGTCCCGGGCGGGCTGCGTTTCAGGGCGGCCCGCTTGAGGATCAGCTGTTCCTCGGGGGTTAAAGAGGCCCGGACTTGCGCCGCCAGCATGCTGCTGCGCAAGACCTCCAGGTGGGTGTTGAGATCGATGTCGGATCGCACGGTCTGGTCCACCACGCCCTGGATCGGCACGACGGTATCCGGCTTCTCGAATTGCATGGTCGCGCGCGCGAAATACATCGGCGTGACCTGGAGTTGCTTGTACCCGTAGCCGATCGACACGAGCAAGGCGAGGGGCAGAGCAATCCAAAGCCGCTCCCGCAGAATAATATAGTAGTCGCGCAACGTCCGCCGTTCGACGGCGTCGTCCTCACGCTGCGGGACATTTCCAGACACGGGTGGTTTGACGGGAGCTTCAGACATCGCGAGGGGGAATCTTAAAAAATTTTCTCGGGCACGTAGACGATGTCGTCCGGCTCCATCACAAAGGCGGCATCCTGGGCGGTGGCGCTGCTGCGACCCTTGATCGCGCTGTCCACATCGAGCGTGAAGACCTTGAGGGTGCCGTCGGGCATCGTGCGGGTCACCCGGACGGCGCTGCTCTTGGCCGTGTCGCTGAATCCGCCCGCCTTGAAGACGAGTTCCTTGATGGTGAATTCGGTATCCGGCGGGATTTCCTGGCGCCCCTGGATATTCACCTTGCCGCTGACAATGACGGTCCGCGGCGCATATTCCTCGACCGTGACGGTGACCTGCGGATCGCGGAGAAAGCGGCCGTCGCGATAAGCCTTGGCGATGGCCTTCTGCACTTCCGCGATCGTGAGTCCCACCAGCCGGATATCCTTGATCAGCGGGAGGCTGACGGTGCCGATGGCCTCCACCCGCACGCCGCCGATCCGCAGATCGGGCTCGCCCAGCACGCTGATGGTCAGGCGATCACCGCGTGTGATCTTGTAGGCGATGTACTTCTTTTCCTCCTTGGGCGCGGGCGGCGTCTGGCCCGCGGCCGGCGTCGCGATCAGGGGGGACAGCAGGCAACCGGCCAGCAGGAGGCGGAAAAGCAGGGAGGATTCCTTCATGGGATTACCAGCGGGTGGAGGCGGAGAACGACCAGGACGATCGCACAAAATCCGCGAACGAGAGGGTGGACCAGTTCTTGAACCACGAATACGTGAGGGAGGTCTTCAGATGCTCGTTCAACGAGTAACCGACCGAAGCATCCCAGCTGAGGAAGTTGTCGTGCCGGTGGGCCCCGAGCACCGGCGGCGGGCCGGGAAGGAGGACGACGCGGCCGCCATCACCCAGGAACTTGGTGTCACCAAAATCCACTCCCGTGGTCAGGTTCCAGTGGGAACTGTAGGCATACTGGAGCGCCAGCGTCGCGGTGGTGGTGTCGACGACGGCATCCGTCGCGGTCGTGGCGAAATCCTTGGCGATGGATCCGTTCAGGACGAGTTTCCGCGTAAACGAATAACTGGTGGCGCCGCTGGCGAACCACGAGTCGTTCTTGACCTCCCCGGTGCCGGGCCGGCCGGTGGAGCCGCGCGTCTGATAGCCGGCGCGGAGGCTGCCTTTGATGCCGCGCAGCAATTTGCCGCTCAGCCCCAGGGAAAAGGCATGATCGGTGTTGGCGGTGTGGCGGGATGATTCGCTGTAGCGATAACGGTAACCGGTGATCAGCTCCCGCTCGTTGCTGAGGATGCGGAAAACATCCAGGGAGGCGCTGAAGGTCTGGAGACTGGAAAAAACCGTCTCGTCGAGATACCGCCGCGAGGAATACCCAAACGATCCGGCGAGGGTGTAGGCGCTGACGATCGGGTACTTGAAGTTCAGCCCGATGGGAATGTTCCAGGACGTGCTGCGCAGATTGACCGACGCGTCGGCGCGGCTCTCGCGGGACGCCGCCAGGGTCAGTGAACCCGTGGTCCGGCCCGTTTGCTTGGTGAATTCCAGGCCGAAGCTCGGGTTGTTGAAATCCTGCCCCTTGATGCTGCCAAACCGCGACGAGCCCACCGCGGCGTTGGCGTTGAGGCCGATCCAGCCCGCCCGGCGCGTGTATTCGGCGCTCAATGACGTCGAGTACACGAAATCACCGCGGTTGTCGCTGTTGGCGAAGACGTTTGAGTCGCGGCTGACCGAAACCGATCCGTTGACGAAGATGCGATCGCGGCCCTCGTTGAGCGAGATCAGGGCGCGCGCCGGCGGGCAGGCGACCGAGGCGGCCAGCACGATTGCCAGATATGCGCGAATCTCCCGCCTCCAGAACATCAGGTCGACTCTCCCGGGTTGGTGCTCTGCGCCTAGCGCCCCGGCGTGGGGGTGATGCTGGCGGTGCTGACGGTAAATTCGACCGGCAGCGTCGGGGAAATGATCTGCACCGGGACAATTTCCCGCGTGGTCGAGCTCGAGTTGAGATTGTTGCCGCTGCCGGTGGTCGCGTCGAACGCGGTCACCGGGGAGAAAGCCCCGCCAGTCGTGGCGCCCGCCGCCGCATCGTCGAGGCTGGCGAGAGATCCCGGCTGCAGGGTATCCACTTTCTTTTCGCGAACTTCAAAATACACCGTCTTCCGGGCCATGCAGGCCATCGCCACCTTGTCGTCGAGTTCCGCCCTCTCCTCCTGGGGGATGGGGCGGATCTCAATTTGATTGGGTTGTCCGGGTGCGCCGCGCCGGATGATCGCCTGTTCGCCGACCTTGAGGGTATGCCCGCCGGTGTCCATGGCACCCGCCGTAATCGTGCTTTCGCCCTCCAGCATGGAAACCTTGGTCATTTGGTCTCCCGCCTCGATCACCAACTTGCGCCCCCGGATGTTCACGGAGCCCTGGGGCGTGGCATAGGTCATGCGGCTTCCCGCGACGAGTTTGCTGGTGCACAAGCCGACCAGTCCGCGCGAGACATAGGCCTGCGTCTGAGAGATCGAGGGCTCCACGTCCATGTCTGTGCGATTGGGCGTGAACGGTTCCTGCATGAATCGTTTCACCTCGACGCGGGTGTCGGCGTCAAAGTAGGCGCCGGTGCCGTTGGAGTACACCATCGTCGAGGAGTACTTGGCTTGATCGGAAGGGGATTCCGGCTTGTTGGTTTCGACGACGGTGCCCTGAGCATTATAGACGGAGCGCTTGGTCAGGTCATCGATCACTTCCCCGGTGTCGATGGTCGCGCCTCCATTCACCTCGGTGACGTACATCTTGCTCGCCGGATTCGGCCTCGCGCCCTGGGCGAATAGAAACGTCGGGGAAAAGGAGAGCATACCGGCCAGCACCAACGAGGACACATGCTGGCAGCGACGCGGGGGAGTCGAGGGGGGGCTGGTTTTCATGTGGCTTCTTGCGATGTTACGTTATTGAGCGTCTATGCTCGTTAAAAATAGGGTTAAACCCCTAGGGAAAGCAAGTGCAGAGTTCCGTTTTATGTCATTCAACCACAAGGTTTAGAATTTTGGTAGGTACAAATACTACTCGTTTGATGGTCTTGCCGGTAAGATGGGGCGCGACCCGCGGGTTGGCCCGGGCGAACTCGATGGCCTGAGCCTCGGTCGCATCTACTGCAACAAGTTGATCTCCACGATACTTGCCGTTGACCTGAAAAACAAGCTTCACCTCGGTTTTCACCAGGAGCTGCGGATCGTAGGCTGGCCAGGGGGCGAGCATGACCGAACCTTGTCCACCGAGCCGGGACCACAATTCCTCCCCGATATGGGGCGCAATGGGAGCGAGGAGTTGGACGAAGGCGAGGGCGGTCTTGCGGTCGACGTGCGGCGCCTTTTGGAGGGCGTTGGCAAAGATCATCATCTGCGAGATCGCCGTGTTGAAACGGAGACCCTCGATGTCTTCGCCGACCTTCTTGATAGTCTCGTGGAGGAGAAGGGTGACTTCAGGTGAGTCGCCGTCCGCCGCAACCGGAGAGACCTTGGTGCTCGGGTTGCCCTCGCTGTCGATGAACTCGCGCCAGACCTTCTGCAGGAAGCGGTGCACGCCCTCGATACCCCGCGGATTCCACGGTTTCATGGCCTCCAGCGGGCCGAGGAACATCAGGTAAAGCCGAAGCGTATCGGTGCCGTGCGAGTGGATGATGGCGTCGGGATTCACGACGTTGCCGCGGCTCTTCGACATTTTTTCGCCGTCTTCGCCGAGGATGATGCCCTGATGGAAGAGTCGCTTGAACGGCTCGTGGTCCGGGACCACCCCGAGATCGAAAAGCACCTTGTGCCAGAACCGCGCATACAGGAGATGGAGCACGGCGTGCTCGGCTCCGCCCATGTAGAGATCGGGGCTGCCCCAGTAGCGCAGCGCCTCGGGCGCCGCCACGGCCGTGCGGTTCTTCGGGTCGAGGAAACGCAGATAGTACCAGCAGGATCCGGCCCATTGGGGCATCGTGTTGGTTTCCCGCCGGCCCCGCATCCACGCCTCCCCGGCGGGCTGGGGGGAACTGGCCGGGACCGCCTCTCCCGTCTCGCAGTTGAACCAGATTTCGACCCACGCCGTCTCGTTGGCCAGGGGGCTCTCGCCCGTGCCGCTCGGGAGGTACGATTGCACCGGGGGCAGTTCCAGGGGCAGCGCGCGGTCCGGCAGCGGCAGGGCACAGTGCGTGATGCCCCGATCATGGAAGATGACCGGCGAAGCCGGCAGGTCGGTGGCTCCCCGCTGCCGGGCGCGAGCGTAGTCGCTCTCGCTCACCCAGACGATGGGGAAGGGTTCCCCCCAATAGCGCTGCCGCGAGAAAAGCCAGTCGCGGAGCTTGAAATTCACGGTGGCTTTGCCGAGGCCGCGCGCCGTGAGATCCTCCGTGATTTTCTGCTTGGCCTCGGGCCACGGCAGGCCGTCGTATCCGGGGGAGTTCACGAGGTGTCCGTCCCCGACGTAGGGCAGCTTCGTTTCCGGTTGTCCGCTGGCGATGACCGGGATGATGGGCAGGCCAAACTGCCCGGCGAATTCGTGGTCGCGTTCATCGTGGGCGGGCACGGCCATGATGGCGCCGGTGCCATAGCCCATCAGCACGTAGTCCGCGATCCAAACGGGCACCCGCTGGCCATTCACCGGGTTGATGGCGTACGAGCCGAGGAAGACGCCGGACTTCTCCTTGGCGAGATCGGTGCGCTCCAGGTCACTCTTGCTTCCCGTGGTCTTCCGGTAGGCTGCGACCTCCGCGCGCTTCTCCGGCTGGGTCAGCGCGTTGACCAGAGGATGCTCGGGGGCCAGGACCATGTAGGTGCAGCCAAACAGCGTGTCCGGCCGGGTCGTGAAGATCCGCAGGGGCCCGACGTCGGTATCCGCGAGGGCAAAGAGGATCTCGGCGCCGTCGCTCCGGCCGATCCAGGCCTCCTGCATCCGCTTGGTGGATTCGGGCCAGTCGACCTCCTTCAGGTCGGCGAGCAGGCGCTCGGCATAGGCGGTGATCCGCAGCACCCATTGCCGCAGATTGCGTTTTTCGACCGGAAATCCCCCCACTTCACTGCGACCGTCCACAATCTCCTCGTTGGCCAGCACGGTGCGCAGCTCGGGGCACCACCAGACGGGGCGTTCGTCGACATATGCCAGGCCGCGCCGGAAGAGCTGCAGAAAGATCCACTGGGTCCACCGGAAGTAAAGCGGATCGGTCGTGTCGACTTCCCGCTCCCAATCGTAGGAAAAGCCCAGGGCTTTGATCTGGCGGCGGAAGTTGACGATGTTGTTTTGCGTGTTGGAGGCGGGGTGGGTGCCCGTCTTGACCGCATGCTGTTCGGCGGGCAGGCCGAAGGCGTCCCACCCGATCGGGTGCAGGACATTGAAGCCTTTCGCGCGCTTGTAACGGGCCAGGATGTCCGTCGCGGTGTAACCCTCCGGGTGGCCGATATGCAGCCCGGCCCCGGACGGATAGGGAAACATGTCGAGCACGTAGTATTTGGGCCGCGTCGAGTTGTTCTCGGCGCAAAACAGCCGATTCTGTTCCCAGAAGGATTGCCAGTGCGGCTCGATCTCATGGAAGTTGTAGTCAATGCACTTGGTAGCCATCGTGTAAAACCCGCCACTGTGAAACCTTTCCCCGCCCGGTCAACCTCCGCGCTTGCCCTCCTGCTGCTTCTCGCCGGCACGTGGGCACCGCCCGCGTATGCGGGCATGAGCCGGGGGTTCAACCGCCTGCTCGAGGCGGTCGTGCGCATCGACGTTCGGGAGATGACGTTCGAGGCCGGCGCGCGGCGCTACACGGCGAGCCTGGGTTCCGGGGTCATTCTCACCGCCGACGGGATTGTCCTGACGAATGCGCACGTGGCGAGCCGGCGGGCGGTTGAGATCAGTGTCACCCTCGCCAACCTCGAGCGCGTGGGCGCGACGCTCGTGGGCTGGGACCATTGGACGGATCTGGCGGTCCTGCGCATCGACATGGCCGAGGTGAAGCGCCGTGGCTTCAAGCTGACTCATGCCGAGTTCGGCGACAGCACGGGGCTTTTTCCGGGGCAGGAAGTGTTCGCGGTGGGCACGCCGCACGGGCTCACCCGGACCGTCACCCGCGGGATCGTCTCCAACAACAACCGCTACTTCGAGGACACCCGGGGCGTCGGGGGGTACGAGACCGGCATGTTCAATACCTGGCTGCAGACCGACGCCGCGATCAACCCGGGCAACTCCGGCGGGCCCCTGGTCACCGCCGACGGCCGGGTGGTCGGGATCTCCTCGCGCGCCTATCTCGGGGCGAACAACCTGGGCTTTGCGATTCCGTCGGCCACCGCGCGGGTCGTGCTGGCGCGCCTGCTGAAGGATGGGGACATCGTGCGGAGCTACGTCGGCATCGTGCCGGGGGCGCTCCAGGACCTCGAGAACTTTTATGCCCTGGCGCTCAACACGGGCATGCTGGTCAACAGCGTTGATCCCGGTTCCCCGGCGGCGAAAGCGGGGCTGCGCGCCGGCGACATCGTGCTGGCGATCGACGGCGCCAAGGTGGACGGGCGCTTCCCCGAGCAATTGCCGCCGATTCAAAACCTGATCGCCGGGAAACCGATCGGCACCGGGCTGATGTTTGCGGTGAAGCGGGGAGCCGAGACGCGCGATTACATCGTGGTGACGGAAAAGCTCGAGAGCCGGGTGGATGAGGAGTGGGCGCTCGAAAAGTGGGGGTTGAGCGTGCGCAAGGTCTCGCGGGCCTTCGCCCGGGAGAACCAGCTCGAGGACACCAACGGCGTCGTGGTCATCGGGGTCCAGCCGGGCTATCCGGCCGACGTGGCGGGGGTGTCGCGGGGCGATGTGATCCTCAAGATCAACCAGCAACCGATCAGCTCGCTCGAGGTCATCAAGGTGGCGCATGCCGCGTATGAATCGAACCCGGCGCCGACCCTCCTGGAAACGCTGCGCAACCGCCGCGTTTCCCTTTACATCTTGAAACCATGATTTTCCCCTCCCGTCCCGATGCCCGGATTCCCCGGGAGGCGTTTCGCCCCCGGCTCCGCCGCGCGTGCTTCCTCGCGCTGGTCCCGATCCTGGCGCTGCCGGCCCTGCTGGCGGGAGCGGAACTTTCTGCGCTCTGGGCCGAACGCGTCGGTTGCGTCGTCGCCGTGGAGTATGTCACGGAGACCGAGGTGGAACGTCGGCCCACGGTCGCCATGGGGACGGTGATCGATACCGACGGGACGATCATCCTGCAATCTGGCGCCATCGATCCGCGGGCGGCGACCTGGCAATTAAAGGAGTTCAAAGTGTTCCTGCCGGGCGGGGTCGTGGGCGCGCCCGTCGACTACCTGGGCCAGGACGCCTACACCGGATGGCATTTTGTACGCGCGGACGCGGTCACCCGTGCGAAGCTCAAGCCGGTGACCGCCTTTGCCGCGAGCGACGGCAAGCGTGCGCCCACTCTCGGGGAATTTGTGTGGGGCATCGGGCTTCGACCCAAGGAGGAGGACTTCATCCCCTACATTCTGCAAAGCCACGTGGCGCTGACGCAGGCCCTGCCGCAGGAGACCGCGATCGCCCAGCATGAAGTCGCCGCCCCGGGTCTGCCCGTCTTCGACACTGACGGCCGGTTCATGGGCCTGGCCGGACCGTCGGGTGGGCAGACGTTTCTGCAGATCTCCCGCAGTGGCCGGCCTGCCCCCACCATGCTGATCAATGTTGAGGAGAGCAGCGCCTTCCTCGTCGCCACTGAGGTGCTGCCGCACCTGGGGCGCATTCCGAAGCGTGTCTCCGGGCGGCCGCTGGCCTGGCTCGGAGCCTACGGTCTCGAGCCCATGGACCGCGAAGTGGCAAAGTTTCTCAACCTCACCGCGCAGTCCGGGGCGGTGGTGAGCGAGGTCTTGGAGGGCAGCCCTGCGCAGTTGGGCGGGCTCAAGGATCGCGACATCATTCTCGCGCTCGATGGCAAGCCGCTGCCGCAACTCCGGCCGGACCGCGTGGTCGTGACCTACATCGAACGTGAGATCGAGCGCAGGATGCCGGGTGACACCTTCGCCATGACCGTGCTGCGGGGAACGGATCGGCTGGAAGTGAAAGCGACCCTGGGCGAGCAGCCCAAGCTGGTCCGCGAGGCCGAGCGAAAGTATTTTGATCGGATGGGTTTGACGGCGCGCGAGTTCGTCTATGGCGACGCGATTGAGCGCCGGGTCCCGCCGTCCGCACCCTCCGGGGTCATCGCCCACTTTGTGAAGGCCAGCAGTCCGGTGGCCGTGGCCGGACTGCGTCCGGAAGACTGGATCAAGGAAATCGACGGGGTGGACGTAAAGACGTTTGCCGGTGCGACCGCCACCCTGGCGGAAATCGAGGCAGATGTGACGCGACCCGAGTTCGTGATGCTGGTGGCTCGCGGTAACGAGACGGCGGTGCTCCGCGTAAAACTCAAGTAGGTCGGGCGCGGTTTGCGGCTAGCCCGCCTGGCCGACGGCGTCGCTGGCCCAAACGATGAGCCAGCCGCTCTTGTCGTCCACAAACACCATGGTCGAGGTGTTGCGGCCGGGAACCTCCACGGAATCCACTCGCGCGACCGCGGGTTTTGTTGCGTTCGCGGTCGGGTCGATGGCGGTGGGTCGCGGGAAGAAGAGGGCCAGCGTGAGGGCGGCGGCAGCGGCGAGGGAAATGCCCGCCCACGCGAACCGCCCGCGGTGAAAACCCGGAATCGGTCGCTCGGAGTCGGCGGCCCCGCGGTGACGGCGTCGCAGGGCCAGCCACTCCCGGTCGGGGTCGGGTGGCTTGACCGTAGTGACTTCTGTCCGCCAGGCCTCGAGGGTGGCGGCGAGGTCCGAGCGGGCCCGACGGCAACCGGCGCACCCCGCGAGATGGGCCTCCAGCCCGGCACGGGCGGCCGTCTCGATCGAGCCATCTCGCTCGGTGGCAATCAGGGAAAGGGCCTGCCGGCAGTTCATCGGGGAAAGTGGGAGGCGCCCTCAGCGCCGGTGGTGGTCGTAGGGGGTCGCGATGGTGTGGCCGTCGCGGTAGCCCGCAGGCCGAAAGGGGGCACTGACGTCGACCCAGACCCGCTCGGTCCGGCAAGCGGTGTATCCCGGTTCGCAGATTCGCACCGTGCGGCCGAACCGGTCCCGCGTGAGCAGCCAGCGCTCGGGAATCCAGGTTCTGACGACGACATCCTTCCAGTAGCCGGGCGCCGGGGCGTAAACGATCGTCGGTGGAGCCGCGCGGACGATCAGCGGAGGCGGGGCAACAAACACCGGCCGGGCGGGTACGTAGGCCGGAACGCCGAAATGAAAGCCGATGCTGAAGTGGGTCTCAGCCCGGAGCGGGGCGGCGGCCAGGGCGGTGGCGGCGGTGAGCAGGGCGATGGTGGTGAGTTTCATGGGATTCCTTTCTGGTAGGATTGCCCATGAGACGACCCCCCGGCGGGCCTTATTCACTTTTTTCGCCGCGCGGGGAAAGGTGCCACCCCGGTCAGCGTGCGATCAGGAGCACGACGGGAACCTCCCCGTCGTCGCCGCCGCGCCGCCCCAGCACTGCGGGCACGCCTGGCTTCAGGGTGAGGGTGGTGTTCATGACCGTCTTGTTGGCATGCATCCACTGCACCTTGAGGTGGATGCCGGATCCTGTGCCCGTCTCGCTTTCCAGTTCCAAGCGATGACCGTTCGCCAGGTCGATGCGGGCGCGTCCGCCCGCGGCGACCGCCGCCGCCCCGTCGCCGGTCAGACGAAAGGTGTCAAAGGGCAGGTTGCGCCGCAGCGTGGGCTCATACGCGGCGAGCCGGGGGTCGGAGCCGCCCTTCTGGTTGGAGGCGCTGATCAGTATCGCCTGGACGGATGCGCCGTCGGCCGCGTCGAGGCGGGGCACGAGCGTCGCGTGGGCCAGGCAGAGGGCGATGAGCAGGGGAATTAGTCGCATGGCAGATCTCCTAGTTTTTTGACGAGCAGCCGGCGGGCGTGAAACAGCCGGGACATCACCGTCCCGCGCGCGATGCCCAGATTGCCGGCAATCTCGTCGTATGAGAGTCCTTGAACTTCGCGCAGGGCGAGCACGGCCCGATGTTTGGGCGGGAGCAGGGCAATCGCACGATCAAAGCGCGCGTTTCGTTCCGATCGCTCGAGATCTTGGCGGGGATCGTCTCCGTCCGTGGGCTCCGGTGCCGCGGGCACGAGGTCGCCGCCGTCGTCGACCTCGGCGCGAAAAGGGATGAACCGATTGAACCAACGCTGGCGTCGGCGGAGGTCGTCAATGGCCCGGCGGGTGGCGATGGGATGCAGCCAGGTGGAAAATTTCGCCTCGCCGCGAAAGGAACCCAGATTTTTCCAGACCGTGAGCCACACTTCCTGGCACACGTCGCGGGCGCCATGTTCGTCGCGCAGGATGGAGTGCACGAGGCGAAAGACCGGCTCGTAATGGCTGCGCATGAGGGTGCCGAACGCCTCCTCGCTGCCGGCCTGGGCCAACCGGATAATCCCGCGCTCGGTTTCCGCCGTGATTTCAGCTTCGTCGGACAAGGTGGATCGGAGACACGAGGGAAGCGGCTGGGTTGCAACCCTGAAAATCTGGCGCCCCCAGGCCGGCCGCGGTGCGCGGAGGGCCGGCGGCGGAGGAGGGATGGTTTGCGGCTTGGCGGCCGGCCATTTCGCGATTTGCTGGGGCTATGTTCACCGGAATTGTCGAGGAAACCGGCCGCGTGCTCGCCTTCGAGCCCGGGGTCGGCGCCTGGAGCCTTCGCCTCGCGGCCCGCGCCGCGCTGGCTGAACTCGCTCTGGGCGACAGCATCGCGGTCAACGGCTGTTGCCTGACCACCGCCGAATTCGACGCCGCGTCGATTCGGTTTGACCTCTTGGAGGAGACCCGGCGTTTGACCAATTTCAGCGCGCTGAAACCCGGTGCGCTCGTCAACCTGGAGCGGAGCCTGCGTCTGGGCGGGAAGATGGGCGGGCACTTTGTGACCGGGCACATCGACGCCTTGGGCGTCGTCGACGTCTTCGAACCGCGCGGCAAGGACCATTACCTCCGCGTCAGTCTGGCCCGCGAGTTTACGCGTTACACGGTGCACAAGGGCAGCATCGCCATCGACGGCATTTCGCTGACCCTGGCGGAAGTCACCGACACCACGCTCGCGGTATGGATCATCCCGCATACGCTGGAAGTAACGAATCTGCGGGAAAAGCGGGCGGGGGACCCCGTTAATCTCGAGTTTGATTTGCTGGGCAAACACGTTGAAAAACTGCTGCAGAGCCGCACGGCCTGAAAGACGATGCGCCACTCCCTCAACGCGGTCACCGACGAGTTGCGCCGCCTCAAGGCGGCGGGAGTCACCACGGTGACGGTGTCGGACGAGACGCTGGCCGGCTTGCGCGGAGTGTTGCGGGCGCGGAAAGCGCCGGCGACACCCCGACTGGCCGACCGGCCGCCTTCACCGGCGACGCGACTTTCGCCCGCCGCCAGCGCCCCCGAGCCCGTGGTCACCCTGCCGCCGTCGTCGGCGGTTGCCGCGCTCCCACCCGCCCCGACAGTGACGTTGCCGGCGGGCGAGAAATCCACCCGCTGGGAAGCCCTCAAGGCCCAGGTGCTGGCCGATCCGACCTGCCAGGATAACGTCAGACCCGGCAAGAAAGTCGTGCTCGGCGTCGGTTCCCTGGACGCGAAAATCATGTTCGTGGGCGAGGCGCCGGGGGCCGAGGAGGAAATCCAGGGAGAACCCTTTGTGGGTCCGGCGGGGCAGTTGCTGACGAAGATGATTCAAGGCATGGGCCTTTCCCGGGAGGAGGTATATATCGGGAACATCATGAACTGGCGGCCGCGCCTGCCCACAGCGGACGGTCGCGAGCAGGTCGGTAACCGGCCGCCGACGGAGGACGAGATGCGCTACGGTCTGCCTTACCTCCGGGCGCAGATCGAGGTGGTGAATCCGGACGTGCTGGTGGCGCTGGGCGCGACGGCGACCCACGGCCTGCTGGGCTTCAAGTCATTCAAGACCCTGGGTGACGTGCGCGGGCGATGGCACGACTTCGAGGGGAAGCCCCTCATGGTGACCTATCATCCGAGTTATATCCTGCGGGAGCCGACGAACCGGAAAAAACGCATGATTTGGGAAGACCTGCTCAAGGTCATGGAGCGGGCATCTCTGCCCGTCAGCGCCCGGCAACAGGGCTATTTCCTCGAACGCTGATGCCGGATGCCCGCCGGGTTGGCTCACGCGCCGACCAACGCCTGCAACGCCGCCTGGGTCCGGACGAACTCCGCCTTCACTGCCGCCACCAAGGGGACCACGTCGGCGAGTCCATCGATCCGCGCCTTGTTTTCCAAGGCTTCGGCCGCCGTCCGCAACGAGTTGGCGCCGATGTTGGCGGAACTGCCCTTGATGCTGTGGGCCGCGCGGGTGAACTTGGGGAGGTCGGCCGCCAGCGCACTTTGATCGAGTTCGGCAATCCGCAACGGGGTGTCTTCCAGAAAAATGCCCGCGATTTCCCGGAGAAACTCGTCGTTGTCGCCGGGGTTGAGCGCCCGGAGATTCTCAATGGCCTGGGGATCGAGTACGGCAGGGTCTGGCATGGAATTTTCGACGAAGGTTACGTTTGGGAAAGGAGGGGCGGGGGCAAGGCCGCAGCAACGGAGGCGCCAGGCACGGTGGCGGGAGCGTGCGGGATCAGGTGGCCCATTCGAACGACGTGTTCTGCTCTATTTCTTCAATCGTGGTGAGGCCAAGCAAGACCTTCTTGAGGCCGTCGTAACGGAGCGGCCGGTAGCCGACCTTGGCTGCGGCGCGGGAAATCTCCTGCACGCTCCGGCCCTCGCTGATCATGGTGCGAATCTCCTCGGTGATCAGCACCAGTTCGTGAAACGCGATTCGGCCCTTGTAGCCGGTGTGGCGGCAGGCCGGGCATCCCCGCCCGCGGTAAAAGGGAATGTCGTCGGTCAGCCCTTCGTCCTTGAAGTACTTGAGCAGGGTTTCCCGCGACGGGTAGTAGACTTCCTTGCACGACTCGCAGATGCGGGCCGCGAGGCGTTGGGCCAGCACTCCGATCACCGAGGGGGCGACCATGTAGGGTTCCACGCCGATCTCGAGCAGGCGCACAATCGCCTGCGGGGCGGTGTTCGTGTGCAGCGTGGCAAAGACAATGTGGCCGGTCAGGGCGGCCTCCGTGGCAATCTTGGCGGTCTCGAGATCGCGGATTTCGCCGATCAGGATGATGTCGGGATCCTGCCGCATCAGGGCGCGCAGGATGGTGGCGAATTTCAGGTCGATGTTGGAGTTGACCTGGCTCTGGGTGACGCCGCTGAGCTGAATCTCAATCGGATCCTCGATCGTCGAGATGTTGATGTCGGGGGTGTTGATCTCGTGCAGCGCGGCGTACAGCGTCGTGGTCTTGCCGGAACCGGTCGGGCCGGTGACAAAGACGATGCCATTCGGATTCTGGATCAGGCGCTTGAAGGGCCGGAGAATCGTCTGCGACATCATCATCTTGTCGAGGGTGACCATCGACTTCTTGCCGGTCATGGCCAGGATGCGGATGACGGCCTTTTCCCCGTAGGCCGAGGGAATGGTCGACACCCGGAAATTGGCCATCTGGCTGCCGATGGGCATGGAGAAGCGGCCGTCCTGGGGAAACCGCGATTCGGCGATGTTGAGGTTGGAGAGGATCTTGATGCGCGAAATCAGGGCCCGGTGCAGTTTGCGGGAATAGGTGAGGATTTCGCGCAGGTTGCCATCGATGCGGAAACGGATGCGCGACTGCGTTTCCTGCGCCTCGATGTGGATGTCCGTGGCGCGCTCGCGCATGCCGAAGTAGACGATTTCGTCGAGAATCTGCACGAGCGCGTTGTCCTCGGCGAGCGCGGCGAGCTTGTCGCCGGCGATCTCCGGCTTGTCGAAGAGGCTCGAACGTTCGAGTTCACCCAGGCTTTCCTCAAGCCCCTGCTCGGTGCAGTAGTGGATGGCGACGGCGTCCTCGATTTCCCGCGGCAGGGCGAACACCGGACTCACCGGCAATTGGGCGATCTGCCCGACGCGCCGCAGCAATTCCGGATCGTCGGGATTCGCCATCGCGACGGTCAGCACGCCGTTCAGGACATACAGGCCGATCGCCTTCACCTTGCGGGCGACCTCCACCGGAATCCTTTCCACCGCCTCCTCGGTGATCACCGAGGCAAACGGATCGACATAGGCGACGTTCATCGTGTCGGCCCACAGCCGGCACGCGTCATCCTTGGGCAGGTGCTTTTCATCGACCACCGCCTGGATCAGCGAAACGTTGTCGCCGTGCCGGGTGGCGAGTGCCGCCACCTCCGCCGCAAAATCGAAATGCGGCAATTGGCTCGTGCGTTCGAGGAACTGCTTAATTCTTGGGCTTTCCACGGGCGGCCTTGGCTTTGAAGAGTTTTCCAATCTCGTCCTGATCGAGACGTTCCATCGCAAACGTGCTCGCGGACCGCTCGGCCTTGATCTCCTCGAGCAATTGGGGGAGCGAGTAGCGGACCTCGGCGATGACGGGGGCGGGCGACGCGGGGGGGAGGGGCGTGGGTTCGGCGGAGGCGCTCATGATGATCTCAGCCCAAATCGAAGGTCGCGTCGATGGTCTCCGCGAGGGACTTGGCAATCTCCTCCTTTGGGACGTCCTTGCGGATGTAGTTCAGCGCTCCCGCCTCAAGCGCCTGTTCGATCGTCTCGCGGTTCACGATCGAGGTCAGCATGATCACGGCGCAGTCCGGATCGATGGCCTTGAGCGCCTTCAGCGTTTCGATTCCGTCCATGCGCGGCATGCTGACATCCATCAAGACCAGATCGGGGTCTTCGCGCCGGTAGACCTCGATCGCTTCCTCCCCGTTACTGGCCTCGACGATGATGGGGCTGCCGAGCTGCTTCAAGATCAGCGCGACAAATTTTCGGATGTGGGCCTCGTCGTCGACGAGGAGGATCATGCCGGTGAAGTTCATGGAAGGGAAGGGAGCGTGACGCGGAATTCACAGCCGCCGGCCGGCAGGTTCTCGGCCGAGATGACGCCGCGGTGCGCATCGACGATCTTGCGGCAGATGGCGAGCCCCAAGCCGGTGCTCTTCTCGCCCCCGGTCGGCTTGATCGAGAGCCGGCCGAAATCCTTGAAAAGCTTGTCGCGTTCGTCGTCCGGGATGCCCGGTCCCTGATCGCGGACGGAGAAGCTGCACTTCTTGCCGGCCGGGGTCGTCGCGACGATGGCCTTGATCGCGGAGCCGGGCGGGGAGAACTTGACCGCATTGCTCAGCAGATTGTCGACGACCTGCTTCATCTTGGCAGCGTCGATCGTCAGTTCGACTGGATCGCCGGGGGTCTCCAGCACGATGTGGGTTTCCTTTTTCGCGGCCTCCATGTTGATCATCGAGACACACTCGGCGGCCAGCTTGCCCAAGTCGGCGGTGCCGAGGTTCAGTTTGAGCTCGCCGGATTCGATCGTGGCGACGTCGAGCAATTCGTTCACCATGGTGAGCATCGATTGGCTCGCCTCGAGGATCGTCTTGATCAGATCCAGTTGATCAGGATTCAGGGGGCCGACGACGCCGTCACTCAGGAACTCGGCGAGCCCGCGGATCGAAGCGAGCGGATTGCGCAGATCGTGGGCGGCCATGCCCAGAAAGCGGTTCTTGGCCGCGTTGGCCTTGCTGAGTTGCTCGACCAGCAGTTGCTGCTGCTCGGACAAATACTGGTTCTGCAGGTGGGAACGGATCCGGGCCTTGACCTCCTTGGGTTTGAACGGCTTGGGCAGGTAGTCGACGGCACCGACCTCCAGGCCTTCGACCACATCGTCCGCCTCCGTTTTCGCCGTGATAAAGATGACCGGAGGGCTCGCCTCGCCGTAGGTCGCCTTGATGCGGCGACAGGTTTCGAACCCGTCGATGCCGGGCATCATGACATCAAGGAGCACGAGATGGGGTTTGAATTCGGCCAGCACCTCCAGCGCGCGTTCGCCCGTGTCGGCCTCGGCCAGGACGTATCCCTCCGGGCGCAGAATTCCCCCCAGAATGCGAATATTCAGACGGTCGTCGTCCACCACGAGAATCCGGCGTCCCTGCAACGAGGGGAGAGGAGTGGTTGAAGGCGAATCCATTACGGTTCTGTTGTGTGCCGACGCCCCCACCCAGCGCAACTGGATCTTTCGGGCCACGGCGATCATGGCGGGTTGCCGGCGCGGGTCGCCGGGATTGGAAGAGGAACATATCACGAAATCTGAATGCGTTGATATTTGAGCTTGCCGGGAGGCGGGGCACACTGGTTGGCTTCCTCCCGAACTCCCAATCTCATGCCCAAATCGTTCGTTTTTTCCTCCGAGTCCGTCGGCGAAGGTCATCCTGACAAGGTTGCCGATCTCATTTCCGACAGCGTGCTCGACGCCTGCCTCGCGGTGGACCGTACCAGTCGCGTCGCCTGCGAGACCTTTGTGAAGTCGAATGTCGTGGTGGTCGGGGGCGAGATCACCATTCCGAAACTGCAGGACAAGAAGACCGGAAAGACGCGCGCCCTCGAGGAGGCCATCAATCTGGGCAAGGTCATCCGCGATGCCATCCGCGAGATCGGCTACACCAACAGCGATGATGTCTTTCATGCCGACACGGTCTTCATCAACAATTACCTGACGGCGCAGTCCGCGGACATTTCGCAAGGGGTGGATGCGGCGAAATCGGAAGGCAAGAAGACCGCGGAGCAGGGGGCGGGGGACCAGGGCTTGATGTTCGGCTACGCCTGCAACGAGACGCCCGAACTGATGCCGACCCCGATCATGTTTGCCCACCGGTTGGGACGGGAGCTCACGGCCCTGCGCAAGAGCGGCAAGGTCAATTGGCTTCGCCCGGACGCCAAGTCGCAGGTCTCGGTTCGCTACGTGGACGGGCGGCCGACAGAAGTGGTGAACGTGGTTATTTCGACCCAGCACACGCCGGACGTCACCCATGCGCAGATTGAGGCATTTCTGATTGCCAACGTGATTCAGAAGGTGATTCCGGCGGCGATGCTCAACCGCAACACGGAGTATCTGATCAACCCCACCGGCCGCTTTGTCATCGGCGGACCGCAGGGTGATTCCGGCCTGACCGGCCGCAAAATCATCGTCGACACCTACGGCGACTGGGGCCGCCACGGCGGCGGGGCGTTTTCCGGCAAGGACCCCTCGAAGGTGGATCGCTCCGCGGCCTACATGGCCCGCTGGGTGGCGAAGACCATTGTCGCGTCGGGTTTGGCCGACATCGCCGAACTCCAGCTGGCCTACGCCATTGGTCATCCCAAGCCCGTGAGTGTGTTTGTGGATACGTTCGAAACGGGCAAGGTGCCCGACGACCGGATTGCCGCGGCGGTGCAGCAGGTTTTCAGCTTCAAGCCGGCGGACATTGTCAAACAGCTCAATCTGCTGCGGCCAATTTACCGCCAGACGACGAATTACGGACACTTCGGCAAGCAGGGGCTGCCGTGGGAAGACACCCGGAAGGTTCGCGCGTTGCTGGCGGCCGTCAAATAGGCCCGCCGTCCCTTTGTTCTCCTCCTCTTAAGAAACGAATCTTTTTCCATGGCCACTGTCACAAAAAAAACCACCCGCCGTTCCGCCCAGCCGGATTACGCGGTCAAGGACCTCGCCCTCGCCGGTTGGGGCCGCAAGGAAATCTCCATTGCCGAGCACGAGATGCCGGGACTGATGGCGGTGCGAAAGAAATTCGGACCCAAGCAGCCCCTGGCCGGAGTTCGGATCACGGGGTCCTTGCATATGACCATTCAGACGGCGGTGCTGATAGAGACCCTGAAGGAACTCGGGGCCGCGGTCCGCTGGGCGTCCTGCAACATCTTCTCCACCCAGGACCACGCTGCGGCGGCCATCGCGGAGACCGGCACGCCCGTGTTTGCGTGGAAGGGCGAGACCCTCGAAGAGTACTGGGATCTCACGGTCCGCGCGATTTCCTTTCCGGGCGGCCAGGGCCCCCAGTTGGTGGTGGACGACGGCGGCGACGTGACGCTGCTCATTCACAAGGGCTGTGAATTGGAGGAGGGCAGCGACTGGGTGAACACCCCCTCGGGTTCCCACGAGGAACAGGTGATCAAGAACGTGCTCAAACGCCTCCACGCGGAGGATGCGACGCGCTGGACCAAAATGGCGAAGGAGTGGCGGGGCGTCTCCGAGGAGACGACGACCGGCGTGCACCGGCTCTACCAGATGATGGAAAAGGGCAAGCTCCGGGTGCCCGCGATCAACGTGAACGACTCCGTCACGAAGTCCAAGTTCGACAACCTCTACGGGTGCCGCGAGTCACTCGCCGACGGCCTCAAGCGGGCCACGGATGTCATGATTGCCGGCAAGGTGGCCTGCGTCTGCGGTTATGGGGACGTCGGCAAGGGTTCGGCGTTTTCCCTCAAGGGTTTTGGCGCCCGGGTCATCGTCACCGAGATCGATCCCATCAACGCCCTGCAGGCCGCGATGGAGGGCTTCGAGGTCAACACCATCGAGTCCACCCTGGGCACCGCCGACATCTATGTCACGACCACGGGGAACCGCGACATCATCACGCTCGAGCACATGCGGCGGATGAAGGATCAGGCGATTGTGTGCAACATCGGCCATTTCGACAACGAGATCCAGGTCGAGCGCCTCAACACCTCCGACGCGCGGCGGATCAACGTAAAGCCGCAATACGACCTCTACACCTTCCCCAGCGGCCGCAGCATCTACCTGCTGGCCGAAGGCCGCCTCGTCAACCTCGGCTGTGCCACCGGACACCCCTCGTTCGTCATGTCCAACAGCTTCACGAACCAGGCCCTCGCGCAGATGGATTTGTGGCGGAACCGGGATACGTACGCCGTCGGGGTCTACCGGCTGCCAAAACACCTGGACGAGGAGGTCGCCCGGCTGCACCTCGACAAGATTGGCGCCAAACTCACGCGGCTGACCAAGGATCAGGCGGCCTATCTCGGGGTTCCGGTCGGCGGGCCGTACAAGGCGGACCACTACCGCTACTGAGTCGGGGTCTGGGCCGGCCGGACAAAGGGCGCCGTGGTGTCGCCCTTCTCATAATCTGCCAGCACGGAGAAACGAAAGGTCGTGCCGGTGCCGGGCTTGCTCTCGACCGAGATGGTGCCGCCCATCAGTTCGCAGAGTCGCTTGGAAATGATCAACCCGAGGCCGGTGCCGCTCCGGCGCCGGTCCGAGGACAGATCGACCTGGCTGAAGGGCTTGAACAGCCGGGAGATCTTCTCGGCGGGGATGCCGATGCCGGTGTCGATCACCGCGATGAAGAGCCGCAGCGCCCGGCGGGTTTCCCGCTGGTTGATCGGGGCCCCTCGCAGGCAGGAAACCTGGACCTTGATGCTGCCGCGTTCGGTGAATTTCAGGGCGTTGCCGATCAGGTTGGTGAGAATCTGGCGAATGCGCGCCTCGTCGCTGTTGACGATGACCGGGACGTCGGGGTCGATCGCCACGGTCAGGGAAAGGGCGGCGGCGCGGGCGCGCGGTTGGAAAAAGGCCACCAGTTCCTCCGTCAGGTGATGCAGGGCGAACGGGGACGATTCGATTTCGATTTTGCCCGCCTCAATCTTCGAAAGATCGAGGATGTCGGCGATGAGTTTTTCCAGGGCCAGGGCGCTCGACTTGATGATCTCCACGTGTTCCCGCTGTTCGGGCGACAGGGGCGACTCGGCGAGGATTTGCGCAAAACCGATGACCCCGTGGATGGGCGTGCGAATCTCGTGGGAGACGATGGCGAGGAATTCACTCTTGGCCCGATCCGCCGCCTCCGCCGCCTCCTTGGCGTTCAGCATGGCCGCCTCCGCTTCCTTGCGCAGGGTGATGTCGTGCCCGACGGCCTGGTACTCGAGCGTGGCCCCGGTGTCATCCCGGATGGGTCGCTGGGTCCACAGGAGCCAGCGGCGGCGCCCGTCGGCAAATTCAACCTCGCGCTCAAAGCTGTAGGGCCCATCGCCGATCGCCGCGCCGGGATCAACGAGCGGGAACGCCTGACCGATCAAATCGGCGCGTTTGCGATCAAAGGCCCCGGCGTAGGCGCTGTTGACAAAGGTGAGCCGGCCGTCGAGCCGGTAGCGGCAGATCAAATCGACCTGATCCTCCACGATCCCGCGGTAGCTGGCCTCGGTCTTCTGCAGCGCCCGGGCCATGCGTTCAATGTTGCGGGCCAGGCCGATAATCTCGTCGTGATCCGATTCGCCGGCGGGTTCCTCCGCACTGACGGGCACCGCCGAACGGAGCGATTTCAGGCGTTGCGCCAGGGTGCGATCCCACGCGTAGCCCGCCAGCACGAGCAGCACGCAGCCGATGATGGCGAGCGTGATAATGTAATACGTGTTGCCGAGTTTCTCCCGCAACTCGTCATCCGCGACGATGGCGCTCAAGGTCACGACCAGGCTGAAGGCGAGGGCGAGAATGAAGAAGGACTTGCGGTTTTCAGCCATTTCCGCGGCGAGAATGGGGGCGGTCCGCGGCCGAAGTCTAATGAAAAAGCCGCGACGGCGGGGAGGGTCGCGCGCGGGAGGGGCGGAATTGCTTTGAACCCAGCGGGTGGAAATCTAGACCTCCACCGCTTGAACATGCCTCGAGAATTCAGTCCCGGGAACAGGCTGGGACAACGTGCCGCCCGGTTGCGGGTGGGCTTACCCGCCGTCCCGGACCATCCGC
The DNA here is from genome assembly GCA_038249085.1 of Opitutales bacterium. Classification (GTDB taxonomy): domain Bacteria; phylum Verrucomicrobiota; class Verrucomicrobiia; order Opitutales; family Opitutaceae; genus ER46. Next base: position 35,489 of record JBBRWR010000036.1, read on the forward strand.
GGTGAGTGTTCCGCTGCGCATTGTCTTCCTGGGGTCAGACGCGATTGCCCTGCCGCTCTTGGGTTGGCTGGCGGGAGCCGGGTCGGAGCTGGGCCGGGTGGTGGCGGTCCTCACCCAACCGGACCGGGCCGTCGGCCGGGGGCAGAAAGTGCAACCCAACGCAATCAAGGCGTGGGCGCAGGCCGGCGGCGTGTCGGTGCTGCAACCGGAAAAGCTGACCGGCGCCGTACGCGATCAGGTGGCGGCCTTCACGCCCGACGTGGCATTGGTGATGGCCTACGGCCACCTGCTGCGGGAGGAGTTCATCGCCACACCGCGGCTCGGCACCCTGAATCTCCACACGTCGATCCTGCCCCGGTATCGGGGCGCATCGCCGATCCAAACCGCAGTGGCCAGCGGGGAGCGGGAGACAGGTGTAACGCTGATGCGCATCGTGCGCCGGCTCGATGCGGGGCCGGTCGCCGAGGTCGAGCGGGTGGCGGTGGGTCGGCTGGATACGGCGGCCGACCTTGAATCGCGGCTGGCCGCAGCGGGTGTACGCCTGCTCGCGCGCACGCTCCCCGCCTTGGCGGCCGGGACGCTGTCGTTTCACGAACAGGTGGAGGCGGAGGCCACGTACTGTCGCAAGCTCACGAAAGCAGACGGCACGCTGGATTTCTCCGGCCGGGCGGAGGCGCTGGCGGCGCGCATCAACGGACTTTTCCCGTGGCCGGGCTGCGTCGTCGAAATCGCCGGCGCGCCGGTGAAACTGGGGCTGGCGGATGCGGTGGAAATCACGCCGCCGGCGTCGCCGCCCGGGGAGGTGGTTGGGTTTGACCCCGACGGGCTCCTCGTCGCGACCGGCGCAGGGATGCTGCGGCTGCGAAGGTTGCAGCGCCCGGGCGGGCGTATGCTGCCGGCGGGCGATTTTCTGCGGGGCTTTCCGGTGCCGGCGGGCACGATCCTGGCGTCGCGTCCGATGTCGACGCTCCTCGTCCCGCGCTAGCCGCCCGACCGGGGAGAAGGCACGCCGCTCCCGTCGGATGGCCGGGAGACTGCCGGGTGCGTTCACCGTGTTGATTGCCGGGATACATGTCGCTTGTTTTCAGCCGCTGATTGAACCAGTTTCCCTGCCATGTGGAAAAGTCTGATCGTCGCCGGCTTTCTGCCCGCCACTGTATTCGCCCAGACTCCCCAGGTGGAGCTGGCCAACCTGCGGGAGGACGTGCGCGGTCTCAGCCAGCGCGTTGGGGAGATGGCGCTGCGGCTCGAGCAGGTGGAGCGGGAAAACTCCGAACTGCGCCAGCGCACGGCCGCCGCCGACAAGTCCTCTGCGACCCTCGCCGAGGTCAGGGAGGCGGTCGCCGAACTGAACCGCGAACTCCGGGCGCTGGTGGCCGCCTCGAAGGCGGAGACGCTGCAGCATGTCGCCGCCCAAATGGAGAAACTCGCCCGGCAGACCAACGCGGCCCTCGACTCGCTCGCGAAGGCGCAACCTTCCCACCCCGCGGGGCCCACCCGGTTCGCCGACAATTTTTCCAAGGAAGGGATCAGCTATACGGTGCAAAAGGGCGATACGCTCGCCGAGATTGCGAAACGGACCGGAGCCAGGCAGCAGGATATCGTCAACGCCAACAAACTCGCAGATCCTTCTCGCATCACCGTCGGTCAGACGCTCTTCATTCCCGGAGGAAAATAATATCACATGTCGGCAGCACCCAAATCCCGCCTCGGCCGCGGTCTCGGCGGCTTGATCGCCGCTTCCAAACCCGCGGTCCCACCCTCGGCCCCTCCGGAAGGGGGCCGCGCTCCCGCCGCGGCGGCGGGTTATCTGGAAATCGGCGTGCACCTGATCGAGCCCAGTCCTTATCAGGCGCGCCGGGAAATCACCCCCGAGCAACTCGGCGAATTGGCGGAAAGCATCCGTGCCGAGGGTTTGTTGCAGCCCATCGTCCTGCGCCGGGTCGGTGATCGTTATCAATTGCTCGCGGGCGAGCGCCGGTGGCGGGCGTTTCAGTTGCTGAAGATCAAATCGATCCCGGCGCGGATCGTCGCAGCCAGCAATGCATCCGCCGCCGCCATTGGCCTGATCGAGAATCTGCAGCGCGAGGGGCTCAACCCCATCGAGGAGGCGCACGGCTATGCGAGCCTGATCCGGGATTTTGATCTCACCCAGGAGACCGCGGCCGAGCGCGTCGGCAAGGGCCGCGCCTCGGTGGCCAATGCCCTGCGCTTGCTCTCGCTGGATGCCGAATTGCAGGGCTATCTGGCCAAGACGCTGATCTCCGTGGGGCACGCCAAGGTCTTGTTGGGCGTGGAGGACACCTCGTTTCGGGCGCTGCTCGGGCGCCGGATCATTGAGGAGGGCCTGAGCGTGCGGGCGACCGAGAAACTGGCCGGCGTCGCGAAGGTCCATCCCCCGGCGACGACCGGAGCCCGGCCCCCCCGGGGCGGGATTTCGCCCAAGGATGCGGCCGCCGTGGCGGGCATTGAGAAGAAGCTGTCCTCTCATCTGGGCGCCCGGGTGGCGTTGTTCCATACGCCGAAGAAAGGTCGAATTGTGATTGAGTACCGCGGCAACGAAGACCTGCAGCGGCTGCTGGAAAAGATCGGAGTCGAGGCCTGACGCGAGGATCCGGACGGAAGTTTCCCTGCGTCCCGGCGGATCGATCGGTTGGATTTCCGCCTGACGCCAAGTCGCGGTTGACAAGGCGCGCCGAGGTCTGCACTCCTGATCCCTTTCCCATGAGCATAGCCCTCGGTATTCTTACCTTCATCCTGATCCTGGTGTCGTTGTTCCTCGTTCTCGTCGTGCTGATGCAGAAGTCGAAGGACGGCGGTATGGGCGCGGCACTGGGCGGCGGCGCAGCGGAAGCCGCCTTTGGCGCCGATACCAACAATGTGCTGGTTCAGGCCACCAAGTATTCCGCGATCCTGTTTTTCGTATTGGCTTTAATGCTCTATCTGGGAAGGATTTACGAGCGTTCTCACGCCAATGCGGCCTCGGGCAGCGCCCTGCCGACCATTGCTGCGCCCGCCGCGCCTGCTCCCGCACCCGCCGCCACGGCGTCGGTGCCTGCGGCCACCGGAACCACCCCGGCTTCCGGAGTGGTGCTGCCTCCTGCGGCCACACCCGAAGCGGCCCCCACGCCGCCGGCAAACGCCGCTCCCGGCAAGTAGGCCCGGCGCGAGAGCGATGTGCTCGGCCGGCAGTAATGAGCCCGCCCTCGTTTGGCGGGCGTTTTTTTTAGCGTTGGGCCTGACGGCGCTGTGCCGGGGTGCGGTGCCTGCGGCGGCTCCGCCGGAGCTGTCCCAGGCCGGCAAGCCCCAAGCCGAGGAAGCCGCCCGGATCCTCGACCAGTTTCGTCGGGCGGGATTGTCGGGGGAGTTTTTCTTTGAATTTGACCTCCGCGCACTGCCGCGGCGGGGCGAGGAAAGGATCTACCACGGCCGGCTGTGGGGAGGCCGGACTGCCCCGGGGGCGGCTTTCCGGGTCGAGTTGACGGATGGGGCGGGAACCACGCAGCGTTTGCTGCTCCAAAACGGCGCCCAATCCGCCGTCTGGCGCCTGATCAACGGGCAGGTGGTGAAGTTGGACGCGGCGGCCACGCTCGCTCCCCTGGTGCCGGGGGTGGAGGTGTCGGCCTTCGACCTGCAGATGCCGTTTCTTTACTGGCCCGAGGCGACCCTGGAAAAGATTACGCGGGTGTTGGGCCGCCCGGCTTACGCCTATTCTTTTCGCGCTCCCGCGGGGTTGCTGGCGCCACAGGACGGAATCGCCGCTGCCCGCGCCTATCTCGACACCCAGTTCAACGCGCTAATGCAGACGGAACTCCTCGGCCCCACGGGTCGGGTCGTGAAGACGTTCGCCCTGGTCAGCCTGAAGAAAGTCTTGGAGCAGTATATTCCCAAGCAGGCCGATTATCGCAACGAGATCACGCGGGATAAGACCCGGTTCCAGGTGACTGGGGCCGCGCTCAACCTCCGCTTGGCGGCTTCGGTCTTTGCCCCGGACACCCTGGTGGCGCTCATCGAGCCGCCGGCGTCCTCGCTGATCGTGCCCATTGATCCGTGAGCATCGACGTTCCACGGCAGGCGGTCGTCTTCGACCTGGACGGCACCCTGATCGACAGCCTGCCGCTGGTCCTGGCGGCGATCCGGCACGCGATCGCGCCCTTTGGGGGGATGACCTCGATGGAGATCTTCGCCCAACTCGGGGGGCCGCCGGAGAGTTTCATGGCGAAACTGGTGGGTGACCCGGCGCACGTGCCGGAAGCGCTGCACCGGATGCAGTGGTACCATCAGGAGTACGCCCACACGATTCAGCTCTACGCCGGGGCCCGTTTGCTCCTCGAACGGGTGCAGCAACGCGGCGCAAAGGCCGCCGTTTGGACCGGACGGGATCGGCGGACGACTGACGCCCTGTTGCGGGAGCACGGCCTCGACGTCCTGCTGGCCACGGTGGTGTGTGGAGACGATTTGTCGTCGCATAAACCGGATCCGGCGGGGCTGCGTGAGATCATGCGCCGGCTGGGAAGCTCGGCCGCGGCGATGCTGTTCGTCGGCGATGCCGACGTCGATGTCCTCGGCGGTCACGCTTGCGGAGTGGATACGGTCTTGATTCGACATGAGCGGGTGCCGGAACCGGGGATTCGGGCGAAGGCCTGGCGGGTGGTGGTCACCCCGGCGGAGGCATACGCGCAGGTGCTCCAGGGCGTCGACCTGGGCGCTTGAGCGCGGTTTCTCCGCCGGGCGGCCGGAGGGAATTCGAATCCGTCCCGTGGATTCGCCGGGTGGGGCGGGGTGGCCGGCTCTTTAATCACGCAATTCGTTGAAATTTTTCGTTGCCGCCGGGCGATTGCGAGTGCCTTGTAGGCCTGTTTTCAGCTTCAGCCCGAACGTTGTATGGCCAAAAAATCTAGCAAGCCCTCCGCCCCGCTTACCTTCGATCTCCCCGAGTCGCTCATCGCGCGCATCGAATCGTGCCGCAAGGGGCACGGATTCGCCACCGCCAGCGAGGTGGTCCGGACGGCGATCGCGAGTTTCGACTTCGCCGCCTGCAAACCGGATCGCGATCCGCACCGGCAGATCTCCGTGCGCATCACGGCGGCGCAGCGCGCGACCCTCAAGCGTTTCTCGAAGCAGAAGGACGCGAGTGTGGGAGAATTGCTGCGGCTCGCCCTCGAGGCGTTGCCCATGCGGGTGGGGAAGAAGAAATAGACCTCGTCCCCAGATCCAGGAGCGTGACGGCGGTCCCTGACCGCCGTTTTTTTTGCCTGAGAGCCAGCGGCGACGAGCACGGGGCTTGCCTTTCGGGCCCGGCGATATTTTGGTCGGGCAGTTTGTCATGAACCTACCTCCCGCGCCACTCTCCACCTGGGCCCGCAACGTTTCGCCATCGCCGACCTTGGCGGTCGATGCCAAGGCCAAGGCTCTTCTAGCGGCGGGTGAAGATGTCTGTGGTTTCGCCGCCGGCGAACCCGATTTCGACACCCCAGAGCACATCAAGGAGGCGTGCATTGTCGCGCTCCGGGCGGGCAAGACCAAGTACGCCCCGACCCCGGGCATCGAGCCGTTGCGCCAGGCGATCGTCGATCGTTATGCGGCCGAATACGGGCTGAAGGCCAAGCCGTCCCAGGTGGTGGTGTCGCCCGGCGGCAAGTTCAACTGTTACCTCGGCGTGCTCGCCACCTGTTCCCCCGGCGATGAGGTCATCGTGCCGGCGCCGTATTGGGTCAGCTATCCCGAGATGGTCAAACTGGCGGGGGCGGTGCCCAAGTATGTGCTGGCCGACGACCGCACCGGGTTCCGTCTGACCCCGGCCATGGTCGAAGCCGCCATCACCCCCCGGACCCGGCTCCTGATCCTGAACAGCCCCTCGAATCCGACCGGCGCGGTCTATACCCGCGCGGAACTCGAGGCGATTGTCGCCGTCGCCCTGAAGCACAATCTCTACATTCTCTCGGACGAGATGTATGAACATCTCATCTACGACAACGTGAAGCCGACCTGCGTCGCCACGTTCAGCCCCGAGGTCGAGGCGCGCACCATCACGGTGGCCGGCTTCTCCAAGACGTACGCAATGACCGGGTGGCGCATCGGCACCACGCTGGCGCCCGCCCCCATTGCAAAAGCGATCGCCGAGTTGCAGAGCCAGATGACGTCCAACGTCACGACCTTTGCCCAATACGGCGCCCTGGCGGCGCTGCAGGAGAAGGAAAAGACCGACGCCGCGGTGCAGAAGATGCTCGTCGCCTTCGACCGGCGCCGGAAATTCCTGCACGCCGAGTTGAACAAGATCCCCGGGATCACGTGCCTGCTGGCGGAAGGAGCCTTCTACCTCTTCCCGAACGTGAGCAGCTTCGGCCTGAAGGACCTCGATTTCTGCAACCGCCTGCTCGATCAGGAAAAGGTCGCGGCCGTCCCGGGCAGTGCCTTCGGGGCCGAGGGTTATCTGCGGCTGAGTTACGCGACCAGCGACGAGACCATCGCCAAGGGGATCAGTCGTCTGACTCGGTTCTGCGCGAGCCTGCGCGCCTAGCGGAAGGCCGGTTCCCTTCTCGGGCGGCGGGTACCTCCAGCCCGTGCGCCCGAACCTTTACCTTTCGGCCACCGTGGCCTGGACGGGCGGGTGACTTACGCCGAGGGGGCGAGAGCCGCCGGCCGGTCGCCGGCGGAAGTGACGGCGAGGGTCGGGCGGCGCAACGGGCTGCGCGCTCCGTTGGGGGCGGCGCCGGCCGGGCCCCGGGGCGCGGGCAGGTGGCGGCGCAGGATGTCGAGGTACTGGCGCAGCAGCACGGACGATTCCGTGCGGGGCCAGACCGCGCAGAGTTCGACAGAGGCGCAGTCGGTCTTGAGGAAGCGCAACATCGGGCGCTGGTTCACGGTCAGGATGTCGGGCAGAAGGCAGAGCCCAAAACCGCTGGCGACGACGGTCTCCAAGGTCTCGAGCGAGGTCACGTCCCCGTGAAAACTCGGGGTGAAGCCGGCGAGGCGGCAGACCTGGTTGACAAACGCGTTGTAGCCCTCGCCGCGGTCACCGGTGATGCGCAGCCAGCGTTCGTCGCGCAATTCGGCGATCCGCACAGCCCGCCGGGAGGCCAGCCGATGGTCCGGACCGACCGCGACCAGAATCTCGAGCCGGGCGACGGGCAGGAAATCGAGGTCCCCCCGCGCGACCACCTCGTCGCGCGGCATAAAACCCAGGTGGGCCCGATGGGACCGCAGGGTGGCCAGCTGGCGGTGGAGAAGCACCTCCTGCAGCACGACCCCGACCTGGGGATAGCGGGCGCGGTATTCGGCGATCGTGGCGGGGATGAGGTTGATGGCGAGACGCCAGTCGTTGCAGATGATGAGTTCACCCCCGGCACCCCGGTTGGTTTCGTGTACGCTGGCGACGGCCAGCTCGACTTGGGCGAGGATCTTTTCGGCGTGGCTGTACAAGGTGCGCCCGGCGTCGGTGAGTTGGACGCGCACGCGGTTGCGATCGAAGAGACGCGCTCCGATCTCATTTTCCAGGTCCCGAATCTGGCGGCTCAGGGCCGGCTGGGCGACGTGCAGGCGTTCGGCGGCGCGGCTGAAATTGAGCAGCTCGGCAACCGCCTGGAAGTAGCGAAGATGGCGAAGTTCCACGCGGCCAGCGTACGAAACATCGCCGCGCGGGCGAACCCGGGGGCGGAGATTGGGCCGGTAGCAGCGCGGGTTATCGCGAGGATGAATCTTCGACCGCGGTTGGCGGCGGGACCGGCGCGGGATCCGGCCGGGAGATCAGCACGTAGAAGGAGGGAACGACGAACAGCGTGAAGAAGGTGCCGATCGACATGCCGGTGGCGATGATGAGTCCCATGCTGAAGCGGGCCTCCGCGCCGGCGCCGCGGGCGAGGACGAGCGGGACCACGCCGAGCACCATCGCCGCCGTCGTCATGAGGATCGGCCGCAGTCGGACCCCCGCGGCGTGTTCGACGGCGGCGCGCGCGCCATAACCCTGGGTCCGGAGCTTATTGGCGAACTCGACGATGAGGATACCGTGCTTGGTGATAAGACCGACGAGGGTGATGAGGCCGACCTGCGTGTAGATGTTCAGCGTGGCGACGTTGAAGAACAGGAAGACCATCGCCCCGGCCAGCGACAACGGGACCGACATCATGATGATAAACGGATCGCGGAAGCTTTCGTACTGGGCGGCGAGCACGAGAAAGATGACGACAATCGCCAGGACAAAGGTGGCGGTGAGGGAGCTGCCTTCCTGGACGAACTGGCGGGACTCGCCCTTGTAGTCGGACGCGAAACCGCTGGGAAACACCAGGCGGGCCTCCGCATTGAGCCAATCGAGCGCGTCGCCCATCGACACGCCCGGGGCCGGCAGCAAGCCGAGCGTGGCACAATTGAGCTGCTGAAAGCGGCGGAGATCGCGCGGCTGGGTGGAGCGGACGATCTTCGCGACGTTCGCCAGTGGGACCAATTCGCCCGTTCCGGAGGAGATGTAATAACCGCCGAGCTGTTCCGGGTTCAGGCGAAACGTGCGGGTGACCTGCGGGATCACCTTGTAGGCGCGGCCCTGAATCGCGAAACGGTTGACGTAGCCGCCGCCCAGCATCGCGCCCAGATCGCCACCCAATTGTTTCATGCTGATCCCGAGGGCGGCGGCCTTGTCGCGGTCGACGACGACCTCGGCCTGGGGTTGGTCGAACTTCAGATCGCTGTCGCCGTACATGAACCGGCCGCTGGCCAGCGCGCGCCGGAGTAATTCATTGGCGACGGCGAGGACGCGATCGTGGTCCTGCGTGGAACTCACGACGAACTGGACCGGCAGGCCGCCGCCGGCGCCGGGCAGGGCGGGGGGGAGAAAGGCGGCCGAGTTGGTCCCGGCGATCCCGCTGGCGGCGCCGAGCAGCGGGCCGATCAGCTCTCCGGCCTTCCGGGTGCGCTGGGTCCAGGATTTCAGGACGATGCCGGTGAGGCCCGCGCTGGGGCTGGGCAGACCGGCCGCCATGTCGAAACCCGTGATGGAGAAATAGGCCTTGGTTTCGGGCAGGTCGTGGACGATGGCGCCGAATTGTCCGGAGTAGCGGAGGGTCTGGTCAAGCGTGGCGTTGGGCGAGCCGTTCGAGATCGTGATGATGAATCCGCGGTCCTCGGCGGGGGCGAGTTCCTTCTTGGCGAACATGAAGAACGGCCCGAGGGCGAGGAGGATGAGGACGGCGACGAGGTAGACGGCCGGGCGGGCGTTGAGCACGTGATCGAGGAGGCGTTCGTACTGGTCGCGCAACCGGGTGAACGCGACGTCGAGCAGGTGTTCGATGCCGCGGGGGTTGGGGTTGTGGCGCAGGAGCCGCGAACTGAGCATCGGCGTGAGCGTGAGGGCGACAAAGCCGGAGACCATGACGGAACCCGCGAGCGTGAAGGCGAACTCGCGGAAGAGGGCGCCGGTGACCCCGGTCTGGAGGCCGATGGGGGCGTAGACGGCGGCGAGGGTGATCGTCATCGCGATGACGGGCCCGACGAGTTCGTGGGCCCCCTGGAGCGCGGCGTCGAGGGGCGTGAGCCCCTCCTCGATGTGGCGGTGGATGTTTTCGACGACGACGATGGCGTCGTCGACCACGAGGCCGATGGCGAGCACCATGGCCAGCAGCGTGAGCAGATTGATCGAAAAGCCCAGGGCGAGCATGAGCGTGGCGCAGCCGACGAGGGAGAGCGGGATCGCCACGATCGGAATGACGACCGAGCGAAACGAGCCGAGGAAGAGGTAGATGACCGCCACCACGATGAGCATGGCTTCGAGCAGCGTGATCACGACCTCGTGGATGGAGTCGTTGATGAACTCGGTGGCGTCGTAGACGATCGTAGCCTCGATGCCGGTCGGGACCTGGCTGACAATCTCGGGCCAGACCGCGCGGACGCGTTTGATCACGTCGATCGAGTTGGCGGTGGGCAGCACGGAAATGGCGATGACCGTGGTCGACTTGCCGTTGAACTTCACATCGACGTCGTAGTCCTCGGCGCCGAGCACGACATCGGCCAGGTCGCCGAGGCGGATGATCTCGCCGTGCTGCTCGCGAATGACGAGGCGGCGAAACTCGTCGGCGGAGTGCAGGTCGGTGCCGGCGGTGAGGTTGATGGAGATCATCGATCCCTTGGTCTTGCCGACGGCCGAGAGATGGTTCTGCGCGGCGAGGGTCTGCCAGACGGCGGAGGGGCTGAGCCCGTAGGCGGCCATGCGCTCGGGCTTGAGCCAGATGCGCATGGCGAAGATGCGCCCGCCCAGGACGTCGGCCTTCTGCACCCCCTCGACGGTGGAGAGCTTCGGCTGGACGACGCGGATCAGGTAGTCGGTGACCTGGTTGGGGGCGAGGCTGGTGCTGGTGAAGTTGAGGTACATCGACGCGGTGGTCTCGCCGATGGCGACGTCGAAGACCGGATCCAGGGCGTCGGCCGGCAGCTCGCTGCGCACGCGGTTGACCTTGGAGGTGATCTGCGTGAGGGCGTCGTTCGGGTCGTAATTGAGGCGGAGTTTCGCGGTGATGACCGAGACGTTGGGGGCGCTGACGGATTCGACGTAGTCGAGGCCGTCGGCCGAGGCGATTTCGCGCTCGAGCGGCGTGGTGATGAAGCCGCGCACGAGGTCGGCGCTGGCTCCGGGATAAATGGTGGAGACCTTGACGATGGCGTTGTTGGTCTGCGGATACTGCCGCACGACCATCGCCTTGATGGCCAGCCAGCCGGCAAGCAGGAGGAACAGGTTGACGACCGTCGCGAGGACGGGACGGCGAATGAAGAGGTCGGTGAAACGCATGGCGGGGCCTCAGCTCTCGGGCGGCGTCGGGGCGGGATTCGCGTCGGGTGCCACGGTGTTGTCGACCCGCACGGGGACGCCGTTGCGGAGCTTGAGCTGGCCGGCGATCACGACCTGTTCCGACGCCAGGAGCCCGGAGGTGATGGCGATCAGGTCGCCCCGGCGCGCGCCCGATTGGACGATTTTCTGCTGCGCCGCGCCATTCTCGATCACGAAGACGGAGTCCCCGTAGGGATTGTGCACGAGGGCGGTCGCGGGGAGCACGAGGACGGGCTGCGAGCCGGGCAGGGCCACCTCGATGCGCCCGAACATGCCCGGGCGGAGCGCTCCCTCGGGGTTGGCGAGCACGGCCCGGACGCGAAGATTCCGGGTGTCGGCGCTGATGCGCGGGTTGATGGCCGCAATGGTGCCGGCAAACCTGCGCCGGGGGTAGGCGTCGATCACGAGCTGCACCTCCAAGCCGACCCGGACCAGGGCCACATCCTGCTGGGGCAGGCCGAAGTCGGCGTAGATGGGGTCGAGCGACTCCAATTGCACCAGGGGATCGCCCACCCGCAGAAACTGACCGGGGTTGACCTGGGTGATGCCGAGGCGGCCGGCGAAGGGGGCGACGATGTGCTTCTTTTCGATCACGACGCGAACCTGCTCGGCCGCGGCCTGCGCCTGGGTGAAGGCGGCCTCGGCGGCGTCGAGATCGGCGGCGGAATTGGTTTCGTGCTGGCGCAGCTCGCGGGCCCGCTGCAGCGAGAGTTCGGCGAGCCGGGTGGCGGCGATGAGACCCTTGAGCTGCGCCTGCTCGCGGGCGGTGTCGAGTTCGACGAGCAAGGCGCCGGCTGCCACCTCGGCCCCCGAGGAGAAGACCACCCGCACCACGGGCCCCTCAAGCTCGGTCTTGACCACGATGCCCCGATGGCTTTCGAGCGTAGCGACGGCGGACAGCGTCGTCTGCCAGTCCTGCGCCATCGGGGTGGCGGCGGCGACGGTGACGGGTGGCATTTTCATCTGCCCGTGGGCGGCCATGGCCCGCTGAATCGAGAGATACTTGGCGCCGAAGATGACACCCAGGACGGCGAGCGCGGCGACGAGCGTAAGGAAGAAGGTTTTTTTCATGGCAAAGGGGGGACGAAGGTAAACGTTTCCGGCGACGGCCGGGGATCGACGAGGGGAGGAGACGGAGCGGGAAGGTCAGACACTTTGGCGGCAAGTCCGGCCAGCACCTGCAAATAGTCCGTGACCGCCGCCTCGGTGAGATCGCGGCCGGATTCAGTCAGGCTGATTTCCAACTGGCGCCGATCCTCACCCGCGCGCACGGCCCCGAGATGACCACGGGAGAGGAGTTCGCCCACGGCGCCGGAGACCGAGGAGCGGCTGGCGCCGGCGCAGTGGGAAAGTTCGGAGGGCGTGACGGGTCGGGGTTCGAGCGCGAAGAGGAGGACCAGTACATCGAATTGCAGAGTGGTGAGGCGGTGTCTGACCAAGGCCCCGTGGAGGGCGTGGCCCATGGCGGCACCGGCGGCGGCGAGGTTGAACACAGCGAGCCCCTGTGACTCCTCGAGGCCCAGCCGTTGGCGTCCCATGGTGAGCAGGGTGCGGATGGCGAGAGTGTCGGTACGATTCATGCGGACGTGGGGGCACCCCAATCAGCGACAGTCTGGGATGCAGACGGTCCGGTGCCGGTTCTCAGGCTAGCAAAAAAGTGCGGCCAAGGGAAATATTCCGTCAGCCTAGCCGTGATGCCTGGAGGGCATGACGGGTACGCGCCCGCATGGGTGGCAGGAGGTCGGTGAATGCGGGCCGCGGACCTCATGCCAGGAGGGCATCACAATCAGCCCGGGGAGGTATTTCCCCAAAAGCTCAATTTGCGATAGGATTTCGGGACCGCGTGATCGGCCATACCAACGGCGCACCTGTTGCAACTGGAACATTGCGGCATCCGGGGTACGTAGTTGTACTAGGGGTAAACCCCTAGATTGGGATTGGATGTGATGACCTAGCCCATCATGGTCGGATCAACCCAAATGAAAACCGCCTCCCGAACCCTCCTCACCTTGGTGCTCTCCGCCCAGCTGGTTTCGATGGCGCTGGCGCAGGCCGTGGTGACGGAGACCTTCAAGAATGCTACGACCACCAATCCCGATTGGACGTTTGCCGGCACCGGCTTCACTCCAGGGCTGACCTCGGGCAGTGCTGATCCGGCGGGCGATGGTTGGCTGCGTCTGACTTCGACGGGTGGCAACCAGGCGACGAGTGCGTATTACAACAATGCCTTCACGGCGGCCAACGCGACGGTTTACGCCTCGTTTGACTACGCGAGCTGGGGCGGATCGGGTGCGGACGGGCTGGTGTTCTTCCTCTTCGACGGGTCGCAGACGTTTGCCGTCGGGGCCAACGGTGGTTCACTCGGCTACGCGCAAAAACCCGGTGTGAGCGGCCTCAACGGCGGCTACCTCGGCGTTGCGGTTGACGAATTTGGCAATTTTTCCAATCCCACCGAGGGGCGCGTTGGCGGCATCGGGTTCACCCCCGATTCCTTCGCGGTGCGCGGTCCCGGTTCGGGCACGACCGGGTACGATTATCTTGGCGGCACCGGCACGCTCGCGACCTCGATCGACACTCCTTCCGTCGGCACCCGGCCGACCGGGGTGAACAGCATTCAACTGCTGCTCTCGCCCACCAATCAACTCACCGTGACCCTGCAGCAGGGCGGCGCCTCGGCGCAAACGGTGCTGTCGATGGACCTGTCCGGCTACGCCCGTCCGGACACTTTGAAATTCGGCTTCTCGTCCGGCACCGGCGGTTCGACGAATTATCACGAGGTGCGCAACCTCAATGTCACCACGCTGGTGGCGAATCTCTGGGACGCGGGGTCGGGCGATGGCCTCTGGGCGAGCGCGAACAACTGGTATCCGAACGTGGTGCCATCGGCCGGGTCGGATATCCTCTTCGACAACACGTACGTCTCGACCGCCCAGACGATCAACACCGGCAGCAACCGCACGGTGCGATCGCTGCAGATCGACGCGCCGTTCAGCTATACGTTGAACAACAACACCGTGACCTTCGATGCCGGCAGTGTGCCGGGCTTCACCGGCATCGCGGTCACCCAGACGCGCGGCGCCGCCGACCACATCATCAACTCCGCCCTCGTCCTCAATAACGACATCACCATCCGGGAGAACAGCACGGGGAATCTCACCCTCAACGGCCCCATCGCACTCGGCAATCGTACCGTGGCGTTCGACGGCACGGGCAACACCACCGCGACGGGGGTGGTCTCCGGCACCGGCGCCGTCACCAAATCGCAGTCGGGCACCGTCTCGCTCAACGCGGCGAACACCTACTCGGGCGGCACCACCGTGATGGGCGGCACGCTCGCGACAAACAACAACTCCGGCTTCGGCACCGGCGGGATCACCCTCAATGGCGGCTCCATCGCCTCGACCGCGGGGAACACCATCAACAACATCGTCACCCTGGCGGGCGACGGGGGGATCTCGGATCTGCGGGTTAACGGCACGGTCACCCAGTCGGGGGGCGACCGCACCCTGACGCTCGCCAACGCCACGCTGGCGGGGACCGTCAACCTCTCGAACAACAACACCGGTCGCATCCTCACGACGCAGGTGGACACGGGCTCGTCGACCCTTTCGGGCGTCATCGCCAATGGCGGCACGGGGGCGGGCTCGTTGACGAAGACGGGCGCCGGCGAACTGATTCTCGCGGGGGCGAACACCTACACCGGCACCACCACCATCAGTTCCGGCACGATTTCGCTCGGCGCCAGCGGGGTGTTTGCTGATACGGCGGCGCTCAATATCGGATCGTCCGGCACGCTGAACCTGAACGGGCTCTATTCGGAAAAGGTCGGCAACCTCACGGCCGCGGGTGGCGCGACCATCGACTTTGGCACGCCGGGCACCGCGAACAATTTTGTCTTTGGCAACTATACCCCGCCGTCGAGCGGCGTGCTGGTGATCAACAATTACGAGAACGGCACGGATAAACTCGCCACGACCCAGGCGGGAATCTCGACCGCCAATCTCAACACGATCTACATTTCCGGTCTCGGGCCGGTGACCACCGAGGCGGGTTCGACCTCGGCCATCGGCTCCCTGGGCAATGCCTATTTGCTGACTGCCACGCCCGCGACGGGCGTGGTCTGGGCCGGCACGGGCAACCAGTGGAACACGGGTTCGAACTGGGTGGGCGGTTCCCGGCCGGGCACGACACAGGTGGCGGTGTTTGACTCTGTCGGGACCGCGCAGTTGACGTCGAACTTCGGCACCAGCCGAACCGTGGCGGGTATTCTTTTCGACACCTCGGCCCCGGGTTATACCGTCGCGGCGGCCGGCGGCACGCTGACCCTCGCGGGCTCGGTTCCTTTCATCCAACAAAAGAGCAGTGCCAACCAGACCATCACCGCGCCCATGGTCCTTTCGGCCGCGACGGTCATGGATATCACCGGTTCGGGCAATCTGACGCTCGGCGGGACCATCACGTCGTCCAACAGTCTGATCCGCGACGGCACCGGTTCCGGGCGGCTGATCCTGTCCGGCAACAACGGAGGGCTGAGCGGCCAAGTCTATGTGAACAACGGGATCGTTCAGGCGCAAAGCACCACCGCGCTCGGCACGAACACCGTCAACGTCGCCAACGGCGGTGCGCTGGAGTTGTCGGGCGGCATCTCCCCGATCAATGCCGTAGCCGTCGCCGGCAGTGGCGTCGGCGGGGCGGGGGCGATCAATAGTATCAGTGGCTCGAATACCCTGTCGGGGGCGATTACGCTGACGGCCGACACCACGTTTGGCGCCGCGAGCGGCGCGACCCTGAACCTGACGAACACGGCCACCGGCATCAGCGGCGCCGGCAAGAACCTCCTCTTTGCCCCCGTCGGCACGGGCGCCATCAACGTGAACGAGATCAACACCGGCAGCGGCGCCGTGACGGTGAACAGCGGCAACGTGACCTTCAACGGCGGCACCAACGCCAACACCTACACCGGTGTGACCACCGTCAATGCCGGCACGCTCACCCTCGCCAAGACCGCCGGCACCAACGCGCTGAACGGCAATCTCAATATCAACGGCGGCGCGGTGACCCTGGCCAACAGTAATCAGATCGTGGATTCCGCCACGGTTTCCCTGGCCGGATCCGGCCTCTTCAATTTGAACGGCAAGACCGAGAGCATTGCCGCCCTCCAGGGCACGGCGGGAACCTCGGTCGCCCTCGGCTCCGGCACGCTGAATCTGACCGGCAGTGCCCAGACGGCGTTTGATGGCGCGTTTTCCGGTACGGGCACGATCAACAAGAGTGGCACGGGCAAGTTTTCGCTCAACGGCAGCAGTTCCGGCCTGTCCGGCCCCGTGAATCTCTCCGGTGGCATCATCAACGTGGCCGGCACCGCCGCCAACATGCTGGGCACCGGCACGGTCTCCATCAGTGGCACCGGCAACCTCGAGCTGCAGGGCGGCGCCACCCTGACCAACGCCATGAGCCTCAATTCCTACGGCACCGGGGCCAACGACGGCGCCATCCAGAACATCACGGGCAACAACACGGTGTCCGGCGCGGTGACCCTGACCGGCGCCAGCCGGGTGCAATCGGATGCCGGCCTGCTGACCTTCTCCAACACCGTCGGCCTGGGCGCCAACACGCTCAACGTCGGCGGTTCGGGCAACACCACCCTTTCCGGCATCGTCTCCGGTTCCGGCGGCCTGACCAAGGACGGCAGCGGCACCCTGGCGCTCTCCGGCGCCAATACCTTTACGGGCAACATCGGCGTCAATGGCGGGGTGTTGCAGCTCGGCGCCAGCAATGTCGTGCCCAACAGTGCGACGGTGAGCCTGGCGGCGGGCACGACGCTGGACCTCAACGGCAAGACGGACACCTTCGCCGGCCTCTCCGGTTCCGGCACGCTCCTGATGAATGGGGGCGACCTCACCCTGACGGGCACCAACATCTTCGCCGGCAGCATCAGCGGCGCCGGCAACCTCAGCGTCACCAGCAGCCTGTCGCTCACGAGCGTGCTGAATGATCCCGCCCTGACCCTCAATCTCGCCGGCACCCTCAATCTCGGCTCGTTCGTCAACACGGCGGGGACGCTGAATCTCACGGGCAACTCCGTGCTCGATTTCGGCAATTCGTCCGCGACGGTCCTGAACCTGACGAACCTGAACCTCAACGGCTACACGCTGACCATCACCAATTGGGTGAACAACGTGGACTACTTCGCGGCGCAGAACTGGACGGGGGCCGTCTTCAACACCCGGGGTAGCGCACCGATGAACCAGGTCACGTTCACGGGCTATTCCAACAACAACACGGCGTGGCAGTCGTACGACCGGCAGATCACCCCGGCGCCGGAGCCGGCGACCTATGGGGTGATTTTCATGGGTCTGAGCATCGCCGGCCTCGGGCTGCGCCGCTGGCGGTCGCGCCAGCCCGCGGGTGCGTGAATGACGGCGCGGCGGCCGCGGGACCCGGCCGCGTAACTACTCGACGTTGAACACGCGCCGCAGTTCGGCGATGGCCTCGTCGGGCATCGGGACGACCGGGCCGAGGGGGCGGGCAAGCAGGAGCGCCTCGGTGGTGGCTTCGAGGACTTCCAGGCGATCGAAGGCGTCAAGGACGTCGCGGCCAAGTACGAGGGCGCCTTCGTTTTCGATCAACACGACCGGGCGCCGGCCCAGGGACACTTCCCCTGCGATCAGTGCGGCATCCTCGACGATGCGACGAAACGAGAGCTTGGGCGCCTCGTTGAGCACGATGTAGCTTTCCGGAATCGTACGGGTGCTCAGTGTGGCGCTCGTCATGCAGAACGCGCTGGCGTGCGCCGGCTGGGCATTGATGATCGCGCCGACCTCGGGATGGCGTTCGTAGATCAGGGCGTGGAGCAGGGCGGCGCGGCTCGGTCGCCGGCCGCGTTCACAGGCGTGGCGCTGCGCGCGGACGATGCCGGCGGCGGTGAGCTCGAGTCGGTCGCGGCGGCGTGGGGTGATGAGGAAGGTGTCGCCGGCGAGCCGCGCGGAAAACGCCCCCGCGGTGCTGATCAGGAGACGCTGCTGGTAGGCGCGATGGACGAAGCGCGCGATGGACGTGCGCAATTCCTTTTCGCGGTTCGACACCGCCGCCTCCGGGAGTTCGGTGAATTCCGGCATGGTCTCGCTGCCGAGGTGCTCCGGGGCCAGAATCTGCACGGGGCCGAGATGCGCCGCGTGTATCAGGGTCTGGGCGACGAACTCGAGCGTCTCAAAGCGCTGGAACGCCTCGCGCAGATCCCGCCCGCCAATCACCACGCCGTGGTTTTCGAGCAGCACGCAGTCGGCGCCGCCGGCAAAGGTGGCTGCGATGTTTTCCCCCAGCTGGGTGGTGCCGGGACACGCATAGGGTGCCAGCGCCACCCGGCCGCAGATGCTGTGGGCATGTGACTGCACGCGGGTGTCGGGCACCCGCCGGCAGATGGAAAATGCCACCAACGCCCCCGAATGGGCGTGCACAATGGCCTTCAGATCGGGGCGACGCCGGTAGATCTCGCGATGGAAGGGAAACTCGGACGAGGGCGGGTGCAGCCCCTCGCGGGTGCCGTCGGCCCCCACGCGAACCACGTCGGTCGGCTGCAGGCTGCCCTTGTCGATTCGCGACGGGGTGATCCAGATGCTCCCATCCGGATCGAGAATCGAGAGGTTGCCGCCGGAGGTCGTCGTCATCCTGTAGCGGTAGATGCGTCGCATCGTCTCGACGAGTTCCTCGCGGGGATGAAGCCAGGCGGTGTCCATGACGCAGGTTTGGCGGCGGCCGGCGTCCTAGGCAATCGTGCGGCGCAATTTCCTTCCTCCCTCGGACTCCCGGTGGCGGGGAGTCAGGTCAGGCCGGTGGCTCGCCGAAATGGAAGAGGCGGGTCTCGCCGACTTCGGGTACTTCAAATTCCCCGGGGCTGAGCTGGGCGGCGCGGTGCGCGCGGGCAAAATCCTGCACCGGTTGATCGAAGCCATCGTCGGCCAGGGGGAAGCAACCGAAGTGCATGGCCAGGCTGCGGCGGGCGCGCACCTCGCGGTGAATCTGGATGGCCTCGGCGGGATTGCAGTGCACGGGTTGCATGAACCAGCGCGGCTCGTAGGCCCCGATGGGCAGCAGGGCGAGGTCGAACGGCCCGAGTCGGGCCCCGATGGACTGGAAGCCGTCGAAGTAACCGGTATCGCCCGCAAAGTAGATGCGTCCATGCGAGGTCTCGAGCACGAAGCCGCCCCAGAGTGCTTCCATCCGATCCGTCAGCCCCCGGGCGGCGAAGTGCTGCGCGGGAGTCACAGTGACCACTACGCCCGGGCGGAGCTCGTGGCGCTGCCACCAGTCGAGCTCGATCACCCGATTCACTCCCGCCCGGGCGAGGAACGAACGGTTGCCGAGCGGGGTAACGATGAGAGGGGGCGGGCCGGCCTGCAGGCGCTGGAGCGTGGGGAGATCGAGGTGATCGTAGTGGTTGTGACTGAGCAGGACGAGGTCGATGCGCGGCAGCGCGGCAAAGGGCAGGCCGGGGGCGCGCACCCGCCTGGGTCCCGCCCACGGGACAGGACTGCACCGCTCCGACCAGATCGGATCCGTGAGCACATTGAGTCCGGCGAATTGGAGCAGGAAAGTCGCGTGATTGACGAAGGTCACGGCCCCCTGGCGCGGGGCGAGTGAAACGGGCAGGCGGGGCGTAGCGGTGTTCTCGACCCACGTGGGCCAGGGGCCGGGCCGGCGACCCCATTGCCAGCGGAGGAAGGCGCCGAGCCCGCGCGGATCGCCCCCGCTGGGATTAAAGAAGTGCCGCCCGTCGAAGTGATCGCTGGGCGGGAAGGCGTCGCGGAGCGGATTCCCCTTTGACCGCCGCTGCGCCCCCCGGGCGCGCCCAGAGGAAAGCCGGGGCAGGAGATTGCACGGGAGAAAACGCATGACGGAACCACCATGCGGCGGCTCCCTCGCGCTGCAAGCAGCCGTGGCGGCGTCCCGGCCCGGGGGACGGGCGACCGCCCAACAAATCTTGAGCGGGGGCAGAGTGTGGAATTGAAGCCGGGCCAAGTTTATCCAGCATCCCGCGCCATGACCCTTGAACCGGAGCCGGACGCAACCTCCCACACCCGCCAGGCGCTGGCGCAGGATGTGCTCGAATACGAGAAGATGGTGCAGCAGTCGGCCTCCTCCGGACAGCTGCTCACGGCGATCGAAGTGGCCCGCGACGGGCTCGTCCGGTTTGGCGGAGGCAAGACACTCCAGCAGCAGCTGGCGCTGGCGCTGGCGCAGACCGGCGCGCTCGACGCGGCCCGCAAGGTCCTGGGGGACATCATGGCCGAGTCGGCCAAGGACGAGGAGACGCTGTGTCTGCTTGGGCGGGTCTATAAGGAGATGTGGCGGCACGCCTCCGTGCGAACCGAAGCGGATGAGGCGATTCAGCAGGCCTGCAAATATTACGGGGAGGCCTTTGCCCTCCACGAATCCTACTACCCGGGCATCAATCTGGCGTTCACGCTGGCGGCGGCCGGGGAGCGGTCGAAAGCGCAGCAGAGCGCCAAGAAAGTGGCGAAGCAGTGCCGGGCGGAACTGTCCGCGGTTGAAGGCTCCGGCGGTGGCTGGCTCGGAAAAATTCTAGGGAGCGAGCCCGAGGTTCCGGTAGGGCCCATCGATGGGTGGCTCGTCGCGACGCTCGCGGAGGCGCTGACCCATCTGGGCGACACGAAGGACGCGGCGAAATATTACCGGCGGGCGTCGGAGTTGTTCAAGGGGCGCTGGCGCGATCTCGCGTCGATGCGGCGGCAGGGCCGGGAGATTCTGGGCTTCAACAACCAGACCCACGAATGGCTGGATGCGTGTTTTGAATTTCCCACCGTGGTGGCCTTTTCCGGCCACATGATGGACGCCGCCGGCCGCGCCACCCCGCGCTTCACCCCCGGGATGGAGCCGGCCGTGCGCGATCAGATTCGTGCCTATCTCCAGAGCGTGAAGGTGGGGTTCGGCTATTCTTCGGCGGCGTGCGGGGGCGACATCATCTTCTGCGAGTGCCTGCTCGAGATGGGCGCGACGGTGAACCTGATTCTGCCCTCCCCGGTCAACGCGTTCAAGCGGCAGAGCGTCAGTGTGGGCGGGCCGGAGTGGGAGCGGCGTTTTCACGACGTGCTCGCGCGGGCGACCAACACGATGAGCGCGAACACGACGGGTTACGGGTCGTCCCAGGGCGAGGGCGCAAATTCCCTCGGCCTGATCTACGCGAACCGGATCCTCACGGGTCTCGCCGCCCTGCAGGCGCAGGCGTTGGATCTGGAGCTGAAGACGGTCGCCCTGTGGGACGGACTTCCGACGGAGGCGAATGGCGGCACCGGCAGTGTGGTGGCGGAGTGGAAACACCGGGAGTTTCAACCCCATATCATCCGCCTCCCGGCTCCGCCGAGCCACCCGGAGGTCGTCGCCGCGCCGGCGGTGGCGAGTGGGGCGGAGCTTCCAGCGCCCACGGCGCCCGTGCTGCCCCAGGAGATCAAGACCTTGGTGTTTGGCGAGGTCGTGAATTTCCGCGCGATCGCGGAGGCCCAGTTGCCCGCGTTCGTGCATGAACTGAAGACGGAGGTGTCCCGTTTGATCGCCGGGCTGCCGGCGGCTCCCACGGTCGCCGAGACCTCGGCCGGCTCGATGTTCTTCGTCTTTGACGGTCTGGCCGAGGAGGCCCGCCTGGCCCTCGATCTGCGCGACATGATGGCGGGCGGGGGCTGGGAAAAGCGGGGGCTGCCCGCGAGCCTGAACCTGCGCGTCGCCCTGCATGCCGGACCGGTGTTTTCGTTCGCGGATCCCGTGACGGGGCGCTCCTCCTGCCTCGGCGCCCACCTCACGCGGGCCCAGCACATCCTGCCGACGGTCACGCCCGGGCAGGTCTATGTCAGCCAGGAATTCGCCGCCTTGTGCGGATCCGAGCGGATGACGGAAATCACCTTCGAGTTCCTCGGTCGTCTGCCGACCACGCGCATGTTTGAGGAGGCGATGCTCTACCGGCTCGAGCGCGGCAAATAGCCGGGCTCGCCGGTCCCGGGATCCGCCGGGCCGGGGAGGGGCGGTCCCTCCGCCTCATTCCTGCAACGCGGGCATCGATCCGACGCCGGCTTCCTGGGGCGGAAGCCAGAGACGGATCCGGGCGCCCCGGCCCTCCTCCGAGGCGATCCAGAAACGGCCCCCGAGTTGCCGCGTGACGAGGAAGGCCTTGGTCAGGCCGCACCCGGCACCGTGCGAGTGCACGTCGGAGACATTGCTGCCGCGCTGGCCGTAGTGCACGACCGCGGAGAGCTCCGACGCGGGAATGCCCCGCCCGTTGTCCTCCACCACCCCACGCAGCCCCGTCATCCCGGCGTGCAGCGCGACGCGAATCTGTCCGCCGGGGGCCGTGTATTTGCGGGCGTTGGCGATCAGATCGCGCATCACGTCGCGGAGCAGCGTCGGCATGACGATGGCCGACGAGCGGGAACCCTCAAAACGGAGATCGACGTAGTAGTCGCGGGATTCCTGCACCGCCAGGTTGTAGACAAAACGGAAGCGCCCCCGGCTATGCTGCGCCATGGTCCGGAAGAACTCCTGCAGATCGAGTTCGAGGTCGGCCACCGCCTGCGGGTTGGCCCGGCCCGGCGCCAGGCTGCGCGCCACCAGCTCCCGGGCGCGGACATGCAGAATCCAGAGGAGGGAATCGAGTTGGGCGCGTGTGACGGAAACGGCGGCATCGGTCGCGCGGCGGCCGTGGGGTTCGCACTGGGCCGCGACCTCGCGTTGGACCATGGCCTCCAGATCGTCGATCCTGGCGGCGTCGCGGTTCGCCGCCTCCGCCTCGGCCAGGTTTCCGATCCGCCGGGCACATTCCGCCACGCTGGCCGCGAGCAGGTTGGGATTGTCGCCCAATTCGCGTCCGAGTTGGGCGAGTTCCTCGCGCAGCACGTTGTACAGGTTGAGCAGGGTGTGGCCGTTAAGGATCGATTGCTCGGCCGGCGTCAGGGGGGGGATCTCGGTGATTTCGACTTCGAGCATGGGTAGGGTGGGCGTGGCGGCATCATCCCCGTTCCAGGGCGAATCTTCTACGCACCTTTTGCGAATCTTGGACCGGATCGCGCGGCTTGCGCCTGGCGAGGTTTAGGTTCCAGAGTCCGCCATGGCCTCCGTGATCACTTCAAAACTGCCGCGCCAATGGATGACGATTTCCGCCGGGCTCTTGAGCCTGGGTGGCGCCGTCTCCTGCCAGAAATCAGAGTCGCCCCCGCCAGCCGCCGCCGCCGCCCCCGCAGCCGCCACAGCGGTCCCGGCCGCCCCGGCGCCGGCGAGCGCCCCGGCCGAGGTGCAAAAGATGCTGGGCCGGTGGCTGCGTTCGGATGGCACTTATGTACTGGAGTTGCGCAGTGCCGATCAGAGCGGCGTGGTGCAGGCGGCGTACTTCAATCCGAAGTCGATCAACGTCTCGCGGGCGATTTGGATGCGCGGGGCCGAAGGCCTGCAGGTGGTCGTCGAGCTCAACGACGTGGGCTACCCGGGCGCGACCTATGTCCTGTCGCACGACGCCAAGAGCGACATGCTCGTCGGCAAGTACAACCAGCCGCAGATGGGCCAGACGTTCGACATCGATTTCGTGCGCCAGACCAAATTGCCGTAAACCGCGCCCACGGCCTCCTCCCGCCGCCGCCGCGAGATTCTGTGCGAGCCGTTCCACCGCCTGCGTGCCCCGCTGCGTCGCCCGCCGCCGGGTGCCGGTGTTGGCTTGGTGGCGGCGGCGGGGAGACGGCCTGATGCGGCGCATCATTTTCGGAACCACGGAGCGCTGCCCGCGTTGCCGGCTCACGACGCGCTGGTGCGTGTGTGCCGGGCACCACGAGATCCGCTGCCCGCTGGCGATCGATGTGTTGATGCATTTTCGCGAGCGGCACCGGCCTTCCAGCACGGGCAACCTGATCCAGCGGGTGCTGCCCGACTCGCGCCAGCATCTGTGGCGGAAAGAAAGCCCGCCGACCGCCGGCGCCGTGCAACGGCCGGGGCGGGAACTCTGGGTGCTGCATCCGCGGGGTCATCCGGCTCCGGCCGGGACCGATCCGGGCACCGTGCAGGTCTTGCTGCTGGACGGCGCCTGGAGCGAGACCCCGGCGATGGTGCAGGGAGTCGCCGGTTGGGGTCGGCTGGTGAGCCTGCCGATGAGCGGCGAGAGTCGCTTCTGGTTGCGGGCCCAGCAGCATGACGGACGGTTTTCCACCGCCGAGGCCCTGCTGCAGGTGCTGACGTTCTTCGGCCTTGGCGCGGCGCACGAGACCTTGCGGCTGCAATTCGAATTGCATGTCTACGCCAGCCTGCGCTCCCGGGGGCTCAAGGACCTGGCGGAGGCGTTCCTGCAAACTTCGCCGCTTCCGGCCGCGTTCCCCGAGCTGCTGGCCCAGCTTCATGCCCGCCGTCCGCTCGTCGCGCGCGGCGACGGCAAGCCGCCGCCGCGCGCATCGGCCGATGGCGGTGACGCCTCCGGGAGTAGCGCCGCGTCTCTGACCGGCGGGCGCCAGTCGAAGACTGGCGCTACGGGGAGGACCGATCTCAATGTCGCCGTCAACCTCGAGATACACCCGACGCGGCCTGACTCCGCAAGAGTGCATTGACTCGGCGCGCGGGGCGGCAACTCTGCGGGCTTTATCTCCCCATGAAACTCCCCCGCTTCCGCCTTGCCCTGGTTCTTGCCGGTCTTGCGACGTTCGCCGTTGCGCCTGCCGCCCCGGATGCGGGCCGCGTCTATGAATTGCGGACGTACACCGCCGCGCCCGGCAAGATCGACGCCGTCGTGGCGCGGTTCCGCGACCATACGACCAAGATCTTTGCTCGGCACGGCATGGTGAACGTCGGCTACTGGGTGCCGGCCGACGCCAAGGACGGCGCCGGCGAGCAGCTCGTCTATCTGTTGGCGCACCCAAGCCGGGAGGCCGCGACCAAGGCTTGGAAAGAGTTTGGCGCAGATCCGGCGTGGAAAGAAGTGCGCAAGACCTCCGAGGCCGGCGGCAAGATCGTCGCCAAGGCGGAAGCGGTGTTTCTGACGGCGACGGATTTTGCGCAGGCGATGAATGCCGGCAACGGCAAGGGTGGCGGTCGCGTTTTCGAGCTGCGCACTTACACGGCGGCGGAGGGCAAACTGGGCGCGCTCGACGCGCGTTTCCGCGACCACACCCTCGCGATCTTCGCCCGGCATGGCATCACCAGCCTCGGCTATTTCCATCCCACCGACGCCAACAAGGGCGCGGACAATACGCTCGTCTATTTTCTCGCCCATGCCAGTCGCGAGGCCGCGGCGGCCTCGTGGAAGAGTTTTCGAGATGATCCGGCGTGGACTGCGGCCCGCACCGCCTCGGAAAAGAACGGCAAGCTCACCACGAAGGTGCAGTCGGTGTTCCTGACCCCGACGGATTTTTCGCCGATCAAGTGACGGTGGGCCGGGAACCGGCCCGGCGGGGTAAGGCGCGGTTCCTTCCTGGGAGGTGGCTCCGACCGGCCCGAAAGTCGGAAACAGAATGGCGTGGACTCGTTCGGGCGATCTTGTTGAGTGCCGCCTGACAGGGCGCGTACCGGCCGATCCGGCGGGTGCGGCGATCCGGTCGCACCTACCCCTCCACCGATGAACTCCGCCTGTGTCTGTGTTGTCCGCCGGCTGTCGCGTCGCGCTACGAGCCTGTTACTCACTCTCACCCTTGTCCTCGCCAGTGGAGCCCTGCGGGCCCAGTCCGGTGCTCCGGGCAGTGTCTCCGGTTCCGTGCTCAGCACGGCCACCCGGAACGGACTTCAGGGGGCCGTCGTGAGCATCCCCGCGCTCAACCGCGCGGAACTCTCCGACAGTTCGGGCAGTTTTCTGCTCCAAAATCTGCCGGCCGGGCCGCTGGAATTGCGGGTGGCCTATGCCGGCTTCGAAGAGCAAAAAGCCGCGGTCACCGTCCGGGCGGGTGAAACCGCGCGGGTCGACGTCGAGATGAAACCGGTCCAGGCGATCATGATGGATGCGTTCACGGTGGCGACGGAACGCGAGGGCGCGGCGCTTTCGATCACCGAGCAGCGCAACGCGGCCAACATCAAGAATGTCACCGCGCTCGACGAATGGGGCAACCTGCCCACCCTCAGCATCGCCGAGCTGGCGATGCGCCTTCCCGGTATCACCTTTACGACCGACGAGGACAACGTCGTCAACAACGTCAGCATCCGGGGCATGGCCTCGGGTTTCACCCGCCTCAACATCGACGGGATGTCCTCGACGGGTGTCGGGGGCGACGGTCGCTCGGCGACGCTGCATTCGTTCTCGGGGGCGATGTACGAGCAGATCGAAATCATCGCCGGCCAGACGCCGGATCGGCGCGCGGACGGTCTGGGCGGGCAACTCAACCTCAAGACCCGCTCGACGCTCAACATGAGCGAAAATCGCCGGTTCAACTACAACGTGAGCGCGCGCTGGGCCCCGCCGTTTGCGCAGCGGACCCCGCAGCGGGCGGATCACCCGATTCATCCCGTGTTCAGCCTGAACTATCAGGAAGTGTTCAGTGTGTTCGGCGGCCACCGGAACCTCGGCGTAGCGCTCAACACCTCCTACACCGAGGGCGTCAACATGATCGCCACCGACACGCTGCTGTACCCGACGGTCGCCTCACCCACCGTGTTCCCGGTCACCACAGATCCGGTCGCGCCCTTCACCGATTATCAGAATATCACCGGGTTGAATCACCGTTTCATCAAAGGCATGAGCCTGCGGGCCGATTACCGGCACTCCCCGCAGACGAAGTTCGGCTTCAGTTTCATCTTCAACTCGGGCTCCGAGCCGTTCTACGACCGCACGCGCGTCAACACCTGGACAAGCACAACCTCGGCGGCCGCCATCACCAACGCCGTGGTGCCGGGCTTCACGGTCAATCGCACGGAAATCCGCCCGCTGACCGCCTCGGTGGCGGACCTGGAGATGTGGCGTTTCTCTTTCACCAGCGTAACTGCTCAGGTAGGAAACGCGCACGGAGAGGGCGCAGGTTCCGAATAGAAAACCGAAATTGGTGCTGGACTCGGACTGCGGAGAGGGCGTAGCCTTGGTCCATGGTGGCAAGCATGGTGATTCAAGGCCGGGAGTTGG
>JBBRWR010000037.1:0-62120 GCA_038249085.1 Opitutales bacterium
AGGTGACCCCGGAGCGGGGCGGCGGGTTCAATCGACTGGCGGACCGCATCGCCCGCTTCGACGAGGTCGAGTCCTGCTACCTGATGTCAGGATCCTACGATTTGCTCGTGTTCGTGCGCGGCGCATCGCTGCAAAAGGTGGCGGGGTTCGTCTCCGAAAAGCTGTCGACGATCGAGGGCGTGCTCTCGACCTCCACCCACTTCATGCTGCGTTGTTACAAGGAGCAGGGCTTCCTGCTCGACGGTGACGAGGCGCCCTCCGCGCGACTCACGGTCGCACCCTGAGCCCCGGCGCTGACGGCACCATGAGCACCGATCCAAAACGATGGGTGGCGGGACACGTGTCCACGCTGCCGCGGAGCGGCATCCGCGACTTCTTCGAACTGGTGGCGAAGATGAAGGGGCAGGACGTGATCAGCCTCGGCGTGGGGGAGCCCGACTTCGTCACGCCCTGGCACGTGCGCGAGGCGGCGATCTACGCGCTCGAGCACGGCAAGACGTATTACACCTCGAACCTCGGCCTGATTGAATTGCGCCGGGAGATCTCGACCTATGTCGAACGGCACTTCGGCCTGGCCTACCGGCCGGATGACCAGGTGATCGTCACCGTGGGCGTGAGCGAGGCGCTGGACCTGGCGTTCCGGGCGTTCTGCAATCCGGGCGACAAGGTGATGTTCCACCAGCCCTGCTATGTGAGCTACCACCCGAGCATCACGCTCGTGCACGGTCAGGGCATCGCGGTGCCCACGTACGCCAGGGATGATTTCGCGCTGACGGCCGGGGCGCTGCGGGCGGCGTGGCAGCCCGGGGCGAAGATCCTGATGCTCAACCTGCCGTGCAACCCCACCGGGGGCACCTGCAGCCGCGAGCAACTCGAGAAGATCGCGGAGTTCTGCCGTGAGAAGGATCTGCTGGTGTTGAGCGACGAAATCTACTCGGAACTCACTTTTGAAGGCACCCACACGAGCATCGCGACCTTTCCGGGCATGGCGGAGCGGACGATCTTCCTGCACGGCTTCTCGAAGGCGTTTGCGATGACCGGCTGGCGGATTGGCTATGCCTGCGGGCCGGCGGTCCTGATCGACGCGATGATGAAGGTGCACCAGTACGCGATGATGTGCGCCTCGATCATCGCACAGGAAGGCGCGCTCGAAGCGCTGAAACATGGCTGGGACAACGTGGTGAGGATGCGCGACCAATACCATCGCCGGCGCGATCTGATCGTGCGGCGCTTCAATGAAATCGGCCTCACGTGTCATCTGCCCCGCGGAAGTTTTTACGCCTTTCCCGACGTGAGCGCGACGGGCCTGAGCGAACAGGATTTCTCCGTCGGTCTGCTGCAGGAGCACAAGGTCGCGGTGGTGCCGGGGATCGCCTTCGGGGAAAATGGCCGCGGGCATGTGCGGGCCTGCTTTGCGACCGCCTACGACCAAATCATCGAAGCCTGCGATCGCGTGGAGCGGTTCGTGAACGGGCGGAAGCACTGAGCTCCCGGCTCGAGGCGGGATCGTCCCGCCCGCCCGCTGATCGCCTCCCGCCCCTCGCCCTTATGAATCGAATCGTTGCCATTGTCGGCCGGCCCAACGTCGGCAAGAGCCGTCTCTTCAACCGACTGGCGCGCAAGCGCATCTCGATCGTGCACGATCAGCCCGGTATCACGCGGGATGTGATCTCGGCCGAGATCGCCGAGGGGGCCTACACCTTGCTCGACACCGGTGGTCTGGGCTACAAGGGCGTCGACACCCCTGCGGCGTTGACGCAGGCCTCGGAGCAGCAGGTCGAATTCGCCATTTCGGCCGCGTCGCTGATCCTCTTCATCGTCGACGGTCTCGACGGCATGACCGCGCTCGACGAGAAGATTGCCACGATGCTGCGCAAGGGGCGCAAGCAGGTGCGGTTGGTCGTGAACAAGGCGGACTTCGACGACGACAAGGTCGCCCTTGACGAGGCCTACCGGCTCGGTTTTGGCGAGCCGGTGCGCGTCTCGGCCGAGCACGGGCGGGGCGAGACGGATTTGCGCGAGGCCATCCTGAAGGCGCTGGGGCCGGAGCCGGTCATCGCCGACGCGGGGCCCAAGACCGCGGTCGATCCCCTGTGCGTCTGTTTCATCGGCCGGCCGAATGTCGGCAAGTCCTCGCTCAGCAACCGGCTGCTCCAGAGCGACCGCCTTATTGTGAGCGAGGTGCCGGGCACCACGCGCGACGCGATCGAGTTGCCGTTCGATTTCCGCGGGCGGGACGGCCGGCTTTATCCGTTCCGGCTCATCGACACGGCGGGCATCAAGGCCGCGACCAAGCTGGCGTCGCCGGTGGAATATTTTTCGCGGCTGCGGTCGCTCGATGCGATCAAGAAGACGGATGTGGTGTTCATCGTGCTCGACGCGCTCGAGGGTGTGACGCAGCAGGACAAGGCGATCGCCGGCGAGGCAATCAAGGAGGGGAAGCCGATCGTGATCGTGGTCAACAAGTGGGATCTGGTGCGCCAGGCTTTCCGCGCCCAGGGCGGCTTTGCCCCCTACAAGAGCGAGCGCGACTATCGCGAGAAGTACGAGAAGGCCTTGTTCGATCGGTTGTTTTTCACGCCCGGATCGCCGGTGCTGTTTGTCTCGGCCTTGAGTGGCTACGAAATCGATCGCATGCTCAACGCCGCGGTGAAACTGAACCGGACGCTCGACAAGAAGCTGCCCACCGCCCAACTCAACGCGCGCCTGGGGTACCTCGCGGAGCGCACGCCGGCGGCCGCCATCGCGGGCAAACGATTCCGGGTTTATTATGCCACGCAGACGAGCACGCGGCCTTTCCGCATCAAGCTGTTCTGCAACCGCGAGGAGAAACTGACCGAGCAGTACCGCCGCTATCTGGAGGCGGGGCTGGTGGAGGAATTCGATCTGAAGGGCTGCCCGATCTTTTTTGATCTGGTCGGCAAGGAGCGGGATGAGACGCGCGGGAGCCGCGGCGGGGGCAACGCGTCCGCCGAGAATCGCGCGCTCCGGGCCAAGTGGAAGGTGGCGGAAGACGCGGACGCGCCCGAAGCGTGAGTCAAGAGGCCGGAGGCGGCGCGGAACTCAGCGGGACTTGGCGCGGCGCTGCCGGTATTCGTCGCCACTCATCAGCGCCCGCTTCACGTCGCGTTCGGTGTAGCCGCGTTCGCGCATCGCCCGTTCGTAAACGGCGAAGCCTTCGGGATCGGGTTCGCGTCCGAGCACCTCGCGGTAGGCGCGGATGATGGCGGCGCGAATTTTGCCGTCGCGGCCCTCCGTGCTGCGCTGAAGGTCGGCGCGGATCTGTCCCTGCGTCCAGCCCTGCCGCCACTTTGCGCGGTAATGGGCTAGGCCGTTGGCGTCCGGATCACGCCCGAGAACCTCGCGGTAGATCTTCCTGATGGCGGCGTCCGCGCTGATCGCGCGCGCCTCGCCGCTGCGTTGCAATTGCTCGACGATCTGGCGCTCGTTCCAGCCTTCATACATCAGACGGTCGCAGTAGGTCCGCAGTCCTTCCGGATCGGCGGGCCGATCCAATACCTCGCGAAATGCGCGCTGCACGATGGCCTCGGCGGCGCGGCGATCGAGTCGAGGCCGCGGCGACCGCAGCACGACGGGCGGCGGCGGGCGGGGCGCCGGCACGATGACGACGGCGGGCGGGGGAGGGGCCTGGCGCATCGGCGGGCCGGTGGGCGCGACGGTGGTCCGCTGCGGGCTCGTGACGGCGAGCGAGGCAATCGCCCGATCCCAGGAGGCGTTGCCGTCGCGGCCCCGGCTCGCGGCATAAAGGTCCGCGATGCTGCCGGTGATCTCGAGCCGCTCGCCGCTGAAACCCGCGGCACTGAACACGGTGGCGGTCGCCGCCCCCCCGAGTCGCACCGAGGAAATCGCGGCGGTCCACGGGGTCTGGTTCGCACGCATCATCCGGTCGAGGCTTTCGATCGAGGCGCCGGCCTCCACGGTCAGCGCCTCGCCCTGGAAGTTGGGCTCCGTATAAAAGGTGGCGTGATCCGGACTGACCGCGGCACCGGTCTGGCCGTGGAGTCCGCTGGCGCCGGTTGCGAGGGCCAGGACGGGGAGGAGCAGGAAGCGAACGAGGGATGAGGTCATGACGGGCGGGGAGGTTAAATGACTCGCGCCGGCGGGTTCGGAAATCCGCACCTAGGCTCGGCGGCCCTTGAAGGTGAGTTCGGCGATGCCACTCTTGTCGAGATCGCCGAGACCCAGGGCGACCATGCGTTCATATTGCTGCCGCGTGGCGGCGGCCAGCGGCAGGTGCAGTCCCGCCTGCGCACCCAGGGTCCACGCGATGGTGGAATCCTTCGCAGCATGAGCAGCGGAGAAATAACAGTCGTGGGCGCGGTTCTGCATGTCTTCGCCGTCGGTCTTGAGTACCTGGGAATTGGCCCCGGTCTGCAGGAAGACCTCGCGCAACATTGCGAGGTCGAGCCCGAGGGCGGCGCCGAGGCCGAGACCCTCCGCCAGTCCGGCGGTGTTGATATTCATCACCATGTTCACGAGCGCCTTGACCTGTGCGGCCTGGCCGGTGGACCCGATGTAACGCAGCGCCGAGCTGAGTTGATCCAGCACCGGTTTCACGCGCGCAAAGGCCGCGGGATCGCCGCCGCACATCAGGTACAGGGTGCCGTTGCGCGCCTGCGGGATCGACGAGGCCATGCAACCCTCGAGGGTGACGGCGCCCGCGGCCCGGGCGCGTTGTTCCACCTCCACGTGCGTGGCGGGGGACAGGGTCGCGCAATTCACGAAGATCCGCCCGGTCGCGCCGACCAGCAGTGAATCGCCGGCGGGGGCAAACACGGCCAGTTGCGCGGCATCGTCGGTGACAACGGTGAAGATCACGTCGGCGGCGGCGGTGACGGCGGCCAGGTGGAGGACGGCTTGGGCCCCGATTTCCTCGGCCAGGGCGGCGGCGACCGGTGGGTTGACGTCGTAGACGGCGGTGATCGCGCGGCCGCAGTCCTTGAGGCGGCGGGCCATGTTGGCGCCCATCCGACCGACGCCGACAAAGGCAATTCTTTCAATCATGAGGTTTCGTGGAGACGAAGGGGGAGGGATGCTAATTCAAATTTCAGCCGGAGATTCGCGGCGGGGGTGGAGCTGCGCTCAACGTGCGAGGAACGGATTGTGCTGTTTTTCCTGCGCCAGCGTGGTCAGCGGACCGTGGCCGCACGCGAGCACGGTGTCGCGCGGCAGCGTAAGGATCTTCTCGCGGTTGTTGCGATACTGGTCGGCGAAGTGGGTGGCGCTGCCCCCCATCGAACTGGAGAACAGGGCGTCGCCGACCAAGGCGAGCGGCCAACTCAGTCCGGTGACATAGTAGGTGGTCATGCCGGGGGAGTGTCCGGGGGTGAGGAGCGTCTTGATGGCCAGCGAGCCCAGATGGAAATAGGCATTCTCCTTGAAGGTCTTGGCGCCGGGATGCTCGACCGGCTCGGTTTCGCTGGTCCAGACCTCGGCCGGAGTGGCGGCGGCCAGGGTCCCGAGATCGGCGATGTGATCCTCGTGGGTGTGGGTGAGAAAAATATACCGGAGCGTCAGCCCCTCGGCGTGGATCAGGTCCAGCATGGCCTGACAACTGGCGCCGGTGTCGAACGCCGCCGCGAGGCGCGCGCGCGGGTCCCAGATGAGGTAGCTGTTGACCGTCATGTCATCGAAGGCCGTGTTGAAGGCGGCGAAGCCCTTGGGGAAGTCGGGGATCTGCGGATACCAGCGCTTGTGGGCGAGGGCCTCGAGGGCGTCGGGCGACAGCCGCAGGTGGCGCGCCACCCGTCGAATCACCGCATCGATCGGCCGGCCCGACTTCACGGCGGCGAGATCCTCGGGCGAGACCACGGCGCGTTGCGCGAGGTCGGCGTCGGATATTTTCAGGCCGCGCTGGGCCTTGTTGATGACATCGTCGAAATTGTCCTCGAGGGGAATGCGGGCCATGCCGGGGGGTATAGGTCGTCCCGCGGGCAGCCGCAAGCTGGATGGCGCGGGGCGGGCGCGAGGGCGCCGGATTCCCCGCTGGTTTTCGCGGTCAGGGTCGGCTAGGGTGCGACCCTCATGCTCCAGACCGGCATTCTCAATCCGCACCTGCTGTCCCTGCTTGCCCGGGTGCGCCATACCAACGCCCTCGTCATCGCCGACCGCGGCTTTCCGTTCTGGCCGGGTTTGGAAACGGTGGATATCTCCCTGGTGGATGGGGTTCCCACGGTGCTGAACGTGCTCGCTGCCGTGCGGGCGAACTTTGTCGTGGCGGAAGCCTTCATGGCGCAGGAGTTCCTGCAGGTGAACCGGCCCGCGGTGCGGCGGGCCTATGCCACGGCCCTGCGGGGGGCGCGGGTCACGCATGAACCGCACGTGGAATTCAAGCAGCGGGTGTCCGGCGCCATCGGGTTGATTCGCACCGGCGAGACCATCCAGTACGCGAATATGATTCTGATATCGGGCTGAGGCGGGCGGGAAAGTGCGGTTTCCCGTTGCCAGCGGCGGCGGAGCTCCCCTTTTATTTGGGTTTTATATGAGCACCTCTTCCGACTATCTGGCGTCCCTCTATTCTCTCCGCGGCAAGGTCGCGGTCGTCATCGGCGGAACCGGCGAGCTTTGCGGCGCGATGGCGGAAGGCCTCGCGGCGGCAGGCGCCGAGGTGGTCCTGGTGGGGCGCAATGAGGAAAAGGCGAAACCCCGCCTCGAGCGGATCCAGGCGGCGGGGGGCGTCGGCTACTTTGCCTCCGCCGAGGCGAGCGAAAAGGCGGCGCTGCAGGCCCTGCTGGCGACCGTGCTGGGCCGGTCCGGTCGGGTAGACATCGTGGTCAACGGCGCCGGCGTGAATTCGGCCACCCCGTTCCTCGAGATCGGCGAAGAGGAGTTTGATCGGATCGTGCGCATTAATTTGAAGGGGGTTTTTCTCGGCTGCCAGATCTTCGGCCAGTACCTGGTCGGGCGCGGGGAGGGTGGGTCCATCATCAATCTCGGTTCCATGTCGGGCGTGGTGCCGCTTTCCCGGGTGTTCACCTATTCGGCCACGAAGGCGGCGGTGCACAATCTCTCGAAGAACCTGGCCCGGGAATGGGCGCCGCAACGCATCCGCGTCAACACCCTCGTACCGGGATTTTTCCCCGCCGAACAGAATCGCAAAATCCTCTCCCCCGAACGCGTCGCCTCGATCCTCGGGCATACCCCGATGAAACGCTTCGGTGAGGCGCGCGAGTTGGTCGGGGCGACGCTCCTGCTCGCCAGCGAAGGCGCGGGCGGTTTTATTACGGGCTCCGAAATCGTGGTCGATGGCGGCTATCATGCCATGACGATCTAGCTGATGACGGGTTGGATCGGATTGTATATGTACTTGCTATAACGACCGACCGCGGTACTATGTATTTCCTATGTTCACAAATAAACTGAAAGAATTGGAAGCGGCGCGGGCCAATCTTGCACTCCTGGAGAAATCCATCGAGACGCAAGTCAGCCGGGAACTGGCGGCCCTGCCGGCGAAGTTTGGTTTTGATTCCGTCGCCGCGTTTGTCGCGGCGGTGACCAAGGCGGCCGGCGGTCGCCGGGGGCGCAAGCCGGGCAAGGCCAAGGCGGCCAAGGCCGCCAAGGCACCCAAGGTGGCGTCCAAGAAACGGCGCAAGCGCGCCGTGATCACCGACGCCAAGCGGGCCGAGGTGAAGAAGATGGTCGAGGCGGGCAAGACCGGCCAGGAGATCGCCAAGGCGGTGGGGGTGTCCCTCCCCAGCGTACAAAACATCAAGAAGGCCCTGGGCCTGGTGAAGAAACGCTGAACGG
This sequence comes from Opitutales bacterium, assembly GCA_038249085.1. GTDB lineage: Bacteria > Verrucomicrobiota > Verrucomicrobiia > Opitutales > Opitutaceae > ER46. The sequence goes on from JBBRWR010000037.1 coordinate 7,768, forward strand.
CGGCGCCGTTGCCCGGACGCAGAGTCTGCCCCCGCGGTGTGCGGGGGCATTTTTTTCTGGGCGTCCCGCCCGGCGCGGGTGAGATTCGCCTTCGCGATGTCCCTTCCCTTCATCCAAGCCAATACCAACGGTCGACTGCATCCGGCCACCGAACCGTCGATCAGCCCGCTGAACCGCGGTTTCCTGTATGGCGATGCGATTTACGAGGTTTGGCGGACCTATGACGGCGTCGTTTTTGCCTGGGAGGAGCATTATGCGCGGCTGGAGCGATCCGCCGCCGCGTTGCATCTCCGGCTGCCGTGGTCCCGTCCCGAAATGTTCGCCGAGCTTATCCGGACGACCGCGGCCTTTCGGGGCGCGAGCGGGTGTCAGGGCGATCTCTACATCCGGCTGCAGGTTTCGCGGGGCGGCGGCGCCATCGGGCTCGACATCGCCCTGGCGGATCAGGCCGAATTCGTCCTGCTGGTGCAGCCCTGCCCGCAGAGCTCGCCCGCCATCCTCCAGCGCGGGTTGCGGTTGGCCACGGCCACGGCGCTGCGGCGCAATCCGACGGCCAGCCTGAACCCGGCTTGGAAGACCGGGAACTACCTCAACAACATTCTCTGTCTCCGCGAGGCCCTCGCCCGCGGGGCGGATGATGTGCTGATGCTGAACCTCGGCGGCGAAATCACGGAGGCGGCGACGTCGAACATCGCGTTCGTGCGGGAGGGCGAGGTCGTTACTCCGCCCCTGGAGGTGGGGATACTGGGGGGCATCACCCGCGGCCTGATCCTCGATCGGGTCGCACCGCTCGCCGGTGTGCCGGCCCGCGAGGCCGTCCTGCATCCCGCGGATCTTGCGGCCATGAGCGAGTGTTTCCTGCTGTCGTCCACCAAGGACGTCTCGCCGGTGGCGGCGGTCGATGATCTCGTTTTCAAGATCGGCCCGGAGACCGTGACCGCCCGGCTGAAGCAGGCGTTTTCCGACTACGTCCGCGGCGAGACCGCGGCCCATCCGGAACGCCGCGTCTGAGGGACCGGCGCTCCCGGGCGCTCCGGGTCTTCAGTAGCGGCGCAACGCCGGATCGAGTTCGCGGGCCCAGGCGTCGATGCCCCCGGCGATGTTGCTCACGGCGGGGAATCCCTGGGCACGCAGAAACTCGGTCACGCGCCGGCTGCGGCCCCCCGAGTGGCAGAGAATGAGCAGGTGCTGGTCGCGCGGGAGCGAGGCGACGCGTTCCGGGATCTCGCGCATCGGGATCGGCTCGGCCTGGGCGAGGCGGCAGATCGCGAGTTCGTAGGGCTCCCGCACGTCGATCATCCGGGTGCGCGACGGCACGGCGGCCACGAGGCGTTGCGCCTCGGCCACGGAAACCTCGAGCGGAAAGTCGGCGGCCGGCAGTGGGGGCGTCGGCGGGGCCGGGGCGTACTCCCGCGCGGAGGGCGAGTCGAGCGTGCGGATGCTGGGTGCGGTCCCACATAGCGGGCAATGGGGATCGGGGGCGAGTTGCAGAATCTGGAAATGCGGGCGGAGGGCGTCGTGCAGCAGGATCCGACCGCGCAGCGGCTCACCGATACCGGTGAGCAATTTGATGGTTTCCATCGCCTGCAGGCTGCCGATGACCCCGCACAGCGCGCCGAGTACGCCGGCCTCGCCGCAGGCGGGTACGCTGCCGGGGTCGGGCGCGGCGGCAAAGAGGCAGCGATAACACGGGCCGCCCCGGGCGGGATCGAACACGGCGACCTGGCCTTCAAACTTGAAGACACTGCCGTAAACCAGCGGTCGCCGGGCGAAGAAGGCCGCGTCGTTGTTCAGGTAGCGCGCCGAGAAATTATCGGTGCCGTCGACGATCACGTCGTAGGCGGCGAAGAGGGCCAGGACATTGGCCGGCGTGACCCCCTCGCCGTGGGTGACCACCTGCACGTAGGGATTGGTGGCCCGCAGGCGGCGCGCGGCGGAGGCCACCTTGGGCTTGCCCAGCGTGCTGTCGTCGTGGAGCAGCTGGCGCTGCAGGTTGTGGGCCTCGACGGCATCGAAGTCGGCGATACCGAGCACCCCGACGCCGGCCGCGGCGAGATAAAGCGCCACCGGGCTGCCGAGACCGCCGGCGCCCACGACCAACACCCGCGCGGCGGCGAGGCGCTGCTGCCCGGCCAGGCCGAGCTCAGCGAGCAGGAGATGCCGGCTGTAGCGCGCGAGTTCGGCGGGCGTGAGTTCGGGCGGCGGGGGCATCGCCCGGAAAGAGAGTCGGAACCGGCCCGGTCGCAATTGAAATTGCACCGGGACGCCGGGCGCGGCGGAATCGTTCCGATGCGTTGTCTGGGAATCGACTACGGGACCCGCCGGATCGGGCTCAGTTTTGGCGACGAACTCGGCGTGGCCACGCCGCTGCCCGCCCTCACGGAGGCGGAGGCGGCGAAGCGTTGGACGGCCCTGGTCGCATTGGTGCGGCAGCGCCGGGTGACGGATCTAGTGATCGGGTATCCCCTGAACATGGACGAGACGCGCGGCTTCAAGGCGAAGGAGGTCGACAGTTTCGCCGCCCGGTTGCGGGCGGAGTTGGGGTTGCCGGTGCACCTGGTGGACGAGCGGCTCACGAGTTACGAGGCCGAGTCGACCATCGCGAAGTCGCGGCGGCGGGCGGTGCGCGCGAGCGGGATCATCGATTCGCGCGCGGCGACGATCATCCTGCAGGATTTTCTCAACCAGACTTACCCGCCCATGGCGGCGCCCGGGGAGGAGAGGGGGCCATGAGCGGGCGGCGCTGGAAGTGTGTCTGTGCGTACGACGGCACGACGTTTGCCGGCTGGCAAAGCCAGGTGGGCGGGAGCGCGATTCAGGATGTGATCGAGGCGCGGCTGGCGATCATGTTCAAGCAGCCGGTCCGGATCCATGGCAGCGGGCGAACCGACGCCGGGGTGCACGCGCGCGGCCAGGTGTTTCATTTCGACGCGGCGTGGAACCATGGCCCGGAGAAGCTGCTAGCCGCGTTGCGGGTCGGTTTGCCGGCGGCGATTCAGATCAAGTCGGCGCGGGTCGTGGCGGGAGACTTTCATGCGCGGTTCCAAGCGAAGGGCAAACGCTATGTCTACCATCTGCACCAGGGTGACGCCGATCCCTTCACCCGGCCCTATTGCTGGACGTTTTTCCGCCCCCTTGAGATTGGCGCCATGCAGGCGGCGGCGGCGGTGCTCCGCGGGCGGCATGATTTCCGGGCGTTCACGGCGCTCAATGGTTCCGCCCGCGATGACTCGGTGCGCGATCTGCGGCGGTTGGAGGTGAGCAGGCAGGGTCGGCGCATCCGCATCACCGCCGAATCCGCCGGCTTCCTATACAAGATGGTGCGCAGCCTGACCGGAGTGCTGGTCGCGGTGGGCGAGGGCAAGTTGAGCGTCGAGGACGTGCGGCGGATGCTGCAGTCCGGCGAGCGGACTCCGGCGGTGCAGACGGCTCCGCCGCAGGGACTTTTCCTGATGAAGGTCTTCTATTGATTTTGCCTCCCGGCGCCGATGAACCCCTCCCTGTCCCAGGTCGTCCGCGGTCTCTCCGACGTGGTGTTTCCGCCGGTATGCGTGCACTGCCGGGCGCTGGTGGAGCCGGCGGCCGGGGGCGGCGGAGGCGGATTCCGGCATCTCTGCGCGCGCTGCGCCGGGCAACTGGAGTTTGTGCGGCCGCCGCATTGCACGACCTGCGGACATCCCTTTTACGGGGTCGTGGAGGGAGCGCGGATGTGCGTGAAATGCGAGGGCCTGGAGCCGGCGTATCGGGAGGGGCGAACCGCGGTGCTGTTCAAAGGACCCGCGCGGGCGTTGGTCATCGAATTGAAGTACCATCGGGGACTCCACGTACTGGAGGATATCGGGGAGATTTTTCGGCGGGCCCCCCACGTGCTCGAGGGCGTGCGCGGCGCCACGCTCGTGCCGGTGCCGCTCCATCCGCGCAAAGAGCGCGAGCGCGGCTACAACCAGACGGAGTTGCTGGCGCAGGTGCTGGCGGAGGTGGCCGGGGAGGGGACCCGGGTAGCGCAGTTGCTGCGGCGCGAGATCGACACTGCCACGCAGACCGCGTTTGATCGGCGCACCCGGATCGCCAACCTGAAGAATGCCTTTGCACTTGCCCCGGGGCACGCCCTAGATCCCGATCAACATTACATCCTCGTTGATGACGTCTTTACGACCGGCTCCACCCTCAATAGCTGCGCGCGCACTCTGCGGAGAGCCGGGGCGCTGCAGCTTGACGTCGTGACTCTGGGCCATGGCTGATACCCCCATGCATTTCGACAAGCCGACCTACACGGTTCGCAAAGTCCGCAAGAAGGACATCCCCAAGGGGCTGTACACGAAGGACCCGATTACGGGGGACATCGTGTTCAACAAGGAGTTGGAGGACAACCAGATGGTCTCGCCGGCGAGCGGGCATCATTTCCCGATCGGGGCGCGGGCCCGGATTGCCGCCTTGTTTGATCCCGGAAGCTTCAAGGAGGCGGATGCCGGCGTGCGCTCGAGCGACCCCTTGAAGTTCGTTGATTCCCAGCCCTATCCGGACCGCATCAAACGGTATGAGCGGGACAGTGGCCTGCCGGAGGCGGTGATCTGCGGTGCCGGCAAGATTCTCGGGCTCGAAGTCGCGGCGGCGGTGATGGATTTTCGCTTTTGCGGCGGGGCGATGGGTGCGGCGGCCGGGGAAAAGATCACCCGGGCGATCGAGGTGGCGATCAAGCGCCGAATTCCCTGCGTCATCTTCAGTGCCTCGGGAGGTGCGCGCATGCAGGAAGGGATCTATTCCCTGATGCAGATGGCCAAGACCAGCGCGGCGCTCGGCCGGCTGGCGGCGGCGAAGCTCCCCTTTATCTCGGTGCTCACGCATCCGACCATGGGTGGGGTGACGGCGAGTTTTGCCACCTTGGGCGACGTGATTCTGGCTGAACCCGGGGCCTTGATCGGCTTCGCGGGGGCCCGGGTGATCAAGGACACCACCAAGCAGACCCTGCCGGTGGGGTTTCAGACGGCGGAGTTTCTGCTCACGCACGGGCTCGTCGATCAAATCGTGAGCCGCCTGGACATGCGCGAGCGACTGCACGATATCCTGTCGGCGCTGTTCCTGCGGAAGCGGGCGGCGGCAGATGGGACGACGGGCGCCGCCTCGTGAGTGGGCCGGCGGGCGGGGGGGCTGCCGCAACGCGGAGGCGACGGTCGCAACGGGTGAAGCGCCCGGGTGGGGCCATGGCCGCATGAACGAGCCCGGGCCATGGGCCGACTACGCGGCGGTGACTGCGTTCTTGTATGCCCAGAAGGCGTACGGCCGGAAGTTCGGCATCGATCGCATGCGGCTCCTGGCCGCGGAACTCGGGCATCCGGAGCGGGTCGTGCCGTGCGTCCACGTCGCGGGCACCAATGGCAAGGGTTCCGTGGCCGCGATGCTGGACGCGATCCTGCATGCCGCCTGCTGGCGCACGGGGCTCTACACGTCGCCGCACCTGGTGCACCTCGGCGAGCGGGTCCAGGTGGATCGCCGCCTGCTGGGCGAAAGCGAGATCATCGGCTATTTTTCGACCTTGCAGCCGATCGCGCAGAAACTCGCCGCGGTCGATCCCGACGACCAGCCAAGTTTCTTCGAGTATATGACGGCGATGGCCTTCCTGGAGTTTGTGCGGAAGCGCTGCGACGTTGGCGTGGTGGAGGTGGGGTTGGGAGGGCGGCTCGACGCCACGAACGTCCTCACGCCCGAGGTGAGTGTCATCACCTCGATTGCCACCGATCATTGCGAGTTGCTCGGCGATACGATCGAGGAAATCGCGGCGGAGAAGGCGGGCATCATCAAGCCCGGGCGGCCGGTGGTGGTGGGCCGCGTGCCCGCCGCGGCCGAGACCGTCATCCGGCGGGTGGCGCGTGAACGCGGGGCCCCGGTGCATTCGGTCGAGGAGGTCTTTGGCCACGAGGTCGACGGTTACCCCCACACCAATCTCGAGGGTGACTATCAGCGGTGGAACGCGGCGACCGCGACCCTGGTCGCCCAGGCTCTGGCCCCCCGTTGGAAGGTTGCGGCGGACGCGGTGGCCCGCGGTCTGGCGCACGTGGACTGGCCCGGTCGCTGGCAGCGGGTGCGTTTGGGCGGGCGCCTGACGATTCTCGACGCGTCGCACAATCCCGAGGGAGCCCAGGTGCTGGATGCGAACCTGGCGCATCTCGTGGCTGAGACCGGGCGGGCCCCGGTGGTGATCACGGGAGCGTTGGGGGTGGCGCGGGCCCAGCCGCTGATCGCAGTGATCGCGCGGCATGCCCGCGAGATTCACCTCGTGGTTCCGCGGCAGGCCCGCGCCTGCTCCTTCGAGGAACTCGAGGCCCTGGTGCCACCGGAATTTCCCGGGCGAATCGTGCGCGCCAAGGTGGAGACGCTGTTTCCCTCCCCGGACCAGTGCACGGCGGGCGGCGGGGACGACGTGCTGGTGGTGACCGGATCCATCTACCTGTTGGGTGAGGTCATGGAGCGGCTGGAAGGGTGAACGACGCCGGGAGTCGGCCCGGGAAGAATTTTTTCTCCGCGCTCGCCCTCGCTCCCGCGCCCGGCAAATTCGGCGCGATGAGCAAATTCGCTGTTCTCATCCTTTCCCTGGGCTGGGTCGCCTCCGGCTTCACCGCCGTTCCGGTCACCGTTGTGCCGGTGACCGCCCGGCACGGCATGGTGGTGGCCGGTCACCCGCAGGCCAGCGCCGCCGGGCTTGCCGTCCTCCAGGCCGGGGGCAACGCCATCGACGCCGCCGTGGCGACCTCCCTCGCGCTGGGCGTCGCCGAGCCCTACGCCTCGGGCCTGGGCGGCAAGTTGATGCTGATCTACCGCGACGCGGTCTCCGGGAAAACCTATGCCGTCGATGCGATGGATGCGGCGGGTTCGGTGGATGTCGCCGCCTTTGTCCGGCGCCCGGCGGAGGAGCGCAGTTACGGTTATGGGGCGGTGTGCGTGCCGGGGCTCGGGGCGGGACTCTGGGCGGCGCACCAGCGCTGGGGCACCAAGCCGTGGGCCGAAGTCGTGCAGCCGGCCATCACCCTGGCCCGGTCGGGCTTTCGCATCCTGCCCAAGACCCGGGAACAATTTGTCGAGCAGGAGAAAAAACTTCGCCGCGGCGACCCGGACATCGCGCGCCTCTACCTGCCCGATGATCGTCTGCCGGACGTGGGTTCGTTGCTGGCCAACCCGGATCTCGCGCGGACCCTCGAAGCCGTGGCGCAACGCGGCCGGGATGGTTTCTATCGCGGGGCGGTGGCGGAGTCGCTCGTCGGCGCCGTCCGGCGCGGCCGGGGCTGGATCACCCTCGCCGACCTCGCGAACTACGAGGCCCGGATCACGGAGCCCGTGACGATGGATTTTCGCGACTATACCCTGCTGAGTGGCCCCCCGCCGAGCAGCGGTTCGGCCCTCTTCCTGCCGATCCTCAAGGTGCTCGAAAAGGAGACCCTGCACGGCGGCCCGCTGCGCACGGCCGTCAACCTCGACTTGATCGGGCGGATCTGGCGGGAGGTGTATCCCAACATCGCGCGCTCGATTGGCGACGTGCCGGAGTCACGGTTCCTGCTCGAAAAATTGCTGGCGCCCGACGCCATCGCCGGGATTCGCGCCCGGGTGATGGAGGCGCCGGGCGCCCGCCGCAAGGTGGTGCATTTCGTTCCGGGGTTCGAGGAATCGCCGGATTATGAAAGCGCGATGGCGGCGACGACGCATTTCATCGTGGTCGATCCGGCCGGCAATATCGTGTGCGCCACGCAGTCGCTGAGCCTGCATTTTGGTTCAGGCGTGGTGCCGCCGGGGACCGGAGTCGTGATGAACAACTCGATGAGCAACTTCGCGACCAGCGAACCGACCAACCTCAACTACGTCGCGCCCGGCAAGCGGCCGCGCAGCACCATCGGCCCGACCATCGTCCTGCACGGTGGCAGGCCTTTGCTGGCGATCGGCATCCCCGGTTCGTCGCGGATTCCGACGGCCTTGCTGCAGGCGTTGCTCGATCGCCTGTTGCTGAATCGTCCGCTGGCCGAAGCCATTGGCGACACGCGCATCCATTTCCGGGATACCTATCAGACGGACGCGGAGGCCATCGAGGCGGAGCAATCCTTCCCGGCCGGGGAGGCGACCCGTTTGCGGGAGCTCGGCTGGAAAGTCGTCCTGCGGGAACCCGCGGGCACCGGGCGCTACTTTGGCGGCATCAATGCCGTCGAGTTCAACGCCGAAGGCACGCTGACGGGCTACGCCGATCCGCGGCGGACGAATGCTGCCGCCGGGTACTAAACCGGCGTGCCGGGGATCGAACTTCGAGCCTCCGCTCAATCGCCCGCGCACCCCGTCAGGCGGCGCCGACGGCAAGGGCCCGTCGCAGGAGCAAAAGAACCTTCCCCGGGTCGCTCCGCCGCCGGGCGCATCTCCGAGTTGACGGTGGCGTTGAGCCCGGTCGTACGCATAGCACCAGTCGTCGACTGGCGCCCGCCGGTCAGAGACGCGGCGCTACTCCCAGAGGCCTCACCGCCAATCGACAGATGCGCCTTCCGCCGCTGTCGTCCCGGCTGGTGTTTTGGGTGGAAAGCTGCGAACGTGAGAAATTCAACCGTCATGACCGCCCACGCCGCCTTTACGATTCAGCCCGATGCATCGCGAAACCTGATGCGACTCACCTTTTTTGGCCACGTCGGCGCCGATGCGATGGAGACGTGCAGCGGGCAAGTTGAGTTGCTGCTTCCGGAATTGCTTCCGGGATTCCGGGTTCTGACCGATCTGACCGGGCTCGAGTCGATGGATTTGGACTGCGTGCGACACCTGACCCGGATCATGGATCAATTCCGGATCAAGGGCGCCGGCACCGTGGTCAGGATCATTCCGGATCCCAGCAAGGACATCGGCTTCAACCTCCTTTCGATCATTCACCTTCGGCCCAACGTCACGATCGTCACCTGCCGAACCCGGGCCGAGGCGGAACGCGCCCTGGACTTGTAGGCGGCGAGGATCGGCCAGCCAGAAAGATCGGACAAAATCCTTGCCAAGGGTGCGGGAGATCTCTGTTTTCCACCGCTCTCCATGCAAAAGACAAAGAAGTCCGTTGCCAAGCGGTTCAAACTCACCGCTACGGGCAAGCTCCTGCGGCGTACGCCGGGTTTTCGTCATCTCCTTGGCGCGAAGAGCACGAAGCAAAAGCGTCGTGCCAGTCGTGACAAGCTGGTGGCTGAAGGCCATGCCAAGCCGCTTAAGCGCGCCCTGCCGTTCGGTCTCTAACTCGTTAGCGACCAACGCGCATCAACCTAAACTTCGCCCGTGGGTGATTCCCAAGCCGACCTGCGGACGACTAACCTAAAAGGATAATACAACATGGCTCGTGCAACTAATGGTCCCGCGTCGCGCAAGCGACACAAGAAGGTGCTGAAATATGCCAGAGGCTATTTCGGCAACAAATCGAAGCTCTTTCGCTACGCGAAGGATGCCGTCCAGCATGCCTGGCAACACGCCTATGCGGCCCGCCGCAAGAAGAAGGGCGATTTCCGCGGTCTCTGGATCGTGCGTCTGAACGCCGCCTGCCGCAACGCGGGCATCAGCTACAGCCGCTTCATCGAAGGCCTCAAGGCCGCCAACATTGGAATGGACCGCAAGGTCCTCAGCGACCTCGCGATTCACGACGAGGTGGCATTCAATGCCGTGGTCAAACAAGCCCAGGACGCGTTGAAGGCCAAGGCGAGCGCCGCCAAGCCGGCCTGAGTCAGTCCCGGCGCGAGCCCGGCGGCTCGCGTCGCTGTTTCCGAATTTCCAGAAGGACGGACCTCGCCAATCGAGGTGCCGTCCTTCTTTTTTCGCCCGAAAATTTCCGGAACCGACGAAAGCGTTTCCCCCAGCCGGATAACCCGTATACTGCGGGTGGTTCCATCCCGACCTTTCATGCACGATCAACTTTCCGCCCTCCTCGCCAAAGCCGCGGCCGAATTGCCCGCGATCACGTCGCGACCTGAGTTTGAGGCCGCCAAGGCCCGGTTCGTCGGCCCGAATGGCGAACTCACGGCGCTGATGAAGCAGATGGGCGCCGTGCCCAAGGACCAGCGCCCCGCCATGGGCAAGCTGATCAACGAGACCAAGACCCGGCTGCAGGGCCAACTCGACGAAGCCCTCGCGCGCATCGCCGACGCCGAGCTCACGGCCCAGCTCGGCCCGCCGGTCGACCCCACGCTGCCTTCCCCCGACGTCGGCCCGGGCACGCATCACCCCATCACGCTGGTGCGGGAAGAAATGTGCCGCATCCTGCACAAGATCGGCTTTTCCGTCGCCGACGGGCCCGAGGTCGAGAGTGAGTTTTATTGTTTCGACGCGCTCAACACGCCGGCGGACCACCCGGCCCGCGACGAGAAGGACACGTTTTATTTTCCGGCCTCCGCCCACTTCGGCAACGTCTCCAAGCGGGTCCCGGATGAGAAGTACCTGCTGCGCACGCACACGTCGTCGGTGCAAATCCGCACCATGCTCAAGGGGCCTCCGCCCATCCGCATCGTCTCACCGGGTCGCGTGTACCGTCGCGACACCACCGATGCCACCCACAGCGCCAACTTCCACCAGCTGGAATGCCTCTATGTCGACCGGAATGTCACGGTGCGCGACTTGAAGGCGCTGCTGGACTACGTCTTCGCCGCCCTCCTTGGCAAGGACACGAAGACGCGCTTTCGCCCGCACTATTTCGGCTACACCGAACCGAGTTTTGAAGTTGATCTGACGGCCGCCCACCTGCCCAAGGTGAACAAACCCTGGATCGAGATCGGTGGCTGCGGCATGGTGGACCCCTCGGTCTTCGAGTCCGTCGGCTACGACCCCGAGGTGTGGAGCGGCTATGCCTTCGGCATGGGCCTCGAGCGCCTTGCGATGCTCCTCTATGGCATCGATGACATCCGCTATTTTTATCAGAACGACCTGCGATTCCTGCAGCAGTTCGCCTGAGCGAACCGCCTCCGCCGCCTGCGACTCCGCGCATGAAAATCTCCCTCAGCTGGCTCCGCGACTACGTCCAACTCGACGCTTCCGTCGACGAAATCTCCCGGGCGATCACCTTCCTCGGCTTTGAGGTCGAGTCCGTGCAGACGACCGGCGCCCCCCGGCTCAAGCACGTCTTCGTGGGTGAAATTCTCACCCGGGATCGCCATCCCAACGCGGACAAGCTCTCGGTCTGCACGGTCGATGTCGGCCCGGCCGGTGGGGTGAAGACGATTGTGTGCGGTGCGAATAATTGCGACGCCGGCAACCGGGTGCTCGTCGCGTTGCCCGGGGCCATCCTGCCCGGCGACTTCGCAATCAAGCTGTCGAAGATTCGCGGCCAGGCCTCGGAGGGCATGATGTGTTCGCCCGACGAGATCGGCATGGGCGCGGATCACAGCGGCTTGCTGATTCTCGACGGGGCCCCGGCTCTCGGCACCCCGATCAACGATGCGTTGCCGCCCGGCGACACGGTCTTCGACATCGAGATCACACCCAATCGGCCGGACTGCCAGTCGCACCTTGGAATCGCGCGGGAACTCGCCGCCTGGTTCAAGTTGCCGCTGCTCTATCCGCAGGAAACCTTTCGGGGTGATGTCTCCGATGCCCCGGTCCGCACTGACCTGCTGAACGGCGTCACGGTCGACAGCCCGGAAGACTGCCCGCTCTACACCGCCCACATCATCACGGGCATCAAGGTTGGCCCCAGTCCCGGATGGATGCAGGAGCGCCTCAAGGCGGTGGGCCTGCGCCCGGTCAACAACGTGGTCGACGTGGGCAATTACGTGATGCTCGAGACCGGCCAGCCGCTGCACGCGTTCGATGCGCGCAAGCTCAGCGGCAGCGAGATCATCGTGCGCCGCGCCGCCGTAGGGGAAAAGATTACGACGCTCGACGGCAAGGAACGGGCGCTCAACTCAGGGGTGTTGGTCATTGCGGATGCGCATCGTGCGGTGGTCGTCGCGGGCATCATGGGGGGCGAGGATTCAGGGGTTTTCGCCGACACGACCGATCTGGTCCTCGAGTGCGCCATCTTCAAACGGCAGTCGGTTCGCCGCACCTCGCGCAAGCTGGGACTCGCGTCCGATTCCTCCTATCGCTTCGAGCGCGGAGTCGATCCCCATGCGGCGCTGGAAGCGGCGCACCGGGCGATCGACCTCATTCTGGTTACGGCCGGCGGGCAGGTGGCGGGGCCCGTTTACCAGGTGGGCGGCGATGTACCCTGGCAGCGCGAAATCGTCGTCACCCACGACTATATCACGGAAAAGCTCGGTTTCGACATCCCCGCGGCCGACATGCGGGCGGCGTTCGAGTCGCTCGAGTTCACCATCACCCGCGAGGAGCCCACCACCCATCCGGTGCGGGGTCCGGCGTGGACGGTTTCCATCCCGAGCTGGCGCGACGATCTCGACCGCCCGATCGATCTGGTGGAAGAGGTCCTGCGGCTGTACGGCACGGAGCGAATCCCGCCGGCGGTCTTTCAGTCGCCCGGACTTGTGGCGGACGACGATCCCATCGTGCTCTTCAACCGCCGCGCGACCGACTATCTCGTGGGGCATGACTTCCACGAATGCGTGACCCTCACGCTGCGGCCCGCGCGGGAGATTTCGACCTGGGTGTCGCAGGCGGCCCTCCAGGAACTCGCCCTGGCCAATCCATTTGTCGAGGACCAGACGCATCTCCGTCCGACGCTGATCACGGGGTTGCTCGAGGTGTTGAAGCTCAACCAATCCCGGGGGGTGGTCGTGTCGCGCTTGTGCGAGGTCGGCCGCGTGTTCATGGAGAGCAACGGGCAGATTCTCGAATGTGCGGCGGCCGCCTTTGTCCTGGCCGAGCCGATCGGGGCGCGCACGTGGCATCGCCGGGAGGCCGCCGACTTCTATGCGGTCAAACATCATGTGACGGCGCTCGCCGCCCTCACCGGGGTCGAACTGGCGAACGAGCCGGCCGCGGACTTGGGCGGCAGCTTCATCGGCTGGCAGCCCGGGCACTCCTCCGCGGCAGGCGACATCGCCCAGGGGTGGGCGGCCCGGATGGGTTTGTTGAATCTTGCGATGGTGCGCTCGCTCGGCATTGAGGGCAATGTGTACGCCGGGATTTTCGCGATGCTGCCGGAAAAACTTCCAACCGCTTTTTCGCCGCGGCGCTTCCGCGATTTCAGCCTGTTTCCCGCCGCCCTGCGCGATTTGGCGCTGGTGGTCGACGAGGCGATGCCGGCGGCCGAGGTGCAAGCCGCCCTGACCCGGGCCGCCCGGACCGCCGTGGGCGACGTCTTTTCGGTCGAGGCGATTACAGTGTTCGATGTTTACTGCGGGGCCGGTCTGCCGGAGGGAAAGAAGAGCCTGGCCTTCAATCTCGCGTTTCGCTCCGCCGCCCGAACCCTGAAGGACGACGAGGTCAACGCCGTGTTGGCGCGGGTCCAGGCCGAGGTTACGGCCGGCGGTTTGATCACGGTGCGCGCCTGATTTTCCCGCCGGGGCCGAACCCTTTCGCCTGCGGGATGCGCTTCGGCTCCGTTCGCGGGGCGCCCGGAGGCACGGCGCGAGCGATGGTAATTTTGCCCGTTGCATCCCGGAGGAGAATTCGGCACATCAACCCTCTTTTCCTTCCCCATGTCCCAGCCGACCCAACTCAACATCGACCATGTGGCCAATCTGGCCCGGCTTGCGCTGACGCCCGAGGAAAAGGCGACGTTCGCCGCCCAGCTCGGCAGCGTGCTGCACCACATTGAACAACTCGTCCGGGTCGATGTGAGCGGCGTCGAACCGACCGCGCACGCGTTTCCGGTGGTCAACGTCTGGGCTGAGGACGTGGCCGGGCCGGCTCTTCCCGTCGCGGAGGCGCTGCGCAACGCCCCGGCCCAGCGCGATCACATGATCGTCGTCCCGAAAGTGGTCGAATGAGCCCGCTCGTTGCGGCCCGCTCGCGCCTGATGGCGGGTTGACCGGCCGCTCTGTTTCCCAGCCTGCATGTCGTCTGAACTCTTCCATCAACCCATCACCGCCCTCGCCGCTGCCCTCGAGGCGGGCACGCTCTCGGCGGTCGAGTTGACGGGCGCGGTCATTGCCCGGACCAAGGCCGTCGAACCGGCCGTGCACGCCTTCAATTCTCACGACGAGGCCGGGGCCCTCGCGCAGGCGGCCGCGTCCGACGCCCGCCGCGCCGCCGGGCAGGGACGGGGGGCGCTGGAGGGCATCCCGATCGGACTGAAGGACGTGATCGCAGTGGCGGGGCAACCGCTGACGGCCTCCAGCCGGATGCTTGCCAACTTTGTCTCCCCCTACGATGCGACGGTGACGATGCGGCTGAAGCAGGCCGGCGCGGTGTTGTGGGGTCGCCTCAACTGCGACGAGTTTGCCATGGGTTCGTCGACCGAGAACTCGGCGTTTGGACCGGCGAGCAATCCCTGGGATGTGACCCGCGTACCCGGGGGGTCGTCGGGTGGCAGTGCCGCCGCCGTCGCCGCGGGCGAAGCGATCGCCACGCTGGGTTCCGATACGGGCGGTTCGATCCGCCAACCCGCGGCGCTCTGTGGCGTGGTCGGCCTGAAGCCGAGCTACGGGTTGGTGTCGCGGTTCGGCCTCGTCGCGTACGCCTCCTCGCTGGATCAAATCGGGCCGTTCGCCCGCACGGTGGAGGATGCCGCGATGGTGCTGGGGGCCATCGCCGGGCACGACGAACGGGACTCGACCTCGTTCCGGGCGGAGATCCCGGATTACCGCGCGGAACTCCGGGCACGCCGCGGCCCCTGGAAGCTTGGGATCCCGCGGGAGTATTTCGGCGACGGGCTGGACCCGGCCATCGGTGCCGCGGTGGAAAAGGCGATCGCGCACTACCGCGGCCTGGGTTGCGAGATCCGCGAGGTCTCGCTGCCGCACACGCAGTACTGTCTCGACACCTACTACATCATTGCGACGGCGGAGGCCTCCTCGAATCTCGCCCGCTACGACGGCATCCGTTACGGCCACCGGGCGCAGGGCGCCCGCGACATCGTGGACCTTTACTTCAAGTCGCGCGCCGAGGGTTTTGGGGCCGAGGTCAAGCGGCGGATCATCCTTGGCACCTATGTGCTCTCCAGCGGTTACTACGACGCCTATTATCTGCGTGCCCAGAAAGTGCGTACGCTGATCCGCCAGGATTTTCTCAACGCCTACCGGGAGGTGGACGCCCTGATCACGCCCACTTCGCCGATTCCCGCCTTCAAGTTGGGAGAGAAATCCGATCCCCTCGCGATGTACCTCTGCGACATCTACACCATCGGGGTGAATCTCGCCGGGCTTCCCGCCCTCAGCGTGCCCTGCGGCTTCACCGGCGATCGCCTTCCGATCGGCCTGCAGTTGATCGGCCAGCCTTTTCGGGAGGCCGATCTCCTCGCCATCGCCCAGGCGTATGAGCGCGATCACGACTGGAAAACCCAATATCCGGCGCTGTGACCTCTGTGACTCAACCACTCTCCCCGCCCTACGAAGCCGTCATCGGGCTCGAGGTCCACGTCCAGATCAAGACCGCCTCGAAGGTGTTTACGCGGGTGGCGACCGGCTACGGTTACGAACCCAACACCCTGACGGATCCCGTGGTCCTCGCCCTGCCGGGCGCGCTGCCGGTGATGAACAAGGCGGCCCTCGACGCCATCATCAAGGCGGGGCTGCTCCTCGGTTGTGACATCGCGCCCGTCTGCAAATGGGATCGCAAGAATTACTTCTACCCCGACTCGCCGAAGAATTATCAGATCTCCCAATACGACATGCCGATCTGCCTCGGGGGCGCCGTCGAAATCGAACTTCCGGGCGCGGCGCGCAACGTCATGGGTGAGCACAAGGAGATCCCGCTCACCCGCATTCATCTGGAGGAGGATGTCGGCAAGCTGAACCACGGGGCGGGGGATTCGCTGGTGGACTACAACCGCGCCGGCACGCCGCTGATGGAGATTGTCTCCGAACCGGCGCTGCGCTCGGCCGAGGAGGCGTACGCCTATCTCACCTCGCTGCGGGCCACCATGATTTACGGCGGCATCTCCGATTGCGACATGGAGAAGGGCCAACTCCGCTGCGATGCCAACATCTCGATTCGTCCCGTGGGCCAGGCGGCGCTGGGCACGAAGGTGGAACTCAAGAACCTCAATTCCATCTCGTATGTGCGCGACGGCATCGCCCACGAGATCAAGCGCCAGATCGGCGTCGTCGAACGCGGCGGCGTCATCGCGCAGGAAACCCGCGACTTTGACGGCATGACGGGCACGTCCCAGTCGCTGCGCTCCAAGGAGGAGGCCCACGACTACCGTTATTTCCCGGATCCGGATCTTATGCCCGTGCAGGTCGACGCGGCCTGGAAGGATCGGCTGCGGGCCGAATGTCCCGAACTGCCGTTCCTGAAGCAGCGGCGCTTTCTCGCGGACTACCAACTGCCCTACACGCTCACGTCGGTATTGGTTTGGGATCGGGCGCTCGCCGACTATTTTGAGGAGGCGGTGAAGCTCGCCGGCGTCGCGAAGGCTCAGACCATCGGCAATTGGATCGTGAACGACCTGCTCCGGGAGCTCGGCACGGCGAAGATAGCCCTCGTTGCGGCGAAGATTCGGCCGGCGCACCTCGTTGCGTTGGTGGGGTTGGTCGACTCCGGCGCGGTGCTGGCAAATGCGGCCAAGGAGATATTCGTGGAGATGTTTGCCACCGGCGATCAGCCGCAGGCGATTGCGGAGCGACGGGGGCTCAAGTCGGCTCCGACCGACCGTGGTGAACTCGAACAATGGTGCCGCGACGCGATTGCGGGCAACCCGAAGGCGGCGGCAGAATTCAAGGCGGGCAAGGAGAGTGCGATCAACGCCTTCAAGGGTCCGGTCATGAAGGCGTCCAAGGGCAAGGCGAACCCAAAGCTCGTCGATGAGACGCTGCGGCGCCTCTTAGCCGCTTCGTGACGGGTTGCGGAGTTTGTAACCGTACCGCCGCCCGGGTCTCGTCCCACGCGTCCCGCCTGCCGCAGGCTGCACCAGCTTGAAAGAAATTACCTTGTCACGTAATACGTGACAATCACCACGCGGCGAAAGTCGCCCTTGTCACGTAATACGTGACCACGGCTTTGGGGGCAAAGGGCGGAGCGCACACGATTCGCACCGATGGATGACTGCGGGTCGTGATGGGCGGGCGCATCTCCAGGTAGACGGTGGCGTTGAGCTCGGTCCTTCCCGTCGCGCCAGTCAGAGACGCGGCGCTACTCCCAGAGGCATCACCGCCAACCGACCGCTGCGCCTGAGGGGAGGGCGAAGCCGGGTTCGGGATTGTACCCGGCGTCGTTTCATGTGAACGTGCCCCGCATGCGTAGTTTTGGTTTAACTCCGGAAAGCGTGCTGGCGCGTGCGTCGGCGGCGCCGGTGGCTCCGCCACCCTCGTTGTCGGTGTCGATGGTGCAGGGCGGACTCAGTTTTGGGGCGGTGAGCGTCGTGGCGTATGCGATTTGGGCCTGGCGGTTGATTCCGGGGACGGGAGCGATGTACGCCTCCATCGCGTTGGTGTATGTCGGGCTCAGCGGTCTCGCGCTGGGCCGTCTGGTGGCCGGGCCCGGGGCGACCGGACGATTCGCGCTCCTGTTCGCCACGGGCTTTGCCGCCTACGCGATCGGGTGGTGCGCGTTCTGGTTCGGATTGAAAGGCAAATATCACGCCGACCTGTACGGTGCCCTCGTCGGCCTGGCGGCCATGACGTGGATCTTCCAGCGGGCGTTTGGCAAGCAAGGCGGCTTTCTGGTCCCGCTGGCGGTGCTCTTCGCCCTGCACACGCTCGGTTATACCTTGGGCGGCGATCTGCACGCGCTGGTGGGCGGGACGGGTGGCCGCTTGCTCTGGGGGGCGGCCCACGGCCTCGGTTTCGGTGCCGGGTTGGGGTTTGTCCTCCACCGGTGTCAGCATCCGCTCCGCCGGCGCCTGGCCGGGAAACCATAGCCTCGCCGACGATCCCCCCGCGGCCGGATCGGCGGGGTCACTCCCCGATGCACCAGAGGAACTCCTGACGGGGTTCGCCGGATTTTGCGCTGCGCAGGTAGATGCGGTTGCCGCAGATGGCGGGTGAAGCCAGCGTTTCATCACCCAATTTGTTTTGGGCAATCAGCCGGAACCCTTGGGGCGTGGCTTCAAACACCGACGTCACCGCGCGCTGGTTGGTGACATAGATCACGTTGCCGAGCATGACCGGGGAACCGTAGAAATCCTTATCCACCTTCTGCCGCCACAACTCCTCGCCGGTATCCGATTTCCAGCAGACGGCTTGGCCGGCATCGAGCACGGCGTAAAGATGGCCGTCGCGCACGATCATCGAAGGCACGTAGACCCGGTTGTTATTTTGCCAGGCGATGACAGCCGAGCCGTCGGCCGCCACGGCGGTGACGTTGTTCTTCGGATAACCACCGCTGACAAACACCCGCCGGCCATCGGTCACCGCGGTGGTCACACATTCCTCGGTCGAGCCCGCGATCTCCCAGAGTTTCTGGCCGGTCAGGGGGTCGAGGCTGACGACGAGGTTGCAGCCGCCGAGCACAACCTGGGTGCGGCCGGCGGCCGTGAGGACGGCCGGGGAGGTATAGTTCGCAATCTTTGGGCGCTCGTGCTGCCAAACCATCTCCCCGGTCTGCCGATCGAGGGCCGCGAGTCGGCCGCCCCCCTTGTGATCCGCGCTCACCAGGACCACCGACTGGCAGATCACGGGCGAGGAGCCGAAACCTTGGTGCATGACGAAGTCGGATACGCGGCGCTGCCACAGGATCCGGCCGGCCGGGTCGAGGGCGGTGGTGAAGATCGCCCGGTCGTTGGGAAAGTTGATGTAGAGCCGCTCGCCATCCCACGCCACGGTGGAGGAGGCGGGGGAGGCGTTGCGGTGTCCGCCGATCTCAAGCCTGCCCTGATGGACCACTGTTTCCCAGACCGGCTTGCCCGTGGCGCGGTCGAGGCAGAGGACGGACTGCTCCTGGGCGGCCGTGTCGGCGGTGGCGAGGTAGATGTGGTTTCCAACCACGGTCGGTGAACTGTGCCCGCGGCCCCGCAGTGGCGCCCGCCAGAGCACGTGTTCGATCTCGCTCCATTTTTGCGGGACGGTCTGACCGGCGGCGGCGTGGCCGTCGGCGGTGGGCCCCCGCCAGGCCGGCCAGTCGGCGTTGGCCGCAGGGAAGGCCTGGGGTGCAACCCATAAGCCCAGGAGCGCGGGAAGGGAAAGGCGGGCAAGTTTCATGGGTGGGAAAGGGAGGCGCGACGTTGGCCCGAGAGTGCGCGCCGCGCAAGGGCAAGCGAAGCCGATTTGCGCACCGGTGGTACCTGCGAATCCGCGCGCCTCGTCCCGACGACGGTTTCAGGGCGAGAGGGTGACCTGGATGCGCGTGGATTGGACGTCGCTCAAGTGCACGGCGAGTTTGCGGCGACCTTTATTGCTGGCCTGCGGCTGGGGGTTGGGCGAGGAGGGCAGGGGGGCGCAGTCCATCACGGTGAACGCGGCCCCGGCCGGGGCGTCGAGAAACACCGTGAAGGTCTTCCCGTGCTGGCTCAGGGTGGCGGAGCGGCCTTGAGCACCGAGTTTGACTTGAGCCTCGGTGTGCAGGAACCACCACAATTCGGCGGGGCGGTTGGCCACGACTTCGTCGGTGAGAATGACGCGCTTCCGGTCGGCGAGCGCAAAGGTGCGTTGGGCGCGGCTGACGTTGGGCTGGTAGGCCTGGGTGAGATCCACGACGGCGACCGCGTTATCCGGGGTGGATTCGAAGCGCACAAACTTGGCCACCGCCTTGGGGTTTTGATCGGGCCCCTTGCCCGGATTGAGGACCGGCACGTTGTGGCCTTCGGCGCGGACGCGGTAATAGGCATGGCGCGGATTCTTGTTGCGATGCGTCAGGTAGGTTTCGTGTTCGACGCCCGAGTCAATGATCCAACGCTCCCCCAGCGCATCGAGCACGAAGCTGCCCAGATCAAGGTGACGGTGGCCCCCGAGGTTCATGGAATCGCCCGCCTGGATACCCAGCATGATGGCGTCCGGCTCCCACGAACTGCGCATCGACGCGCATTCGGCGCCGCGGAAATAGCGGTCCAGGGGCAGGGACTTGAAGTCGAGCCCGCGCCCACGTTCGTCGAGCCACAGCAGATCCAGAACTCCGCCGCGTTCCTTGCCCTTTTCCAGGGCGTTGAGCCGGAACCAGCTCAGGGCGGGTAAATCGTAGACGCGCGCGAGCCAGAAGTGCTGGGCCTCGGAAACCCGCGAGCGGCCGCAATCCGCGAAATCGAAAGCCACCCGATTGGCCCCGCTCATGTAGATCTGGTAGAATCCGCTTTTCCCCAGGGCCCCGACGTCTTTCAGGCCAAAGTCGGTGCCGAGGGCCGATTGCAGCGACGCGAGCAACACGAGGTTGTAGCGGGAGCCGTAGCCCCAGTAGGTGGCCCCCTCGGTGCCGGCGCCGTCCGGTTCATAATGGCGCATCGCCAGCGGCACGCTCAGCACCGCGGCGCGGACCACGCGGGCGGCCAACTGCGGCTCCCGGTCGGCGATCGCGAGCGCCCCGCTGATGAGGCCGCCATTGCAGACCTGATTCCAGTTGTTCTCGTTTGTTGCCCAGCCCTTGCCGCTGTCGTAGATTTTGAGCCCTTCGCGCAAGCCTTTCACGGCAATCGCCTCGACGAGGGTGCGCCGCTGCTCCTCCGTCCAGTGGTCGTAGAGCCAGTCATAACCCAGCGCAAAGGCGTGGGTCATCTCGGCGGTATCCAGAAAGTGCGGCGGATTCCAGTCGGGGAAGCCGGCGGCGGCGGCCAGTTCCAGCCAGGCGCGATCGGCGTAGCGGGCGTCGCCCTCCACCCGGTACACCAACGCCAGTGTGCGCACGCGATCCACCACGCGGCGGCTGACGGTCAGCAATCGTTTGCCATCCGGTTTCTCGTAAATGGAGACACTCGCCGTGAGCATGGCGTCGGCCGACTTCTTGATGTCGCGATACAGCTCGGCGGAAAGGCCGCCGCGGGCGATGCCGGCCTTGATGGCCCCAAACCTGCCGGCATCCGCCATCACCCGCGGCTGGTTCGGGCGCAGGGTGGCGAGCACCTGGTCCAACGGTGGCACCACGGGGCCGCTCCCGGCGGTGGCGGTCGTGCCGGGCGAGGCCGCGTTGATGACCGCGGCGAGTGACAGCCACAGGGCGGGATGGACGAGTCGGGGAAGCTTCATAAGGGCAGGGGAAATTGGGCGCGAGCGGGAACCCCGCCGCCACCCCTTACGGGGCGGTACTCACCGCGTCGAAGAACTTCACGATTTGGCGGTAATCGTCGCTCTCCATGAATTTCATCGCTTCGCGCGGATGTTGGTTGAGATAGCCGGTGACGAGGTACGGGATGGCAAAGCCCCAGCGCAGCTTCTCCCGCAGGGGCTCGACCGTGTTCTGGGCGCACTCGAGGATCGGCCGCAGCTTGAACTTCGGGTTGTGGAGGAAGCTCAACGCCAATTCCATCGGGCAATTGCCGGCCCCGCGGCCCATGCCGCCAATACTGGCGTCGACATAATTGGCGCCACCCACGATGGCCTCGATCGCGTTGGCAAACGCCAGCTGCATGTTGTTGTGCGTGTGGATGCCGATCTCCTTGCCCGCCGGCCGCGCGTGTTTCTGGAACCGCTGGACCAGTCCGCGGACCTGCTCGCTGTAGAGGGTGCCGAAACTGTCGACGACGTAGAGCGAGTTCACCGCGGATTTCACCATCACCTCGAGGGCCGACTCCAACTCCGTCTCCGTCACCGTCGAAACGGCCATGAGGTTGATCGCCGTCTCGTAGCCCTTGTCGTGGGCATCCTGCACCATCTCGAGCGCCGCGGGAATCTGGTGGATGTAGGTGGCGACGCGGATGAGATCGACGACACTGTCAGCGCGGGGTGGAATATCGGTGTGGTAGTCGGTCCGCTCCGCGTCGGCCATGACGGAGATTTTTGTGCCCGGCGCTTTTTCCCCGACGGCGCGACGAATGTCGTCTTCCGTGCAAAACTTCCAGGTGCCGTACTGGGTGCGGGAATAGAGCCGCTGGGCCGACTTATAGCCGACCTCCATGTAGTCGATTCCGGCGGCCACATCGGCGGCATACACGGCCTGCACGAAGGCGAGGTCGAAGTTATGATCGTTCATCAGGCCGCCGTCGCGCACGGTACAGTCCAGCACCCGGAGTTCGGGTCGGAAGGAGACCCAGCCGCGGGCGCCGGTTGGATTGGGGTTTGATTCGGATGTCATATGGTGAAAAACGGGGAGAGGAGTTTGGGGGGGGAATCGTCGCTGAAATCGTGGCGAGCGTCTGTGCGCGGGTTGACCAAATTCGCGCGAAATTTGCCGCCAGGCCTGTGATGTCGACGCGGGCCCCTGGTGGGAGGGCTTGAAACAATCTGACGACAAGTTTGTGTTTTCGACCGCCGCGGCGAGCGTCTGGTCCTATGTCCAGCCGGAACCCGTCATTGAAAGATCGCGCCTTGGATCGGCTGCCCCGCGCGGCGCTCAACCGCGAGAGCCTGGCTGAGACCCTGACGCTGGCCCGGTACCTGCGACCCTATCGTCGGCGGTTCCTGGCGGGGATGACGACGTTGTTCGTGAGCGCGACCTGCGGACTGGCCTTCCCTTTTCTGGCCGGAAGCCTGATCGACGCGGCTGTGACTTCGGGTGGTGCGACCGTGCCGAGGCTCGGCGTCCTCGGCCTGAACCAGGTGGCGCTGCTGCTGGTCGCGGCGGTGTCGCTCCAAGCCCTGGCTTCGTTCAACAGCGCGCTCGCCTTCAATCGGGTGGGCCAAAGCGCCCTCGCGGATCTCCGCCGGGAGTGTTACCAGCGGTTGATCGCGCTGCCGATGGCGTTTTTTGGCCAGCGCCGCGTGGGCGAGTTGACGAGCCGCGTGTCGACCGACGTCGCCCAGATCGAGGGCGCCCTGATCGATGCCTTGCCGCAGATGTGCCGGCAATCGGTGTTTCTGCTCGGGGGCATTACGCTGATTGCGATCACCTCCGGCCGGTTGACTGCCGTCATGCTGGGCACGCTGCCGGTCCTGATTGCGACGGCGATCTTCTTTGGGCGGCGACTGCGGCGTTTTTCCCGCGAAACCCAGGACCGGCTCGCCGCGACCAACACCATTGTCGAGGAGACGCTGCAAGCCATCGCGAGTGTGAAGGCGTTTGCGAACGAGGGCTTCGAGGCGAAGCGGTACGATGTCGCCAACGCCCGCGTCCTCGCCGCCGCCATGAGTGCCGCCCGGTGGCGGGCGGTGTTCGTCGCCTTCTTTATCGTCGCGCTGTTCGGCGGCATCGCGATCGTGCTGTGGTATGGCGCCCGCCTGCTGCAGACGGGCGGGATCACGCCGGGAGAACTCACGCGCTTTGTCCTTTACTCCACCTTTGTGGCCGGGGCGATGGGACAATCGGCCGAACTCTTCAGCCAAATCCAAAAGACCGTCGGAGCCACCCAGCGCGTGCGCGAGTTGCTGCGGGAACCCACGGAACGCGATCTCGCGGCGGGGCGGACCCGGGAGGAGTCCGATCGGCCGGCCCGGTCGAGGGGAGAGGTTGCCTTCGCCGACGTGACCTTCCGCTATCCGGCGCGTCCGGAAGTGGCGGTATTGCGCCAGCTCAGCCTGCGGGCGAGTCCCGGCGAACGGATTGCGCTGGTCGGTCCGAGCGGGGCCGGGAAATCGACCCTGACGGCCCTGCTGCTCCGCTTCTATGAGCCGGAAAGCGGACAGATCCTGATTGATGGACGGGATGCGCGCGACTACCCGCTCGAATGGCTGCGCGGGCAGATGGCGATCGTACCGCAGGACGTCCTGCTGTTCGGCGGCACGATCATGGAGAACATCGCGTACGGGAGGCCCGGGGCGGATGAAGCCGCCGTCCGCCAGGCGGCGGCGCAGGCCAATGCCGACGACTTCATCCGCGGCTTTCCCGAAGGATATGCCACGGTCGTGGGGGACCGGGGGGTAAAGCTCTCCGGCGGCCAGCGGCAACGCCTCGCGATTGCCCGGGCCATCCTGAAGGATCCGGCGATTCTCATCCTCGACGAGGCCACCAGCTCGCTGGACAGTGCGAGTGAAGCGTTGGTGCAACTCGCCCTCGATCGACTCATGCAGGGGCGCACGACCTTCATCATCGCCCACCGCCTCGCGACCGTGCGCAACGCCGACCGGATTGCCGTGATCGATGCCGGTCAGGTGGTCGAACTGGGGACCCACGCGGAGTTGGTGGCGCGGCCGGACGGGCTGTATCAGCGCCTCAGCACGCTGCAGTTCGGCCAGGCGGTGGTTTCGGCGCGCCTGTTCGCGGAGTTCGTGCCGGAGTTGCCGGCGGTCGATCCCTCCTCGGTCGAAAGCGGGGAGGCAGACGCGCAAGGTCGGTGAATCCGTCCGGGGGTTTCGCCGGACGGGGGGCGGGAGAACCGCCGCGGGCGCAGGCGACAAGCTCGGCGTCCGGCGCGGTTCCGGCGCCTCCCGGTTTCGCCGTGAGGCAATTTGCGAGGTTGGTTGGAGGTGGAACTGCATCTTGCACGTTCTTCCGGGGCCGGTCGCGTGGCATGACGGCGGTCGGAAAATTTCAAACCGCAGGTGTTCAGCTTGCTCCACATGCTTTGAGCGCCGGTGGCAAGAGATGAGGTAAGGGGTGTTCGTCGCCCAATTTCATTTCGAGTCATACTCCATGAATAACATCGTCACTTTTCCCACCTGCGTTCGCTCTCCTCGTCGCCAGTCTCCGGGCCGCACCGCCTGCAGTGCCCCTTCCGCCGCTGAGGCATTGTACGACGCCGGACTCGTCCAGCGATTCAACGCCGGTGACGAGTCCGCGTTTATCGAAATCATGAGCCGCTACCGGTAGAAGACGTTCGCGATTGCCTGCGCGCTGCTGCGCAATCACGCCGATGCCGAGGAAGTCACGCCGGACACCTTCATCCGGGCGCATCGCGGTCTCACCCGTTATCGGGGCGATTCGTCGCGCGCCACCTGGCTGCATCGCATCGCGGTCAACCTCTCTCGCAACCGCTGCTGGTATTTCTTCCGTCGCGGACGGCACGTCACGATTTCGCTCGATTGCCCGCTGCGCGACGATTCAAGTGCGTCGTTAACGGATTTGCTGGCCGCCGATCAACCTGATCCGGCTCGCGCCGTCGCGGCCGATGAATTTGCCGATCTGATCGAGGCGTGCATGGAAAAACTTCCTTCGTGTCGCCGCGAGATTCTGAACCTGCGCAACGTCCTCCATCACTCGTACGAGGAAATCGCCCGGGCGCTCGGCATCACGGTTGGCACGGTGAAGAGCCGCATGGCGCGGGCCCGCGAAAAGATTCGGAAGCTCCTGGCCGAGATGTGCCCGGAGTTCGCCCCCAACGCCGGACTGGGCGTCTGGTTCGAGGCCATCCGTCAAACGGGCCGTCTCGCCCTCGCCTTCGCGTGCCGTGCGGCCCCGTCCCTCGATTCCAGTACTTTTCCCCACGGCGCCTGGCCGTAGAATCACCCGGAGGGATCGCGTCGACCTTCGTCGCGGCCGCCAGGGCTGGCGGCGCCTGGTTCATCAGATGATGCCCTCGCTCTTCATCCATTGGATTGTATGGTGCACGAGTTGAGTGCCGCTTTCCAATTGCAGCTTCTGCTACAGATGCTCGCGGTACGAATCGATCTTTTGCCCTCAAGTTCAGGCGTTTGGCGATCGCGCGAGTGCCATAGCCGTTGCCAAGCAGCTGAAACAACTCCATTTCGCGATCGCTCAGCGTGTCCATCGAGGACGTGTCCGCGCTCTTCCCGCCGGGCGCGAGGCGGTTGAGCATCTTGTCCTTGCTGTGCTCGCTCAGATGAAGTTCGCCGCCGAGCACCCGGCGGATGGCGGCGAGGATGACTTCGTTGGGTTCCTGCTGCATCACGTAACCGCGGGCTCCCCGCCCGTAGCGCGCGCTCCACGTACACGTCCTCGTCGTGTATCGACATGTCCAGCACGAGCAGGTCCGGCTGCAACGTTTTCAGATCTTTCAACAGCTCGATGCCGCTCCTTGTCCTCCGGGTAATGTCGATGATCGCCCGATCAGGCGTGACTTTGGGCAGCAATGCTACCGCGCCCGGCCCGTTGCCGGCCTCGTCGCAGACGACGAGATCGGGCTCCTGGCCGATCAACATGGCGAGCCTCTGGCGGGTTACCGGGCGGACGGATGCGGTCGGACGAGTCTTCGGCAACAGGCGCACCGCTGGACCCGGATTTGGGGTCGTGGTGCTTGTCACCGGGAAGTTCTTCGGAGGAAAGCTCCATGTTCCGGTTCCGAACGTTCTGATGGTGCGGTGGTGTGATGCCCGATGGGACGGCGCGCCGGCACCCGCAGGGCTGGGTCGTCCCTCAGCTCCGCCCGCGCAGTTGCCTCGCGAATTTCCTTCGGTCTTTCCGGCGCGGCGTGGAGTCCGCGCGCTACCCAAAATCCAAATCGGAAAGGCGAATGGTATTACCCCATCGCAGGGGTTTACGGGGCTTCGTATACTTCCACGAGACCGACGCCCGTGGTGTTGTTGGCGCCGCTGAGCTGGACCGTGTACGTGCCCGAACTCAGGGTCATCAGCAGGGCGCAATCGCCCGAATCCGCCACCAAGGGCAACGCGCCGACGTTCGTGAACGCGTTCGAAAGGGACGGGCTGGTGACGGTCATGGTCGCTGGGGTCGGGACCTACTCGACCGGGACGGGGACCTACCCCGGCAGGCGAAAGTGCAAATCCGGCGACGAACCGCGGCGGCACGGGAACTTTCGGCCCGTACGTGCAACGGTGTCCTGACCGATCGGCTTCCGTCCTCTCGGGTCGGTTTCCCCATCGTCGATGAACACTCCGGGCTCCCTCGCTCTTCTCGTCTTCGCCCTGCTCCTGCCGTTCGGTCCGGGGCCGGGCGCCGTACGCGCCGCGGAATTCGACCGACGGCTCGCGAACCTATCGACGCGGGCCCAGGTTGGCGCGGGAGCCGATGTCATGATCGCCGGTTTTGTGGTGGCCGCCGGCGCCCCGAAGAAAATTCTGCTGCGGGCGGTTCGTCCGGCCACGGGACCGCGACGCTCCTCCTCAGCGCCGCCGACCTCCTCGCGGCCGTCAAGGCCGGGCGCGTCGGCGTGCAAATCGCCACCGTGACCCGTCCCGCGGGCGAATGGCGACGGTTCCGATCGCGGTTGGGGCAGCCACCACTTCATTCTCGGCGGCGCGGTGAAGGGCGGGGAAATCTATGGCCGGATGCCGGAATGGTTGATTAACGGCCCCGACGACGTCGGGGCGGGCCGCTGGATTCCCACGACCAGTGTCGACGAATACAGTGCCACGCTGGCCACCTGGTTGGGGGTGAGCGCGACCGACCTGCCGGTGGTGCTCCCCCACATCGGCCGCTTCGCGACTCCGAATTTCGGTTTTCTAGGGTGAGGCGGGACGACGGCCGGGAGGGGTGATCGGCGTCGGTGCCTTAAATCGTCGGCTGGTCCATCCGCAATGGGTCGTATCTGTCTGTTGGCGGTGATGCCTCTGGGAGTAGCGCCGCGTCTCTGACCGGCGGGCGCCAGTCGAAGACTGGCGCGACGGGGAGGACCGAGCTCAATGCCACTGTCATCTCGGAGATTCACCCCAAACCGACGGGCGAGTTGGACCCCGTCGCTTCCCGCGGAAGTCGCCCCCCCCGGCGGCCGCATCACTTCGAGCGGAACGTCCGGCTGAGCACCACCTGCTCGAGCAGGTCGCGGAAGCGGTACTGGTCGGGACCAGTGGCCTCGAGGATCTTGTCGACTGCGGGACGGTCGAGGGCCTCCAGGCGCCGGCCGCAGGCGTAGGTGAGGAGGCGCTCGGTCAGCATGCGTGCGAACTGCGCCTGGCGGGTGACGAGCACACGTTTGAGTCCCGCGACATCCTGAAACGTCTGGCCACCCGGCAACTCCCCGGAAGCATCGATGGCGATACCCTGGCCGTAACGGGTGCGCCACGCGCCGATGGGATCGAAGTTCTCCAAGGCGAAACCCAGGGGATCGATTTTGCGGTGACACTCGAAACAGGAGGGGTTGTCGCGATGTTTGGTGAGGATTTCGCGCATCGACTTGGCGCCGCGGATGTCAGGATCGATGGGCGGCACGTTGTCGGGTGGCGGGGCGGGCGGGGTGCCCAAAATGTTTTCCAGCAACCAGACCCCGCGGATGACGGGCGAAGTCTCGATGCCGTTGGCGCTGACCGTGAGGATGCTGGCCTGGCCGAGCAGGCCGCCGCGTTGCGGAGTCTTCAGGGCGAGGCGGTGGAATTCGTGGCCGGTGGCCGGATCGACCGCGTCCTCGAGCCCGTAGAGCCGGGCCAGTGGGCGGTTGGCGAAGGTGTAATCGGAATCGAGGAAGCGGACGATCGAGTCGTTGCGATCGATCAGGTCGCGGGTGAAGAGCCGCGTTTCCTGCTTCATGGCGGATTCGAGGTTTTGCGCGTAGTAACGCACAAACGTCCCGCGATCGGGCGCCATGTCGCCCAGGCTGCGGAGGTTCAGCCAGCTATCGAGAAAGCCGTTGACGAAGGCCGATGACCGCGGGCTCGCGATTAAGCGGCGCGCCTGGGCCACCAGAACGTCGGCGTGCAACAATTCCCCGGAGGCGGCCAGGCGATTGAGTTCCGCGTCGGGCATGGTCGACCAGAGGAAGTAGGAGAGTCGCGCGGCCAGCGCGTACGCGGGCAGGGTACGTTCCACGGCGGGCTCGGTGGCGGGTTCGGCGAGGTAGAGAAACGCGGGGGAGCAAAGGATGGCTTTGATTCCGTCCTTCATCGCCTCGAAGGGGGTGCGGCCCTGCTGGCGCCGGCTGGCGACGACGGTCATGAGGCGATCGATTTCGTCGGCGTGGGCGGGCCGGCGGTACGCGCGGGAGGCGAAGGCATGCACGAGATCGCGGGTGCGCTCGGGGGCGAACGGCTGGTGGCCCAGCACCGCCTGCTGGCTGGCGGGCGGCCAGGGGGCGGCCAGGGGACCGCGAATCTCCACCTCATGGATACGGATGTGGGGCAACTGTCCGTAGCGCATGACCACGACCCGGCTCTCGACGATGCCGGTGGTGCGGCGGACCTCCTCGGGGAATAGCTGGTTGTACTGGCGCAGGATGCGGGCGTAGGCGTTGCGCACGCTCAGCATGCCGTTGGGAAAGGTGAAGCGCGGCGTGAAGCCCGCATCCAGCCAGACGCGGAACGTGTACCATTCGGGCGCATCGTCCTTCACCACCACCTCGCCCAGCAGCGGCTCGATGGGTTGCGGCAGATGCAGGGCGCCGACCTTCGCGTTGCCCGGCACGACGCCGAGGCGGAAGGGCATGGCGGGGTCGGTGCCGAAGAAGTTCGGGTCGTAGGGATTCTTCCGGAACTTCGCCTCGGCCTTGACCCGAATCTCGTACAGGCCATCGGCCGGCACGCCCTCAGCAAATTGCAGTAGCGGCCCGTAGGCGCCCTCGTGTTTGTCCGAGGTGGTGGTCTCGTAGAGGCAGAGGTAGCGATACTGAAAAACCTTGCCGTGCGAATAGCGCAGCTCGGGTTGCTGCGAGAAATTTCCGGTGAAGCGCCAGGTCTGCTCCGCCGGCCGCGCGGTGGTGGCAAACGCCTTCTCGACCACCTGGTCGGCCGCGTCGAGGTACTGGGCGAGGAGGAAACCGGAGGTCTTGAGCACGTCCCCAATCTTGTCCATGTGCATCACCATCTCGTCGCGAGGAAAACGCGTGGTGGGATCGAACATCGTCATGTTGAGCCCGAAGAGATCGCCGACGGTGTTGATGTATTCCTGCCGGTTGAGCCGGCGCAGCACGGTTTGGGCGCCCGTGCTCGCGAACCGGCTCTGGCCGTCGGCCACGAGCTGCGTGAGCAGATCGATCGCCGCCCGCACCTCCGGGGTGTCGGGGTGTTGCTTCGCCTTGGCGGGCGGCATCTCCCCGAGGTTGAGCTGATCGATGATGTCCTGCAGATCGAGCAGGTGATCGGGTTGGGTGACGGTGAGCGCCAACTCATCGAAGCGGCGATCGCCCTTTTGTTGGTCGGGCCCGTGGCATTCGCGGCAATAGGTGGAAAAGAAGGTGCGGAGCGTGGTTTCACCGGCGGGGCCGACCGGGGAAGGGGGCGCGGGGACGGCGGCAGTCGCGTGCAGGGCAAAGAGCGCGGCGCCGAAACACGCGACGGCAAAGCGACAGAGTGCAGGCATGGCCACGGGCGCGATCGCGGTTTACGCCAAGTCGAGCCCGCGCATGGTGGCGGTGCCGAGCCCGAATCGATTCACCTCCACGCCGAAGCGCTGCAGCATGCTCACGTAGAGGTTGCAGAGCGGCACGCGGCCGAGGCCCTGGGCGGGATACACGCGGTGTTCGCCGTGCTTGAAGCCGCCGCCGGCAAAGACGAGGGGAAGATTGTTATTGGTGTGGGCGTTGGCGTTGCCCATGCCGCTGCCGAAGAGAACCATGGTGTGGTCAAGCAGCGTGCCGGCGCCGTCCTCGAGCGATTTCAGCTTCGCGAGGAAGCGGGCGAATTGCTCCATCTGGTACTTTTCCAGCTTGAGCAGGCCTTCGATGTTCTCCCGCACCTGGCCGTGGTGAGAGAGGGCGTGGTAGTCCTTGCGCAGACCGAAGGCCGAGGCCTCGAAGCCGCCGGCGATCTCCAGGGTGGCGATGCGGGTGGAGTCGGTCTGGAGGGCGAGGGCGATCAGATCGTAGAGGACGGGCAGGTCGGATACGAAGCCGGTGTTGGCGGGCTCGGGCATACCGGGCTTGGGCTTCGGCACGCCGGCCCAACGCCGGCCGAGCTCCATCTGGCGTTCGACGTCGCGCACCGACGTCAGATACTCGTCAAGTTTGTCCTGATCGCGCCGGCCGAGTTGGCGGCCGAGCGACTGGGCGTCGCCGTTGACGGCGTCCAGGATCGATCCCTGCAGGGCGAAACGGTCGTCCGAGCGCCGGCGGTCGTTTTCGTTGTCGGTGATGAAGAGTCGGCGGAAGAGTTCCCGCGGCCCGGGAATCGGCGGCACGCGGGTGCCGCTGCGGGTCCAGCACATCATGCAGCCCCCGTGCAAGCCGTCTTCCGAGCCGATGGTGAGCGAGGGGAAGCGCGTGGCGCCGCCGACGCTCTCCGCCGCGCGCTGGTCGACGCTGATGTTGCCCTCCGGCATGGCCTTGGCGTCCACGCTGCGCACGCCGCTGAGATAGGAATGGATCGCGAAGTGACCGCCCTTCACGCCGTGGTCAAGGCCGGAGAAGAGGGAAAAGTCTGACTGGTGCGGAGCCAGGGGTTGCAGGAGCGAGGGCAGATCGTAGTTGCGGCCGGTCTGCGTCGGAAAGAATTCGGGCTGGTAGAACCCGAGCATGTTGCCCACGCAGACCATGCGTTGCGGGCGGGTGGCGCCGATGGCGGCACCAGGCTGGCTGCCCAGCGCGCGACTTGCGCCCAGGACCCGGCCCGTGAGCGACTCAAAAAGGGGCAGCGCCAGCGTCACGCCGGCGGCGCGCAGGAAGAACCGACGATTCACGACAGGGGCAGGAGCAGACATGGGCGGGGGTGGGTTGGGCGGCAAGACGACGCGCGGTCCCGGAGGATTTCAACTTTCTTTCGCCCGCGGGCGGAAGAAGAGTGGGCCGGGTCGAATTCGTGGTCTCCCGTCTTATACCAACGGCTCGTGTCATTCGCAATGGGTCCGATCCCTCGGAGCCTGCTCCGGGCGCATCTCCCGGTTGACGATGGCGTCAAGTTCGGTCCTTCCCGTAGCGCCAGTCTTCGACTGGTGCCCGCCGGTCAGAGACGCGGCGCTACTCCCGGAGGCATCACCGCCAAACGACAGATGCGCCCGCCTGATCCGGCTTCGAAACGTCGTTGGAGCGGAGCAATGGTCCGGGGAGCGCCTGCGTCTCGCAGGCAGCCCTCGGCGTCCCGCCGAGGACACCGGAGGCTTCGGCGAGACGCCGCAGCCAGCATCCGAGACGGGTGCCTGTCTGCCGTGGCGGCACAAGCAGGCGCTCCCCGGACCAGAATTGGAGATGGCGGTACATTGATTTTCGGCAGTGCGCCGCCGACCCCACTTCACCGCAGCTCCACCGTCACGCTTCCCGACACATCCGCGGCGAGCACCCAGCGGGCTCCCTCGCGGTGTCCCGCGGCGGGGCGGTCGCCGATGAAGGCACCGCGGACGTTGTCGCCCGCGGGCAACTCGAGTCGGGCGGCGATCGTGGGCGGCAGGGTGAGGGAGAGCTTGAAGCCGGGGCTGCGCGTCCACTGGACCAGAATCGGCCCGCGGGGGGTCGGGATCTTCCCCTCGGCGCTCACGAGTTCGCCGGGGTGGGGCCGGATCAGCGCCCGGCTCCAGCCCGGGGTGAGGACCTGCGCGCCGAGGACGTAGCGGGGAAAAAGGTTGGCGGGAGCGGCGCCCCAGGCGTGGTTCCAATCCTGGTTGGGTTTGTACTTCTGGTCCCAGGCCTCCCACGAAATCGTGGTGCCACTTTCCACCATGTGCCGCCAACTGCGGTCGTTCGGTGCGGTGACGAGGGCGAGCGCTGCGCGACCGGCGTCATGTTCGAAGAGTCCCTCGAAGAGGTATTGGGCGGCATAGACCGAACAGGCCATGCCGCGACCGGCGACCCAACGCGTGACGGATGCCTCGTGGGCTGCCGGCACCAGGCCGAAGGCGAGCGGAAAGAGGTTCGCGTGCTGGGAGGTGTGATCGGTGCCTTCGCCGTCCCGATACAGGCCTTGCGCGGAGTCGAAGAGTTTTTCCTGAAAGACGGCGCGGGTCGCCCGTTCGCGCCGCGTGTACTCGGCCGCGTCGGCGTCCCGGCCGAGGGCGCGGGCCAGGTCCGCCATGAGTGCAAGGGAGCGGAGGTGGAAAGCGTTGACGACCGTGTTGACGGGCTTGAAGACGAAGCCGTCGCGTTCCGCCGGGGGCCAATCGACGAGGTCACCTTTCTTGATCTGCGCCGCGTTGCTGGTGAGGAGGCCGTCGGCGCGGGCGCGATCGAGCAGGAGCTTCGCCTTGAGGGCGGGGTACCGGGGGGCGAGCCACGCCGTGTCGCCGGTCTGCATCCAGTCGGCGTGCACCATGAAGATCAGGTGCGAGGCCCACTCGGTCGGCCAGGTGGGGTGGAGCATGAGCCAGTCGAACGTGTCGCGGGCCATCTGCCCATCGCGGTCGACGGCGTAGTGGCTGAGTTGATTCAGGTAGGCGTCGGCCTCGTAGGGGATGCGTTCGCGATCGCCGTCGACGTAGACCCCGGCGAACGTGGTCGCCTTGATCGAATAGCGACTCAGCTCCCAGATGCGGTTCATCATCTCGTCGGAACAGTGGAAGGCGGCGGCCGCATCATCCCACGTGGTGGCAAACGCCGATTGCCGGCGGAGGTGGGCGGGGCGCAGTTCGCCGGACCAGCCTTCGATCTCGACCCAGCGGAAGGGCAGCACCACGCCCCAGTCGGCGGGCGTGAGGACGGCCGGAGGAGTGAACTGCCCATAGGCGTCGGGTTTCTCGTCACCCTTGAGTTGCCGGGTATTGCGCGCGTCGGGGGGCGGAGCGGCGACGACCGGTTTGGCGCCGGCAAGCGTGGCGGTGGTGTGGGCGTAGCGCACCGTGCCGGGAGGTTTGCGGTTGATGCGGTCACCGACCAGGGCCTCGCCAAAGTGCACGGTGAGGGTCCCGTTGGCGTCGGCGGGCGGCAGGAGGCGAAGGTTGCCAAACGCGACGCGGCCAAAATCAACGAGGAGCACGCCGGGAGCCACCGTCTTGATTTCGACCGGGGCCTCATCGACAAGGTGAACCGGAGCGCCGCACAACGGGGACGTCACCGGGGCGACCAGCGCCGCGGCGCAGACCAGAGGGAGAAACCGCCGGTGGCGGGAGCATGGAAAGAGGGAAGGGCTCATCGGCGTACTTGATGGGGAAAAGTCAGATCGGAGGCGACACTCGTGTTGCGGGAAAAGGCGCGCCCGGAGCGCCGTTGAGGGGCGGCAGTTTGAAACCGCCGTTCCGCGAGGAACGACGTTGGCCGATTAGGGTCTAGCGGCCGGCGGAAGGACGTGGAGCGTCCGGACGATCCAACCGGCGACCTGTTGCTGGTAGTCGGGCACCAGCTTGATCCATGGCCCCATTCCGTGCCCCCCGCCTTCGATGGAGATGAAATCGCAAGGCACGCCGACTGCGCGCAACTTCGCCTGCAGGAGCGTGGATTGCTCATAGGGCACGGTGACGTCGGCGGTGCCGTGCACGAGCAGGAAGGGCGGCAGACCGGCCCGGACATACGAGAGCGGCGAGGCGGCGCGGAGCAGCGCCTGGGTGGGTTCGTCGTAGGTCGGGCGGCCGAACAGCGCGACGAAGTTTTTGCGCAGCGGTTCGTCGGGCTTCAGGCCGAGGGTCAGGTCGCTGGGGCCGTAAAACGGCACCACGGCGGCGACGCGCTCGGCGGCGCTGGCCTTGATGGCGGCGAGCGATACCAGGTGGCCGCCGGCGGATTCTCCGACCAGGGCGAGCCGGTCCGGATCGAGTCGGTATTCGCCGGCATGGGCCTTCACCCAGCGGATGGCGGCGAGGACATCGTCGAGACAGGCTGGATACGGATGCTTCGGGGCGAGCCGGTAGTTGATGGAGAACCACGCCACGCCGGCCTGCTGCAGCGGATCCTGCATCGGGGCGATCAACGCCTTCCGCGGGCCACCGGACTTGTCGCCGCCGGTCCAGCCGCCGCCGTGGACGAGGATGGCGGCGGCATGCGGACCGGCGCCCTCGGGCAGCCAGGCGTCGAGGCGCAGGCTCTCGCCCGCGACGTGGGCGAATTCAAGGTCGTGGAGTTCGGCGGCGACGGCGGGACCGGCCACCAGGACGAGACAGCAGAACCAGAGCGAGGTTTTCATGGCGGGGCGGATGGTCGAGGCGCGGGCAGTTAGAATCAGGTCACGGACCGGCAAGAAATGGGAGTCCACAATGTAACCCATTAGGTTACATTACCGCGGAATTTATCACGGCTATTTGGGTGAGGCTCCTGGCGAGGGCAGGTCAATCGTCCTCCACCTTCTTCCGGTTCTTACCCTTTTTCTTCGAGCCGGTCTTGGGATCGACGCTGGAAGGGTCGGCGGGCTGGGGCATCACCGCGCCGGTCGCCACGCGCCAGGCGGCGAGTTCGGTGCGCATCGCGGCGACGCGCGCGGGTTCGGCGGCGGCGAGGTTCTGGCGCTCGTGGAGATCGGTGCGGAGGTTGTAGAGCTCGGCGGAGTTGTCCTCGAAGAATTCGATCAGCTTCCAGTCGCCCTGGCGCATGGCGCCGCCCGGGGCCCAGGTGGAGCCGTGGTAGTGCGGGTAGTGCCAGAAGAAGGTGTCGCGTGGGGGCGGGGCGGCTCCGCGCAGGATTGAGGTGATGCTCACCCCGTCACGGTGCTGTTCCGGACGGGCGGGGAGGCCGGCGAGTTCGAGCAGGGTGGGATAGAAATCGGTGCTGATGACGGGGGCGTCGGTGGTGGCGCCGGCGGTGGTGATTCCGGGGGCGCGCACCATCAGCGGCACCCGGATGCCGCCTTCGTACAGCCAGCCCTTGCCGGCCCGGAGCGGCTCGTTGGAGGCCGGCCCGGGGGTGGCCTTGGTCGAGAGGCCGCCGTTGTCGGAGAAGAAGATCACGATGGTGCTTTTCGCGAGGCCCTTCTGCTCCAGCTTGGCCAGCACCGTGCCGACGAAAGCGTCGAGCCCGGCGACTTCGGAGCCATAGGCGGGATCATCCTGCGCGATGCGCGTCATGCCGTCGCGCTCCCGGCGGGTCCGGAGCCGGTTGGCGGGAAGCTTGGCCGCCTTGGCGCGGAATTTGTCGATATGATCCGGATACTCCAGGATCGGCGTGTGCGGTTCGTGGTAGCCGAGAAACATGAAGAAGGGCCGCGCGGGGTCGCGTTCATCGAGGAACTTGACGGCCGACTCGGTGAGCCGTTTGCCCACCTGCCAGTCGGAGCCGGCGTTGCCGAGTTGGGCGTCGGGTATCGTCACTTCAAAACCCTGATCCTGGGGTTCGAAGCCCCGGCCGCCGAGGTGCCACTTTCCGGTGTAGAAGGTCTGGTAGCCTCCGGCCTTGAGCGCCTCGGCGATGGTGACCTCTGCCAGGGCAAGTTCGGTCTTGGTGCGGGGCGCGGCAAGTTTGTGGCCGGCGGACGACAGGCCCGGGATGTAGTCGGTCACGCCGGTGCGCGGCGGATACTTGCCGGTCATGAGACTGCCGCGCGTGGGCGAGCACACCGAGCCAGCCGTGTAGGCCTGGGTGAAACGCAGTCCTTCGCGCGCGAAACGATCCAGGTGGGGGGTGTCGTCGAAAGGGGCGCCGTAGCAGCTCAGGTCGCTCCAACCGAGATCATCGGCGAGGATGAAGAGGAGGTTGGGCCGGGGGGCGGCAAGGGCGGACGTGGCGAGAGCGACGAGGGAAGCAAGAATCGGAATCAGTCTCATGGAGGTGGAAAATTTCGGTCAGGGAGACGTGCTTGGAAACAGCCAACGCTTGCTGGATCGGCTCGTCAATGGACGAGTGAACACGCGCCATGACCCGGAGAGGGACTGCCCACGGAATACACGGAAGACAC
Organism: Opitutales bacterium; assembly: GCA_038249085.1. Taxonomy (GTDB): domain Bacteria; phylum Verrucomicrobiota; class Verrucomicrobiia; order Opitutales; family Opitutaceae; genus ER46. The sequence goes on from JBBRWR010000037.1 coordinate 44,283, forward strand.
AGAAACGAGCCCATGGTATTTTTGTGTGGATGCTCCGTCGGCAGCCCAGAGCGCAGGGATGCATCGTGGCCACCGCTTTGTTGCTTCCGACGAGTCGGCCGCGCTCACCGGAAATCGTGCGAGGCCTGCGCCGGGAGGGCGGGGGCCGGGAGTGCCGCGATCTTTTCCGCTTTCACGTGGATGACCCCGTGCTGGTTCTGCAGCCGGCCGCTGATGCGCAAGGCGGGTTCCTGCGTGATGACCAGGCGGTGGGCCTCGAACAGCTGTGGCACGACGATGACGTTGGCGATGCCGGTCTCGTCCTCGAGGCTGATGAACATGAAACCCTTTGCCGTGCCAGGACGCTGGCGGCAGATGACCGATCCGGCGACCGTGAGGCGCTCGCCATCGCGGGCGAGCGTGAGATCGGCGGCCCGCCAGACGTCGGGGAGCTGGTCGCGGAGCAGGGCCATCGGGTGTCTGCCGGTGGTAAGATCGAGGCCGGTGAAGTCGGCGCGGAGACGCTCGGCGAGCGTCATGGGTGCGAGCGGCGAGGGGCGTTCTTGAATTTTGGAGTTTCGAGTTTCGATTTTGGATTTCGGCGGAATGGGGCTGGCGGCGGAATTGGCGGGTGGGGTGCCTTGACCCCGCGGGTGGGTGTATTCGGAGTTGGGACTCAGCGGGGTGGGGGCACCCCGCCCACATTCGGAATCGATGGCGGCATACTCCCGGAACAAGGCCTGATCCTCCGACCACGCGGCCTCGACCTGCCAGAGGGCGGCGCGGCGGTGAGGCACGAAGGTGTTGAGCGCCCCGAGCGCGGCGAGGGCGCGGCGCTCGGCGGGATTGAAGTGCGTGCGGCGCAGGAAGTCGTCGAGCGAGGTGAAGGCCTCCCGGGCGCGGGCCGCCAGCATCGCGCGCACCGGCGCCTCGCGCAGGCCTTTCACGTAGCTCAGGCCGATCCGAATCGTATCGTCGCTCTCGACGGTGCAGGGCCAGTCGGAGGCGGCGACGCACACCGGCTGGGCGCGGAGCCCGTGGCGGCGGGCGTCCTGCAGCAGGGTGGCGGGGGAGTAAAACCCCATGGGCTGGTGGTTGAGCAGGCTGGCGGTGAACTCCGCCGGCCGGTGCACCTTGAGCCACGTGCTGGCGTAGGCGAGGAGGGCAAAGCTCAGCGCGTGCGACTCGGGGAAGCCGTAGGCCGCGAACGAGAGCGCGGACTCGCTGACCTTCTGCACCACGGTTTCGCTGCGGCCGCGGGTCCGCAGCGCGGTGCACAGTTGGGCGAGGGCGCGCTCCAGGCGCAGGGTGCCCTTGGTGAAACCCATCGCCCGGCGCAACTCCTCGGCCTCGCCGCCGCTGAAGTCGGCGAGTTTCATCGCCAGCTCGAGCATCTGCTCCTGAAACAGGATCACGCCCAGCGTGCGGCGGAGGATGGGGCGCACGAGGTCGTCGACGCTCGGGTCGATGTAGGTGATCGGCTCGAGGCCGTTGCGGCGGCGGATGAGCGGGTGGGCGAGGTTGCCGACGATCGGGCCGGGCCGGACGATCGCGACCTGCATCGCGACGTCATAAAAACACGCGGGGCGCATCCGCGGCAGCGAAGCCATTTGGGCGCGGCTTTCGATCTGGAACACCCCGACGGTGTCGGCGCGTTGCATGGCGGCGTAGGTGGCCGGGTCGTCGGGCGGGATGGTGTAGAGTTCGACCGGGTGGCCGCGGGCGGCGCAGAGCTTAAACGTGTCCTGCAGCGCGGCCATCATGCCGAGCCCGAGGAAGTCGACCTTGACGATGCCGAGATCCTCGCAGTCATCCTTGTCCCATTGCACGACGACGCGGCCGGGCATGGTGGCGTTTTCGAGCGGCACCACGCGATCGAGCTGACCCTGGCAGATGACCATGCCGCCGCTGTGCTGGCCGAGGTGGCGCGGGAGTCCGTGCACCTGCAGGTAGAGCGCATGGAGGGCGGCGGCGCGCGGATGGCGGGGGGCGATGCCCGACAGCGCGAGCTGGTTTTGCAGCTCGAGGGTTTCGGGAAAGTCGCCATGGGCGTAGAGGCTGGAGAAGCGATCGAGTGCGTCGTCGCCGAAGCCGAGCACCTTGCCGATTTCGCGCACGGCGCTGCGGCCGCGGTAGGTGATCACGTTGGCGGTCATGGCGGCGCCGCGCGGGGCGTGGGTGGCGTAGACGTACTGGATGATCTTCTCGCGCAGCTCGCCGCTCGGCAGATCGAGATCGATGTCGGGCCAGGAGGGATGGCCGTCGCGGCCAACGCGGCCCTCGCTGAGGAAACGTTCGAAGAGCAGTTCGTGCTTGATGGGATCGACGGCGGTGATGCCGAGAGCGTAACACACCGCGCTGTTGGCGGCGCTGCCGCGGCCCTGCGCAAGAATGCCGTGGGTGCGGGCGTACTGGCAGACATCCCAGACGATCAGGAAGTAGCCGCAGAAGCCGAGCCGGGTGATGAGCGCGAGTTCCTTCTCCAGTTGCGTGGTCAGGCGCGGCGCCAGCGTGCCGTAGCGGTCGCGGGCGCCGGCGTAGGTGAGTTCGCGCAGCCACGACGCCATGCTGTGGCCCGGGGGCGCGGGGAAGTCGGGGAAGCGGTAGCCGAGATCCTGCAGGGTGAAGTCGAGCCGCTGCTCCAACCGGACCGACTCGGCGACGGCCGCCGGCAGGTCGCGGAAGAGCTCCCGCATCTCGGCGGCGGACTTGAGGTGGCGCTGGGCGTTGACGGCGAGGCGGCGACCGGCCGCGTCGAGGGTGGTGTGCAGGCGCAGGCAGGTGAAGACATCGGCGACGCTGCGCGCGGCGCGGGTGGCGTAGTGCACGCCGCCGGTGGCGAGGAGCGGCAGGCGGTGCGAGGCGGCGAGATCGCGGAGGAAGGCGATCTCACGCTCCTCGCCGCGGAGGCGGTGGCGCTGGAGTTCGACGTAGAGCCGGTCGGGGCCGAAGAGGGCGGTGAGATGTTGGAGCGCGACCCCGGCGGCGGCGGGGCCGGCGGTGCGCCACGCGCGGCGGACGGGACCCTCCTCATCGCCGGTAAGGGCGATGAGCCCTTCCGCGTGCCGGGCAAGTTCGGGCCAGGTGGCGAAACACGGGCGCTTGCGATCACGGGGGTCGACGTGGGGCGCCAGATCCGCGGGGGCGATCCCGGGGGCGCGAGGGGTGAGTTTCGCCTCGGTGATGAGTTGGCAGAGATTCTGGTAACCCGTGCGGGTGGCGGCGAGCAGCGGGATGACCGTACCATCCTCCATCGTGATCTCGGCGCCGACCCGGGCGCGCAGGCCGCCGTCGCGCGCGGCGCCGAAGCAGCGGGGCGCGCCGCTGACGCCATCGCGATCCAGCAGCGCCATCGCGGGCAGGCCGTGATCGAGCGCGGCGGTGACGAGGGCCTCGGGATCGGAGGCTCCGCGGAGGAAGCTGAAGGCGCTGCGGGCGTGCAGTTCGACGTAGGTCACGGGGGGGACCGAGGGACCAAAGGACTAAGGGACCAAGGGACCAAGGACTGAGGGCATGGCGGGCTCGGAGGTCCTTTGGTCCTTTGGTCTTTTGGTCGCTGGTCCCTTGGTCTCTTAATCATACTCCCCCTCGATGAAGTAGGCCTCGCCGAGGAGGAGCAGGCGGTACAAGCCGCCGCCGGCGAGGGCGATGTCCCACTCGGTGCGGGCCCAGGCGCGATCGCTTTGCCACCACTCGCCGCTGCTGCACCACGGGCCGCGCACATGGGCGATCGCACCCTGGACGCGATCGCTCCACACATAGGTGGGCGGTCCGCCGCCGGGGGTGAACTCCAGGTTGGCGGGCAGTGGCGGGCGGAAGCGGCGCAGCGGCAGGCCGCAGGGGGCATGCACCGGCGGTGGGGCGGGAGGTGGGACCACGGATGGCGGTGGATCGAGTCGCACGGCGTCGGGGCGGTGGGTGTCGGCGGTCCGCGGCGTGCCGACGCGATCGGCGCCGACGAGGGCGGAGACGCGCGCGAGGGTTTCCGCGAAGCCGTGCGGATCGCGCAGGCCGGCCTCGAAGAGACCCTGTTGACGCACGAGCGGGCGGACCGGGGTGGCGTGCAGGTGCAGGCCGATGATGGGAGAGTCGGTTTGCAGCGATTCGAGGTGCGTGTGCAACGCCCGAAAGAGGATCGTCGCATCGGCGGTGGGTTCGGGCAGGCGGAAGCTGCGGTGGTAGGGCGGGCCGTGATCGAGCGGCAGTGTGAGGGCCAGTTCCGCGGCGACCCATTGGGCGTGCTGCAACTCGAGAGTCAGGCGGTCGAGAAACCGGCGCAGGAGGAAGAGCAGCGGTTCGAGGGTCGCGACGGGCTCCTCAAACGTCATCGTTGCGACAAACTCCTGCGGCGGGGCGACGGGGTTGAGCGGTCGCAGTTCGCCGCCATGGGCGCGTTGCCAGAGCGCGAGTCCCTTGGCCCCGAAGCGGCGGATGAGGTCGTCGCGGGGCAGGGCGGTGAAATCGCCGAGGGTGCGCAGGCCCCAGCTGGCGAGAATGGCCGCGAGTTCCGGCGGAGGGGCGGCGGTGGCAAGCGGGAGAGGGGAGAGAAAGGAGTTTTCGGATTCGGGCGGGACGAGGAGGAGGCCTGTAATCGTGCTCGTGCTCTTACTCGTGCGCGTAATCGAAGTGCCGGCAGAGGGGTGATTACGATTAAGAGCACGATTACGATCCGGGATCGCCCGCGCCGCGTAGAGGGCGAGCAGGGGGGTGCGGGCGATCCCGGCGGTGGCGGTGAGGGCGAGCGCCGCGAGTTGGGCGAGGGCGGCCTGAGCCGCGGGCAGCCGGCGACCCGGGTCGGTGCTGGTGAGGTCGATGGTGCAGACCCCGGGGGCGGTGTCCTCGATCAGAGGGGCGAGGGTGAAGCCGACGGCGAGGAGGGCGGCGCGGGCGTCGGCTTCGACGGCGGGTTGGGGCGTGCGGAGGAGCAGAGTGGGGCAGCGGGCGACGGCCTGCGGCGCGGTCATGCCGGCGGCAACCCCGGCGGCAGCGGCGACAGGGGTGGCGGCGAGCACGAGCGATTTTTTCCCGGTGCCGCTGAAGAGCGCGGCGGCGGGGGTGGCGGAGCCGGCCGGCTCGGTGCGGAGCACGGCCTGCAGCGCAAAGTCGGCAAGATGGAGGACGGCGAACACGGCGAGACGGAGGGACGGCGAGACGAGGAGAGCAGGAGAGAGGCGGTGGGCGCTGGGGCTGTAGGAGCGGCTTTATGCCGCGATGGACGGGTTCTCGGTCGGCGCAGGAATCGCGGCGTAAAGCCGCTCCTACGGTGTCAGCCGGCGGCGGCGGTGGGTTGCAGCCGCTGGCGTTGCAGCACGGGGGCGAGTGCGACGGTGAGCGCGGGACGATCGCGATCGAGGGCCTCGACCGCGTGGAGGGTGGTGAGGGCAAAGCGCACGCGGGCGCTGGGCACGCAGGCCTGGGGAGTCTCGACGACGAGCGCGAGGTCGGCGGCCTCGACGGCGCGTTGCAGCCGGTACCAATGCGTGGAGGGCGTGCGGCGGAGGTCGGCCCCGGCGGCCCGGCGCAGATCGAGGATGACGAGGCCGAGGTTGGCATCGCGCACCAGCAGATCGGCGGCGTGCAAGGCCGCGGCCGTGGTGGCACAGCGAACCCACACGAGGTGCGCGAGCAGATCCTCTCCGAACGACGGCGGGTCGAAGGAGTCGGTGCTGTCAATCAGCGCGACCCGCGTGGGCGTGATCCGGGTGGCGGCGAGCAGTTGGCCGAGGAGCAGATGGCCGCCGCAGCTCGGGGTGGCGCAGACGACTTCGGTGATGGCGCCGAGCGGGAGTCCGCCGGTGGCGTCATCGAGCGCCGGGATCCCCGTGGGCAGTGCCCGGGCGGCCGGGCGGGGTGGGGACGGGAAGCGTCCGGCGAGCAGGTGCCGGAGCGCCGCGAGCTTTTCGGGCACGGCGGGCATGGGGGACAGAGGGCAGAGGCCGGAGGGCAGAAATCAGAGGCAGAGGTCGGATGCCCAGGTTGAAGGTCGAGAGCGGAGGATCTTTCTCTTGCCTCTTTCTCTTAATCTTTCTCCCAAATCCCTGACGAAAGAGAAAGAGAAAGATGAAGAGAAAGAGAAAGAGGGAGACCTCAGGGAAACGTGCGCAGGAGGCCGACCATCACGCCCTGGATGATGAGTTCGGTGGCGGGCAGAAGATCTGGGTAGCGGGGATTCTCGGCGCGGAGAAAGGGCTGGCCCCGCTGCACGAGGTAGCGTTTGAGCGTCGACTCGCCGTCGATGAGGGCGGCGACGATGTCGCGCGGGTGCGGTTCGCGGGGGGCGAGGAAGACGATGTCGCGATCGAGGATGCTGGCATCGATCATGGAGTCGCCGCGGACGCGCAGGGCGAAGAGTTTGGTGTTGGGGCGGACGCCGAGCGACGCGGTGTCGACGGAGATGTAGCTATCGGGTTCCTGTTCGGCGGCGACGGGCAGGCCGGCGGGGATGGTGCCGTACAGGGGAATCTCGGCGAGGCTGCCGCGGCGGGGATGGGAGGCGGGGAGCAGGCCCCGGGCCTTGCCCTCGAGGCGGCGGAGGGCGCCTTTCTCAATCAGGGCGTCGACGTGGCGTTGGATCCCGAAGGGGCTGGCGAGCCCGAAGTGGGCCTGGATCTCACGCAGCGACGGCGACACCCCATGCTGGCGTTGCTGGGCGTGAATGAATTCGAGGACCTGTTGCTGCCGATCGGTGAGAGGTTCGCTCATAGTGTTCAAGTGAACACCCGTGACGGCCGAAAGCAACTCCGGAGATCGGGGAAATGCATGCGGAAGGGTGGCGGAGGTCGGACGCAGCCCACGCGCCTCACGGAGCAGTGGTGCGCAGTGGCTGGAGGCGCTGGCGAAGCTCCTTATGGCAGCTCATAAACCTCGACCAAGACCACGCCACCCCTGTCGTCACTTCCACTGATGACGGCGGTGTAGTTGGCGGGCGGAAGCGTCAGCTTGAGGGCGGCGTCGCGGCTACCTGGGACGAAGGGAAACGCGCCAACGCTCGCCGCTGCCGCCGCGATGCCGGTCGCATCCTGCGTTCCCCAGTCGTCGTTTTCAAACAGCCGGCGTCCGGACTCGTCCCGCACCTCTAGTTGGGGGTTCGGCAGCACATTATCCACGCGGAACGCTGCCAGGGCGGGACCGGCGGCGCGGATGAGCACATACTTCGGGACCGCGCCGCGAATCGCGAAACCCGCGATCGCAGACCCCGCGGGCGTCGGGGCGACCAACACGCGCGAGGAGAGATTGCTGATCCGGCTGGCCAGGTTGCCGGTCTCGTAGAGTTCGATCAGGCCCGTGCCAGTGGCGGTGCCGATGCCGCTCAATCGTGCCGTGTAGCTGCCCGGCCCTAGTGAAATCCGCAGAGCGGCATCGCCTCCTCCGCTGGAAAGAGGAAATGCGCCGATGGGCCCATCCTCGAACGTACCGTCAGCATTCGTGCGGGCGAGCAGGCCGCCATCCGCGCGAAACACCTCAAGGCGTGCCGCGGAGAGTGGCGCCTCTACTCCAAAACGTGCGAGTGCCGGTCCGATGCCTCGAAGGACAAATTCACGCCACGATCCTGTCGGAACGACGAAACCGAGAATGGCTGCCTCCTCTCCCGAGCCGACCGGTGCACGCGTGCTGAGATTGGTGAACCGCGAAATGTCCTCCATGATCACTACGATCGGGTCGGTGCTGACCATGTTGCCGAATACATCCGTGTAGGTGGCGACGTAGGTGCCGGCCTGCGACGGGTCGACGAGCCCGCCTGGCGGACCAGCGACGCGCACACCGTTGCGCAGCCATTCCGCCCGGACGGGTTGAAATCCGGAGGAGAGCTCGACCCAAAACGCCTCATTGTAGCGACCGGGAGTGAGGGAGACGCGATACGCCTGGCGCACCACCCGGGCGTCGCCCGTCGCCCGCGTCGGCGAGATGTTGGCGCTCGTCGCCGTGCCGGCCGAGTTGCTCACCTGCACGGAATATGTGCCCACCGGGCCGGGACGGATCAACTCAGGGGCGTTTGAGCTTGCGACCAGGTTCCCGGGGTTCCGGAACAGAGAAAACGTGACCGGCCCCGGTGCGACCGCGACGACCCGAAAAGTCACGGGGTCGCCTGGCCAGAAGGTAGTGGGGTCGGCCCAGGCCTCCAGGATTCGCGGCGGCGTCAGTTGCTCCGCGGCGTCGAGATTGAGCAGGGCTACTCCCTGGGTGCGCGTTCCGTTATAGACCGAGAAGTCGCCACCCAACCACAGCCGGCCGTCCGGCGCGAACTGCTGCACGCGCACATGATAATCGTACCCGGCGCCAAAGTTGGGCCGCCATTCCGTCACGCCGTCGGGTTTCACCATCCTCCCGCCAGTCAGCAGCAGACTACCATCGGGCGCCGGCGGCGCGGCCAAGGCAATATCGCGGGCCGGGAGGGTCGCGTCGAGGGTGCCATTCGCCCGCAAGCGAAAGGTCTTCACGGGAAAACGCGTCCCGGTATCGCCGGGACGAATCGGACCAGAATCCCACCCGGTCCCGACAATCACCCCATCTTCACTCGTCGCATAGAGTTGGTCCACGGGCGCACACGCGTAGCGGGGAAAGTTTGGGTCCACGCGACCATCATCAAGGAGCGCCGAAACTGAGCCGCTACGGCCATCGAGAACCGATCCTGCGCCGATGAAAATTCGTCCGGTCGGGCTCACGGCCAACGTGCGCGCGCCGTAGAAAATGCCCGGCGCCTGAAATGAAGGATCGTCGTCGCCGTTCGCGAGCAAGCGCCTGACCTCGCCCTCCGGAGTGAGGTAGACGATCCTGCCATCCGGCTGTGGTGCGGCGATCGGCGCATAGGCGACGAAATCACGGACCGTGCGCGGCGGGCCGGGCGGAGTGATGGCCGCACGAAAGCTCGGATCCACCGTGCCGTCGGTCCGCAGCCGCACCATCCCGGGAACGACTGCGCCGTCGTAGCTCCCAAAGTATCCGGTCACGAGGATTTGGCCGCCGGGCTGGAGGATCAGTTGTCTTACTTCAGGTCGATAAATCGTCGGCTGCCAGGCGAACTCAGCGGCCGCAACACCGGCGCGGCGAAAGGCGGGGTCGATTTGACCGTTCGGAAGCAAACGGATCACCTCCGCGGCCAACGGGTCAATTGTCCCATCACCCGGATTTGTGACGGCGACCACCACCCGGCCATCAGGCAGCGGCAGAATGACTGTAGGCGTGCCCCGCAGCGTGGGATCAGCCTGAAAGGTGGCGACGACGATGGGTTTCGCCGGAGGCGGCTGCACCGCCAGCGTGGCCGGTGCGCTTGACACGGCTCCAGCGGCGTTTCGCACCTCCACCCGATAGCTGCCGGCCTGCGCGGGGGTGGCAGGGTGCAGGCCAAACACCGCGTTCGTTGCACCGGCAATCGCCTCGGCGTCATGATACCACTGGTACGACAGCGGCAGTGATCCGGAGACGACGACGCGGAACCCGGCTGCGCCGCCGACACAGCGGCGAGATCTGAAAGCTCACCACTCCAAGGGTCGGCGGTCGCGGCGACGGCGTTGAGGCGCCGCGGTTGAAAGTTTCCCGGTGCGCCCTTGGGTCCAGCGACAAGCTCGACCTGGCGCCACGCGGCGCCGTCTTTCGAAACGAGTAACGTGGCACCGTCGCCCACCGCCACGAATTGCCCCCCCACGTGGGTCACCGCCAAGAGCGCAGCGGAAGTGCCGCTGGATTGCGTGGTCCAGGCCTCACCGTCCGGAGAAGTCAGGATGCTGCCGTGATCGCCGACCGCAACGAATAGACCGCCCCCGTGCGTGATGCCCCACAATCTTTCTGTCTTGGCACTCGCCCGCACCGTCCACGCTTCCTGCGCTCTTAATGCTCCCAGGCCAAAGAGCACGGTAAACACCAATAGGTGCGAACGTGAACCCATGAGCATGTGTTCGGAAATTCTTTTCGCCGTGATCTGCGCTGACAATCGAAATCCCAATTTTCACGATCCGTTGGGCGTATTTTTCGACAGACGGTGACGCCTCTGGGAGTAGCTCGCGTCTCTGACCGGCGGGCGCCAGTCGAAGACAGGGGCAACCGGAAGGACCGAACTTGACGCACCGTCAACCTGGAGATGCAGGAGGGGGCATCGGGCCGCCGGGCGGAATGATTGCGCCTACGCCTTTTTTTTCTTCTTCCGCCGGCTCTTGGGCTCGATGTTCAGGTAGGTCTTGTTGAGCATCTGGCTCTCGTAGAGTTCGAGCAGGCGCACCCCCTCGCGCGGCTTCACCTGGTCCCGGCGGGTGGCGGCGTCGATCTGCGCCTTCATCTTGCGGCAGAGATCCTCCTGCTGGTACTGCACGCCCTCGATCACGTCGGCGATGCGGCTGCCGCTCAACGCCTCCTCGATGTAGAAGCCATTGGGTTCGTCGTCCTCGAGGAAGACGTGGACCTCGTTCACGCGGCCGAAGAGGTTGTGCAGGTCGCCCATGATGTCCTGGTAGGCCCCGGTCAGGAAGATGCCGAGGTAGTACGGCTTGTGGTTCAGGGGGTGCAGGGTGATGTAATCCTTTACGTCCTGAAGATCGATGAAGGAGGAGATCTTGCCGTCGGAGTCGCAGGTGATGTCGACGAGGATGGCGTTGACGGTGGGCCGTTCCTCGAGGCGGTGCAGCGGGGCGATGGGGAAGAGCTGCTTCAGCGCCCAGTGATCAAGCAGGGACTGGAAGACGGAGAAATTGCAGACGTATTGGTCGGCGAGCAGGGTGTCGAGGTCGTGGAGTTCCTCGGGTTGGTAGCCGGTTTGGCGGCCCTCCTTGGCGATTTGCTCGCAAATCTGCCAGAACAGCGATTCGGCGGCGGCGCGGTTTTCGAGATCGAGATAGCCGAGGTTGAACAGGGAGAACGCCTCGTCCTTCTTCTGCAGGGCGTCGTGGAAACGTTCGAGCCGGCCGAGCTTGGTCTTGTTGCGGAGGAGGCGCTCGAGATCCTCGACCACTTTGTGTTTCGCGGCGGGCTGGTGCTGGTGGCTGAGGGATTCGCGCTTGTTGATGCGCTCGAACACCTCGACGACCAGCAGGGAGTGGGGGGCGACGATGGCGCGGCCGGACTCGCTCACGATGTCGGGCACCTTGACCCCGGAGGCCTTGCAGATTTCGCGGATGTTGAAGACGACGTCGCGGGCGTACTCCTCCATGGAGTAGTTCATCGACGACTCGAAGTTGGTGCGGGAGCCGTCGTAATCGATGCCGAGGCCGCCGCCGACGTCGAGGTAGCCCATGGGGAAGCCCATCTTCGCGAGCTGGCAGTAGAACCGGGTGGCCTCGACCACGGCGTTCTTGATCGTGAGGATGTTGGGCACCTGGGAGCCGATATGGAAGTGGACCAGGCGGAGGGCCGATTGGAGACGGGCGGCGCGGAGTTTCTCGCAGGCGAAGAGGATTTCGGCGGTGTTGAGGCCAAACTTGGCGTTTTCGCCGGTGGAGGTCGCCCATTTGCCCTCGCCGCGGGTCTGGAGCTTGGCGCGGAACCCGATCATCGGCTTCACCCCGGTCTCCTCCGCGAGGCGGATGATGTCGTCGAGCTCGGCGAGCTGTTCGACCACGATGATGATCTTCTTGCCCAGCTTGCGGCCCAGGAGTGCCAGGCGGATGTAATCGTGGTCCTTGTAACCGTTGCAGATGATCAGGCGCTGGGCGCCCTCGTGCATCGCCAGGGCGATCATGAGCTCGGGCTTGGAACCGGCCTCGAGGCCGAAATTGAACTCCTTGCCGGCGGCGACAATCTCGTCGACGACCTCGCGCAGCTGGTTGACCTTGATGGGGAAGACGCCGCGGTACTCGCCGTCGTAGTCCTCCTCCTTGATCGCCTTGGCAAACATCTGGTTGAGCTGCACGACGCGGTGGCGGAGCAGGTCCTGGAACCGGATGACCATCGGTGCCTTCAGGCCCATGCCGAGCGCCTCCTGGATCACGTCGCAGACGCGGATGGCGCGGCCATCGATCAGAGGCTGCACGTTGACGAAGCCGGCATCGTCGACGGCGATGTGGCCGGAGCCCCAGCGCTTGAATCCAAAGTGCTCTTCGGCCTTAGCGGTCGTCCAGGCGGAGGATGGCTTGCTTTTCAACGGTGGGGATCGAGGTGGGGGAGTTATGGCTTGCTTTTGCCGGACGCGGATTAGTTAGATGCATGTTTTCTTTTTTCAAATCACTCAACACGCAATGCCGAAAATGTCCTCGCTGATCTCCGCCCTCGACTTTCTTGCCCAGACCGGTGTGCCCGGACCGTCGTCGGCCCCGTCCGGCTGGGTGCAAATCCTGCCGATGGTCCTGCTGTTTGGCGCGATGTATTTTTTCCTGATTGCGCCGCAGCGCAAGAAGCAGAAGGAGCATGAGAAGATGCTCAAGGCGCTCCAGACGGGCGACGAGGTCGTGACGACCGGCGGAATCTTCGGCGTGATCACGAACGTGAAGGAAGATCGCTTTGTCGTGCGGGTGGCCGACAACACGAAGCTGGAGATCGGCAAGGGCTTTGTGTCGACCGTCCTGAACAAGACGGCGGACAAGAAATAAAGCCCTGCGTCGCCGGCGGAATCGCCGCCGGATTTCCGCGTGGCGGAAACGCGTCCCTTTCAACCCAAACGACCCATGCTCAAACGCAACCTCTGGAAGATCCTGCTCACCCTCGCCGTGCTGGCGTGGGCGGTGTCGGAGATTATTCCGCTTCAGGACGTACCCTTCGCCGACTACGTGCGCAAGCACGCGACGGCGAAGCCGACCGAACTTGCCAAGCTCCTCGATGAAGCCGCCGCCCGGAAGAAGAGCCTGGCGGCCGTCAGCGAGTTCGTGGCGCTCAAGCAGATTGGCAAGGAGCGGCGCATCGATCTCTCGCAGTTCTTTCCCGACATCCGCCTGGAGTCGTCGCTCAAGAACGTCGAGAAGCGCAACGACATCATCCTGACGGAGCTGCTCCGACGGTCCAAGCGCCGGCTGCCGCTCGGTCTCGACCTGGCGGGCGGCGTGGCGTTCACGCTCGAGGCCGTGGATCGGCCCGGCGATGCGGCGGACGAGTTTGCGCGCAAGGAGAAGATCACGAAGGCGATCGACATCATCGGCGCCCGCATCAACGCGTTTGGCGTCGCCGAGCCGCAGATCCGCCAGGTGGGCACGAACCGCATCGAGGTCCAGCTCCCCGGGCTCAACACGCGCGACAACCCGGACATCGTCAATTACGTGAAGGCGCCGGCGCGCCTCGATTTCCGCATGGTGCATCCCTCGCTCACGCCGGGACCGGGCGTGGAGACCCCCGCTGGCTACGAAATCAAGCTGCTGGACTGGGAGGGACGCAAAGGCGAGTCGGGCACCGAGGAGATCTTCGTCAAGCGCATCCCCGAGATGACCGGTGAGATGATCAAGAACTCGTTCGCGCGGCCCGACCTTTACGGCAAGCCCGAGGTCATCATGGAGTTTTCCAGCGATGGCCGGAAGCGCTTCGCCGAGGTCACGCGCGTGATCGCCGAGATCAGCCAGCGGGGCGGCCCGCTGGGTCGGCTGGCGATCGTGCTGGACGGCAAGCTGTATTCCGCCCCGACCGTGCGCGAGGAAATCAACAGCGATTCGGCGCAGATCACCGGCAGTTTTTCCGATCGTGAGGCCATCAACCTGGCCAATGTGCTCAACAACCCGCTCGACGTCGAATTGCAGGTGAAGCAGCAGTACGAGGTCGGACCCTCGCTGGCGGCCGGCGCCATCGCCAGCGGCAAGCGCGCGACCGTCATCGGCGTGGCCCTGGTCGCGGTGTTCATGATTTCCTACTACACGCTGTCCGGCTTCATCGCGGTGCTCAGCGTCACGCTCAACATCGTCATCGTCCTGGGCGTGCTCGCCAGCCTCGGCGCGACGCTGACGATGCCGGGCATCGCCGGTATCGTGCTGACGGTGGGCATGGCGGTCGACGCCCACATCCTGATTTTCGAGCGCATGCGCGAGGAACTGAACCTCGGCAAGACACTGGAGACGGCGTTCCACGCCGGCCACGACAAGGCGTTTCGGACCATCATCGACGCCAACCTCACCACGCTGATCACGTCGGCGGCGATGATCGCGTTTGGCACCGGGGCGGTGAAGGGCTTCGGCATCACCATCGCGATCGGCATCTTCTCGACCATGTTCACCGCGCTGATCGTCAGCGAAATGCTCCTCGACATGGCCATCGTGTCCGGGGTCATGAAACGGATGATCACGCTGAATCTGCCGGCGCCGAAGTTCGACTTCGTGGGGTTGGGCCGCCGGGCGTTCATCGCCTCGTGGCTCATCGTGCTCGTGGGCGTGGGGGCGGTCGTCTTCAAGGGTCACCACATTTACGGCATCGATTTTGCGGGCGGCGATATCATCACCCTCGGCTTCAAGGAGCGGGTCGACATCGCCAAACTGCAGAAGGCGGCCGACAACGCTAACCTCGGCGAGGTGAATCCGCTGTACCAGAGTGAAATTGGCGGCGGTCAGGAGATTCTCAACATCCAGACCGAATCCGGCAAGGGCGAGGCCGCGGTGGCGGCGCTCAAGCAGGTGTTTCCGCAGGCGGGCTTCGAGATTGAAGGCAAGAACACCATCGGGCCCTCGATCGGCAAGGAGATCCAGTGGAACGCCTTTCTCTCCATCGGGCTCTCGCTCATCGGCGTCATGCTCTACGTGGCGTTCCGCTTTGAAATCGGCTACGGCATCGGGGCGGTCGTCTCCACGATTCACGACGTGCTGATGACGATCGGCATCTTCGTCCTCACCGACCGGCAGTTCACCGCCCCCATGGTGGGCGCCATCCTCCTGATCGTCGGTTATTCGATCAACGACACCATCGTCGTCTTCGACCGCATCCGTGAGGAGCTGAAGTTGAATCCGACCCTCAGCCTGCGCGACGTGATCAATCTCGCCACGAACCGGGTGTTCACGCGGTCGTTGTTGACCAGCCTGACCACGTTCCTGGCGGCCCTGGCGCTCTACGTGTTCGGCGGCGGCGTGATCAACGACCTGGCCTTCACGTTCCTCGTCGGCATCATCACCGGCACGTTCTCGTCCATCTTCATCGCGAGCCCGATCTTCTACTGGTGGCACAAGGGTGACCGGAAGCATGTTGAGGCCCACCACGACATTGCCCCCAAGTACGAGTGGCAGGGTGCCAGCAAGGCGTCCGAATAATATCGATGGGTGGGGGCGGCGGTCTCCAGCCGCCCTGCGTTCCGGCCGCCGGGTCGGGTGCGTTGGCGACGTGTCCCCCACCACGACAAGCCCATGCGTTGGACCCATACGCCCCTTCCGGCCGCGGAAGTTGAGGCGCTGAGCAAGTCCGCCGGCGTGAGCCGCGTCCTGGCCGAGTTGCTGCTGCGGACTGGCCTGGGCGAAGGCGAGGCGGCGAACGCTTTCCTCCAACCCGCGCTGGCCCGGCTCAACGATCCCTTCCTGCTGCACAACCTGGAGGCGGCGGCGGCGCGCCTGCGGCAGGCGATTGCCCAGCGGGAGCAGGTGGTCGTGCTCGGCGATTATGATGTCGACGGGGTCAGCAGCACCGCGCTCCTGGTCTCGGTCCTGCGCCGCTTCGGGCTCAATCCGCGCTTCGTCGTGCCGCGGCGTTCCGAGGATGGCTACGGTCTGTCGCGCAGCGCCATTGATCGGGCCCTGGAGGGGGGGCAGCCGGATCTTTTCATGGTGCTCGACTGCGGTACGAATTCCCACGAGGAGGCGGCGTACCTGCGCGGGAAGGGCATCGACGTGATTGTCATCGACCACCATCGCTCCACGGAGCAGGCGCTCGACCAATGCCTGCTCATCAACCCGCATGTGCACGCCGGGGCATCGGAGAGCGAGGGCGTCTGGCGCCACCTCTGCACGGTGGGGCTCGTGTTCAAGCTCTGCCACGGGCTCCTGAAGCAGCTCCGCGCCGAAAACCACCCCGTGGCGTTTCGGATCAAATTGCGCGACCACCTCGATCTCGTCGCGCTCGGCACGATCGCGGACCTGGTGCCGTTGCAGGGCGAGAATCGCATCCTCACCCGCCACGGTCTGCGGATCCTGCAGGACACCCAGCGCCCGGGCCTGCGCGCCCTGATGGAGGTCGCGGGAGTCAAGCCGGCCCAGGGCATTACGCCCACGGACATCTCGTTCCGGATTGGTCCGCGGATCAACGCCAGCGGGCGCCTGGCCGACGCCGCGCTCTCCGTCGAATTGTTGTTGAGTGATGACGAGGCCTTTTGCCGGGAGACGGCGCAGCAATTGGACGCGTTCAACCGCGAGCGGCAGGACATCGAGCGCATCATCACGGAGGAGGCGGAGCGCTGCATCGAGGAGCAGTATAGCACGCTCGCGGGCGTGGTGTTGTTTGCCGAGAACTGGCATCCGGGGGTCGTGGGCGTCGTGGCGGGGCGGGTGACCCGCAAATACAACCGGCCGTGCGTGGTGCTCGGCAACGAGGGCGACATGGCGAAAGGCTCGGGCCGCAGTGTCGATGGCGTGAATCTGGTGGAAGTGCTGGGCACCTGCAGCGAACACCTGACGAGCTGGGGCGGCCACCCGATGGCGGTGGGTGTGGCGTTGCCCAAGGTGCACCTGGAGTCGTTTCGCGCGCGATTTGACGAAGCGGTGCGGGCGCAGGCGGGGGGGGATATCGCCGCGCCACGGCTCGAGATCGCCGTCTGGCTCACGCCCGAGCAAATCACCGAGCGCCTGATGGACGAGTTGGATGCACTGCATCCGTTTGGGCAGGGCAATCCCGAGCCGGTTTTTGGCGTGTGCGGCGTGATCCTGCGGCAGCCGCCCGAGGTCTTCAAGGAGCAGCATTTTCGCTTTCGGGTGGAGGACGGTCGCGGCCGCGGTCTGCACGGCGTGGCGTGGAAACTGGCGCACCATCAGCCTCCGGTGGGTGTGGCCATCGACCTGGCGGTCGAGCTGAAGTGGAATCATTTCAACCGCCGCAAGCTGCTGCAGTTGGGCTTGATCGATTGGCGGCTCTCCAATCCGGATCGCCCCGCGTGGCCGCCGCATACGGGAAGTTAAATTCTCGCTTGCCCTTGCGGGCGAATCCTTGCTTGTTCTGGCGCTCTTTCGTGCACCCGTAGCTCAATTGGATAGAGCATCTGACTACGGATCAGAAGGTTACAGGTTCGACTCCTGTCGGGTGCGCCACTTTTGAAGCCCCTTGCAGCGCAATGACCTGCAAGGGGCTTCCTTTATTAAGTCGTGGGTTTCGGAACGGTTTTACGGGTTAAAAAAACGCGACTCTATCCATTTGACGCATCCGACGACTATCCAAATGACCCTGCCGGACAGGCAAATCTACGCCGTATCCAGGGAGTGGACGTCACCGTAATCAACGACTCGAATCGCCTCGACGGCGGCGACCAGTCCCGCGGGGTCGGCACTCGAAATCGGGATCAGAATGAGACCGCCCTCGCGGTTGCGGCAGTTGTACGGCTTGCCCTCCGGGTCGAGCTTCTTGTGGACCAGGCGAAACCGGGCGGGACCCGCCGGGGCGAGATTTGCGAACAGCTTTCCGCGCGTCACTTCGTCCAGGGCCTGAGGGTCAAGCCGCACCCCGCAAGTCCTGGAACCCGGAAAACCGCCCCGGCGGTCGAGCGGCGGTTCCAGCCGTGCGACGACCGTGATCGTCATCCCGTCGCCCGGCGTGGCCCCCTGGACCGCAGGAACGGCCCCGGGGCCGGGAAGGGTCGGGGCGTCCAGCGCGGTCCAGGCGCGCTGAAAGCGGGCAAATTCCGGACGGACCGCCGCACGCCGGGCGATCAACGCCCGGAACGCGCTGACTTCCTGCGCGAGTTCGCGGGCCGGAATCAGTCCCTGGAAATTTGCCGCGCGGAGCCAGAGCAGATACGTCGTGCAGGCGTCGGTCTCGTTGTAGGCGGTCAATTCCGCG
>JBBRWR010000038.1:0-61865 GCA_038249085.1 Opitutales bacterium
CATCGACGCCGAGCTTGATCAGCCGGTGTGGTTTTACGCCTTGCGGGGCGGCTTTCGTATCGGTGGATTGTTGATCGTTGGTATTCATACGGTGGTCAGGTTGAGGGCTTAGCGCCCGCCTGACCACCCCATGTCAACTTTTGGATTACTCTTCGCCGGCGACGGTACGGCTAAGGCCCATCTCCAAGTTTGACGGTGGCATCGAGCCCGGTCCTCCCCGTAGCGCCCGTCTTCGCCTGGCGCCCGCCGGTCAGAGACGCGGCGCTACTCACCGAGGCAGCACCGCCAATCGACGGATGCGCCCGTACGGCTACGCGAGGATCTCGAGGATGCGCGTGAAGAGGCGGTTCACGCGCTCCTGGTTGTCCTTCACCAGATCCCGGAATTTCACGAAGTCGATCTCGGTGCCCTCGAGCCCGTTCGCGTAATTGTCGATCAGCGCGAGGCTGTTGTAGTTGAGGCCGGCCTCGGTGCAGAGGTCGGCTTCGTGGGCCGCCGTCATGCCGACGACGTCGCCCCACGGCTTCACGATGGCAATCTCCGCCCTGGTCTCAAAACGCGGACCGCGCATCTGCACATAGACCTTGCCGGTCTGAATCATGAACTCCGGCGCCAGCTCCGCCACGAGCCGGGGAATGAGGTTGTTGGCGATCCCGGGCGCCCCGCCCTTGAGCTCGGTGTCGAAAAACGTGGCCGGGCCCTGCTGCAGTCCCACGTAGTCGCTGCAGGAAACGAGGGTACCCGGCGGCAGCTCCGCGCGCAGGGAACCCACCGAGTTGAGCGAGACGATGTCCTTGAAGCCGAGATCGACGAGGGCCGAGATGTTTGCGCGGTGGTTGATGGCGTGCGGCGGCAGCGGAAAGCCGTTGCCGTGGCGGTTGAGCAGCGCATGGTCGCCGCACGTCTTGCAGGTGACGGGGCCGAATTTCGTCTCGATCGTGCGGACCTCCCAAGCCGAAAACAACGTGGAATTGACGATGCTGGTGCCACTGATGAATGCGACTTTCATGCGGCGAATCACGCCGCCCCCCGCAGCGATGACAACGCGAAAACTTCGCGGACGGCCCGCGGGGGTGCATCTCCGAGTTGACGCTGGTGGGATTGAAAGGAGCGCGGGCACTCGCACCCGCAGTTGGGCGCAGGCGGGCAGGAGTGCCCGCGCTCCCCTGGCGGCGTCAACTCGGAGATGCACCGGGCCCGCGGCGCTGGCGATCGCCACGCTCGCGCTCTTCACGGGTGGCTGTGCCACGCGCGGGCCGCTGCACGTGTATGCGGTGGCGCAAGGCGGGGATCGACCGGTGCGGGATCGCGGCGACGGCCGCACCGCCGAGGCGCCCAGCTTCCTGGAGCCGGACGAGGAGATCAGCGGTTTCGCGTATGATCCCTTCACGGATCATTTTTTCCTGCGACTGGCGCCGGGCGACCGCATCCGCGTGGTCGATCGGCCGGCCCGGGCGATCAAGCGGGAATTCGACATCGCCGGCGCCCCGCGCAGCGAGGGGGATCTCACGCTGCGCCCACGCGACGGCCATCTCTTTCTCGTCGGGCCGCGCCCCGCCCAGGTGTTTGAGACCACCCGCCTCGGGAAATACCTGCGCACCTTCACGCTGGCGGAGACCCGGGGACCGATCGCCGGGCTCGCCTTCGACACCGCCCGGGATCAGCTGCTCGCCCTCGGGGCGGATGGACAAGGCGTCACGGCCCACGATCTCCAGGGCGCGCGCGTGCGGGCGTTGCAGCTGGACCGGCCGGTCGGGCCGTCGCTCGCCTTTGACTCCGACCAGCGCGAATTCTACGCGCCGCTCCGGGATCGCCCGGGTGAGATCGGAGTCTTCGGCGAAGACGGGAACCTCGTGCGCACCGAACCCGCCCCGGACAACGCCGGCCTGGTCGACGTGGGCCAGCGCTCGTTGGTGCGGGTGTTTTGACGTGGCGGCGAGGGGGAAGCGCGGAGAGAAAAAGGTACGCAGAGAACAGGGGAGCGTTGGTCTTCCCGGTCCGGATCCAAACCGGGGCACAGGAGCACAAGCCGAGGTCGAACCGAGGAGGAAGGAGAGAGGGTGGAGGGGAAATTTGGGACCCTCGGGTGAGGGCGAAATTCGTTCCGCGCGATCTCGGATTGTCCTCGGATTGAACTCCTGTGGAAAGTTGGGGGAACGAACCATCGCGGCGTGAAGCCGCTCCATCTACGGTGATCGCAGGCAGAGGCCCTTCGCGGTGGGCGATCCCGGCGCGGAGCGGAGGCCGCGCCCCACCGTTGAGTGGCTTCGTCGGGAGATCGAAAAAACGAGTTTCTCCTGCGATCCCGGCTCCGAGTTCACGGGCCTTGGGCCTCAGTCGCGCACGGTTTTCAGGCCGATGCGGATGATGCGCTCGATGAGCTGTGGGTAACTCAGCCCGGCCTTGACGGCGGATTGGGCGAAATCCTCGTCGGCGGCGAGGATGGGATTGGGATTGGCCTCGATGAAATAGATCTCATTCGCCGCGGTGACCCGCAGGTCGATGCGGGCATAGCCGTCGATCGTCAGCAGGCGGTAGATGCGTTTGCAGGTTTGCCTGATGCTGCGTTCGAGGGCGGGGTCGAGGCCCTCGGCAAACTGGTTTTGCAGGCCCCAGCGCTTCCGATACTCCTCGTCCCACTTGGCGCGGTAGGTCGCGATCTTCGGCTCGTCCGGCGGCACCTCGCGGAACACCAGCTCCCGGATGGGATAGACCTCGAGCTTCAGGTTGCCGAGCACGCTCACGTAGAGTTCCCGCCCCGCGATGTACTCCTCGGCGATGACATCGCTGTTGAACGACGAGTGAATGAAGAGGACGCGCTCGTTGAATTGTTCGTCGGTCTCGACAAAGGAGGCCTGCGAGATGCCGAGCGACGCCTCTTCCTTGAGGGGTTTGACGAGGATGGGAAACTTGAGGCGCTTCGGGCGCGCGAACCGCCGGCCCCGCGGAATCACGGTGAACTGGGGCACGAGGATGCGGTGGTAGCTGAGGATCTTCTTGGAGACGCCCTTGTGCTTGCACAGGTTCAGGCCGGTCGCGCCGCAGCCGGTGAACGGCACCCCGTGCATTTCGAGGAACGAGACGATGTTCTGGTCGAACGCGCGGTTGTTTTTGAACTGGTCGGCGAGGTTGAAAATGATGTCGGGCCGGAAGTGCTCGATCTTCTGCCGGAGCAGATCGAGGTCATCGTGGATCGCGAGGTGCTCGGCGGTGTGCCCGAGATCGCGCAACGCCACGAGCACGTTGGCCTCGGTCTTCCAATCCTCCGTCTGGAGCTCGGCGCTGAGGTCCTGATCAATCGTCGTCGGCGCGATGGCGTCGAACAGGGCAAGAATCCTGGGTGGTTTCTTCACGGTTATTTCGTGCGCTTGAATTTTCCGGTGAACAGATGGTTGGTCACCAGCGTGGTGATATAGGCGGACACCTGCAGGTTCAGTTTCGAATCGTGGTTCCGGACGTGCAGGTCCAGGCGGTCGCAGCGCTCAATCAGCCGGGTGAGCAGCCGGTTGACGCGGTACTTGTTTTCGTTGGTCCAATGGCAGATGGCGTTTTCCAATTCCCGCCGGTGGCGGCGGAGGTAGCCCGACGCCTTCACGCGATCCTCCACCGCGGGCCCGGCGTCGAACAGCACGCGCAGGTCGCGGTCGTAGAAGTCCGGGAAGGAATGCTCATACTCCTTCCGCTTCCGGGCGTAATAGGTTTTGAGCTTCACGTTGAGGCAGTCGTAATCCGCCACGCGGTACTCGGGCAGGGGCGGCGGCGGTTTGCCGGCGAGCGAGCGCATCAATTCGTCGACGTACTCCAGCTTTTGCAGGGCCTTCCAATCCTTGTAACGCGTCCGCCAGTCGAGCCCGGGCGTGAGCCAGACGGCAAAAGTCTCGGCGAAGTCCTCGTCCGGGTGGCTTTGGGCGTACCAGTCGTCGAGATGCACGACGAAGCTGCGACTGTAGGGGCGTGGCCGGTAGAAGGAGGGGGTCTCCTGCGCGGACGACCGGCCGAAGGTGCGCTGCCATTTCCGTTTCCGGAAGACCTGATAGGCGAACGCGTAGGCATGCGCCGCCTCGTGCCGGATCAGTTTCATGAACCACTCCGGCGTCTCCCCCTCGACCTCGAGGATGACCTGGCGCTCGAGTTCGCGCAGCCGCTCGTGAGCGAGAAAGAAGGGAATGAAGATGGCCGGCAGGCCCACGGGCACGAACCATTCGTCGCCGATGTGACACGGGGGCTGGAAGGCGAGGCCCTTCTCCGCCAACTCGGCGTAAAGCTGCTGCACCAGGGGCTGGAGGCAGGGAAGGTCCGGGTGCAGCCCGAGCTGGGAAATCTTCTTCTCCAGCAAATCAGCCTCGGGGAGGCTGGACCAATCCGGGGTATCCATGCGCGGAGACTACGGGCCCGGTTTCGCCGGCCACAAGCCAAGGTCGGCGGGAGATTGCGGAAATCTTTTCCCGTCCCCGCGCGTCTTTAGCGCCACCTTACGATGAAATCCCACCTCCCTTCCCGCCGTTTTCTGTTCACCGTCGCGTTGACGGTGCTGGCCATCCTCCCCGCCCTGCGACCGATGGCGGTCGCCGCCGCGCCCGCCGCCCCGGGATTCTCGTTCATCGTCGCGGGAGACATGCGCAGCTACACCGAGAACACCAAGTCCGACGGCAAACGCTTCTTCGACGGGGCCTGCGAGGCCATGAAACGCGTCGGCCCCGGCGCCTTCCTGATCTCGCCCGGCGACTTCGACCCGCCCTCGGCCGTCCGCGCCGTCATCGACGAGTATCTCGGCCCGAAATTCCCCTGGTACCTGGTCGTGGGCAACCACGAGGTGGAAAACGCCGCCGCCATGCCGTGGGTGCGCCAATGGCTGGACTCCGAGATCCCCCACGTGGTGCGCCGCAGCGTGCCCGGCACCCAGCTCGCGCTCTACTCCTTCGAGGTCGGTGGATCGCACTTCACCGCGATCGACACGTACCCACTGGCCAAGGTGGGCAGCGCCGGGGCCAAGGGCAGTCCCGGTAAATTCGATCTCACCGAGGCGACCTTCCAGTGGATCGAGGAGGATCTGGCCGCCACCCGCCTGCCGATGCGCTGGGTCATCGGGCACCAACCGATCGAGTCGTTGCCGGATATGGACAGCAAGCGGGTGCGGCACGGCGGCGAGTCGGTGAGCTTCGATCCGGCGCGGGCCGATCGCTTTGCGGCGTTGCTGCGGAAATACAACGTCCGCGCCTATATCTGTGGCCACACCCACAACGCTTCCGTCGCGAAGGTGAAGGGTGTCTGGCAGGCGGACTCCGGCCACGCCCGCGGGGGCGGTGATGGGGGCTCGCCCAGCACGTTCTTCAAATTCCGCATCGCCGGTGACCAGGCGTGGGTGGATATCTACCGCGCCGACCCGACCGGCCGCGATTACAGCATCCGCCAGACCGTGGCGCTCGAGTAATACCAATCGCCCTGGATGCCTGGATTTTGGGCAGGAGTGGACTCCGCTCCGTGTCCGAGCGACGGCGGCGAAGGGACTCGCCGCCCTACCCATCACGAAGTTCACACGGGGAGGACGCGGACTCCGCTCCGCGCTGGAAGGTCGGTCCGATGATCGGTGGGCTCATGCGGCGGCGAAGGGACCCGCCGGCCTACCCATCCGACGAAACGGGAGGGTCCAAGGGCCAAGTGCGGTTGGGCGGCGGCGGCGGGTCGGGGAGCCGCCCTCCGCTACCCCACCCACGAGATCTTCTGGAGCCGCGTCGCGAGGTCCACGTCCTTCGCCGTCACCTGGTCGTCGGCGTCGTGGGTGGCGAGGCGGATGGCGACGCGTTGGTAGACGTTGGTCCACTCGGGGTGGTGGTTGATCGCCTCGGCCTCGAAGCCCGCCCGCACCATGAAGCTCAGGGCCTCGCGAAACGACCCGAAGATGAAGGTCTTGGCCAGGGCGTCGCGCTCCCAGGACCAACCCGGCAGGTCGGACAGGGCGGTGGTGATCTGCTCCAGAGTCAGCGGTGGGTTCATCCGCCCACGATGCGCGCACGGCTCCGGGCGTCAATGGGCGCCGGGAAGCGGACAGCGACAGGAACGTCGACCCCCCTGCAGACAAACCCTGACGAAAGAGAACGATAAGGAGGAATGAGAAAGATTGGCTGATCGACTTTGACGCCGCCCCCGGGGCCCGCGCGGTGCCGGCGGGCGCATCTGCGAGTTCGCGGTGACTTCCCTGTGGGCGCGGTGCCCTCACCGCGCGGCCCGGCTGGGACGATATATCGCGGGGTGGGGGCACCCCGCCTACAACCGCCATCTCGCGGATGCGCCCGTGCGTCCATTCCCCCGCGAAGGCATTGCCCGCTGCATTGCCCGCGAAGGCGGCTTGTCAATCTCCGCGCCGGCACCCAACGTCCTGCCGATTCATGCCAGCCCCTGCCGACAATATCCCGCAGCACGTCGCGATAATCATGGATGGCAACGGGCGTTGGGCCACCCAGCGCGGGCTGCCGCGCATCGAGGGACACCGCCGCGGGGTCGAGACGGTGCGGACCACCACCTTCGCCGCCCGCGATCTCGGCGTGCGCATGCTGACGCTGTACGCTTTCTCCATCGAGAACTGGAAACGCCCGGAGGACGAAGTCGGGGCCCTGATGAGCCTGCTCGAGTTTTATCTGAAGAAGGAGCTCGCGACCTTTGTCCGCGACCGGGTGTGCCTGCGCACGATCGGGCGCACGGATGAATTGCCCGCCGGCGTGCAACGGGTGCTGCGGACGACGGTCGAGGCGACGAAGGCATTCACCGACTATACGCTGGTGCTGGCCTTGAACTATGGTTCGCGCACCGAGGTCTTCGACGGGGCCCGGGCGTATGCCGCCGCGGTGGCGGCCGGGAAGGAAAAGTTGAACGACAATTCCTGGGCGACCTTCAGCCGCTACCTCTACACCGCCGACATGCCCGACCCGGACCTGGTGATCCGGACTTCGGGCGAGACCCGCATCAGCAATTTTCTCCTGCTGCAGGCCGCCTATGCCGAGTTTGTTTTCACCCCCGTGCTGTGGCCGGATTTCACCAAGACCGATCTGGTGGCGGCGATTGCGGATTACAACCGGCGCGAGCGACGTTTCGGGCAGACCAGCGCGCAGTTGAAACCGGCAGCCGCCAAGTAGCCCGTGGCCAAACGCATCGCCAGCACCCTGCTGTTGTGGTCCATCGTCGGCCTGGCCCTGTGGTTTTTCCGCACCCCGGGCGCGCTCGTCCTGATCACCCTCATCTCGGTCCTGACCCTGCGCGAATTCTACGTGCTCATGCACGGGGCGGGCTACGATCCCTTCGATCGGTTCGGCATGACCTTTGGCGCCGCCATCACCCTCGCACCTTGGCTGCGGGCCGAGTTCGGCTGGCCGACGGAACTCTTCCTGCCCCTCGCCGTGGTGGTCTTTGCCGTGCGGCTGCTCGGCGAACGCACCCCCGAGACGCGCGTGGAGTCCCTGGCCTCGACCTTGTTTGGCATCGTCTACGTGGCGGTGATGCTGGGCTACCTCGTCGCGATCATCACCCCCCTGCCCGACGACTCCCTGTCGCCCGACGGCCGCCTGCTGCTCGCGCTCTGGCTGGTGGCGGTCGCCAAGTTCTGCGACGTGGGCGCGCTGCTCACCGGGCTGGCCATCGGCCGCCACAAGATGTCGCCCCACATCAGCCCGAAGAAGACCTGGGAGGGCGCGATTGGCGGCGTGGTCTGTTCCATGGGAGTGGGCGCCACCTTCGCCTGGTTTGCCCGGGACTTGTTTCCCCCGTTTCTGACCCCGCTCGTCGCCGCTTTGCTGGCCGCCCCCATCGGGGTGATCGGCATCGTCGCGGACTTGGTCGAATCCATCATCAAGCGCCGCGCCAACCTCAAGGATTCCGGCGCCACCATCCCGGGCATCGGCGGCATGTTTGACCTCAGCGACAGCATCATCCTCGTCGCTCCGCTCGGTTACCTCCTGTTCCGGCTGCCGTGAGTTCTGTGCCCAAGAAACGCGTCGTCCTGCTCGGCGCCACCGGTTCGATCGGCGAAAACACCTTGCGGGTGATCGCCGCGCATCGCGACCGGCTGGAGCTCGTCGGCATCGCGGCCCGCGCCAACTGGGAAAAACTCGCCGCCATCGCCCGGCAATTCGAGGTGCGCGAGATCGGGGTGTACGACGACAGCGCCCTGGCCGCGGCCCGCGCCAACCCCGGCGCCTTCCCTCCCGGGGCCCGCCTCCGGGGCGGGCTCGCCGGCCTGACGGAGCTGGCCCAATTGCCGGCGGCCGACATCGTGCTGGTTGCGGTCGTGGGCACCACCGGCCTCGAGCCCGCCCTCGCCACCCTCGCCGCCGGCAAGGACCTGGCCCTCGCCTCGAAGGAGATTCTCGTGCTCGCGGGCAAGTTTGTGATGGCGGAGGCCCGCCGCTGCGGCGGCAAGCTCCTCCCCGTCGACAGCGAGCACAACGCCGTCGCCCAATGCCTCGCCGGTCATCCCACGGCAGGGGTGCGCCGCATCGTGCTCACCGCCAGCGGCGGCGCCTTCCGCGACTGGCCGGAGGAGCGGCTGGCGCACGTGACCCCGGCGGACGCCCTCGTGCATCCCAATTGGGCCATGGGCCCGAAGATCACCGTCGACTCCGCGACGCTCGCCAACAAGGGGCTGGAACTGATCGAGGCCCAATGGCTCTTCGGGCTGCAGCCGGCCCAATGCACCACCGTGCTGCACCCCCAGAGCATCGTGCACTGCCTGGTCGAATTCAACGACGGGGCGATGCTGGCGCAGCTCTGCCCTCCCTCGATGACGTTCCCCATCCAGCACGCCCTGCTTCACCCCGAGCGGGCACCGGGCGTCGACGCCGGGCTCGATCTCACCCGGCTGCTCGCGCTGGAGTTCCGGCCGGTCGACGAGGCGCGCTTTCCCATGCTGCGCCTCGCCCGCGCCACGATGATGGCCGGCGGAGTGGCGCCCGCGGTCCTCAATGCCGCCAACGAGGTGGCCGTCGCGGCCTTTCTCGCGGGCCGGATTCCGTTTCTTGCGATTCCGCGGGTCGTGGAACACACTCTGGGGGTCATCAGTAATTTTGAACCGCCGAACCTCGCCGCGGTCGTTGCCATTGACCACGAATCCCGCCGCATCGCTTCCGCCCATCTTTCCCGTTTCCCTGCCTAATCCCCCTCCGTCCCACGTGGCTGCCGAACTCCTTCAAAACCTCCTCTCGAACCTCTGGTCGATCTTCCTGGTCGTCCTCTTTTTCGGGGGATCCATCTTCGTGCACGAACTCGGCCACTTCCTCGCCGCCCGCCGCCGGGGCGCCGTGGTCGAACGGTTCTCCATCGGCTTTGGACCGCCCATCTGGTCGCGGCGCGGCAAGGACGGGGTCGAATACCGTGTCGCCTGGTTCCCGCTCGGCGGCTATGTGTTGCTGCCGCAACTCGCGGATCTCGGTACGCTCGAGGGGGAAAGCACCAGCGACGTGACCAAGCTCCCGCCGGTCTCCTACTCGACCAAGATGATCGTCTTCGTCGCGGGGGCGGCCTTCAACATCCTCTTCGCCTTCGCCCTCGCCTGCGTCGTCTGGGCCCTGGGCCAGCCGGTGAGCAGCGACATGGTGTCCACCCGCATCGGCTATGTCGCCCAGACGATCGATTTGCCCGATGGCTCCAAGGTGCCCAGCCCCGCCGCCCAGGCGGGCCTGCGCGTGGGTGACGTCATCCGCAGCATCGACGGCGCCGAGGTCAGCGCCTGGAGCGATATCCAGAACTCGCTCGTCCTCAGCTCGGGGCGCTCCGCCTCCGGTGAGCGCCAGGTCACCCTCAGCATCGTGCGCGACGGCCAGCCCCTCGAGGTCAACGTCACCCCACGCCTCGCGGGCGACGAAAAGATTCGCCGGGTCGGCATCGGCCCGGGTTTTGAACTCATCATTCAAGCCGTGGCCGCCGGCTCCGTCGGCGCAAAGGCCGGCTTCAAGGTCGACGACGAAATCCTGCGCCTCGACCGGGAGCCGATCATCAACGATTCCGCCTTCCGCCAGTACCTCGATGGATCCGGGGATCGCCCCGTCATCGCGACCGTGCGCCGCAGCGGCCAGGAGGTGGCCCTCACCCTCCCGCCGCGGGGCGACGCCAAGACCGGCGCGGGGCTCGGACTTTCCCTGCGCACCGGCTACCAAATCGTCCACGTCTCGCCCTTCGCCCAAATCGCCGACGTCACGCGCTGGACCATCCGCACCCTGCAGAGCCTGATCAGCCCTCACTCCGACATCGGCCTCTCCAAGATGTCGGGTCCCGTCGGAATTGTGCGCATCCTGCACACGGCCGCCGGCCTCGGCATCCGCGCGGTGCTGATGATCACCATCCTGCTCAACGTCAACCTGGCCATTTTCAACCTACTCCCGCTCCCGGTCCTCGACGGCGGGCAGATGCTCTTTGCCACGGTCGCGCGCCTGCGCGGTCGCGCCCTGCCGGTCAATTTCATCATGACGGCGCAAAGCGTGTTCTTCGTCCTGCTGCTCTCCATGGTCGCCTACGTCACGATTTTCTCCGATGTCCCGCGCATGGTGCGCGACTACAAGGCCGATCACGCCGCCGAAACCAAGGCCGCCGCCCCCGCCGCCCCGCCCGCGCCGCATCCGGCGAAGTAGGTCCGGGCGATTGGACCCATTGCGAGTAAAGCATCCCCGGAGCAAGCTCCGGGGGGTTGCAGAGAGTCAGTGCACCGCAGTCATCGACTCTGGTTCCGGAAGCGCGCCCGGATCGAGTGCCGGCTTCGGCGCCCCGCCGAAGTCTCCGCAGCGCCCTCGGCGAGACGCCGCGGGCAGCTTCAGACCTCCTGCCCCCACCCGCCTGCGTCCACTCCCCGCCGCCCCTCGTGCATCTCTTCAGCACAACTATGTTATACCTTTAACACAGTTGTGCACAGCGACGCGCCGGACAACTCAATCGGGACGGGCGGGCGGACCACGGGTGGAAGCGGTGCCGGACGATCAGGTGAGTAGGCGGGCAAGACCTGCCAGGGTCTCGCAGCGGGTCGTCCACGTGGTGCGACCGCGGTAGTCAGCCGGCAACAGTGCGAGCGGCAACAACGGATCAACGCTCACCGCGGCCTGCCACGCCGCGCGCTCTCTTTGCGCCCAAGCGCGGAGCCGTACGCGGTCGCCCGCACCGTTGGTCAGACGGCGCGGAGCCGTGCGCAAAACGTCGAGATGCCGATCGTAGCGACGGTTGATTTCTCCGAAATTCCAAGCCCCGGCAACGATGTCGGCGTCCGACTCGCCGGTGACAGGTCGCCCTTCAAAGACCATGAAGCTTTCCGGTTCGGCGGCGGCGCGGCCGACGGCGGCACACACATCCCCGACCGGATCCGGCGTCAACCAGACACTGCCCTGAAGATATCCGAAGTATCGATCGCGCAGCAGTCGGTGAAGCTTGATCCGCAGGGCGGCGGCGGCGACCGGCAGATCAAACAGCAAGACCCGCCAGCGTCCGTCCCACGAACGAGCCCAACCGGCGACCGGATCGCGTCCGCCCAACGCGGCGATTCGGCCCTCCTCGGTGAGACGGACGATACGCTCCGACTTTTTCGGGCCGGCGGGGTGCTGCTCAAGCAATTGGTGCTGTTCGAGCTGGGCCAGCCTCCGGGTGAGCCCGTTCCGCCACGCCCAGGCGTCAAAGTCAGGCCCGAGCACATTGCGCCACGAGGGGCGAAGCACCGTTTCCGCCGTGAACCAGAGCACGTAGAGGAACTCTTCGGTGGACGCTCGCATGGACGAACCATGTGCACCGGCGGCCTCGCGATCAAATTCAAACAATGTTATACGTATAACATTGTTTTGCATGATTTTCGCAGGGTGGGGGTGCACGCAGGACAGGCAGGAGGGCTCCGTTCGTGACCTGAACTTCCAACGTGCAATCGCCCCACCCACCCCCTCACCAGAGGGCAATTGTTTCTTCCCTCTCGCCTTCGCGTCCCGCTCCTTTCCACTTTCCTCCTCCGAGCACCGCACCCAGCCCCTTCCAGTCCCATCGACCTTGCAATCCACCCTCGTTCCAGCCTCGCCATTGTTGCCACCCCCCGCCCCTGCCACTCCCATGTCCTACTGCGCCTCGCGCTTCTCCACCGTCCGCCGCCCTTCCCGTGAGGTTTTGGTCGGCGCCGTCGGCGTCGGCGGCCTGCACCCGTTGCGCCTCCAGTCGATGACCACCAGCGACACCCAGGATGTCGCCGCCACCGTCCGCCAGTCGATCGCCCTCGCCGAGGCCGGCTGCGAGATCGTCCGCATCACCGCGCCCAATGTCGCCGCCGCCCGCTGCCTGCGCGAGATCCGCGCGCAATTCACCGCCGCCGGCTTCGGCGCCGTGCCCCTCGTGGCCGACATCCACTTTCTGCCCAGCGCCGCCCTGGAGGCGGTCGAACACGTGGAAAAGATCCGGGTCAACCCCGGCAACTACGCCGACAAGAAGAAATTCGCCGTGCGCGAGTATTCGGATGCCGACTACGACGGGGAGCTGGCGCGGCTGCACGACGCCTTTTCGCCCCTGGTGCGGCGCTGCCGCGAACTGGGCCGCGCCCTGCGCATCGGCACCAATCACGGCTCCCTCAGCGACCGCATCATGAACCGCTACGGCGACACGCCGCTGGGCATGGTCGAGAGCGCCCTCGAATTCCTCCGCATCGCCGGGTCCCACTCCTTCCACGACCTCATCCTCTCGATGAAGTCCTCGAACCCCAAGATCATGATCCAGGCCTACCGCCTCCTGGTCGAGCGCATGGCGCGGGAGGACATGCACTACCCGCTCCACCTCGGCGTCACCGAGGCGGGCGACGGGGAGGATGGCCGCATCAAGAGCGCCATCGGGATCGGCTCCCTGCTCCTCGACGGCCTCGGCGACACCATCCGCGTGTCGCTCACCGAGGACAGCGTCTACGAGATTCCGGTCGCCCGCGCCATCGCCGACAAGGCCATGGCCCTCTGGCACCGGCCTCCCGTCCCCGCGGCGACGGCGCCCGACGCGATCGATCCGTACCACTTTGCCCGCCGCGCCTCCGCCCCGCTCGAGCTCGGTGCCAGTTTCGCCACCGGCCCGGAGCAGCCGCCCCGCGTCATCGTCCGCGCCGGCACTGTCGCCGACCTGCCGGCGGTCCTGCCGCTGCTTTTGTCTCCAAAACTCAAGGACACCCCGGCCGAGGGGGTGCTGGCGACCATCGCCGCGCCGGCCGATCTCTCCCGCCTGCCCCCGGCCGTGGGTTTCTTCTACGTCCTCGAGCTCGCCCCCGGCGTCGCACCGGAGTCCTGCGCCCCGCATCTCGCAGCCCTGCCCCGGGGCACGGTTTTCCTGCGCGCCTTTGGCGCCGGCGAGGCGACCACCCTCGCCGCCTTCGCCACCATGCTCCACGCCCATGGCCACGTGCTGGCGGCGGAGATCGCACCGGCCGATTTCCCCGCCCTCGAAAGCACCCTGCGCCCCCTCGGCGACCGCGGCCTGCTCTTCACGCTCTCGGGCGTCGACGCGGATTCCACCCACGCCGTCGGCGCCTATCGCCGGCTGGCCGCGGCCCTGCACGCGCTGGGCTTTCGCGCCCCCATCTGGATTCGCAACACCGCCGGAACCGCGGTGCGCGGTGAGGCCAGTTTCCTTTCGCGGCTGCTCGAGGCCTCCTTCCTCACCGGTGGCCTGCTCTGCGACGGCGTCGGGGACCTCGTGAGCATCGAGACCGAAGCCGACCCCGTCCGCGCCACCCGGCTTGCCTTCAACGTGCTGCAGGGCGCCGGCTCCCGCATCTCCAAGACCGAATTCGTCGCCTGCCCCAGCTGCGGCCGCACCCTGTTCGACCTGCAGACCACCACGCAGCGCATCCGGGAGCAGACGGGCCACCTCAAGGGCGTGAAACTCGCCATCATGGGCTGCATCGTCAACGGCCCCGGCGAAATGGCCGACGCCGACTTCGGCTACGTCGGCGGCGCCCCCGGCCGGATCAACCTCTACGTCGGAAAAAACTGCGTGCAGTACAACATTCCCCAGGCCGAGGCCGACGCCCGCCTCGTCGCGCTCATCCGCGAGCATGGAAAATGGGTCGATCCCGAGCCCCCGGCGCCCTGATCAACCCCTCCCTGCGGCCGGTGGTGTATTCGGAAAAACCCCTCCCGCCACCGTATCGTAACCATTCACACCCCGCAAACCGGCTTGTGAAGCCTCCCGCCCGTCGACGTATTTCGCCCAAAACTACGGCCCATTCGCCCCCGCCGCCGCCACCGAAGTCCCGCCAAACGTGGCAACGAAAAAATCAAAAAACTTATGCTCAAATCGGGTGTGAACAAGTTGTGGGAAAGTTCGCCTTGAAATGGTTTTTGGGTTCACAGTTACTTCGCCTTCCGTCAGTCCTCTCGTCCGTTCGATTTGTTCTTTCCCATGTCGTTTGAGCCCAGTCCCTGTGACCCCGGCAGTAACACCCGCTAGTACACTCTAGCCATCAATATCTTACGAATTTGTCATAAATTCGCTCTGACTCATTGGTGGCCAGTCACGATTTTTTGTTACGGCAGGACGGCGCAAGGACCGCCTGAAAGGCATGAAAAGAAACGGTCCCTCGGCGTAATGTGAATAAAATCGCCAACTTCCGCCCGTCCATGCCCACCTCGACCCTCGCTCCCAGCCTCTGGGAAACCGTGAAATGCGACTTCAAGTCGCTTTTCCCGGAGGATGTATTCCAAATGTGGTTTGAGCCGGTGGTGTGTCTGGAAACGGCCAGCGACAGCATGACGCTGGGCGTGCCCAACGACTTTGCGGCGATCTGGATTCACGACAACTACCTCGATCTCATCACCCAGCGCCTGCGCCTGACCGCCGGACGGATGGTCAATGTGAAGCTGCGCAAGGTCGACGGCCCCGGCCGGCCCGCCGCCGCCAACAACAACGGAACCGGGCGCCACCCGGCCGACCCGGCGGCGACGCACCGCGGCCGCTCCACCCCGGCCCGCCGCACCACGCGGTACGACGAAAAGGGTCCGGCCGCCGGCACCCTCAACCCCCGCAACACCTTCGAGACCTTTGTCGTCGGCTCCAACAGCCAGATGGCCCACGCTGCGGCCATGGCCGTGGCGCAGGCCCCCGGGCAGGCCTACAACCCCCTCTTCCTTTACGGCGAGACCGGGCTCGGCAAGACGCACCTGATGCACGCGATCGGTCACGCCATCATCCAGGCCAACCCGGAGGCCCGCGTCGCCTACCTTTCGACCGAGAAATTCACCAACGAGTTCATCCAGGCCCTGCAGGAGAACGCGCTGACGAAGTTCCGCCAGCGTTACCGCCACGCCGACATCCTCCTGATCGACGACGTCCAGTTCCTCGCCGGCAAGGAGCGCATCCAGGAGGAGTTCTTTCACACCTTCAACGACCTCTTTGAGTCCGGCAAACAGATCGTCCTCACCAGCGATCGCCGCGCGAGCGAGATCCAGAAGCTCGAATCCCGGCTGGTCTCCCGCTTCGAGTGGGGCCTCCCCGCCGACATCCAGGCGCCCGACTACGAGACGCGTTTCGCCATCCTCCGCACCAAGGCCCAGCAGCTGAACTGCAACCTGCCGGAGCCGATCCTCAGCTTCATCGCCCAGCACATCACGAAGAACATCCGCCGCCTGGAGGGGGCGCTGCTCAAGGTCTCGAGTTACACCGCACTGACCAACCAGCCCGTCGACCTCGCGACCGCCGAACGGCTGCTGCACGACGTGCTGATGGAGCAGGCGCAAAACGTGCTCACCATCGAGACGATCCAGAAGCGCGTGGCCGACCACTTCCAGATCCGGCACAGCGACATGACCAGCAAGCGCCGGCCCAACAACATCGCCATCCCGCGCCAGATCGCCATGTACCTCTCCCGGACGCTCACCAAGCACTCCCTGCAGGACATCGGCGACACGTTCGGCGGGCGCGACCACGGCACCGTGATCCACGCCTGCAAGGCCGTGGATAACATGATGGAACAGGACGCGGCGACCCGCGGCAGCATCGAGTTCCTCCGGGCGCAGCTCTCGAAATAGTTTTCATGAATCTCACTCCCGAGCAAAAACAGGCCGTGGCTTCCTGGGTCGCCGCCGGCGACAGCCTTTCCGTCGTCCAGCAGAAACTCACCGCTGACTTCAAGCTGTCGATGACCTACCGCGACGTGCGCTTCCTCGTCGACGACCTCAACCTGGAATTGAAGGACGCGGCCCCGAAGGTCGACGCCAACGATGTCTCCAAGACACCGCCGCCCCCCGCCCCGGCCCCCCGCGCCGCGCCACCGGAAAAGAAGGGTTTTCTCGACAAGGCGAAGGAGAAGCTCGGCCTCACCAAGGAGGAACCCGCCCCGGCCGCCGCGGACCTCGCGGAGGCGGAGGGACTCGACGAGGAGTTCGACGACTTGCCGCCCGCCGGCGCCACCAACGTGAGTGTAAACGTCGACAAAATCGTGCTCATGCCCGGCGCCCTGGCCAGCGGCTCCGTCACCTTCAGCGACGGCGTCACCGGCAAATGGGTCGTTGATCAATACGGACGCCCCGGTTTCACGCAGATCAGCAAGGAAGGCTACCGGCCCAATCCGACCGACGCCCAGGCCTTCATGCAGGAACTCAGCGCGACGCTGCAGAAGCAGGGTTTCTGAGTCCGCCCGATCATCCGGCCGCCAACATGCGCTGGAACTCGGCCTCGTCGATCACCGGCACCCCGAGGGTCTTCGCCTTCTCGAGCTTCGACCCCGCCTCCGCCCCCGCGAGCAGGTAGTGGGTCTTCTTGCTCACGCTGCGATGTTCTGACATCACCTCTCAGAATGGATGAATTAAACTTCCTCGTCCAAGGCTCCGCGTCTGAACCTTACAGGGTCACATTCAAAAAATCGGCCAGCAGCCTATCCGCACATTGTACCTGCCCGGCAGGAATGATGGGCCAAATCTGCAAGCATCGCATGCGTATTCTCGAGGGGAACGTGGAGGGAATCGTGAGCTGCAAGGAAGAAGACGTGAAGCACGTCGCGTCGTGGTTCGCAGGTTCAAACATTGCATCTGCTTTGCTTGGTCTTCGTGCCGCTGAGGCACGCCTCGCTATCGCACAGAAGGAGCTTTCAATGAATAAGAAGAGATTAGCGAAGGTCTTGGAAGGGTAACCCCAGCCTCAAACCGAGGCCTCCTGGTTTTCGCCCAAGAGCTTGAGGAATTCCGCTTCTTCAATCACTCGCACACCCAGCTTCGTCGCTTCAGCGAGTTTAGATCCGGCACCCGGTCCAGCGACCACCAAGTCCGTTTTTCGAGTTACGCTACTGGCAACGCTGCCGCCGCCAGCCCGAATACTATCCTGGGCCTCGCTACGGGACATGCCAGATAATGTACCCGTCAGAACAACTGTCATTCCCGAAAAAGGTGATTTCATCGAGGCATCTTGAATATTCCGAGGCATGATACCCATGGCCCCAAGTCTTCGAAGCGTTTCCCGACCTGCAGTACCTTCAAACCATTCCAAGGTCGATTGCGCTGCTACTGGTCCGATGACAGTAACCGCATTCCGCGAAGGGGGATTACCGTTCTTCGCAGGTCTAGCGTAACCCAAACCGATCAGCTTTCGTCCGAGTTCGTCAGCCTTCCTTTTGAATTCATTGTAAGCAGGCCGCATTGCTTCGCGCTCATCCTTAGACCTTATTTTGTTTTCAATCGTGTTCGGGCTATTGCGCAGCATGTCACGATTCAGCCGCTGCAGTTCTGCAATATCCCGTAAGATTTCTGAGGCCGCGACGGATTCAATACTTTCGTGGAGAAAGGCGATGTCGCGGGCAGTTTCTTCGCCTACGTCGGGGATCGCGAATGCGAATAGCCAACGGGCCAGCGGCAGTCCTCGTGCAACTTCACGGTTCGCAATAATCTTTTCGGCGTTCTTCTCCCCAAAAACTCGCGGTTCCTCAGCCGTCCCGAGGTTCAGAGTCGCTAGTGTTTCGGACGACAAATCGAAAATATCGAGCTGATGTTTCACGAGCCCGAGTTCGACCAACTTTGCCGCAACGACTTCCCCCACTCCGTCAATTGCAAGAGCCCTCCGGCTGCAAAAAAACTCCAAACGGCCGACCCTCTGTGCGGAGCACTCGTAGTTCAAACACTTCCACGCGACTCCCTGTGCCTTCTCATCGCTAACTTCAACGCGACCGATACTCCCTCCACACGCCGGGCACTTGCCACCTACAACCTTGAAGAGATTAAACTCTACCGTGTCAGATGGCCTGTCGCTCAAAATTGACTGCAATACCGCTGGAATCACTTCACCGGCTTTCTCGATTTCCACGAGGTCTCCGACCCGGATGTCTTTTCGTAGAATCTCATCCTCGTTGTGGAGAGTTGCCCGTCGCACCGTCGACCCTGCAAGAACCACGGGTTCCAACTCCGCGACGGGGCTTAGAATGCCAGTCTTCCCAACTTGAATCGTAATCGCATTCAGCCGAGTTCGACCGGTGTCGGGCTTGAATTTATACGCTATGGCCCAACGTGGCGCCTTTGCCGTCGCCCCCACTTCGCTCTGCTGGGCAATCTGGTCGAGCTTCACCACGGCACCATCGGTGCCATACGCGAACGTGCGTCGCAGTGCGTCGAGTTCGCGAATGGCAGCCCACACCTCTTCGATCCCGCAAGCCCGCCAGATCCGCTCAACGACGGGCAGGCGCCATTCCCGCAAGCGCTCGTGCAACTCCAACTGTGACGAAACGGCTTCAGGCTCACAGTAGCCAAGACCATAGAGTACGATCTCCAGTTTGCGGCGTTCGACTTCAGTGCGGTCGAACAGTTTAATGGTGCCTGCAGCAAGGTTGCGAGGGTTGGCGAAACTCTCCTCCCCGGCTGCCACGCGTTCTGCATTGATCCGTTCGAACTCTGCTGCGGTCAGGTAGATTTCACCACGGATCTCCACGATCCGCGGCACCGCGCCCGGCAGCGAGTGCGGAAGCGTCCGGATCGTTCGTACATTCTGGGTCACGTCATCACCGCGATCACCTTTGCCCCGCGTAACCGCGCGGGTGAGCTTCCCATTTTCGAAAGTCAAACTTACCGCAAGACCATCGATTTTCGGTTCGACGGTGTAGGACAGCCGTTCGGTTCCGAGAATTTTCGCCAGTCGCGAGTGAAATGCGCGAACTTCTTCCACATTGTAGGTGTTATCGAGGCTGAGCATTTTCTGTCGATGCGCCACTTCGACAAACCCCTTCACGCGGTCATCTCCCACTCGTTGGGTTGGCGAGTCTGGGCTCCGGAAGAGAGGCCATTCATCCTCAAGTTCAGAAAGTTCACGCTTCAGACGATCGTACTCAAAGTCTGAAATCTCCGGCTTCGCCTGCCGGTAATACAGCTCGTCGTGATGCGCGATCGCAGCGCGCAACTCGGTGATGCGTTCCTGGGCCTCGGCGGGAGACATGCCGCCAGTCTTACGGCCAGTGGGCGCGCGTCGAGCCCGGGATGCACGGGCTGTGCGAATCGCGGCGCTCCTTCCGCTGAAGGAGCGGGTTTACCCCGCGACCTGCATTCGGACGAACCCGGGTCGCGGCATAAAGCCGCTCCTACACCTTCCGGCTACTTTGCGAGATCGCCCTGCACGGCCTCGAGCCACGCCTTGATCGTGGCGTCGCCGGGACGCTGCTGCAACGCCGTCTGCAGCGCCCGCATCGCCTCCTCCCGCCGACCGAGTCGCGCCAGCGCCAACCCCAGCTGCGCCAGGGCGTCGGGCTGGACGGGTTGCAACGCCACCGCGCGCTGCAGACTCGGCACCGCCGCAGCGAACTTCTCCTGCTGGTTAAGCAGGCTCCCGATGAGGAAAAACGGATGCGCCTCATTCGGGCTGAGCTCCGTCGCCCGCCGGTAATGTCCGATCGCCGCCTCGCGGTCGCCAAGCATCGAATACACGTTGCCGAGGTTGTTGTGGGCGCTGGCGTTGGCGGGCGCAAGACGCAGGGCCTGCTCCAGCCGGGTCTTCGCCTCGGGCAGCCGGTGCTTCATGGCCAGCACCACGGCCGAGCCGTTGAGCGCGTTGGCGTGGTCCGGCTGCCGCGTCAGCACAAAGTCGTAATGCTCCATCGCCTCGTCGAGCTGGTTCACGTCGGAGAGCGCGTTGGCCAGGTTGTTATGCACCTCGAGGTTGCCGGGCTGCGCCTGGAGCGCCGTCCGGTACAGGGGAAGCGCGTCCGCCGGCCGCCCGTGCTCGGCCAGCGCGTGGCCGAGGTTGTTGTTGGCGTTCATGTACGCCGGATTGATCGCGAGCGCCCGCCGGTAGTCCGCCATCGCCTCGTCGACCCGACCCGCCTGGTAGAGGAACAGGCCGCGGTTGTCGTACGCGAGGTAGTTGTCCTTCGTCACCGCAATCGCGCGGTCAAACAGCGTAAATGAGTTTTGCCACACGCCCAGCTGCCGCCACGTGCCGATCGCGTAGCCCAGCAGGACCACCCCGCCCGCGACCGCCCAGGCCCGTCGCGCCGCCGTCGTCGTGATGAGGTCGCGCCCCGTCCACAACAACGCGATCTGCACCCCGAGCATCGTCAGGTAGGTGTAGCGATCCGCCATCGCCTGAATCCCCACCTGCACCAACCCGGCCACTGGCAGGAGCGTGCCGAGAAACCAGCACCAGCCGACGATGATCCACGGCCGGCGCCGCCACTGGGCCGCGGCCACGGCCGTGACCGCGGCGACGACCACCAGCGCCGCTCCGACCTGCCGCGCCGGCCATACCCCCGGGTGCGGGTAGAGCACGGCGAGATCGACCGGCAGGAAGAAGTTCCCAAGGTACCGCACGACGGCGATCACCGCGTTGCCGAGGCGCGCCTCGAGCGGCAGCACCGTCGACAGCGTGCCGACATTCTTCTGCGCAATCACCGTGACCACGCTCACGGCCACCGAGAGCGCAAAGAATGGCCCTTTCTCCAGGACCAATTTCCTCCACCCCGGCGACCCAGGCGCCGCCGTCGGCCCCAGGCGCCGCAGGGGCCAAAAATCCAGGAGCAACAGCACGCAGGGCAACGTCACCAGCATGGGCTTGCTCATGAGCCCGCCGGCGAAGGCGGCCCCCGCCAGCGCATAGTCGGCCACGGCGCGTTGCCCCGTCCGACGCTTCTCCGCGTAGCCCACGTAGCACCAGAGCGCGACCATCCAGAAGAATCCCCCGAGCACGTCCTTGCGCTCCGCGATCCACGCCACCGACTCCACCCGCAAGGGATGCCAGGCAAAGAGCGCGGCACACGCGGCGCTCGTCCCCATCGAACCCGTGAGCCGGCGCAGGGCCAGGAATGCCATCGTCGCCGTCAACGCATGCCAGAGCACGCTCATCGCATGATGCCCCGCCGGATGATCACCGAAGAGCTGCCAGTCGAGCATGTGCGACAGCCACGTAAGCGGATGCCAATACGACACGTCAGCCGCCCCAAACGCCCATTTCACGCCCGCCCAGGTCAACCCCGCCCGCACGTGGACGTTGGCCGTCACATAATCGGGATCATCGTAGTTGACGAAGTCGTGCCCGATGGCGCGGGCAAAGAGCAAAAAGGTCCCGAGGAAAAGCACTGCGCCGATCACGCCGCGCCCACGGGGACGGTCCGCTGATGCTCCACTCATGGGTCGCCCACTCTGGCCGTGGCCCCGGAATTTTCACTCCGCCGCCGCCCGAACCCGAGGGGGAGTTCGAGCAGTTGCCGATAACGCGCCCAGCCCATGTACAGCCCGATGGCGAGCGCCGCGCCGGCCGTGTCCGCGATCCAGTCGGCCAGCTCCGTCGATCGCCCCGGCACAAAACTCTGGTGCCACTCGTCGCTCGCGCCAAACGCCGACACGGCCAACAGGGCCCAGAGCGCCGCCCGCCAGCCCCGCCCCTGGCGGCAAACCAGGGTGGCGAGCAGGCCGTAGACGGAAAAGTGTGCGACCTTGTCGAAGTTCGCGATATGCGGGCCGGCGACGGTCGACCGGCTCGACGCCGCAAAGATCAGCGCCGCCATGCCCAGCGGCCAGAGCCAACCCCGCCAGCGTGATGAAGTCGCAGAATCCACCGGCAGCGAGTCACCCGCGGAAGCCGCGGGGCGCAATCCGAAAGTAGTGCAGCGCGCTCCAGAGGATGCCTCGGCCGGTTGGCGCCGACGCCTCTGGAAGTAACGCCGCGTCTTTGACTGGCGGTACGGGGAGGGGTCAACGTCCAGTCGACCGGGAGGTTTCACCGCGCGAAGCACCGGGATGCATCTGCGAGTTGGCGGGGACTTCCATGTGGGCGCGGTGCCCTCACCGCGCGATCCGGCGGGGACGACCTATCGTGAGGTGGGGGCACCCCGCCTGCAATCGCCCACTCGCAGATGCGCCCGAAGCACCGCCGCAATCCCGCCGCCGACTTGGGGCGCCGCGGGGCCGGCCGCGCCGTTAGTTGATGTCCTCGCCGCGCCGCAATTTATCGAGGTTCGCCTTGATCGCCGGGCCATTGACGGTGTCGCCCGCCGGGATCTGCGTCTCCGCCTTCTGCAGCGCCTCGATGGCGGCCGCGTAATTGCCGATCGCGGAATAACCCCGCGCGAGCCCGTACTGCACCGGCCAGGTGTCGGGAAACAGCCGGGCGTTGAGCTGGAAGATTTCCAGCGCCCGCTGCGGCCGCTTGTCGGTGATCAAGCGGCGGCCGTACTGATGGATCTCCCCCGCGGTGCCGTATTTCACCGCTTCGTCCATCACCTTCATCGCCTCGTCGTCCCGCCCCACCTTGCCCAGCACGGCGGCCTGATTGGAGAGCGTGGCAAAATTGCGCCGGCCGACAAAGGCCCGGTTGACTGCGGCGTCCGCCCACTCCAGCGCCAGGTTGAGATCGAGGTTATTCTGCACGAGATAGGTCGAGGCATCCACCCAGGCTTGGGCCTGAAACCCCTTCGCGCTCGTCAGTTCCCGCTTCAGGCCGGCCACCACCGCGGCGTCGGTGTCGACCATGAGGCGCAGCGGAATCCGCTTCTTCTCCCAATGCAGCGCGAGCACCGCGGAATTCTTCGTCACCGCGGTGAACTCATAGGCGAGTTGCTCGCAAAACGGCGCGTCCTCCCACTTCGTCTGCACCCGGCGGGCGTCGTGCGCGGGATCATAGAAGAAACTCCCCCAGGCCCCGCTGTCCCGCGAAAAGATGACCGTGACATCGCCCGCGGCGGTGAGCGCCATGAAGAGCCCGTACACGCCCGCGGCCAGCGGCTCCCCGGCCACGCGCACGTCGTGCTCAAAGGTGATCGTCGTGTTCATGTCGGCGCCGGCCCGCCAGGGCGCCGCCTTCGCGGTGCCAAATCCGAGGTCGTTGAAACCGTATGGCACGAGCTTGCCCCAAATCTCCCGCTGGTTCACCGCCGGGCGGCTGTACTCCACCGCGATGTGGGTGATGCCGACCGTCTGGGCGACGCTGGCCCGCGGACTGACCGCCGGCAGGGTGAGGGGTTGGGCGCTCAGGGTGACGGCGACGGTGAGGAGCAGCGGCAGCGCGACTCGCAGGGCGGGGAAGACAAACCGTGGGTTCTTCATGGGGACAGGTTGCAAACGATGTTGGGCCGGCGCACGCCCGAATGGTTCAAACGCCGCCTTCGTGCGGCCAACGAACCCCGCTCCGCGATCAATTGGCGGAAATCAGCGGTGGCCCCGAGCCCCAGGTCCTCTGCTCTGGGCCACGCTGCAGGCGCCTGATCGTCGTCTCAATCGAGCGCCTTCACTTCGACAAAGTTCATGCCCACTGGCCGTCCCCCTGCTTCCAGCACCGCGTCGACCGTGGCCGGGCCCAGCGGCAGGCGCACGCGGGGCAACACGACCACCGTTTCCCCGACCGCGACCTCCTTTTGCAGCTTCACCCCGCCCAGCGCGAATCGCACGACCCCCGGTTGGCTCGCCGCGGCGAAACGCAGCGTCACCTCGTAGTCGCCAACCCGGCGCACGTCCACGAACCATTGCCCCACGCTCTGGGGCGTCCAGCCCGCCCCCTGTCCCCGCCAGTCCTGGCGGGTGAGCAGCACTTCCTTTTGCTGCGGCGCCCCGAGGTAGATGCGGGGCGGCACCGTATAGTCGCGGGCGCCGGTCACATCGTTGAACCACGCTTCGTAGCTGCGGCGCATCCGCGCCACGATCTCCGGCTTCTCCTTCGCGATGTTGTTCATCTCGAGCGGATCCGCGGCGTAGTCGTACAGTTCAAACACCGGCGGTCCCGCCGGCTTGGCGACCCCCTGGGGTTGCACCAATTTGTACTGCTGCGAAAGCGCGGCGCAGGCGCGATTCAGCTCCGGCACATCGCCGCGATGCCATTGGAAGAAAATCGTGCGATCCGGCCAGGCCGCCGGTTCGCCCGTGAGCAGCGGCAGCAGGCTGATCCCGTCGAACGCCACCTGGGCGGGTTTGGTCGCCTGGGCGAGATCCAGGAGCGTGGGCGCCACGTCGATGTGCGCGGCGATCCGGTCGACCGTGCGACCGGCCTGAAAATGCCCCGGCCAGCGCACGTAGAATGGGACGCGAATCCCGCCCTCGTGCGTATTGCCCTTCAGATCGAGCATGCCGCTGTTGTAACGGGCCTGCTGCGGCCCGTTGTCCGTGAGAAAAATCACGACGGTGTCGTCGGCGATCTTCAACTGATCGAGCCGGGCCAGCAACCGCCCCAGGTTGTCGTCGATGCACTCGACCATCGCGTAAACCCGCGCGGTCGTTTCGTGATCGGACTTCTTCACCGGATGCCCGCCGGCCTGCGGCACGGTCAGGTCGGCATCCTTGTACTTGGCGTAGTATTTCTCCGGCACCTGCAGCGGGCTGTGCGGCGCGTTGTACGGCAGATAGATGAAGAATGGCTGGCTGGAATCCCTGGCCATGAACTCGAGCGCGGCGTCGGTGATGACATCGGTGATATAGCCCGGCTTGCGCACCCACTCGCCGTTGTGGCGCAGCCACGGATCGAAGTACGCGCCGTCCGGATGGACCTCGAAGGGCGGGTCGCCCGGCTGCCCGAGACCGCCGCCATTGATCACCAGAGATTCATCCCAACCTTTGTCCACGGCGCGCATCGGGTAATTGTCGCCGAGATGCCATTTGCCGAAGATGCCGGTGCGATAGCCCGCCCCGCCGAGCAGCTGCGCCAGCGTGACCTCGTCGGAATACATCATCGAGCGGCCGAGATACGTATCCACGACCCCGGTGCGGTAATAATACCGGCCGGTCATGAGGCTGGCCCGGGTGGGCGAACAGACCGGGTTGACGTGGAACCGCTCGAACCGCACGCCTTCGCGCGCCATTCGGTCGATGTTTGGCGTGTGGATCTTCGGATTCTGGTGAAAGCCCACGTCGCCGTGCCCCTGGTCATCCGTCATCACGAGGATGAGGTTGGGCCGCTTGGCGGCCGCGGCGGTCAGGCCGGAGGCCAGCACGGAGGCCAACGCGACCAGGCCAAGGGCGCGGAGGAAATGCGGGCGGCCAGGGCGCGAGACCCGGCCGGGGTTGGTCTCATCCCTTGTGGTCTTGGAGTGAAAGCTCATCCCCACAGTGGTGGACCATCCTGATTGGCAGGCAAGCGCGGGGTTGCGACGGCGGAAGGGATCGACCGCCGATTGACGGGCTCAAGTCGCGTCGTCCTGAACGACGCGGAGTCCGGCACCGCGCTCACAGTGGAAGTCGCCACCGCCCCCGCAATTGCACCCGTGGTGCTGGCCCGGGCAATTTGCCGGTTGACGTTGCCACCGGTGAAGGTGTCATGGAAAT
The DNA here is from genome assembly GCA_038249085.1 of Opitutales bacterium. GTDB lineage: Bacteria > Verrucomicrobiota > Verrucomicrobiia > Opitutales > Opitutaceae > ER46. The sequence goes on from JBBRWR010000038.1 coordinate 25,689, forward strand.
TCGTGAATAATGCGCGGCATCTGTCGTTGTTTCACGACGTTATGACATCGCCAAGGGCGGCCCCAACGGCTGCCGTTGGCGGGTTTCAAGCCAGCGCCCTGCTCCGCGTATTCACGTTGCCATGCCACACGCTTGTCACCTGCAGCGATTGTCCGCGGCATTCTGCGTCGTCATGTCGCTGGCCGGCGTTGTTCCGGTACCAGCCCAAGCGCCGGTCGTCACGGCCCGCCCGCTCAGCCAGGCTCGGCTGGCCGGGCTGCCACTGACCGCCACGGTCGGCGCGACCGGCGCCGGCCCGCTGACCTTTCGGTGGAAACGCAACGGCACGGTCATTGCCGGTGCGTCCACTGCGACCCTGAACGTCCCGGCCCTCGCCCTTGCCGATCGCGGTTGGTATCAAGTGACGATCAGCAATGCGGCCGGGGCCGCCAGTTCGGTGTTTGCGGTGGACGTGGGGCTGTCGGCGACGTCGCTCGTGGCGTGGGGTGATGGCGCTTCAGCCCCCGCGAACCTCGGTCCGGTACTGGGTCTCACCACGGGCGCCGGTGGCGGGCATGTGCTCGCGCTCCGCCCGGACGGCACGGTGATCGCGTGGGGGCTCAACTCCGCCGACGAGATCTATGTGCCCGCCGGCCTGGCGCAGGTTGTCGGGCTGGCGGCCGGGCGATCGTACAGTGCCGCGGTGAAATCCGACGGTGCGATCGTCCAATGGCCGGCCCTTAACCCTCCGCCCTCGAACCTGGGCGCAGTGGTCGGGCTGTCCGCCGGCTGGTTTCACGTGCTCGCGCTGCGCGCCGACGGGACGGTCGCGGCCTGGGGCGGGAACTCCGACGGGCAGTGCAATGTGCCGCCGGGGTTGGGCGATGTCGTGGCGGTGGCGGCCGGCGGCTTTCACAGTCTCGCCCTGAAGGCGGACGGATCGATCGTGGCCTGGGGCGGCGCAAGCGCGGGTCAGACGAACGTACCGGATGCGCTCATCGTCTCGCCCGACGCGACCGCCATCGCTGCGGGTACGATGCACTCGCTGGCCCTGCGCGCGGATCGCACCGTCGTCGCGTGGGGGCAGAACTACTCCGGTTCGACCGGACTGCCCGCGGGATTGAGTGGCGTGACGGCGATAGCCGCGGGCGAGGCGCACAGCCTGGCGCTCAAATCGGACGGCACCGTCGTGGCGTGGGGACGCGCCTACGAACACCAGACCAGTGTACCCGCGGGTCTCAGCGGGGCCAGCGACGTCGCGGCGAACGCCATGCAGAGCTTTGCCTTGGCCGCCAACACCGCCCCGGCGATCTCCCAGCCGCCGGTGGGCCGCGCCGCGACCCTCGGCGACTTCGTGGAACTGTCGGTCGCGGCAACCGGCACCATTCCGCTGGGCTATCAATGGAAACGCAATGGGGCCCCCGTGGCCAATGGCGGCCGGATCGGCGGGGCGACCGGCGCGCGGTTCACCATCGACGGTATCACTGCCGCGGATGCGGGGAACTACGTGGTCGAGGTGACGAATGCCTTCGCGAGCGTCGCCTCGAGTCCGGTGGCGGTCACGGTGGCCGTGCCGCCGAGCCTCACCCACCGGCCGCGCAGCCGGCTGGCGACGATCGGGGAGTCGATCGTGTTCACGGTCGGAGCGACGGACCCTGGCGCGATGGCCTATCGTTGGCTCCATAACGGGCAGACGATCGCCGGCGCGACAACGTCGACCCTGGCGTTCGCGGCGGTGACGGCGGCCGATCGCGGCGCTTACGAAGTGTTCGTCAGCAATAGCGCGGCGACGGCGCATTCCGCATTCCTGCTCAACGTCTCGATCGCGCCGACCGCCAACGGCCTCGTGCTCGCCTGGGGCGCGGATGACTACGGCCCGTTCGGGCCGTCGCAAGTGCCGATCACCTTGAACAACGTGGTCGGCGTCGCTGCGGGTGACATCCACGCCGCGGCGCTCAAGGCGGACGGCACCGTGGTGGCCTGGGGCGTGGAAAATTATGGTGCGACGGCGGTGCCCGCCGGCCTGCACGATGTGGTCGCCCTCGCCGCCGGCGCGTATCACACGCTGGCGCTCAAGGCGGACGGCCGGGTCGTCTCCTGGGGCAACTATTTCGATCAGCCGCCACCCGTGCCTCCTGATTTGCGCGACGTCGTGCAGATTTCCGCCCGCGGGAGCAACAACCTCGCGCTCAAATCCGACGGTACCGTGGTGGGCTGGGGTCCCTATGGATCGCCCGCGGTGCCGTCGGATTTGACCCAGGTGGTCGGTATCGCCGCCGGGACCGGGCACTGTCTCGCGGTGAAGTCGGACGGCACGGTGGTGGCGTGGGGCGCGAATCAGTTTGGCGAATTCGGCCAGACCAACATCCCGGCCGGATTAACCAACGTCGTCGGGGTGGCGGCGGGCGATCTCCACAGCCTCGCGCTCAAGGCCGATGGCACGGTGGTGGCATGGGGTCGCAACGACGTGGGCCAGGCCACGCCGCCGGAAGGATTGTCCGGGGTGATCGCGCTGGCGGCCGGGTTCCTGCACACGGCGGCGTTGAAGGCCGACGGCAGTGTCGTGGGTTGGGGACGCGATCCGGCGAATCAGGCCCCGGCAACGGCGCGACTCGGCGGCGTGGTGGCGATCAGCGCCGCCCTGAATTACAGTTTGGGCCTGGCCGCGGCCGCCGCGCCGACCATCGTCATCCCACCGGCCGGACGGACGATCAACATCGGCGCAAGCGCGACCTTCAGCGTGCGCTCCGCCGGAGCACCCCTGCCAGCCTACCAGTGGAGGAAAGGTGGCGTCCCGCTGCCGGGTGCGACCGGATATTCACTCTCGATTTCGAATGCGCAGGCGTCCGACACCGGGGACTACACGGTCACGTTGACCAATGCGTACGGCGTCGCGACGTCGAGTGCGGCGCGCCTGACGGTGGCCACGCCGGTGGCGGTGACGACGCGGCCCCGGAGCCGGCTTGCGGCGATGGGGTCGCCGGTGAGCTTCGGCATCACGGCCGCGGGGGCGACATCGTATCAGTGGAGGCACAACGGCCAGATCGTCACCGGCGCCACGGGGGACACCCTGACCCTTCCCGCGATTTCGCTGGCGGACCGCGGCTACTACGAAGTGATCGTGACCGACGCCGCCGGAGGTACCGGCCGGTCGGTCTCGTATCTCAACGTGGCCCCGGCGCCGAACTCACTCGTCGCCTGGGGCGCGGAGATGGAACCTTCGTCGACCTCGTGGCATTATCCGCCGGCGGATCTCGTCGACACCGTGGCGATTTCGAGCGGCGGGTATCACGCCGCACTGCGGGCGAACGGCACCGTGGTCGTGTGGGGGAACTGGGCACCGGTCGTGCCCGCGGGCCTCGCCAACGTCATCGCCCTCTCCGCGGGCGGCAACCACCTCCTGGCCTTGAAGGATGATGGCACCGTCACCGTGGTGGGTACGGGCGGTTACAGCGAACAGAATGTCCCCGCGGGTCTGAACGACGTCGTGGCGGTGTCGGCCTACGGCTACTACAGCCTCGCCTTGCGGGCGGACGGCACCGTGGTCACGTGGGGTTACAGCGCAAGCGGGGTGCCGGCCGGATTGAGCGGCGTGGTCGCCATCGCGGCGGGTGGCGCCCACCACCTCGCCCTGAAGTCGGACGGCACGGTGGTCGCCTGGGGCAACAATTCGCTCGGGCAGACCAACGTTCCGCCGCAACTCGGGGGCATCGTCGCGATCGCGGCCGGGAACGGCGTCAGCCTGGCGTTGCGCCCCGACGGTTCCGTCGTGAGTTGGGGCTCGCTCGCGACCCCGGCGGACCTCGGGCCGGTGCGCGCCATCGCCGCCGGCGACTTTCATGCGATGGCGTTGAAGGCCGACGGCACCGTGGCGGCCTGGGGCCGCTCCGACTACGCGCAGATTTACGTTCCCCCCGGCCTGGGCGACGCGATCGCCATCTCCGCCGGGGGCGCCCGGAGCCTCGCCCTCGTCGCGCGGGCGCCGGAACCGGCGGCGATCGTCACGCCACCCCCGGCCCGCAGTGTGCCGTTTGGCCAAAACGCGACGCTGACCGTGGGCGCGACGGGCACGCCCCTCCTCGGTTACCAGTGGTTCAAGGACGGCAATGCCATTTGGGATACCGGGAGCGTTGCGGGCACCCGCACAGCGACGCTCACGATTGGCGACGCGCAGGAGTCCAATGCCGGCAACTATGCGGTGCGCGTGAGTAACGGATACAACACGGTGACTTCGACCGGGGCCGCGCTCACCGTCACAGTGGTGCGGGTCGGCGCCACCCCCGCGCCGACGGTCGGCGGCAGCGTGACCCTGTCAGTCAATGCGGGCGAGGTGACCGGTTATCAATGGCGCTATCGCGGCTCGCCGCTGCCCGGCGCGACCGGGGCGACGCTCACGTTGACGAATCTCTCGCGCGGGCAGAACGGTGATTACGACGTCCTCCTGGGCGATGCCGGCGGCGGCGCCCTGGCCGCGCATGCCTACCGGCTCGAGGTGCGCCCGGCCGCGGCAACGGATCTGTTCGAGACCGACCTGAAGTTTGCGCCGCGCCTGGAGCGCGAAGGCGCCGGCAGCATTCTCGCGATGTTGCCGCTGCCGGACGGAAAGTACCTCGTCGGCGGCGACTTCATCCGGCTCGGCAGCCAGCCGGTCGCCTACCTGGCCCGCCTCAACGGAGATGGTTCGCTCGATTCGGGCTTCGCGGCCCCGGCGGTCACCGGTCCGGTCCGGGCGATGATCGCCGCGAGTGACGGTCGCGTGGTCCTGGCCGGAGATTTCGCGTTTGTCGACGGCCGGCGGTCCGGTGGCGTCGCGCGACTCAACGCCGATCTCACGGTCGATCCCGGCTTCGCCGTCGGCGCGGGTTTCAACGGATCGGTGCTGGCGCTCGCGCCGGATGCCGGCGGGCGTCTGCTCGTGGGCGGGGAATTCGATCATTTTGCTTCCGACTCCGCCGGGGCGATCGTCCGGCTCCTCGGCGACGGCGGGCGCGACCCCACTTTTCAATATTACAACGTGGCGCCGGTGCGCGTCGTTCGCCTGCAGGCGGACAACCGGATCGTGATCGGGGGAGGGGCCGACGGCGACAACAGCAACAACCCCACCGGTTTCGTGTCCCGCCTGGCGGTCGACGGCACCTTTGATCCCACGTGGCTGCCCAATTTCTACCAGGGATATCGCCCGAACCCACCCGCGCCCGTCCACGCGCTGTATCCGCTAGCGGGCGGCCGTTGGCTCGTGGGCAGCGCGTTTCCCGCCCTGTATTATGGACCGAGCGTCGTGCGCTTGAACGCGGACGGCACGCAGGACCCGACCTTCGCGCTCGACGTGTCGCTCCGCACCGGGCTGCACGTGGTAAAGGCGATCGCCGAAGCGGGCGGTGGGCGGGTGCTGGTGGCGGGGAGCGGATTGCCGGTGACCCGCCTCAACCCGGCCGGTGCGTGGGATGGCACCCTGCCGACGGCGCCGTTCCTGACCGCCGACGTTGGACTGATCACGCCGTCGACCGCCGGGGCGCTGCGCCTCTGGGGCACGTTCGCCGGCGCGACCCAGCAGGCGGGCTATGTCGACCTGGCCGCGAACGAGGCGGGGTTCAGCGCGCCGGTGGGCCTGATGCCGCGCGGCCTGGCGGAGGTTTTCGATGCGCAGAATGTGGGGGCCAACCGCATCCTGCTGCGGGGAAACTTCACCCACGTGAACGGAGTGGCGCGCGCCGGTCTGGCCCGCTTTTCGGCGGACGGTGGCGTGGACGAGTCCTTCCAGGCCGCGGTCGCGCCCAGTGCCGCGAACACCGGCCGCCTCGCGCTGCAGGGGGACGGTCGGATCCTCGTGCACACCGGGACGGCGCTGGTGCGTCTCCTGCCGGACGGAGCCGCCGACACGTCGTTCGCGCCGTTCACGTACTCTCCGGGTGATGTCGCGGTGCATCGCGATGGCGGCATCCTCATCAGCAACGGCGGCGCGGGCGGGATCTTCGGCTCAAAGTTCGGGGTGCGAAAGCTCACGCCGGGCGGCGCGGTGAATCCGGGCTTCGCGGTGGAGGTGACCGGCGTCGTGCAGGATTTGCTGGTGCAGGCAAGCGGGCGCATCGTGCTGGGCGGTCAGTACGGCTCCGTCAACGGTGGTCCGGCGAACGGATTGGTGCGTACATTGGAAAACGGATACCGCGACCCGGGCTTTTCGACCAACAGCGGCCTGGGCGCCCGCCTGGTGCCCGCCGCCGCCGACCTCGCGTATGCGGTGGGCTACACTTACTCCAATCAGGCCACCGGCGCACTGTGGCGGGTCAACGCCAACGGCCTGGATGCCACGTTTTCCTACTGGTCCAGCGCGCAGTCCCGGTACTTTCCGGCTCCCTCCGCGCTGCTGCCGCTTCCGGATGGAAGACTGCTGCGCGCGAGTCCGCCCCAGCCGGACCACCCCGACGATCCGGAGCAGCACCTCGCCCGGCACCTCGGCAACGGCGCGCTCGATGCCGCGTTTCAGGTCCACGGCCTCGATCGAATCCGGAGCGTCATCGATCGCATGGTGCTCGTCGACGACGGCAGCATCTGGCTCTTTGGCCGGAACCTACGCGCCGCCGGGACGCGGCGCACGGGCGTCGCGCGACTGATCCCCGGGCGGGCGCTCACCCTCACCGCTCCGCCCGTTGCCGCCCAGGCGGTCCCCGGCGGCAGTGTCACGCTGGCGGTGACCGCCCTCGGCAGCGGACCGATCGGCTATCAGTGGTTCTGCAACGCCATGCGCCTTCCCGGTGCAACCAACGCCGCCCTCACGCTTTCGAACCTCACCGTCCAGGATGGGGCGGCCTACACCGTGACGGTGACAAATCCCTTCGGCACCGCGACCACCGCACCGGTGACGATCACGGGGCCGAATCCGGCGCCTGCCATCGTGCAGCCGCCGGCCTCGCAGACGGCCGCCGCCGGCAATCCGGCGGTCCTGGCCGTGACGGCCACCGGCGTCGGTCCGCTCGCGTATCAGTGGCGGCGATGCGGCACGCCGCTGCCGGGTGCGACCGGCGCCACGTTCACGATTCCGCACGCGAGCCGCACCGATGCCGCGCTGTACGACGTCGTCGTGTCGGATGGCTTGTCGGCGACGGTTTCGACCGGGGCCCGCCTGCAGGTGGCGCCCGCGATGGATCCGAACACCTTGCAGGTCGATCCGACTTTCCGGCCGAAGTTCGAGGCGCCGGGAGGTGCGATCAACGCCATCGAACCGACGCCGGAGGGCGGCTTTGTCGTGAGCGGCGATTTCAGCCGCATCCAGGGCGGCGGGCGCCCCGGTCTGGCGCGGTTCGACGCCAGCCTGCAACTCGACGCGGGATTCGTGCCGCCGGTGGAGTTCGGCGAGGTCAACGTTGCGGCCTGGATTGCGGTGTCCCGGGCGAAGGTCCTGGCGGTGCTGCCGGACGGGCGCGTGCTGGCCAGCCGTGCCCTGCCCCCCGTCGAAGGGCATCCGAACCGCTCGGTGCTCGTGCGCCTGCTGCCGACGGGGGCGGTCGATGCTTCGTTCCACGCCAGCGCGGAGCCGGAGAACGTCGCGCAGCTCGCCGTGCAGCCCGATGGCCGTCTGATTGTCCTTGCCCTGGCGTCCTCCGTCCCGGCGGGAAAACGCGGAGTGTATCGACTGAATGGCGACGGTTCGCCCGACGGCTCGTTCACCCCGTCGTTCCAGATGGACCAGGTCGAAGTCGCCCCCGACTGCGTGGCGGTGCAGCCCGACGGGCGGGTGCTGTTCGGCGGCTCGTTTGCCACGGTGAACGGGGTCGCGTCGCCGCGTCTCGTGCGCCTGCGGGCGGACGGCGAGCGGGACGCAAGCTTCACGGTGACGGGGTTTTCGTGGATCGCGCCGCGTGCGCTCGCCGTGCAACCGGACGGTCGCGTGCTCGCGGGCGGCGAGTTCACTCCGTCCGGCGGCCTGACGGCCTATCTCGTGCGGCTGGCGGCCGGGGGCGACTTCGACGGAGCACTGTTGCAGTGGCCGGCGACGAGCAGCGTGCCCGTCGACCGGATCGCCTTTGGCGACGGCGGTCGCATCTATGCCTCCGCCGGTGCCGCCGACACCTCCCTCAGGATCGGGGTGTGGCGTTTCTCGGCGGCGGGTGTCCTCGAGCGCATATACAACGCCGGATCCGGGGCGCTGCCGGCGATGGCGCCGGCGGGGAACGGCCGGGTGCTGGTCAATGTGAACCTCGGCGAGGCGGGCCGGGGCCTCACGCGCTTCGGCGCGGATGGCGAGCCCGACGGCGCGACGGTACCGATCGAGACGACGGTCGGCGTGACCGCGGCCGCGGCCGCGCCGCAGGGCCGGCTTTACGTGGCGGGACCGTTTTCGCGCGTGAATGGCACGCCCCAGGGCGGCTTGGTGCGCCTCAACGCCGACGGTTCGCGCGATGCCGGCTTCGACCCGGGCGCCGGCTTTGATCTGCCTCCCGGCAACCTGCTGCTCCTGCCGGACGGCGGCGTCGCGGCGTCCGGGGCGTTTTCGCGTTATCGCGGTGCCGGCGTGAGTCGCATCGTCAAGTTGCTCCCCAGCGGTGCGCCCGATCCGGGCTTTGGCGGAGAGACGAGCAACACTTCCTCCGGGACGTACGGCGCGCTGGCGCTGTTGCTCGACGGCCGGCTCCTGGCCAACGGCTCGTATGCGTTTCTGCCGGATGGCTCACGCGACGCATCCTATCAGCCCGCGGCGATCGGCGGCGCGGGCGCGATCCCGCTGCCGGATGGCGGCGTGCTGATAGGGGACAGCAGCGGGCGGCGTATCATGCGCTTGGCTACGGATGGCTCCGTGGTGGCCGCGGGCAACGTCAACGTGAATATCCTTTCGGGCTTCGCGCTGCAACCGGACGGTCGCATGGTGGCGGGCGGTGCGCAGTCCTACTTGAATTTTGGCACGCCTCCCACCCGGCTGCTCCGCCTCACGGCGGGATTCGCCCCGGACGACACGTTTGCCGTGACCGGACTACCCATGCCATCTTTCACCACCAGCGCGTACCTGGGACCGCAGCTCCTGGTGCAGGAGGACGGACGAATCCTGCTGAACGATTTCTATCAATTCGGACGCCTCGACGTGAACGGCGCGTGGGACGCGGGGTTTGCCATCCCGGGCGTCAAGTTGGTTCGCTCCGATCCGTACCAGGCTAAAAGCGCGAAGGTCTTCCTGCTCCAGGACGACGGCTCGCTGCTGCTGGGCGACGACGTGCTTGCGGAGAACGGAATCCGCCGCCACGGGCTGGTGCGCCTGATCGATGCGGCGGGGCCGCAGAGCGTCGCACCGCCGTTCGACCAGACGGCGGTCGGCGGCGATCCGGTGCTGTTCACGATGGGCGCAACCAGTCCGACGGCCGCGACGTTTCAGTGGCTCAAGAACGGAGCGCCGCTGGCGGGTCAAACCGCGGCGGCGCTGGAAATTCCGGCGGTCACGGCAGACGATGCCGCAAGCTACTCCGTGACCATCACCAACGCCAACGGGGTCTGGCGCAGCGCGGGAGCGACTCTCACCGTCGTCCCGGCGGCGGCCCCGAGGATCGTGTCGCAGCCGCGCCCCCGGATGGTGGCCGCCGGGCAATCCGCGACCTTTGCCGTGAGCGCCACCGGCGCGCCGGTTCCCGGTTACCGTTGGCTGAAGGATGGGACGGCCATCGTCGGCGCCACGGGGTCCACCCATACGATCGCGGCCGTGCAGGCGGAAGATGCGGCCGCATACTCCGTCGAGGTGTCGAATCGCGTGGGCACGGTGGTCAGCGATGCCGCGCGGCTGACGCTCATTCCCGGTGGGGTCGTCGCGACGCACGCGATGTCGAGGGTACCCTTCCGGCCAGGCGGCAAGGTTACCGTTACGAACACGCTGGCGTACCCGGACGTTGCCTCCGGTCTGACGTGGCAGGTGTTGCTCCCGGCCGGCTGGACGCTTTCCGCCAGCGGGGGCGATGCGGGCGCGATCAAACCGTCACCCGGCACCAACAGCATCGCGGAGTGGACGTGGACCGCGGCGCCTCCGAGTCCAGTGGAGTTTCACTATGAACTCAGCGCGCCAGCCAGCCTCTCCGGTCAACAGGAGATCGCCGCCCTCGTCAGCCTGCAGATGACGACCGCAACCGCGGAACTGCTGGCTGCACCTGACCCGCTCATCCTGCGGCAGCATCATTCGGCGGACGTCGATCGCGACGGACGCATCAGCCTGCTCGAACTCACCCGGGTGATCGAGTTGTTCAACATCCGGAAAGGCACGGTGCGCACCGGAAGCTATCGCCCCGCGCCGGGGACCGAGGACGGCTTTGGCGGCGAGCCGGAACGCGAGGTGAACTTTGCCGTGGTCCTGCCCGCCTATCACTCGGCCGATTCCGATGCCAACGGACGCATCAGCCTGCTCGAACTCACCCGGGTGATTCAGCTCTACAATTATCGGACGAGCACGCATCGGACGGGCGAATACCACATCGAGGCGGGGTCCGAGGATGGGTTTGCAACCGGGCCGTGACCGGCCGGCGGACGGGGCCGAAGGCCGCGGGTCCTTCGCCGGTGCCGGCAAACCCTCCGTCGCCGTGCCCCTGGTCGTCCGTCATCACGAGGATGAGGTTGGGCCGCCTGGCGGCCGCGGCGGTCAGGCCGGAGGCCAGCACGGAGGCCAACGCGACCAGGCCAAGGGCGCGGAGGAATTTCGGGCGGCCGGAGCGCGAGACCCGGCCGGGGTTGGTCTCATCCCTTGTGGTCTTGGAGTGAAAGCTCATCCCCACAGTGGTGGACCTTTCCGATCCGCAGGCAAGCGCGACGTGGGCTCGAGCAAAGGGGTGGAGTAGGCCGGGAGTTCACGCAGGGAGATTGAACTGACCGTAGTTGCCGGTTCTCCGCGCCGAACTCCCCGCCCCTCATCCCACCGGACAGGCGGATTCCGCATGGTGAGGGCATGCCAACACAGCGGTGGAGGTTGCGAAAGTCCATCCCCGGGTTGACCAACGCCGCCCACCGTGCCGACAATCCGCCATGCCAACACCCGACTGGCGGGCCGAAAAGTCCGCCACCCTCATTCAGCAGATTTGCCACACCGTGCACCAAGCCCGAGCCATGGATGCCACCGGCGCTGGCAATGTCTCTTTCTCCCGGGCCGGGTTGACCGGTCTCCTTTGGAACGCGACCAAGCTGTATTGCGACGCCAAAGAGGAATCCCATATCGAGGCCGCCAACACGTGGTCGCCGGAATTGCCCGAATACCTCATCGACCATCCCGACAAGTGTGACGAGACCCTGGGCATCGTCGCCGACAAGGACTACCGGGACCCATTCTACGATGGCATGGGAGAGAAAGGAGAGCCAAGCGATGAGTGAGAGCCCCACCAAGATTACCTTCTTCTCCAAGGCGGCGGCCGACGCCCTGCACGCCTCGCTTACCGACGCGCTCAAGGTCGTGGAAGCCAAGCACGGCGTCGCCATCACCGTCGGGGCGATGAAGTACCGGACCGAGAACTGCGTCGTTGAGCTTGAATGCGCGACCCGTGGCGACGACGGCGAGGTCCTTACCCGTGAAGCTCTGGCCTACCGGGACATGGCGCCGAGCCACGGCCTCGACCCCAAGTTTCTGTTCCAGTCCTTCACGACGCCGGAGGGCAAACGGTTCAAGTTGGTCGGGCTCAACCGCAAGGCCCGGGGCAATCCGTTCGTCATTCTGGCCGACGACGGCACCGCCTACTCGGCTTCTGAAAATTTGGTGCGGGACGGGTTCAAGGTCCCTCGGCGGTGATGCGGGTTCAGGCCGACGGTGATGACCGACTGGGTCCATCATCCTCCAACGGCACCCCGCCGCGCCCGTTGAACAGCTGCCAGAGCCTGACCATCGCCGATGCGGCCGGTCTCGAACCCCGCGGTGTACACGAAGACCGGCCCAGTGGCCCCGCAGGCCGCAATCAGGGCCCGGGCGAACGATCCGATGGGTGGCGGCCGGTGAGGCGTCCGGCGACAGCCGGCCGCGCTTGGACACCGTGTGGACGCTGAAAAGGAAACGGGATCTTCCGGGGTCGGGCCGGGAGGGTTTGCAGAATGGCAGGGTCGTGCCACGAAGACGGAAAAATATTCGCGTTCGCAGAGCCCCGCCCACTCCGCATGCCGCGGCGGCGGCGGCAGGTCAGACGTTGAACCGGAACAGCACGACGTCGCCGTCCTGCACGGAGTAGTCGCGGCCTTCGAGGCGGTAGCGGCCGATGTCGCGCGCGGCGTGCACGCTGCCGAGCCGCGTGAGATCCTCGTAGCTCACGACCTCAGCCTTGATGAAGCCGCGCTCGAAATCCGTGTGGATCACGCCCGCGGCCTGCGGCGCCTTGGTCCCGCTGTGCACGGTCCACGCGCGGACCTCGGTCTCGTTGTGCGTGAAAAAGGTGGCGAGGCCCAACAGCCGGTAAGCGGCCTGGATGAGCGACGAACCGCCGGAGTCGGCGAGCCCGAGGTCCGACAGGAAGGCGGCGGCGTCCTCGGGCGACAGGTCGGCGAGTTCAGACTCGATCTTGGCGCTGACGGCGACGTAGGCGGCGGCGTGGTGGGTGCGCGCGTAGCTGGCGACCTTTTGCACGAGCGGATGCCGGCCCGCCCCGGCGAGATCGCCCTCCGCCACGTTGACGGCGAACAGCACGGGCCGCGCCGTGAGCAGGTGGAACGAGCGCATGAGGACCGCCTCTTCGTCATACATGTGCAGCGTGTTGGCGGGCTTGCCCTCGTTGAGGTGGGGGAGGAGCTTCTCGAGGAGCGCCTGCTCGACGAGCGCCTCCTTGTCGGCGCCCTTGACCTTCTTGCTGTTTTTCTCGATCCGCTTGTGGACCGCGTCGAGATCGGCCAGCACGAGTTCGGTGGTAACGATCTCGATGTCGCGGATCGGGTCGAGCGCTCCCGGCGGGTGGACGATGTCCGGATCTTCGAAGCAGCGGACCACGTGGATAATGGCGTCGACCTCGCGGATGTTGGCAAGAAACTGATTGCCGAGCCCCTCGCCCTTGCTGGCGCCGGCGACGAGGCCGGCGATATCGAAGAACTCGAACGTGGTCGGGATCGTCTTGCCGACTTTGAACAGCGCTTGCAGGCGGTCGAGGCGCGCGTCGGGCACCGTGACGACGCCGATGTTGGGCTCGATGGTGCAGAACGGGTAGTTGGCCGCAACGGCCTTGTGCGAGCGGGTGACCGCGTTGAAGAGGGTGGACTTGCCGACGTTGGGCAGTCCGACGATGCCGGCTTTGAGCATTGGAAACGCGAACCGTCGCGTGCGGAGCGGAGGCGGTCAACGGAAAATCCAGTGCTCGTGGCGCGGAAGGCGCAAAAGACCAAACACGGGGTGAAGGGTGAGAGGTTCGGCGGCGCTTTCGATGCGCTTTCAGTCCCCGGATCTTCTCTTGGATCGCAGCGGTTCGGCAGCGCCGAACGTCGCCAGTCAGGGCAACGCTGGCGCTGCGCTACAGCGGGGTCGCTGGTCGGTTGACGAACTCACCGGGTACGAGAACGAGGACATCAGGCAGGATGACCGGAGGGGAATTGAGTGCGCGTTTCAATCATGCATTCACCGCACCATTCCTTCCGTCGCGGTGGCCGACCGCCCGTATCTTCGCCGTCCACTCCCCGGCCCCTGTTCCTGGACACCGACGGCGTGATGATTCCGTTTGGCGACAGGGAGATCGCTTCCGACTGCAGATTCCCTCCAGACCCGGGGCCAGCGACTCGATGTTCGCACGGGTGGGAAGTCTACTTCCGCCAGCGGCACCAGTTTCTGGCGCAGTTGCCGCGCCTTCCGCCACGCGCCGCGGCGCTCAGACTGGGTGCCAAAATGCAAGTCGATCATGGCGCCGTACTTCTTTGCCAGGCGCGTGGAACATGCACCGTGACCACCGTCCTCTTTCCGCGCTTGCGTTCAAAAACGCCGCGGTCCGCCCGCGGACGAATCCCCCAGTAGGGCGGCGGTGCATCCTTCAGACACTTATCACGTGCCCGGATCGCTGCCGCCAGTGTGGCGCTGCGGTCTCCGTGGTCGGGAAAATGCTTTGGTACTGAGAAGCCGACCCTTCGGATAAAGAGCCGCCAGCCATGCTCTGTATCGATTCCGCCGTCTGCCATACTGCCGCGCTGCGTGAAACCGTTCCTCGTCGCCATTCTCCTCGCGTGTGCCGGCAACTGCGCCGTCGCCCTCACCGTCCGCGTTGACCCCGCCGGTGGTGCGCCGCGGTTGGTGGTGAACGGCACTCCAGTCCGGGCCCGCATTTTCTGGGGAACCCCGGGCGCGGCGCCCATTCCCGTCACCCCGGACTGGCAGACCGCCCCTTCGATTGCTTTGCCTCCGGCGATGCCACTAACGGCACCCTCCATTTCCGCTTTGGCCCCCAAGCCGGTGACGTCGATCTCCTCGACATCAAGAATCAACGAACTGGAACTGCGCGAGTGGACCGCCTGGCCGTCTGGCAAGGCTGGCGCCGTGCAGCAGGCCAATGGAGCGGTGCACGTCACGTTGACTCCGCCTTTCGATGGTCGTCGGCCGGATTTCCATATCTACTCCCGGCCCAATTTGGCCATCACCAAGGGCCAACCCCACCGCCTTAGCTTCCGGGTGCGCGCGACCCCAGCGCGTGACCTCAACGTTGCCCTTTATCGACCCGGTCAGCCCTACACGCGCCTGGGCGGACCTCCGGATGTGTTCTTATCTTGCCACGATCTTCACCGAACTGGGAGGACATCGAGACGTGTTTTACTTCGGGGATCTGGACGGCGCAGGCCTTCGTCTTCCAAGGTGCGCATCCGACCGGGCCAGCGTCGCGCCCAGGAAAGTGTTGGCTGGGAATAACTCTGCCGCAGGAATTGCCGGGAGTGGCCAACCGCTGTCAGCGCGGGCTTTTTGAAATTTGAGGTCAGTTGGGCATGATCCCTCAGCCAGCAGAAGCGCACGGTTCAGACTGAACGACAAACACCACTGGTATTTTTCGCCCAAGATTTTGAAGCCGAAAAGCGGATGCTCTATCAAATGGTCCGTGAGCGGCAGCTAATGAATGATCGGATTGCCATATTTTTGCCGCAGAATCGGCCGGTCTATGGCTTCGCGCAGGGGTTGACGGAGGCTGGCATCGAGGTCGAGGTGCCGAAGCAGCGTGGCAGCGGGGCATCCCGACGAAGAACGGATCCGCGGAGGAGGCAGTTTTTGCAAAAACCGGAATCGCCCGGAAACGGCCCTTCCTGCCATTTTGTTGGAGAGTGAGGGGGTGGATACCCCCGTCTTCAGGAATCGAACGGGACGGGTTTCGTTAAGTTCTGAAATTGGAATTTCCGAACTTTCCTCTCCGACACCACGTTGGCGCAACGGGGAAAATGGTCGGGGCGGGAAGATTAAACACCGAACCAAATGGGTGCTAATAATTCACGACCGGGCCGTTTTTAGAGGGAAAATCCCGAGGAAACCAGCGCATTGACCGCCTTTGGCGCGTTAAACGTGGTGCTAATCGTCCGCGGCTGAACGGTGAAAGCGCGTCAAACACCCGGCGGATTAGCACCATTAGCACCATGGCGACAAGAGTCCGACTATCACAGAGCCGTGGGGCGGCGATGGATTCGATCCAATTGTGTTGCGAATCCTAGGTATTTATAAATATCTACCTAGGTCTAATAACATGCCCAGCAACGCCCAGACCATCGAACGTCTCGCCCGCAAACAGGGCAGCCTCCGCACTCGCGATCTCACCCAACGCGGGCTCCCCAGCGTTTACCTCGGCCGGCTCGTCCGCCAAGGCCGACTCATCCGCCGCGCCCGCGGCGTCTACGCGCCGGCCCAACAGGAGATCAGCGTCACACACGACTGGGAACTCGCGTGCCTGCGGCTGCCCAATGGTGTGTTGTGTCTGCTCTCGGCACTGGCCTACCACCGCATCGGCACCCAAAATCCCGCTGAGGTCTGGATGGCCATCGACGGGAAGGCCTGGCGTCCGCGCACGGGATACCCGCGGATGCGCATTGTCCGTTTCTCCGGACCGGCTCTTTCGCACGGCGTCATGAAGGTGCGGGCCGGTCATACGTCCCTGCGCGTTTACGATCCGGCCAAAACGGTCGCAGACTGCTTCAAGTATCGCCATAAAATCGGACTGGAGGTCGCGGTGGAAGCCCTCCGCGAAGGCTGGCGGGCGAAGAAATTCGACCTCGAACAACTCGCTCAAGCAGCCCGCGTCTGCCGCGTTCGCCAAATCATCCAGCCGTATCTTGAAATGCTCACATGACCGTGCCGAAAAATCTCGCGGCCTCCGTCAAAGCGCGACTGCTCGCCCTGGCCGAGCGGCGCGATGAGTCCTTCAATCTCCTCCTGGTGCGCTTCGGCGTCGAGCGGCTGCTCTACCGCCTCAGCCAGTCACGGCACGCCGACCGCTTCCTGCTCAAGGGCGCCATGTTGTTTGCCCTGTGGGATGAGAAAGCTCCCCGGCCCACCCAGGACGTCGATTTACTCGCCCTCGGGCCAGCCGATGTGGAAGACCTTGCGGCCGTCTTCCGGGAGATTGCGGCGACACCCGTTCCCGACGACGGCCTCCTCTTCCGACCCGATTCCGTCCGGGCAGAGCACATCCGGGAAACCGATGCTTACGGCGGCGTGCGCGTGAGATTGCTCGCGTTACTCGGCAAGGGAGAAGTGCCACTGCAAGTCGATCTCGGATCGGGCGACGTGGTCACGCCCGCGCCCGAAATGAGTGTCTTCCCGGCCCTCCTTGATTTTCCGGCCCCGTACATTCGCTCGTATCCCATCTACACCGTGGCGGCGGAGAAATTCGAGGCGATGGTGAAACTCGGCCTCACGAACAGCCGGATGAAGGATTTTTACGATCTGTGGTTCCTCTCCCGCCGGTTCGACTTTGACGGTGCAACGCTGCATCAGGCGATTCATGCGACCTGCGCACGACGACAAACCGTGCTGAGTGACGAACTGCCGTATCCCTTGACGGATGCATTCGCCATGGATGAGTCGAAGCAGACCCAATGGAGTGCGTTTCTCCGGCGCAACGGATTGACCGGACCTTCGCCAAAATTCGCCGACGTGGTCATAATACTGCGCCAGTTCATCGGACCCATGTTGCCAGGCATAACGCCGGCAAAAGAGTGGAAGCCGTCGGTGGGTTGGGAGGCGTAACCCAGCCCTACGGTACCGATGGCGACGCGTGAATCATTCCTCGCGAGCTTCGAAGGCGTTGGGGTGGACTCCGATGATCGGCGTCAGCGGACGGATGACCCCGACAAGGTTCGAACTCTCCGGGAAAATTCGGAAAAACGAGGTCTATCCATCAAGGTGATACGAAAGCGTTAAACGATCCCGATCGGTTCGAATCTTTTCGGGGTCCAAGGGAGGCATCCTTCGCGACGCCAGGCGCGCCTGGCGTCTTTCTCCGCTCCCGCGTCGCCCCATCAGATCTGCTGTTGGCGGTTCAATCGATGAGCGGAAAGCGTTAAACGATCGGAGGATTTCCCGGCTCATGTACAACGATGTAATGATCGCCCCGTCGTCTCTGCAAGGGGTTCTAATTTTGCAAGTAGCCTTTTTGCTGCTACTAACACAATTTCAGCAATGACCGAAGGCCTTCGGTAAAATGGTCGGGGCGGAAAGATTAAACACCGAACTTTACTGGTGCTAATACTTCAACCCACCGGCGTTTGCCTCGGGAAAGCACGGCCAAAATGGAGAATTCGGAGCGACGCGTGGTGTTAATCAAATTTGGTCAGTGCAGGCGAACGGCGAAAACAGCCTGCCGATAAACACCATTTGCACCAGCGAGACGTGGGCGAATCATCCGACACTGGCCGCGTCGCGCAAGACCAGTCCATACACGCGGTCGAGGTCGGTCTTGGTCAGGTCGGTCAGCGATTCGAAAGGGCGCTTCATTTTTAACCGGCGGGCGATTTCGGGATAGTAGCCATCGTTGTCCTTACCCATCCGCTCCATTGCGGACTTGATCGCCCCGATGCGGAGACGCCTCCACTGATCCGGCGCCTTGGTTTTTAGGCCCCGCGTTTGAATCGCGCGTTGTTCCTTGAACCACTCTGCCACGTCCCCCATGCGACGGGAATCGAGATCTTCGTATTTGGAGATGGCGAAACGTTGTTTTAACCGTTGCCACCACATGCCGTAGGCGCGCGAGCGCGTCATCCCCGTGGTGCCTTCGACCAACTGCTCGATCATCTCCTGCACACGGACGCACTCGTCCGGCGTAAGACTGCCCTCCCGGCGAGCAATCACCTGCTTCACTACCGGCGGTTTGGCGTAATAATTTACGTCCCGCTGGGCTTGGATGTTGTGGTCGCCGTAAGCGAATTGGGCGCCGGAGGGAGTCGGGGTGGGAACGGCCGGGACGGAGGGCGCCGACGGTCGCAGTTCATTGACCGCATGCGCCAGGTGGCGCCGGAAGAGCTTGCGGAATTGGTCGCGCGATGAAAACCGACCGCACAACCCCGCCGCGAACAGGCTCCGACGGAATTCCGCCAGCCGCTCGATCTGGCCCTGTTGGGCGTTCGGTAGCACCGATTCCAAGTCCGAAAAATACACCATCACTTTCTTGCCCTGCGCGATGGCGATTTCCTTGGCTACGTCGACCGGACCGCAAAGCGTCAGTTTGAGCAGGTCGATCTTAATGGTAGTCCGGAAGAGAGATTGCGGCCACACGAACCGAAGGCGAGACAACGCTCGCGCATCGTTGCGTTCGGTTGGAGCGACAATGAACACGTCATAACTTCCCTCTTTCCCTCTCAAACACTCCCATCTCCGAGATTCGGTTTTGGCGATTCGATTGGTGATAGGGAGCGCGGCTTGAGGCAACAGGGAGGAATCATCCATGGACGCGTTGACTGAATTTCTATCCGAGCCGGGCGTCCGGACCCTGATGCAGGGAATTGTCGCGGTCTTGATTGCGGTGTGGTTGCCGCACGTGCTCAAGCGTGCGTCCCGGCGGCGCCAACCGAAAGCGGCGAAACGCAAGCGCCCGATGCGTCCCGCGGTTTCCTCGCGTGAAACGATGTCTGGTAAAATGCCGCGCGAGCGGAAGCGGATCGTGTCGACGCACGGTTGAGAGCCGGGTGCGAAGCAGCCAGCGCTCCACCTGACCGAACAGCCGCCACTCCGAATCGCCCGTCAAGGTGTTGTCACACCCGTCCCGAATCCAATGTTAGTGAGGGAGGACGAACGCAGTTCGTCGGAGGTCCGGAAAAGAAAATAGAATATTTGGGGAGGGGGTTAGGGGGAGGGCCGCCCTCCCCCTTCTGATCTGGGAGGGAAGAGGTGAGGAGCCGGACGGATCAGCGAACAAGGACAGACTCCAAAAGCGGGGCGCCGGGTCGGTCCGCGACCCTTTGAGTCGTCACCGGCATTTTTCCGCCCGGCCATGAATATGTCACCCGTCACGTCCAATATTTTGGCATGATGAACGTAGTGAAAGGATGAGCGGCGCGGTCACCACGGTTGTCCAAGCGAAGGTGTTCACGGACCACACGGGCGCGGCGGCCCATGTGCCCGTGCTGCTGACCGAGAGCGGTGTCGTTGGCCCGCTGCTCGACTATATGCTGCGGTTGTCGGGTCGTTCGCGTGCGTGGCAGCGAAATCTTCTGCGGGCGGTGCGGCTGCTGCTGGACTACGGCGTGGCAAACCGCGGGAGCTTCGCGAGCGAGCGTGAATTATTCGCCTCGTTTGTGGAGCGGCTCTATGGCGGCACGGTGGGCGAAGATGGCTGCGATGCGAGTGGGCTTTACTGGCGGCCGATGCGCTGGGCACAGGCGAACGCCTTGCTGCACGTGCTCGCCGAATTTACCGCTCACCTGGCGCAGGAGCGCGGCGACGCGCCGCCACTCGCGCGGCTGAGTCCGGCGAGTTCCCATGAGGATCTCTTGGCGTGGGCGGGCTGGGCGCAGCGCAAGCACCGCAGTTTTTTGGGACACACGCGGACGGCCACCGAGACGCGCTATGGTCGCGAGCCGCGGTGCGCCGCGCGGCAGATGCCGCGAGTCATCGGCGAGGAAGTGAAAGCGTTTCCGGAGGATCGCTTCATGGAGCTGCTGTTGCACGGGTTCGTGCAACGCGGACGGCGCGACGCGGACAACCTGGCGGCGCGGCTCAATCTGCGCGACTGCCTCATCACGCTCATGATGCACGGCGGCGGGTGCCGGCTGTCGGAGTGCTTTCATCTTTACGTGCAGGACGTGGCGCTCGATCCGCACGATGCGACTTTGCCGGTGGTGCGGATCCATCACCCGAGCGAAGGGGCCGCCCCGGAGGACTGGACGAACGAAAAAGGCGGGAGTGTGCGGGGCCAGCGCGCGGCGTATCTGGCGCGGCTCGGACTGCGCCCGCGCACGGAGCTGCGCGATACCCGGCACGCGGGATGGAAGAACCCGGCGCTCGATGGCCGAAATTACATGGAGCTGAAATGGTTCCCGGCGGATTATGGCCGGCTGTTCCTGAAACTGTGGCAGCTTTATCTGCGGCAGATTGCCGGAGTGCCGCGCGCACATCCGTTCGCGTGGCTGACGCTGGATCGGCGCGAACCGGCGATGATGTATCGGATGACGCACTATCACCGGGCGCATGGGCGCGCGGTGCGGCGGATCGGACTCGTCGCGGCCAAGCCGCTGGGCACGACGCCGCACGGCCACCGGCACGCCTATGGCCGGCGGCTGTCGACGGCGCAGGTCGATCCGCTGGTGCGGATGCGCGCCCTGCACCACCGGGCGCTGGACAGCCAGCAGGTCTACACCGAGCCGCCGCTCGGCGAAATCGTCCGGGCGCTGGCGCAGGCCGAGACGCGGATGGCGGCGGAGGAAAAATCTCCGCCGGTGCCGGCGCCGCTGCTGGCGGCCGGCTCCGAGGAGGTCGATCCCGGCGGCCTGCTTTCCGGGCCGCAACCGAAACTGCCGACGCCCGCATGAAGCCCGGCACGACCAGCGGAGCGACGGGCCAGCGTCGTGAAAAGGGCTGCGATCTGGAATTGCAATGGGTGCTGACGCTCTGCGGTCCGCCGATGGAGGCGTGGCGGTCGCTCGCGCACCGCTGGATGGCGGTGCAAAGCCGGGCGTTGGCGCAACGGCTCGGTTCGTTGCGGGTGTTCTTGCAGGACTATCTCCACCCGCACGGGCTGCACGATCCGGCGGCGTTCCTGCGCCGCGGCGCACAGCGGCCTCTCTGGTTTGGCGGGGTCTGTCCGACCACTCGCGCCGGCATCAGATACAATAATGACATCCGCAACTTCATCGCCTGGTTGTTGGAAAACGCCGAGCCGTTCAGTGCGGAGGAAACGGACGGCGAACGCGTCATGCTGCCGGGCTACGTCAATCCTGTGACGCGGGTGTCGTTTGGCGGGTGTCACTACAGCGAGAGCGTGCGCACGCCGCTCCCCTACAAACATATCGAGGAACTGCGCGCCATCCTGGCGCCGGGGGAGCACTTCACGGACTGGCGGTGGGCGCACGGTGTCGGCGAAGTCCTCCGCTCCACCGTGCGCGATTGGCTCGCGGTGGATGAGCGGACAATCGATCGGAACGATCCGGACTGCGTCTGGCGTCGGCGGGCAGTGCTGGGCGCGAGATCCGACGACCGACCGCGCACGGCGGGTAACCGGAGCGAGGTCGTGGAGATCTGGTCGCCGGCGCGCGCGGTGGCGCTGCTGATGAAGCTGACCCTGCCGATGCGGACCCACCAGGTGCGCATGCTGGACTCCGGCGAAGCCGACACCGACCGTCTCGAACTGCGGACGCACGCGCAGGGCTTTGAACTGAAATGGACCGCCAACGGCCACGCGCTCGGCGCGGCGACGGCCAAGGTGCCGGTGCAACGGGGGGTGTTCCGCAAACTGGTCGATCCCCAGACGGGAGCGGTGACCACGGGATTTTTCATCAACACGAACAAGACGGCCGACCTCGGCAGAGCGCCCGGGCAGCGCGGTTACGTGATGCCGTGGCAGCATGAGACGCTGCTGCGCTGGCTCGTGAAATTGCGCCATTGGCAGGAGAAATACAATCCGATCACCCGGCCCAGCCGGTGGGCGGAACTCGACTACAAGCATCTGGGCACGATCAAGCCCGCCGCCGAACTGGCCGCGATGCCGCCGGCCTGCTTTCTGTTCCGGGATGCCGCGTCCCGGCGGCCGAAGGATCGATCACTGCCGTTACAGGACAGTCCCATCGAATCGTGCTGGCACCGGTTGCTCGCGGAGCTGGAGCGTCGCTGCGAAGAGCGCGGCGAGCGTCTGGCCAATGGGGAAAAACTGCGCTTCATGAAACGGCTCGGGTTGAATCTGCATCACGCGGTGCCGTTCTTTCCGCTGCACAGTTTGCGGGTGTCGCTCCTCACCGCGCTGGCGTTGGACGGTGGCGTGCCGCTGCCGGTGCTCTCGAAACTGGTGGCCGGGCACAGCCGGCTGCTGATGACGATCTATTACGTGAAGATCGGATCGGCCCGCATGGGCGCGGTGCTGAAAGAAGCCGAGCAGCGCCTGCAGGCGAACGCGGCCCGTGCGCTCACGCTCTTCCTTCAGGAAAAACCCTACGACGAACTCACGAGCGTGATCGCGGCGGTGGACGAAACGACGCTGCGCCATGCGCTGGCGGTGCATCCGGCGGAGCGCAATGCGGTCGGCTGGGCGCCGGTGCATCTCGGCATGTGCCTGGTGGGGGCGAACACGAGCCCCGTCGAAGGCACCAAGACGATCGGCGGCTGCTACAATGGCGGCGAACTCCTGAAAGCCGCGAAGGAGCCGGCGATGCGGGTTTACGCGCCGGTGCGCGGCGGCACGCGCAACTGCGGCGCCTGCCGCTGGCTCGTGAGCGAGCCGCATCACCTGCCGCGCTGGGTCGCGCACTTCAACAACGTGAGCTATCACCTGCACGAGGTCGCCGCGTCGTTTCAAACGCTGGAGGCGAAACTGAAAACGCTCCAAGCGGCCCGCTACGAGGCGGAGCTGGCGCGGCGGCCGTTTGCGGAGCAGGCGCCATGGGAGGAAACCTCGCGCCTGCACGAAGCGACCGCCGCGAAAATGGACGGCCTGCTCGCGGATGCGCGCGACACGCTCGCGATGGTCGCGCGTTTGCAGCGATTGCTGCGGTCCGCGGGCGGGGAGTCCCAGCAACTCGTGACGTCCGGCGATCCCGCCCATCTGAAATGTGTCCTCGAAGAAACGCCGTCGGAACTCCTGCAGCTGGCGGGCATCTGCGCGGATGCCGCCTTGTATCCCGATCTCACGGCCGGCAAAGCGGTGCTCCGCCGCAGCCAGTTCCTCGATCACATGCTCGTGCGGGAAAACCGGCCGCCGGTCTTTCTCGCGCTCGACGAAGCGACGCAGCACGCCGTCGGCAACCGGCTCTTGCAGGAACTGGCGCGCACGGCCGACCCGCAGAATCCCGCCCGCGGGTTGCGGCTCGTCACCTCGGCCATCGAGACCGGCGAGCGCCTCGGCTGGGCCGACGACTGCATCAAACACGTCCTCGTCGGGCACGAGCACGAACCTGCGCCTGCGCCCACCGTCACCTTGGCGACGCCAGGGCCGGCACTGTCACAAGGAGTCGGATGAGCACCCATCCTGACGAGGTGCTCCAACAACTGACGGAAAGCGCGAGCACCCGCACGGTGCGCAACCTGGAGAAGATCCACGAGGTGTGCCGCACCATTCATCAAGCCGGCGGCAAGGATTACTCGGCCGCGGCCGTGGGTCGTCGCAGCCAGCAGATCGGCGGTCCGAGCGCAGGCACGCTCTACACCACTGCGGGCAAGCCGTTCCGCGCGCTGATCGCGGCGTGGATCGCGCACGCCGGCATCGATTCCGGCCAAGCCAGCGAGCCGCGCGCCGAAACCGACTGGCTCCGGCGCATCCCCGATCCCGCGGACCGGGCCTTGATCGGCATGATGATAGCCGAGCGCAATCGGCTGCGGCACGAGGTCAATTTGCTCAAGGCGAAATCGGGCATCGTGGTGGATCGACGGCCCGTGGCTTCCGACGCCCGCCCCGCCGGCCGCGACACGGTGCAGATTTTGTTGCAGGAGTCCGCCCTGGTGCCAACGGAGCGCGAAGCGCTCGCAAAAGTGTTTTCCGAAAAGTGGCTCGAGGATCACGGGTTGAAAATCGGTTCGCACGGCTCCCTACTAAACGAGCGCGGCGGCGAGCTCTTCCCGTTCGGCTTCGTGCCGGGGCTGCGCAAGCTGCTGGAGACGGCGAGAGTATCTGAACGTTAGTTACGCCGATGCTCCTCGCACGGCGGAACCGATCTCCTGGGCTCGCCCCGGGAGTCGCAGGCAAGGAGGAACGCCGCAGGCGTAGTGTCCTTGCCGGCGACGGAGGGGCCACAATCGAGACTTGGCTGCGGCGCATGCGACACCGGCCTGCAGAAACGACTCCCGAGCGATCCCAGGAACTGCGCCGGCCTCTGCGCGCCGTCACACCACCGCCGCAAGCCCATAACCGCCGCCCGACTGGTCCCGCGCAATGCCGCAAGCGGAACTTTGGACTCAAACTTTGGCCCAAAGTTAGCTAACAGCCTGCGAGCGAGGCGGTAGCTCGATAACTTTGGACTTAGAGGTGGGATAAAAGGTGGAGGCGACGCAGGAGCACGACCTTGACGGGCGAATTACGATCGGCGGCGGGCAGGAGAGCCATCGCTCCCACCGCTCGAACGACGGGGTGCCGTCGTCTTGGTGCGTGGGTCGCTTTCGGTCTTCGCCGCCTTTTTTCCACGTCGGGTTTGTCGGGTTTGTGTCCGGTTCGCCCGGCCCACCGGCAATGTCGGGTTTGTCGGGTTTATGTCGGGTTTGGAGGCGAAGACGTAATGCGCCGAGCGGCCCGTGTCGCCGCGCCTCACCAGCAGGGCCTTTTCGATCAACTCCGCCAGATCGCGCAGCGCCGTGCGCTCGGTGGCCCCGGTGAGCTTTCGATATTCGCGATTCGTGACTCGCCCGGTCGCGCGCACCTGAGCCACCGCCTTGAGCTGGCGCTCGTTGAGCCCGAGCGTGGCGACGGTCTCGGCCGTCAGCCAGTCCCGCCATACGGTCGCCACGAATTCCCCCGGGCGCAGCGCGAAGCCCGGCTCGGACAAACCGTACCCGACGCTCTCGCGGATCATCATCAGCGTGCCGGTGCCGTATTTTTCGATGTAGCGCGCGAGAAACAGCGCCTCGCACACCCGCGCGTTGCGGGCGATCGAATGATGCGGGTGCCGCAGACCGTCCAGTGTGAGTGGTGGCGAGAGTTCGCCGGGATTCCAGATTTCCACCCGGTCGGAGAAAACCGACACCTGCACCGCCGCCGCCGACGCGTAGTCGCGATGCGCGATGGCGTTGACGACCGCCTCGCGCACCACTTCCGGTGGCAGCTCCGGCCGCACGGGAGCGTCCGCGCTCTCGGCGCGCGTGCCCACGCTGCGGTTGACGACCGACAGCACGAAATTGGCGGCCTCGTCGATCTGCCCGAACAACCCGCCCTTGAAAATCCGGTAGAAAGGCGCCGGCCGCACGATTTCCGTGCCGTGAAAGTGCATGCACCGGACTTCCGCACTCGGCAAAAACCGTTGCGGATTTTTCCCGAAAAGCAAAATTGCCGCGTGGGTCGGCAAACCGCCCGCGAGCATTTCCAAATGGGACAGCACGTCCGCTGTTCCGGCCGTCTCGGGCAGCGGAAACTTCCGCTCCCCGCGCGCCCGGCGCACAAAATCGCGCACGGTTCCGGCGTCGATGTCCTCCATTTCGGCTCCCGGACACACCCGCTCGTCGAACGGCCGGCTCTGAATCGCTCCGCGCCGCTCCAGAAAATCCGCGAGGCTCGCCCCAAGAGACTCCAGCAGCTCCGCAACGTTGGCGAACCGCCGCCGCACGAGCTGATCGCCCGCCTTGCGAATCAGGGCCAGCATCTTGGGGTGCCGACCGCCATCGCCGGCACCCCGGACAAAAACGAGCCGCTCCTTCCGGTTGGTCGTGGCGCGCTCGAACTCCCGCTCCGTTGGGGAAATGCCTGACCCGTCCTCGAAGCCGTAGGTGTCGCCAAACAAGCCCACGTAAATATCGCAGCGATCGACCTCCGCCAGAAATACCTCGTCCGTCTTCCGGCCCGATGCCGGCAGATCCTCGAACAGAAACACGTCGAAAAGCCGCCGCAGAATCGGATCGCCCAGCACGCGCGCCTTCACCGCGCGACGCTCGTCTGCCAGCTCCTTTTGCACGGAGCTGACGAAAATCCGAAACTTGGCGTTGAGTGTGGCCATGGAGGCAGAAGTGAGACGAGTCCGTTTCGCCGTCAAAAACGATGCCAAATTGAGATGTGCCAGAAAATTCCCCGTTGGCTCCAAAGTCTGTCGGAGCGAGCACCAGGCTCGCCGTGATCACTGGGAGCGACTCGCTACGGCGAACCCCGGCGCATCGATGAGGATGGGTCTTATCCGGCACCCCGCTTCGGTTATGCCGCGTCCCCGGATTTTTCCTCCGTGTAGTGCCGGTAAGCCGCGCCATCCATTGTCGCGAAATCCCGACCTAACGCGTCGCACAGGTGGCGAAGATCCGCCAGCCGATCGGTTCGGGCCGGTGAATGCGGTGTGTCGTTTGTATTCATGATAATGGGCGCCGGTGCGCCCCGGCCGGGCGAAGGTGCCCGTTTCCCGTGGCGCGTGCCGCGCGCTGGCCCCGTGGGGCACGCCCAGTCACCGCCGAGGCCGCTGAGCGCGGAGCGGATGTGCTCCGTGCGAAGGGGAAGGCCGACCGTGGGAAAGGTGTAGCCGCGCGCCGCGCGGACTACCTTGACCGGCGTGGCACACTGGAAAAACAGGCGGGGCGGAATGATTTCCCCCTGGGCGCAGTCGCGCCCATCACCCGCGGAGCTGAAGCCGCGCGGTTGCAGTCCTATGGGCGACCGCGCTGAAGGCGCTGACGAATCCTTTCGATTTCTGCCGCGAGAGCCTTCTCCTCCGGG
Source organism: Opitutales bacterium (assembly GCA_038249085.1). GTDB lineage: Bacteria > Verrucomicrobiota > Verrucomicrobiia > Opitutales > Opitutaceae > ER46. Next base: position 52,583 of record JBBRWR010000038.1, read on the forward strand.
AGGGCCAGCCGGTATTCTCGGGCGAGCACCTTGTTGGGTAGTTTCTCCAGCGCGTATTTTGCCAGGGCGTCATCGGGCTCGGAGCAGAGAATCAGACCGACCGGAGGGTTCTCTCCCTCCTGCGAGGTGAAACGGGCGGTGGACGGGGCTGCCGCGAAGTCCGGAAGCTGACTACCGGAAAACCGGTAGTCAGCATGCTGTCGCGGAGCACGAAAACGCCGATGCTCGGTGTGTCTGAATCGGTCCGGCGAATTTCTGCCGAGCCGGCAAAGCTCCACTGCAGCCGTACGTCACTCTGAAGAACTTCTATATGAAAACGCCCCTGCAAACACTATTTATGCTGCTGGTGTCAGCGGCGGTCCTCTGCGCGCAAAACAACGGTAAGGACAATCCGGCGGACAACGACCCTGCCAGCCACTGGGCCAGTCTGCAAGCGGCGGCCAAACCGCCGGTGGGGAACGTGGGCAGCGCAGCCAAGGATAACGACGCGCGGAAAAACCAGATCGCCCAGCAGGCGGACAATTCGCGCGCGGTGGCGGCGAGTGCGAAGGATTTCTACACCAAGTACCCGACTCACGCCAACGCGGAAGAGGCGCGCAAGATCGAGGTATTGGCGGAACTACGAGGCATCAAGCTGGGCGACACCAGTCAGGAAGCGAAAGCAATGGCATTGGCCGGGACGTTTCGCGCTGACCGCAGTCATCCCCAGGCCGCCCGCGTGGAAGTCGCATATACGATGGATCGCGCCGAGCTGAGTCGGCAAATCAAGAACGGCGAAAAGACCGCTCGGGGAAGCGAGCGCCTGAGCGTGGCCGCCCGGCTCCGGACCGAGTTTGGCGAGATCCCGGAGTATCATACCTATGTCATGGAGCTTGCGCGCGCTATGGACCTTCCCACTGCGCTGCGGTTCGCGACGGAAACCAGTCAATCGCCGGTCGCGCCACCGGCCGCCAAGGCGCAGGCCAAAGTAATCATGGATCGGATGAGCTTGCTGGGAAAACCGGTCAACTTGCGGCTCACCATCGTTGACGGAGCCGAATTCGATCTCTCCAGGCAGGCCGGTAAAATCACCGTCGTGGTGGCGTGGTCTCCGGCCAATCCGGGCAGTTTGGCCGCGCTCAAGCCGATGGGCCGGATAATGCCCAAGGATGCGCAGGTCGTTTTCCTGGCCATGGGAGGGACGGAGAAGCAGGTCAAGGCCGGGCGGGCGGCGTCGCCCCTTCCCGGCACGCATTGCCATGCGCCCGCTGGGCCCTTGTCACGGGCGGCCTCCGATTCCCTGGAGCTGCAGTATTCGGCCGTGCCCCGTCTCTATGTTCTGAACCGCGCCGGAAAACTCGTTGGCATCGGCCCGTTGGAGGATCTCCCGGCGCTGCTGACCCGCGCGGCCGGCTAGCGCTGCCGCGTACGCCTCGATCGCACCTCAATCGCACGTCTCCCACGAACCACACCGCGCTCCGCGCTCGAACACCGGCCCATGAAAAACGACTCCGAGATTCTCCAAATAGCGGCGGGAACTGTTCGCGGCCTTGCCCGGGCGCAAACGCGCGCGACGGGTGCCTTCGGACCACAGGCGCAGTTGCGTCCGGCAGGAGGAGCGCCCTTCGGTTCCGTCATCGCTGTGCTTCTGGCTTGCCTGCTGTCGTCCGTGGCGGTTGCCGATGTCACAGTTTCGCTTGCTCCCGGGATCCCGACCAATACATCGCCCCCGGCACAGCCACGCTTCTCCATCAATCTTTCTCCGGAAACTCACGTGGATGCGAACGGCTACTATGGGACCGACTACATCTACTATTATTCCGTTAACGCCGTCGGCTATAGTTCTCAGGATTACTACCTTTACACCCAATCTGACTACGTCGCAAATTGGAGCGATGGCCGCGGCAATCTTGGTGCCGGCTCGTATCCGTATCAGGTCACGGTTGTCGGCTACAATCTCGTCCCTTACGACAACGGATGGGTCGACGGCCACTGGGAGGACGATCATGACAACCCCGACGATCCCGACGAGGTGACTGGCAGCCATTGGGAGGATGGGCACTATGACGCTGGATTCAATTGGAACTGGGGCACTATCGGCACCGCCAGCATTCAGTTCAATCTCCAGGCAACACCGCCCGTTATCACCAGCGCCGCGAGTGCGTCCGGCACGGCATCCGTGGCGTTCTCGTACACGATCATGGCGACTAATTCGCCGACCAGCTACAGCGTGGCCGAAACGCTGCCGGCGGGTCTTGCGGTGAACCCGTCTACGGGCGTGATTGGTGGCACCCCGAGCCAGACCGGGGCGTTCAGTCTCACGATGAGGGCGACGAACGCCAGCGGCACTGGATCGGCGCCGCTCGTCCTAGCGATCGCCGCCCCGAGCGCCCCTGGCATCACAGCCCAACCGGCGAATCAGGTGCTCGCAGGCGCCGCGACCGGAGCGAGTCTTGTCGCCGGAATGGGGCATTCACTCGCGCTCATGCTCGACGGTACCGTGCGCGCGTGGGGCTGGAACGGCTATGGGCAACTGGGGGATGGCTCTACGAACGATCGGCTAACGGCCATGCAAGTGGGGGGCTTGACCGGGGTGACCGCATTGGGATCTGGCTATGGCCACAGTCTGGCGGTGAAAAACGATGGAACGGTCTGGACCTGGGGAGTGAACTTCACCGGTCAATTGGGCGATGGTACGACCATCAACCGCACAACGCCCGTCAATGTCGGTGGTCTCAGTGGCGTTGTCGCTGTTGCCGCAGGATCGTCGCACAGCCTGGCTCTGAAGAGCGATGGTCGCGTCTGGGCTTGGGGTTGGAACGTCTACGGGATGGTGGGAGATGGGACGACCGTGGATCGATGGACGCCTGTCTTGGTCGGCGGCGTGACGGGAGTTGTCGCAATTGCCGCTGGGGAGTATCACTCGCTGGCGCTCAAGCCCGATGGCACAGTTTGGGCTTGGGGATGGGCCGGCTTTGGTGGACTCGGCGATGGGACAACAGCGGTCACAAGAACGACACCAGTGCAAGTGATGAACCTGAACAGCGCCAATGGCCTCGCCAGCGGATTTTACTACAATCTTGCCCGAACGAGCGCCGGAACGGTGTGGGCATGGGGTCGTGGGGTCAATGGTGCGTTGGGAAACGGGGCGGAAGCGGATACCTCGCTACCCGTCGCCGTGAGCAATCTCGGCGACGTGAGCGCCATTGCGGCCCATGGCTTCGGTTCCCACGGATTGGCCCGGAAGAGCACCGGATCGGTTTGGGCGTGGGGCAACAACGCCAATGGCCAGATCGGAGATGGCACGTCAATCAATCGAAACCTGCCCGTGGCGGTGGGCGGCTTGGGCAACGTAGCCGTGGTCGCCGCTGGAGCCAGTCACAGCCTGGCTGCGAAGGTGGATGGAACTGTCTGGAGCTGGGGCAGAAACTCCTGGGGCGGCGCGCTTGGCGACGGAACCTACATTGATCGAGCGCTTCCCGTGCAAGTGATGGGCTTGAGTGGCGTGGCGGTGCCGGGAACGACCTCGCTCTCCTTCACCGTCGCCGCCACCGGCAATCCCGCCCCCACCTACCAGTGGCAGCGCAAGCCGGTGGGACAATCGACGTTCACCAATCTTGCCGACAATTCCACCTATGCCGGGGCCGGCACGGCCGCACTACTGGTGAACAACGCGACGCCGGCGATGATCGGCGACGAGTTTCGTTGTGTTGTTTCCAATTCCATCGGCAGTGCCACCTCGAACACCGCCGCCATTGCTCCCCTGTCGGGAGCTCCGGTGATCGTGACCCAGCCCGCAGGCACAACGGTGCTGCAGGGGCAGACCGCGACATTCTCGGTGGTGGCGACGGGCAACCCCACCCCGACGTATCAATGGAGAAAGGGCGGCGCCGCCATCGCCGGAGCCACTACGGCGACCCTGACGCTGGCGAATGCCCAACCCGCCGCCACCGGTGCCTACGATGTCGTCGTGACGAATGCCGCTGGATCCATCACATCGAACACCGTAGCGCTTTCGGTAAGCGTCGCCCCGGCGATCACCACGCAGCCGGTCGGCGCGACGGTCAACCCGGGCCAGACCGTCACTTTCACCGTCGCGGCGACCGGCACGCCTGCTCCCACCTATCAGTGGCGCAAGGCAAGCGCGACCATCTCCGGTGCAACCAACTCCAGCCTGACGCTGGCCAACGTGCAGACCAACAGTGCAGGTGGCTACGATGTCGTGGCTTCGAATTCCGTCGGCTCAGTTACATCCGCCACGGCCACGCTTGCGGTCACGCTTCCGGTAAACGTCGCTCCGGCGATCACCACGCAGCCTGTCAGCGCGACGGTCGACCCGGGCCAGACCGCTACATTCACCGTAATAGCGACCGGTACGCCGGCTCCCGCCTATCAGTGGCGCAAGGCAAGCGTGACTATCTCTGGTGCAACCAACGCCAGCCTTACCCTTACGAACGTCCAAGTGTCGGACGCCGGCAATTACGACGTCGTCGTCACGAATCCGGGCGGCTCCATCGCTTCGAGCGCCGTCACGCTGACGGTAAACGTTCCGCCAACAATTACGACGCAGCCGCAAAGCGCCACGGTCGTTCTCGGCGGAAGCGCAACATTTTCGGTGGTGGCCACGGGCAGCCCCGCCCCGACCTACCAGTGGCGCAAGACTGGGACAGCGCTTTCCGGCAAGACCGACGCAACGCTTACATGGCCCTTCGTTCAGGCCGCGGATGCGGGCAACTACGACGTGGTGGCAACGAACTCCGCCGGTTCGGCAACATCCAACTCGGCGACACTGACTGTCAATGCGTCGACCAATGCGACGATCACGCTGTCGAACTTGTACCAGACCTACGACGGCACGCCACGGATCGTGACAGCCACGACTGCGCCGTCCGGCTTGTCGGTGAGCATCACGTACGATGGCAGTTCGACTGCGCCGACCAACGCGAGCACGTATTCGGTCTTTGCGACGGTCACGAGCCCGGGTTACCAAGGCGAAACGAGCGGTACGCTGGTTGTGAGCAAGAAACCTTCGACGATCACACTCAGCAACCTCGTGCAGGTCTATGACGGGAACCCGAAGTCCCCCGCAGCAACCACAAATCCTTCCGGGCTTGCGGTGAATTTCACTTTCGATGGGAATCCATCCCCGCCGAGCGCGCCGGGAGACTACGTCCTGACCGCCACAATCAACGATACGAACCACGAGGGCGTGGTTAACGCGGAGTTCTCCATCACCCAGCCGCCGGGGATCAGCCTGCAGCCGGCCAGCGTGGCCGCTCCACTGGGCCTGCCGACGGCATTTTCCGTGACTGCGTTCGGGACGCCGCCGATGCAGTACCAGTGGCGCAAGAACGGCAGCCCGATTCCCGGAGCGAACATGTTCCGGCTAACCATCCCGGCCGTGTCGTCGGCCGATGTGGCATCGTACGACGTCGTAGTCACAAACGACTATGGCAGTCTCACGAGCAGTCTGGCTCAACTCACAACCGTGGCCGCGCCTGCCGTAGTCATGTTGTCAAATCTCACTCAGGCTTTCGACGGCACCGCCAAATCGGTTAGCGTGACGACCGGCCCCACGGGACTATCGACGTCCGTCACCTATGACGGCTCGATCACGCCACCGAGCGGAGTGGGCACATTCCAGGTTGTGGCGACCATCACCGCCGCGAATTATTCCGGCAGCGTGACGGATACGCTCACGATCGAGCTCGACGCTCCGACCGTCGTGGTGGCCGGAGCCATCTCGCAGACGTCGCTGGGTGTCGCGTGGGAAGCCGTGTCCGGCGTCAGCAATTACTGGGTCGACGTCGCCACCGACAGCAACTTCAGCAACATCGTAGCCGACTCGGCTGGCGGGACATCGCTCAACGCCACGCTCACCGGGTTGTCAGCCAATACCGAGTATTACGTGCGCGTGTGGTCGAACGATGGCGGCGCCAACTGGAACTCGGATTCGGCTGTCGCCAAGACGCGCACGCTTGCCAGTCCAATCGAGACGAATTTCGTCAACGCACCCTACGTCAATCCGGCCGGGCCTACCGGCACCTACGTCTACGACGGCATTCCCGATGAAGTCGTTTCGGCGAACTACCCGAGTTTCTATTACCGGGTGACCGACGTCGACATCCAGGTCTACGACCCCGATCCGATCGACTTTAACTGGTACGGGTACTGGGATTGGATAGATTACTACGATGACAACGGCTATTCGATCAGCGATCACTGGCCGAACCGCTGGCCGCCGGCCTGGTACGATCGCTTCTCATGGTGGTCTGCGAGCAGCTACTACCTGCAGGTTGCGGGCGAGGCGACGGTGGACCTGCCGGATGACGGTTACACGTATGTCATCTGGGGGCAACATGACGGCCTTTGGTATCGCATGTCCGGCGAACTCCTGTCGGGCTTGCAGACCACGGGACTGACGTGGATGCCACCGGAGTATTACGAGGCGAATTGGGTCTCGCTCGTCCGCTATGGCAAGCCGATCGGCGGGATGCAGTTCAACGTGGGTGGCGTCATCTCTTCGGTCCTAGCCGGGAACCCGGTCACGATCACGCTCCCGACCGGCGGTTCGATCAGCATCAAGGGACTCGATATCCTGAACAACGTGCTCAACCGCGGCGCCGGGCCGATCTGGTCCGTGCGCGGCATTCTCGGGGGTCTCATTCCGCTGCCCAACTCCGGGGTGCTGCGCAATATCGACATCGGCATCAATCGCCGGGGCCAGATTCAAGTCGGCGCGCAGGTTGGGGACGGCCAGACGATCTTCTTTCCGGTCCGGTACGGCAAGCCGAAGCTGAGCATCCTGAGTCCGGTCAACGGCGAGGAAATGGACGACAAGAAAAAGTCGACCGTGGGCGAGGTGATCGGAGTCAACGCCGACGACGACAACAACAACGGCACGGCGGACTCGGCCGACGCACAGGTCGATGGCGAAAACGATCTCCTCCAACTGAAGCTGCACAAGCTCACCGGCAGCACAAGCGGCCTGTCTTTCAAGCTGAGCTTTGGCACGAATGTGAAGCTTTGGAAAAATGCGAACAAGACCGATCTAATCCAGAGTGGCAGCACGACATTCGACGTCGGTGACGACACCATCGTGTACGTCGAAGGCGTGACCGCGAGTACAACGGCCAACGGCGAAACCATCACACTCCAACTTTTCCAGGGCTCCAACACGGTCGGGGTCGACAGCGTCAAAGTGCATGTCGCGCGCCCGATCTTCGCGCTGATCGGGCATCCGGATGGAGCGTTCGGCCCGATCCAAACCCACTGTCTCCGCAACCGGGTTGACGATCGAGAAAACCCATATTTTCTCAGGGGTGCTTCCGGCTTCTGGCATTCGATTTTCATCTGGACTGACAAACCCAAAGCGAAGCTCGCACTCTCGACGCAGGACGCCATTGTGGTCTACGATGGCCACGCGAGCTATGGCGCCGGACTTACGTTCGCGCCGAACATGGAGAGAATTACAGACCTCATGAATGTCAGCGAACCCCTCGTGCACATTGACTGGAGGGACATGCGGAGCCCGGCGGAAGGGCACCCTGCGTTTCAGATCGCACTGTCCGAATATGGCGACGATACTACTACTCCTGATCCGTATGATCCATTGCGGCGGGTCGAGAGTGTGGTGGGCGATTCCGGGCAGCCAAACGCAGCCATAACGACCTTCCGGTACTATTCGAGCCCAATCTCGGGCGGAACGCGAATGAATCTCAAGCAACCAGTTGTCGGCGACCGAACCTACGACTATCACTGGAGAACAGTGTCCCGTTATCTTCGCTTGGTGGTCAAGGCCGGTGATACCGACATGCCGATCACCAAGCGCTGGTCCAAGGTTCTGCTGAACTGCTGCAACAGTGGCGCGTATTATTACCGAATCTTCAATCACAGCACTCTGTTTTATACGAAAGATTTGTGTTCCGATGTGAAGTCCTCGCTGGGCTTTATTATCGCCGTCATGGACGGCAAGACAAACGCCCAGATCAAAGAAATCCTCGACTCCTATGAGACCGTTTATGAATACAAGACCTTCTAAGCTCACGAGCTTCGCGGCCGTGCTTTGCCTGCCGTTGACCATGTCCTTGGCGGCCGAGTCTCCCGAGGCGGTTTATCGCAAGTTGTCCAGCGCGCTCCCTGAGGAAAGTGCCCACGCCGTCGCCGACGACGGCGAGTTCGATCTGCGGCGAAACGACGTGTCGGACGTGATGCTCCGCAAAATCAACCAACTGCGGCGAAAGGGCGACACTCCCCTCTCGGTGCTCCAGACGATTTTTTCCGCCGAACCCGAAAAGGGGGTACGCTGGCTGCTGCAAAACTGGGAGAAGTTAACGGCGGTTGGCCGCGAGCATGCCCTTATTGGTCTGGGCTGGGCGGACTTCCGCGAATCCTACGAACTCGCGGAATGGTTGCTTAATGATCGCGACGCCCTCATCCACCCTTTGGATGAGGGTCTCTACGAGCCTAGGCGCGTGTGCGACGTGGCCTATGGTGTTCTGGTGAAACGGCTCCTCCGCAATAACGTCGCATTGCCGACCACTTTCAGTGCAACGCTCGGGTCACAACAGCCCGTGGCTGATCGCGACGCCGCCATCCAGCAATTGAAGGCCTGGTGGACGCCTCGGCGCGAGAGCATTCTGGCGTCCAAGGCGGCCTTGGCGGCGAAGGCGCCCGATCTGAAGAACCGCATCGATGCCTTGAAGGCGAAGAAGGGGAATTAAGCCATGAAGACACGGAGCAGCCGTTTCATTTGCTTCGCGGGCGTGCTCAGCCTGCCGTTGACTGTGTCCTTGGCGGCCGAGTCTCCCGATGCGGTGTATCGCAAACTGTCCGGCGCGGCCCCTGAGCCGGTCGGGCGTGCGGTCGTCGACAACGGCGAGTTCGATCTGCGGCGCAATGACGTGTCAGACGTGATGCTCGGCAAGGTGAATCGGCCGGCACAGCGCGGGGACACTCCTGCTGCGGCGCTGCGCACCATTGTGTCCCGCGCACCGGAAACGGGCGTGCGCTGGTTGACGCAAAATTGGGATAAACTGACGCCAGTCGGCCGCAAGCATGCGCTCGCAGGGTTGTGCTCGGTGGACTTCCGTGAGACCTACGAACTCGTGGAGTGGCTGCTCGATGATCGCGAGGGCCTTTCGGATTCCGCCTCGCCTGAGAGCATCCCCAACCCGGCGGAGCCGGAACCAAGAGCGAGGGGAATTGATGTGGCTGTGATTGGCAGGCGCAAGGCCTGCCTCCGCCGGCTTGGTAAGCGCCAGGCGTGTTGAAATACGCGGCGGCAGCAATACCCTAGCTCATG
>JBBRWR010000039.1:0-61837 GCA_038249085.1 Opitutales bacterium
CCGGCCCACAGGTTCGCCGCCGGTTGCTCCCCACCCCGCCTCGCGGCGACGCAGTTACCTTTGGCTTCCGCTGCCCATACCAACAGCGGGATTCGACTTTCACGTTCTGATTTCATACATGTGATAACGCACTAGGAGCGGGTTTATCCCGCGATGAAAATCCGCCCGCACTGAATCGCGGGATAAACCCGCTCCTACAAAAGGATCCGACAAGTCATTTTCGGACCGGTTCACCGTGCAAAAATCCGCCGTGCGGACGGCCGGGACCGCCATCGCCGCCGCTGCCTCCCGAGGCTTATCTCGCCTCCGCCGCGACCTTCGCCGCCAGGGCCTTGAGATCCAGCCGACCACCGGCCGCGGGAAATCCATTTTCCAGCAGCCACCAGTCCTCGGTGAACGACGCGCGCTCGCCGGGCGCCAAATCCGCGCGCGGCCCAATCGGCTCGAGTTCGACCGCGGTCACCCGGGCGGGCGTCGGGTACCAGAGGCAGAGCGTGATCCCCGCGATCTCGTTGTAAACGCGATCAGGATACGTCGCATAGCGCTTCACGAAGGCCAGGTCGTTCCGCATCTGGTAGGCGAACCAGCCGGCCTGCGAATCGAAGCCCAGCTTGGGAAACGCCGGCGGCCCGAGGATCTCCAGGAAACCGTCCCGCGCGCGGACGTTGGGATCGACCGGCCGCGGCATGATCGCGTTGCCCGCACTCATATTATACATCACATAACCGTTGGGATACTTGCTGAAGGGCGTCAGCGGCACGACGCCGATGCCGCCGTGGAGCGCAAAGGTGCGACTCCAATGGCACCATTGGGTGCGCTCGCGCGAAATGTTCGTGATCGTCTGCGTGCAGCTGAGGTGCGAGCCGACCGGATCGAGGCGAAACTCCCGCACGAGTTGCACGCCGGTGGCCCGGTCGCGCTGGCTCGTGAGGCGCGCGGCGCGCGGCCCAATCACCTCGGCCTGCCAGGCCCCGGCCCAGAGGATCTCCCGCTTGGGCACCACGTACTCCGGCCCAATGTCGAAGCGGCCCGCCGTCACCACCGGCGGGACCGGCGGGTGGTCGGGATTCCATTTCCCTTCGTCCGGACTCAGAAAGAGGGCGTCCTTGCCCCGCCACGCATAGCGGAGCACCCGGCCGCCCACCTCGTGCCCCAGCACGACCGTGGTGTCGGCATTCGAAAGCTCGATACAGTCGGGGTAGTTCAGCAGCCGCACCCGTCGAACCCCTTCCGGCCCTCCCGCCCCGCTCACCATCGCGGCGACGGCAAGGAAACCACCGACCCAGAGCCATGATCGCACGTTTCCGCAAAAGGGGTTCATTGCGGTAGCGGAGCGGGATCGACGGCCAAAGTCGAATCCCGGTCTTCGGCGGAAAATGCGGACCGGCCTTTACCCGCGTCGCAGTCGTCGCTACGAAAGGCGGGTCTGTCCTCTCCGCCCGATGCTGCCGCCCCCTCCTGACCGTCTTGTGAAGCCTCCCCTGCTCCCCTCTCCCCTGTTCGCGCTGGCCGGACTCCTCCTCGCCACGCTGACCTCGCCTGCGGCCAAGGCCCCGTTTCCCGTCGCCGCCCCCCTGGCGCCGCCCCGCATCTCGGCCGCTCCGGGCTATGAGGTGACGCTCGTCCATGCCGTGGCGCGGGCGCAACACGGTTCCTGGATTTCCCTCGCGGCCGATCCGCGCGGCCGCCTGTACGCCTCCGATCAATACGGCCCCATTTACCGGATCACGCTGGCCGACCAACCCGGCGGCGCGCCCACCATCACGCCTGTCCCCCTGAAGATCGGCGGGGCCCACGGGCTCGCGTGGATCAACGGCAGCCTCTACGCGGTGGTCGGGCAGAAGGAAGTCTGCCCCCCGGGCCTGTACCGCCTGCGCGATACCGATGGCGATGGTGAACTCGATCAGGTGGAACTCCTGCGCGCCCTCGACGGCGACGGCGAGCATGGCCCCCACGCAGTGGTCGCCGCCCCCGACGGCCAGTCCCTCTGGGTGCTCGCCGGCAACGCCACCCGCCTGCCCGAGCTGGTCCGCTCCCGGGTCCCCCGCTGCTGGGCCGACGATGCCCTCCTGCGCCCGCTGGGGGCGTTGATGGGCAGCGAAACACGCGGAGTCCTGCCCGGTTCATGGATTTGCCGCACCGACCTCGACGGCCGCGCCTGGGCACTGCACGCCGCCGGCCTGCGCAACGCCTATAGCCTCGCCTGCGATCCCAACGGCGAGCTGTTCACCGCCGATTCCGACACGGAATTTGAACTCAACCTGCCGTGGTACCGCCCGACCCGCGTCGTCCATGCGGTGAGTGGCGCCGACTTCGGCTGGCGCCGTGGGGCCCTCAAGATTCCCGATGGCGCCCCCGATCTCTGGCCCACGGTTCTGCCCCTGGGCCTCGGTTCGCCGACCGCCGTGCTTTTCCCGGCCGGAGCGCATCTCCCCGATCCCGAACGCACCGCCCTCTGGGTCGCCGACTGGAGCTACGGCAAGATTCTGGCCCTTTCCCTCCAGGCCTCCGGCGCCACGTTTTCCGCCACGCGCCGCGAGATCGTTTCCGCCCTCCCCCTCCCCGTCACGGCCATCGGCGTGAATCCGATCGACGGCGCCCTCTACTTCACCACCGGCGGCCGCCGCATCCACTCGGCGTTGTACCGGCTGCGCTGGACCGGGGAGACGCCCGGGCCCGCCCCGCCGGCGATGCCGCCCACCCCCGAGGCGGTCGCCCGGCACGCCCTCGAACAGTGGCACGGCCGCGTCGATGCCGCCGCCGTCGCCGCCGCCTGGCCGGCGCTCGGCAGCCCGGAACCCAACCTCCGTCTCGCCGCCCGCACCGTGCTCGAAAGCCAGCCGGTCGCCGCGTGGCGGGACCGGGCGCTGCACGAAGCCCAGCCGCGCGCCGCCCTCGCCGCCCTCCTGGGCCTGGCCCGCGTCGACGCCGCGGGGAGTCGGATGGAAATTCTGGCCGCCCTGCGCGCACTGCGCGCGCAGCTGTCCACGACCGCGCTGCTGGGCGAATGGCTCCGCGTGCTCTCCCTGACCTTCTCCCGCGGCGGCGGCACCGACCCGGCCACGCGGGCCGCCTGGCGACCCATCCTCGAAGCCCTGCGCCCCGACTGCGCCCGGGAACTCGCGCCCGCGGTGCTTGAGTTGCTCGTTTACTGCGACTCGCCGTTCGCGGCGGAATGGGGCCTCGCACTCCTGCGCAGCGGCGCCTCCCGCACCACCCAACTCGACTTGGTACGCTCGCTCAGCGTGCTCACCTCCGGGTGGAATCCGGACCTGCGCCGCGAGTTTTTCAAGTGGCTCGCTTCCACCGCAAGCTGGCGCGGCGGCGGAAGTTTCCGTCCCTTTCTCCAGCGGCTGCGGGATGACGCAGTGGCCTCGGTGCCGCCGGATGAACGCCCCGGCCTCCGCGACCTTCTCACTCAACCGGTCTCCAACCTCACGTTTGCGACCTTTCCCCTCGGCGCCGAACGCCGCCCCGTGCGCACGTGGACGAGCGACGACGTCGTCGGCCTGGTCGGACGCGACACCCAACGTCGCGATCCCGTCCGTGGCCGGCTGGTCTTTGGGTCGGTCGGCTGCTTCGTCTGCCACAGCTTCGATGGCGAAGGCAGTGCGCTCGGCCCCGACTTGACCGCCGTCGGCCACCGCCTCGCGCTGCGCGATCTGGTTGAGGCCATCATCGAACCCAGCCGCGAAATCAGCGACCCATACGCCACCTCACTCGTCACCCTGCGCGATGGCCGGCAACTGTCCGGTCGCATCGTCAACCTGGTGGAAGACGGCCTCCACCTCGCCAGTGATCTCTCCGATCCGTCCAACGTCTCGCGCCTCGCCAACGCGGACATCGTCGCGATCACCGCTTCGTCGGTCTCGCTCATGCCGCCCGGCCTGCTCACTCTGCTCTCCGACGAGGAGATCCTCGATCTCCTTGCTTTCCTGCGCCGTGACCCCGGGCGCCCCTGACTCCTCTCGCCGGCCGGCCCGGGACCCGGCAAGCCGGCTGCTGCGGTTCAACCGTTGCGGCGTAAAACCGCCCGGCGCCTGATCTTCGCGCTCGTCGTCCACCCCGAAAGACCCTTTTGCTCTCCCTTCGCCATGAATCCCGCTGAACGCATTCTCCTCGGCCCCGGCCCCAGTCCCGTTTCCCATCGCGTGCTGCGCGCCCTCAGCGCGCCCACGCTGGGTCACCTCGATCCGCAATACCTCACCATCATGGACGAGGTCTGCGAAATGCTCCGGCAGGTTTTTCGCACGAAGAACGCCCTCACCTTTCCGGTCAGCGGCACCGGCATGGCCGGCATGGAATGCGTTGCCGTCAACCTCATCGAACCGGGCGACGAGGTCATCGTCTGCGTCAACGGCGTGTTCGGCACCCGCATGAAGGACGTGATGGAACGTTGCGGCGCCACCGTGCACGCGGTCGAGGCCACCTGGGGCGACGTGATCCAACCCGAGCAGATCGCCGCCGCCCTCACGGCGTTTCCCAAGTCGACCCTGGTGGGCATCGTCCACGCGGAGACCAGCACGGGGGCCCACCAACCCCTCGAGGGCCTCGCCGCCATCGTCCAGGCCCACGGCGCGCTCCTCGTCGTCGACGCCGTCACCAGCCTGGGCGGCCATGAACTGCGGGTCGACGACTGGGGCATCGACGCCATCTACAGCGGCACGCAGAAGTGCCTGAGTTGCCCTCCCGGCCTCTCTCCCGTGAGCTTCGGCCCGCGCGCCCTCGCCCGCATGGACGCGCGCAAGACCAAGCCGCAGTCGTGGTACCTCGACGTCTCGATGCTGCGCAAGTATTACACCGGCGGCGGCGGCGGCCGGGTTTACCATCACACCGCACCCATCAACATGACGTACGCGCTGCACGAGGCGTTGACCATCGTGCTGGAGGAGGGGCTCGATGCCCGCGTCGCCCGCCACGCCGCCATGCACCAGCGCCTGCGTGCCGGGCTGGAGCAGCTCGGCCTCACCTACATCCCCCAGCGTTCGCTCCATTCGCTCAATTGCATCAGCATTCCGGCCGGGGTGGACGATGCGATGGTGCGTCGACGCCTGCTCGAGGAATACGGCATCGAGATCGGCTCGGGCCTCGGCCCCATGGCCGGCAAGGCCTGGCGGATCGGTTTGATGGGCCACGGCGCCACCGTGCGCAACGTCGACCTCGTGCTGGCCGCCCTGCGCACGATCCTGGCGCGCTGAGCGGGCGCTGGCGTCGTTGCACGGCGGATGTTTTGCACGGCGAACAGGCCCGAAAATGGCTGGTCGGATCCCTCTTGTAGGAGGCGGCTTTACGCCGCGATTCAGCGTGGGCGGATTTCCATCGCGGCATAAAGTCGCTCCTACCCGCGCGACCGACCGTACAAAAATCCGCCGTGGGCGGCGTTGAGCGTCCGCCAATTCAGTCTCGTCCCGGCCGCCGCGCTGCCCATTAATCGGCGGCATGAGTCTCCGCCGCCTGCTCTCTCTGTTCACGGGCCTTGGGCTCGTCTTCTCGATCGCGATCGCTGGTTTCGCCGCTGGCAAGGTCCAACCGCCCAACATCCTCTTCGTCCTCTCCGACGATCAGAGCTATCCGTTCCTCAGCTGCTACGGCGACACCAACGTCCGCACCCCGGCCATCGATCAACTCGCCGCGGAAGGCATGCGCTTCCACCGCTTCTTCACCGCGGCCCCCCAATGCGTCCCCGCCCGCACCGCCTTTCTCACCGGCCGCTCCGCTGTCGCCGCCCGCATGACCCGCTTCTCGTCCCCGCTGCCGCGCGACGAAATCACGTTTCTGGAACTCCTCCGTGCGCGGGGAGGCTACCACACCGGCATCTGCGGGCGCACCTACCATCTCGACGGCTCCGGCCGCGCCGCCGGCACCGAGGCGGGCCGCCTGATGGAGGAACACGGACTGCGCACGTTTGCCCAGCGGGTCGACTATCTGCGCGTGGGTTCCGATCCGCAGGCCATCGAGCAGATGAAGGAGTTTCTCGATCAGCGACCGAAGGACAAACCCTTCTGCCTCTGGTTAAACTTCAGCGATCCCCATCATCCGTGGAACGCCCCCGCCTCCTTCCGCCCGGATCCGGCGTCCCTCAAGCTGCCCGCCCACTGGCCCGACCTGCCCGGCATGCGCGAGCAACTCGCCGACTACTGTGGCGAGGTGAACCGCGTCGATCACAGCATGGGCGAGGTCCTCGAAGCCCTCGCCACCCGCGGGCTCGCCCCCAACACCCTCGTCGTGTTCGCCGGCGACAACGGCCTCGCCCTGCCCCACGGCAAGGGCTCGCTCTACGATCCAGGTTCCAACGTGCCCCTGGTCATTCGCTGGCCCGGCGTGACCAAGCCCGGCACCGAGTCGCGCACGCTGCTCAGCAACGAGGACCTCGCCCCCACGCTGCTGGCCGCCGCCGGACTCGAGCCGGGAGCGAAGATGAGTGGTCGCTCCTTTGCCGGCTTGCTGCGCGGCGAGGCCTACACGCCGCGCACCCACATCTTTATCGAACGCGGTCCGCACGGCTCCGCCCCGGTCACGGTCAACATGAAGAGCAGCAGCTACGACCTCGGTCGCGCCGTGCGCAGCGACCGGTACAAGTTCATCTACAATTGCACCCCGTGGCTGCCCTACTCGCCCGTTGACTCCGCCGGCGGCGCCGCCTGGAAGCAGATGACCGAGGCCAACGAACAGGGAAAACTCTCCCCCGGTCTTCGCGCCACGTACTTCACCACGCCACGCCCGGTCTATGAGTTGTACGACCTCGAGGCGGATCCGTCGGAACTGAACAACCTCAGCGGATCCCCTGAACTCCGCACCGTGGAGCACGACCTGCGTCTCGCCCTCACCGAGAAGATGATGCTCGATTTCGACTACCTCCCGCTGCCCGACCTCGGGGAGGCGAAAGCCGCCGCCCCCAAGGCGGCCCAGTCCGGCAAAGGCAACCGCAAGAAGAAATGAAATCTCCTCCAACGATGAAACTGCTCCCCACCTTTCTTGCCCTTGGCCTCGCCAGTCTCCTCCCGGTTCAGGCCGCCGCCCCGTCGCGCCCCAACCTGATCATCATCAACGTCGACGATCTGGGCTACAGTGACATCGGCCCCTGGGGTTCGACCAACCGCACCCCCAACCTCGACCGCATGGTGGCGGAGGGCCGCAAACTGATGAGCCACTACGCCGCGCCGGTCTGCTCGCCGTCGCGCGCCGCGCTGCTGACCGGGTCCTATCCCAAGCGCGCGCTGTCCGTCCCGCACGTGCTCTTCCCGGCCGCCGCGGTGGGACTGAATCCGGACGAGCAGACGGTGGCCGAAGTCCTGCGCACCGCCGGCTACGCCACCGGCTGCATCGGCAAATGGCACGTGGGCGACCAATTCCCCTTCCTGCCGCTGCAACAGGGCTTCGATACCTACTTCGGTCTGCCCTACTCCAACGACATGGGCCCGGCCGCCGACGGCACGAAAAGCAGCTTCGGGCAAAAGCCACCCGCCCCCAAGGCCAGCGCCACGAATGCCTCCGCCAAGAAAGCGGCGAGCGTTGACGACGAAACGGGCATCAAGGGCCGCGAGCAGCCGCCCCTCGCCCTCCTCGAGGGCAACACCGTGATCGGTCGCGTCCGCGCCGAACAACAACTCGAAATCGAGCGTCGCTACACCGAGCACGCCGTCGCCTTCATCCGCGAACGCAAGGATCGCCCGTTCTTCCTCTATTTTGCGCACTCCGCCGTCCACTTTCCGCATTACCCGCGCGAGGAATTTCGCGGCCAGTCCCCCCACGGCCTGCTCGGCGACTGGATTCAGGAGGTCGACTGGAGTGTCGGCCAGGTCCTCGGCACGCTGCGTGAACTCGGGCTCGACCGTAATACGTTCGTCCTCTTCGTCTCGGACAACGGCGGCCCGGTCAACCAGGGCGCCACCAATCATCCCCTCCGCGGCAGCAAGGGGTCCACCCTCGAGGGCGGCATCCGCGTTCCCGGCATCGCCTGGTGGCCGGGACACGTGCCCGCCGGCACCTCCACCGACGCCATCACCGGCATGATCGATATTCTGCCCACCCTCGCGAAGCTCGGCGGCGCCGCCCTGCCCGCCGGGCGCAAGCTCGACGGCGTCGATGTCTGGCCCGTCCTGGTCGGCAATCCGGCGAAACCGCCACACAACTCCTTCCTCTACCATCGCGGCTTCCTCCTCGAGGCGGTGCGGCTCGGTGCCTGGAAACTGCATCTCACCAAGGGCGAGTTGTATAACCTCAGCGACGACATCGGCGAGGCCCGTAACGTCGCCTCCTCCCATCCCGACGTCGTTCGCCAACTCACCGCCCTGGCCGACGCCACCGACGCCGACCTCGGTCGCAACGGCATCGGACCCGGCTGCCGTCCCCTTGGCCGGGTCGCGAACCCGCAACCCATCATCGCGCTGGATGGCACCGTGCGGGCCGACGTCGCCGGCGCGCAGAAGCGCTTCCCGTAGTGGGTCGGCGGAGCGCAGCCCGAACTTCGCTCGATCACCCTCCCGACTCCATGCCCTGCAGGATCAACTTTACGCCGCGATTCGGGGGCGCGGCATAAAGCGACTCCCATCCCCAAGAAACCGAACCAAGTCGCCAGGGGACCGAACCCGCTGACCCCGGCCGAAAGGGAAATTATCATGACCACGCGCAGATCCTTCCTGAAGACGACCGCCGTCGCCGCCGCGACGGGCGGCCTGCTGAGCCCGCACCTGTCCGCCGCCGCCGCGAAAACTCCTCCGCTGCGCGTGCGGGCCGCCAAAGTCGTCCGCGTGCGCACCGCGGCCGCCAACAAAGCCGGTGCGACCGACACCTACCTTGAGATTACCAGCGAGTCCGGGCTGCGGGGCTACGCTGGTCCGCTGCTCAAGGATCAGGCGGCGGCGTTCCCGCCGAATCTGTCAGCCCTCCTCGCGGGACGCGACGCCGCGGATCCGGATCAACTCAACTTCGCCTCGCTGTGGGCCGCGTGCCACCCGGGCCAAGCACTCGAAAGTTATGCCGCGGGCAAGGACCCCCTGACCGGCGCCGCAGTCTGGGGTATCGAACGACCCGCGCGCCACACCGCGACCGGCTGGCTCATCACGGCCCTGAGCGCCGTGGATCTGGCGCTGTGGGATCTGCGCGGCAAAACCGCGGGCCAACCCGTCTGGCGGCTGCTCGGAGGCCAGCGTCCCCGACTCAATGTCTATGCCAGCACGCTCGGACACTCGGTCGTGCCGGCCGAGGCGCGCAAGATCGCCCGGGATTTTTTTGATCAGGGTTTCCGCCGCCAGAAGTGGTTCTTCGGACACGGCCTGACCGATGGCGCCGCCGGACTGAAGGAAAACATCGCGCTGGCGCACGCGTTGCGGGAGGAACTCGGACCGGAGGCAATCCTGATGTTCGACGGCATCCAGTATGTGTGGAAACAGTCGGTGGACGTGGATTACGCCATCGCCCTGGCCAAAGGAATCCTCCCCGCCCGGCCCCATTGGCTGGAGGAACCGCTGCGCCCCGACGATCTCGAAGGCTACACGCGCCTGAAGGGCGAGACGGGGATCACCCTGGCCTCGGGTGAGCACTGGTACACCCGCTGGAACGTCCAGCCCTTTCTCGAACGCAAGATCGTGAGCTTCGTGCAATCGGACCCGGAATGGTGCGGCGGACTCAGTGAATGGCTGAAGATCTGCGCATTTGTCCAAAACTATCCCGGCGTGCAGGTCGTGCCGCACGGCCATCACGTGCTGGCCGCCTCGGCCGGCGTGGCGTCGCAAAGCGAGGCTCTCTGTCCGCTGCTGGAGTACCTGATCAAATCGCGGCTGACGTTCCAGCGCAGCCAAACCCGCGCCATCGCAGCCACTGCCGGCACCTTTGCGCTCCCGGAGGAACCGGGCCTGGGCCCCTCGCCGGACCCGAAGCGAATCGAACGAATCTGAGTTGAGATTCCGCGGCCAGCCCTGGCAGGACGGGAGCGGCTGCGTGCGCCGCGCAAATACCGGCGATTAATCCTGCTTCAATTCGCAAACGAGGGTGGAAATCGCTTCCTGTCGAAAAATATAACTAATCTAGTCGCCGCCGACTATTAGTTAAATTTGGGCCCATCCGCCCCAAACCACCGCAAAACGCACCTTATCATGATTCCAGGAGAGACGCCGGGATTTGTCGTTCTGTCACTCGCTGCCCTCGCCACCCTTGCGCTACCAGCTCCGGCGCGCGCCGCTAATGAAACCGAAGCCCTGAGGCAGGAAAACCGGGAACTCCGGCAACGGCTGGATAACGTCGAGCGGGACCTGGCCGCCCTCCGGCAATGGCTCACTCCCGCCGCCGCTGCGGCGCCGGCCACGCCGACTGCCGCCCCCGCCCCGGTCTTCACGCCGGCCGAAACCGAAAAGCTCAAGGCCCTCGCCGGCCTCAAAGGCAAACCCGCCCGCTCCTCCCTCGATCTCAATTTCTACGGCTACGTGAAGCTCGACGCCGCGTACGACGATTCCCGCACGTCGCTCGGCAATTTCGATCGTTGGGTCGAAACCGAAAGCGTACTCCGAAACGACTCGCACTTTAATCTCACCGCCAACCAAACCCGGCTCGGCGTGGATGCCACCGGCCCCACGTCCGAGACTTTCCTGGCCACCGGCAAGGTGGAGTTCGACTTGTACGGCGCCGGCGCCGGCGAAAATAAACCGGAGCCGATGCTGCGCCACGCGTATGTGCGGATGGACTGGCCGAAACTGAAAATCGCCCTTCTGGCGGGTCAGACCTGGGACATCATCTCGCCGTTAAATCCCAATACGGTTAACTACAGCGTCGCCTGGTGGCAGGGCAACGTCGGTTACCGGCGCCCCCAGATCCGGCTGATCAAGAGCGTCGCGGTCGACGAGGGAGTGGAGCTGAAAATCGACGCCGGCATCAGTCGTACCATCACCGGCCGCAAGGCGGTTTTCGCCTCCGCCAATGATCCCGACACCGGCGCCGACGCCGGACTGCCCACCTTTGCCGGTCGCGTGGGCCTGACCTTCCCGGGCTGGAACAGGCAACCCACCACCTTCGGTCTCTCGGGCCACTACGGCACCGAGGAGATTCATCAGGGGAATCTGCTGGGAAGCGAGGAATACGAAACCTGGTCGGTCAACGGCGATCTCCGCCTGCCCCTCTCGGCGACCGTGCTGTTGCAGGCCGAAGTCTTCATCGGGCGCAATTTCGACTCCCACCTCGGCGGCATCGGTCAGGGCATCAACTCAACCCTGAAGAAGGAAATCGATGCGGTCGGCGGCTGGGCCGCCTTCACCTTCACGCCGGCGCCCTCATGGCAATACAACCTCGGGGCCAGCGTGGATGATCCCGCCGATGGCGACCTGAGCGGCAGCACCGACCCCACGAAAGACGCGCGCACCAAGAACACCCTCGTCTTCGGCAATGTGTTTTATTCGCTGAACGCGCAGGTTCAACTGGCCTTCGAATTTTCCTGGCTGCGCACCACCTACAAGATCCTCACCCCAGGTGAGAGCTGGCGGCAGCAATTCGCCATCATCTACAAATTCTAACCCCCAAAACAACATCCCCATGGCCGGACTCGATTTCAAGGCCCCGGAAGCCCGGGAACAGGAGGACGCAGCGGTCGTCGCGCACAATACGCGCCTCGGGCTGGTGCTCTTTGCCGTTTACGTCGCCTTCTACGGCAGCTTCATGGCGCTGAGTGCCTTTCGGCCCGCCGCGATGAGCCGGCCATTCCTCGGCGGGGTCAACCTGGCCGTGGTCTACGGCTTCGCCCTGATCGCCGCCGCCATCGTGCTGGCGCTGCTCTACATGAGGATCTGCCGCAAAGCCAAGTAGCCCCGCCCCACCATGATTCACGCCACGTCCCTCACCGCCGTCCTGATCTTTCTGTTTTTCGCCGGGATCGTTCTGGCCATCAGTTTCTACCTGGGCTCCCGGGCCAAGTCGGCCAGCGGCTATTTCGCGGCTGGCGGCGGCATCCATTGGGCCGTCAACGGCATCGCGTTCGCCGGCGACTACCTTTCCGCCGCGTCCTTCCTCGGCATCTGCGGCATGATCGCTTTTTTCGGATACGACGGCTTCCTGTACTCCATCGGCTACCTCGCCGGCTGGATTGTCGCCCTGTTCATCGTCGCGGAGCCCCTGAAGCGTCTCGGCCGCTT
The DNA here is from genome assembly GCA_038249085.1 of Opitutales bacterium. GTDB lineage: Bacteria > Verrucomicrobiota > Verrucomicrobiia > Opitutales > Opitutaceae > ER46. Next base: position 12,117 of record JBBRWR010000039.1, read on the forward strand.
CACCTTTGCCGATGCGCTCGACAACAAGTTCAACTCCCGCGGCATCAAGCTGGCCGCGGCCATCAGCACGCTCGTCGTGAGCTGCTTCTACCTGATTCCGCAGATGGTGGGCGCCGGCGCCCTCGTGCAGCCCCTGCTCGGCTTTCCCCATTATGTCGGCGTGATCGGCGTCGGGCTGATCGTCACGCTGATCGTCACCACCGCCGGCATGGTTTCGACCACCTGGGTTCAGTTCATCAAGGGGTCCCTGCTGGTGGTGCTCTGCGCCGTCATCACGGTCATGATCCTCTGGCGCGGCCTGAGCACGAAACCCACTGACGCCGCCGGCCGCCCCGTGCACATCGCCCAGCGCAACGTGCCCGCCGCAGAAATCACCGGGGCTCCGGGTGCGGTCGTCCTCCCCGAAGACGGGGCCTGGGCCGGCAAACCCTACCTGCGCGTTCGGGACGCCGCCGGCCGGGTTTCCGTCTGGCGCCGGGAGGGCGCGGCGCTCCTGGCCGAGACGCAGACCATGATGGTGCGGGCCGACGGCTCGAAGCTGGTCAATGGCCTCCCGCGGGGCAAAGGCGCCGGAGAAGCCGATCTCTACCCCGTGGGCTACGCGTCAAAACTGGCGGGCGGCGTGGAGGAAACCGGTCCCCTCGGTCCCTTGGCCTTCCTGCGCACCCTGCAGCAGAGCGAGGTGATCCTTTGGAGTTCGGACAAGATCGCCGAGGCCGACGGCGGCACGACCACCATCTATTACCAAAAACCCACCCCGGGCTCCGACTTCATGGCCCCGGGGTCCAGCCCCACCTTCCGCAAGGTGCGCGGGGACAAGTTCGCCGACAAACTCGATTTTCTCTCGCTCATGCTGGCGCTTTTCTGCGGCACGGCCTCGCTCCCGCACATTCTGATCCGCTACTACACCGTCAAGGATCAGGCCAGCGCCCGCAAGAGCACGGTGGTGGGCATCGCCGCCATTGGCTTCTTCTATGTCCTGACGCTCTACCTCGGCTTGGGCGCCATGACCAGCGGCACCCTCGACTTCACCGACTCCAACATGTCGGCGCCCCTGCTCGCCCGCAGTTTCAACGAACTGTTGTTCGCTGTCATCTCGGCGGTGGCCTTCACCACGGTGATCGGCACGGTGAGCGGACTCATCATGGCCGCCAGCGGGGCGGTGGCGCACGATCTCATGACCAATTTCCTGCAGATGAAGTTGGACGATTATCAGAAGGTGCGGGCCGCCAAGATCGCCGCGGTGTGTGTGGGCTTGCTGGCGATCTGCCTCGGCATTCTTTTCTCCAAAATGAATGTGAATTTCCTCGTCGGCTGGGCCTTCAACATTGCGGCTTCGGCCAACCTGCCGGCACTCGTGATGCTGCTCTTCTGGAAGCGCACCACGAAACAGGGCATCACCGCCGCCATCGTCGTCGGCATGGTCTCGTCCCTCGCCTGGATTCTCCTCAGCGCGCAGGCCTTCCGGGACGTTTACGGCCTCGACCCCACCCGCGCCCTCGTGCCGTTCAGCCAGCCGGCGATTGTCACCATTCCGCTCGGCTTCCTCGTGCTGATCGTCGTATCCCTCCTGACCCCTCGCCACGAAGACAACGCGCCGCGGCCCGCCACCGCCTGATTGATCCGGAGCCAGTTTTGGTGGGCCGTGAACCCGCGGGCCGCCGGGATCGGCCTCAGCTCGCGCTTGGATCGGCCCGACAGCTCAGCAGCTTCTTCTCCTCGGTGTCCCAAATCGTCAGGCGGCGCGACGGCGTGGTGAGGTCTTCGTCGACGCCGACGAAGCGCGTGCGATCGACCGTCGCCAGGTGCGCCCGGTGAAAGTGGCCGAACACCCACGCGCCCGGCCGGTGGCTCAGCTCGCGCCACAGCCGGCCCAATTCCACCTCGCCACAATCCTCCGCCGGCCCGGGATCAAAGCCCGCCCCCTGCACGTGCAGACCGACCCCGTACTCGTGCTCGACGCCGGCCCGCATCCCGACTCCAATCCCCGCCGGGCAGGAGTGCGTCACGATGAGGTCACATCGCGCGTGATTGAACAGCGCCGCCGCCCGCTCGCAGTGCCGCCGCAGGAGGTAGTTTGGCAGCCCCGCCAGCAGATTGTGCCGCTGCGGTCGATCCACGTGCAGCGCCCCGCCGAGAAACCCCACCATCGATGCGCCGAGCCGCGCCACCGAGGGTCGCGGCTGGTAGATCAGATTAAACTCCTGTTCCCAGCTGCGCGCCGCGCCCAGCAGGAGGGCGCGACTCAGCCAGGCGTGATCTTCGTGATTGCCGTCAATCGCGTGCACCGGGACCGGAAACCGCCAGGGTTCCCGGCGGGCCCGTTCCAAGCCTGCGCGCGTAAAGCCGAAATCGCCCACCTGGATCGCCGCCTCGATGCGGTAGTCCGTCTGGGCCTGCCGCAGCGCCGCGACCAACTCGCGGTGCCGCCCGTGCACGTCGCCGACGATCAGGACACGCATCGGCGGGGCCTCATGCCGTCCGCGCAAAATCCGTTTCCAGTCGCGCCTGGAACACGGCGATGTCGGCAAAGATCTTCTTGAGGATCGAACGTTCGAGCTGAGTGAGCTCACCTGGCTCGATGGCGTTGTCCGGCGCAAGCCCGCGCTGCACCTGCGCCGCCTGGTGCGTCAGCCGCAGGTGCATGAGTGCGTTGTAGGCCTGGACCAACTCGTCGTGGCTCGCAGGCACCAGCCGGCCCGCATCGCGCAGGGCGCGCAGGCGATCGAGCGTGTTGGTCGCGGCCTGGCCGGCCTGCAAGGCGTAGATCCGCGCGAAATTCACCAGCGGGATTATCGTCGCCTTGATGTTGAACTTCGCCGGTTCGTCCCCCGCCGCCTCCAACTGGAGGTTGCCAAAAAAACCCCGCGGCGGCCGGAACTGCAGGGTGCTTTGCACGAGGTGAAAGAAGAACGTGTGCCGGGCCTCCCCGGCCAGCAGCTCCCGCAGGTGCTGGCGCAATTGCCCCACAAACTGGTCGTCGCCGTGCGCGCAGCGGAAATCAAAGAAGACATTCACGTCGAGCAGGTCCTGCGGATTGGCCGCCGTCACGCACGCGGAGAAATACCGCCGCCACTGGGCGATCGGCTGGCACCACTTCCGATTACACGCCATCACCTCACCCTTGCACCGCTGATAGCCGACGAGGTCGAGCCCATCGCACACCTTCGCGCCCAACCGCAGGAAATAGGCCGCGGCCGCCTCTCCCTGCTCAGCCGGGACGTCCGCGTAAATCAGCGCGTTATCCTGGTCGGTGGCGAGCGTCTGCTCCTCCCTCGCCTCGCTGCCCAGCACCACAAACGCATACGGCACGGGTGGCGGACCGAGTTCGGCCTCCGCCAGGGCCAGCAACCGCCCCGCCACGGCATCCGAGACCGTCGTCATGATCCGCGTGACCGTCTCCACGCGTGCTCCGCTCTCCAGCAGCGCCCGCACAAAGACCGGCAACTTCGCGCGACTGTCCCGCAATTCCTCGGGTGACGCCGCCCCCTGGATTTCTGCGAGCAACACCGCCACGGCGTGACGCTGCGCGTGCAGGATCTCCGTCCCGGTCAGCACTCCCACCGCCCGGCCCGCCTCATCGACCACGACCAGATGCTGCACGCCCCGCTCCTGCATCAGGCGGGCCGCCTCGAAGAGCAGCGCGCGCGCCGGAATGCGGACGAGCGGTGCACTCATCACCGTGGCCACCGGCAGCGCGGCGCTCTTTCCCTCCGCCAGCACGCGGTTGCGCAAGTCCTGATCCGTGACAATGCCGATCGGATCGCCGCCCGGCTCCAGGATCAGCACAGCGCTGGCCTTCGCCCGCGCCATGATCGCCGCCGCCTGCTGAATCGGCGTGGCCAGCCCGCACGTCACCAGGGACGGTGGCAGCCCGCCAATCGCCCGCGTGGCGAGCGGCAGCAGGCTCTGCAGATCCGCCACCAGCCGCGTCAGGGCTTCCTCGGTCTGCCGCCGCGCCGCCACGTCGCGAATCGTCAGCATCTGGCCGCTCTGGTCACCCACGGTCACCGGCGCGGACGTCACCAGCACTTCGGTGACCCCGCCACGCTTGTCCGTCAGCCGGGCCCGGCGCTCCGCGGCCGCGTTGCCCGTCCCGGGCGCCACGGTGGTGATCACCTTTTCCAATGGCAACTGCACCAGCTCCGCCTCGGTGTAGCCCAGGCGATCGAGCAGGGTCTTGTTGGCGAAGGCCGGCCGCTCGTGCAGGACCAGCAGGACGCCTTCGGCCGCGCTTTCGACCAGCATCCGGTATCGCTCCTCCGAATCACGCAACGCCCGCTCGGCCCGCCAGCGCTTCTGCTCCAAGTCCAGGCCCTGTTTGGCGATATACGCCAGCAACCCCGCCATGCCGGCCGAAAGCCCGAAGGAGAAATACAACACCCGGCGGGTCATGTGGCTAATCTCGGCCCGGACATCCTCCAGGTAGATGCCGGTCCCCACGATCCATCCCCACGGCGTGAAGCCTTTGACATACGACAGCTTCGGCACCACCCGCCGCTCATCGTCCTTCCACTGCCACAGGTACTCCACGTAACCGTCGCCCTGCGCCCGCACGATCCGGGTGTATTCGACAAACAGCCGCTTGCCCGCCGGGTCGGTGTACGTGCTGAGGTCCTTGCCGTCCAACTCCGCGCGATACGGATGCATCACCATGCGTGTCTCGAGGTCGGAAATCCAAAAATAGTCCTTCCCGTCGTCGCCGAAACGCAGGGCGCGAATCCGCGCGATGGCCGCCTGCTGCGCCGCCGTCCGGCTGAGGACGCCGCGCTTCTCCTGCTCGTGCATGGCCGCCAACTCACTCCAAGCCGTCTGGGTCAACTCGCGGATCATCTCCTTCTTCCGCTCCATCGTGTTCCGCTTCATCGTCGGCACGATCACCGCGAAGATAAACCCGAAGAACAGCGCAAACGTCAGAATGGCCGGCGAGATGATGTTGACGGCGAAATGCCGCCAGTACGGCCGGGCGCGGCCCGCGGATCCAAGGACAGTCATGGGCGGTTCAGCCTGTGATAGTCGGCGGCGTCCCGCCGGCCCGCCAGACATTTCTTCGCCGGTGGCACCTCCCGCCGGCAGCCGGTCGCGCCACCGGAGCGAAGGGTTGCCGCACGGCCCAGGCCGCGTGAAGCTCGGGCATGAGGACTCTCCTCCTTGTCGTCGGCTGGACCACGCTTTTCGGCGTCGCTTTCGGCGCCCCACCCGTTGCCCCCACCGCTCCGCGTCAACCGGATTCGCTGGTGACGCTCGCCCGCCAGATTCGTCCCGACTTCCTGCTGGGCTCCTTCGCCAGCGGCCTCGATCCGTCCAAACCGGGCGATTCCCCGCTCGCCGAATTCTTCGTCCGCAACTTCAACATCATGACCGTGGGCGTCTACATGACCTCGACCCAGCGCGTCCGGGACACCACCAACTTCGAGAAGACCGACGCCCTGATCGCTTTCGCCCGGGCAAACCACCTCCAGGTGTACCTGCACCCCTTGATCGGCGGTGCGACGTACACTCCCCGCTGGGTCAACGCAGGCGGGCTCTCCGCCCCGGCATTGCTCGAGCTCCTGCGGAATCGCATCAGGACGATCCTCACCCGCTACCAGGGACAAGTGCAGTATGCCGACGTCGTGAACGAGGCACTGGCGGGCCAGGGGCGGCGGGCCGACGGCAGTTTCGAGTGGCAGGAAAAGACCCACCTCGGCGCCGATCACGTGTGGATGAAGACGCTCGGGATGTATCAGGGGAAGAGACACGCGTTTCCCCGCTATCTCGTCGAGGCGTTCCGGACCGCGCGCGAGGTGGGCGGGCCCGGCCTGAAGCTGATTCTGAACGAATGGGGCAACGAGACGACCAGGGGAATCCGCGCCCTTGGGTTTTTCGAATTGATTCAGGCGCTGCGCGAGGAAGGCATTCCCGTGGACGGCGCTGGTCTGCAGCTGCACTCCCGTCTCAAGGACGGCAAGCTGGTGAGCTGGGGCGGCGGCCAACCCTTCGACTTCGACGCGTTTTCCGCCCAACTCGCCCTCTACGCCCAAGCCGGACTCGAGGTGCACATCACCGAGTTCGACATCCACCTCGGCCCGAATCCCACGGCGCAGGACTTCGCCCTGCAGGGGATCTACTACGCCGAGATCCTGCGCCGTGCGCTGCGGTCGCCCGCGGTGAAGAGTTTCAAGACCTGGGGCTTCACCGACCGCAGCTCCTGGAAGGCCGACGGCAAGGATGGACATCCCCTGATGCTGGATGAGAATCTTCAGCCCAAACCCGCCTACCAGCGTCAACTGGACATGCTCCGCGCCCTCGCCTCCCCTTGATCACCCGATGAATCGTTCGCCTTTTTGCACCCTGCTCCTGCGGCCCGCCTGCTCCGCGTTGCTCCCGCCCCTGGCGGCGGCCCCCGCCCCGGCCAAACCCAACCTCGTGATCATCCTCGCCGACGACATGGGCTACGGCGACCGCAGCGCCAACTGCGGTTGGAGAACACGCTGCCGGAGTCGCTCCGTTCCGCCGGTTACGCGACGGCCGTTTTTGGCAAATGGCACCTCGGCTGCTATCCGCCCTAAAATCCCACCTGGCACGGCTTCGAGAACTTTCACGGCTACGTGAGCGGCAACGTCGACTGCCACGTGCATCTCGACAATCAGGGCCGGCAAGCAGCGCACCCCGAGGACTGGAAGCGCGTGAAGAGGATGAAGGAGACGGAACGAGGCGTTGCGTTACAAAACGCGATGAAATCAGCGCAAGTGCTTGATTGGAAGCTGGACCATGGCCGACCGGCGATTGCGTTACAAAACGCATGCATGCGGAGTTTCTTGATGAAACAATGCGGAGTTTGCAAAGAGTGGTGACCGGTTGGGGGGGAGACCCCGCGCGGCCGGGTGACCCCGTCCCCTGACAGAAATATCTTTGCGGGCTCAGTGGTGGAGGCAGCTTGGTGCAAGCGGCGGCGCGAACGCAGGCTGATTCTGGCGGTTTGAAAACCGGCACGGGTGCGAGTGTGTGGCTGCGAGCGGCAGCGCGTGCGTCGGCGACCGGTGCGACAGCGGCGCCGGAAGTCCGTCAAAACCGTTTCAAGCTTGATTCCAGGCCGCGAAGGAGGTCAGGAGAGGTAGAGGTCTCCTTCGCCGGGTTGGCTGCGTCGGAAGCAAAAGAAAAGCCGATGGCGTGGGTGAGAGGATCGGCGGGGATGGAAAAGAAGCCGAGGCCCTTGCGGGAGCCGGGAACCAGCCTTCCGATGAAAGCCCCGCCCATCGGAATAACTGACGCAAGATGGTGGACTCTACTGGACTCGAACCAGCGACCTCTTCCATGTCAAGGAAGCGCTCTAACCAACTGAGCTAAGAGTCCGAAAATCGGAGGTCGGCGAGTAACGCGACGGCGCCCGCCCAGCGCAAGGAAAAAGCTTGGCGTCGCCGCCGTCACATCATCCGCCGAAATACTCTGCGGCGGCCAGCCGATCCAGGGCGATCTGCCGGCACAAGGCGTCCACCCCCTCAAACTTGACCTCCGGACGCAAAAACATGAGCCACTCGACCCGGATCGTGTCGCCCTCGCCCAGCGGGCAATCCCCCAGGACATGGGTTTCCAAGCGCGGCTCGCCGGTGCGCTCCACCGTCGGCCGCAGGCCGTAATTAGCCACCGCCGGACGCGAATCCGGCGCCGCACCTCCCCGCACCCGGACGACGTAAACGCCGTGGCGTGGTTCCAAATCCGGGGCCCAGACGAGGTTCAGCGTGGGAAATCCCAGGGAACGTCCCAGCCGTTTTCCCGGGGTCACCACTCCCTCCGCAAAATACGGGTAGCCGAGTTGCGCATTCGCCGCCTCGATCTCCCCGGCCGTCAACATCGTGCGGATACGCGTGCTGCTGATCGCCTCGCCCCCAAGCCGGACGCGGGGGGCGCTGAAGACGCGGACCCCGTGCTGGCGCGCCAGGCCCGAAAGCATCGCCACGTCCCCGCGCCGCGCCTGGCCGAAACGGAAATTCTCCCCCACATAGAGTGCCGCCAGCTGCGGCAGGCGCTGCTTGAGCCACGGGAGAAAATCCGCCGCCGCCACTTCCGCCAGGGCCGCGGTAAAGGCCTCCGTGATCACGAGGTCGACGCCGAGCCCCGCGATCATGCTCGATTTCAGCGCGCCCCCCTGGATCAGCCGGGTGGGATTCGACGGCCGCAGCAGCGCACTCGGGTGCGGCCAAAAAGTCAGGACTCCGCCCACGCCGCCCTCCGCCCGCGCCGCCCGCACCGCGGATTCGATGACGGCGCGATGCCCGCGGTGCACGCCATCAAAAACCCCGATCGCGAGGTGCAGCGGGCGGGCCGGCAGCCGGGCGTGCTCCAAGCCGTTTACCTGGGCGGGAAGATCCATCGTGCGGCCAGCGCTTGTGTCGTCACCTGCCGGGCCCCGCCGTCACAACGCCAGGCTCGGCACCGCGTCGCGCGGCGCGATGAGCCGTCTCTCGATTTCCGGCAAGGACATCGCATTCAACTCATCGAGGGTCACAGCCTGCGAAACATGAAACTTGTCGGTGGCCGTCCGGCGCAGGGCGGCCAGGTGCGCACCGCACGCCAGGCGTTGCCCGAGGTCGTGACCCAGCGTGCGCACGTAGGTGCCCTTGGTGCAGCGCAGGCGGAAGTCGAAGCGCGGCAGGGCAAACCCGGTCAGTTCCCAACTCATCACCCGGATGAAGCGCGGCTCGCGTTCGACCTCCACCCCCTTGCGGGCGCTCTTGTACAGCGGCACGCCGTCAATCTTCACCGCGGAATACATGGGGGGCGTCTGGTACTGATCGCCCAGAAAGCCGTCCATTGCCGCCTTGACCTGGGCCTCGGTCAACGGCGGCACCGGGCGGGTTTCCATCACCTCACCCTCAGCGTCCTGCGTGTCGGTGACCTTGCCGAGTTCGATGGTGCCTTCGTACTCCTTGTCCAGGCTGATGAGATATTGGGACACCCGCGTCGCCTTGCCCACGAGGATGATCAGGAGTCCGGTGGCCATCGGATCGAGGGTGCCCGCGTGCCCGATCCGCCTCATCTTCAATTTGCCCCGCAGCCGGGCCACGACGTCGTGCGACGTGTGGTCACCCGGTTTGTCGATCAGGAGGATGCCCTCCATTTCTTTTGGTGCCATCAACATAAGCTAACGTCCGCGTTGCGCGTCGACCACGGCCAGCCTTTCCGCGAACGCCGCGACCAGACGCTCGTAAAAACCTTCCGTGTCGGTCTTGAGGTTGAGGCCCGCGGCGCAGGCGTGGCCGCCGCCGTTGAAAAGCGCGGCCACCAGGTCGACCCGATATGAGGGATCCTTCGCCCGCAGGCTCGCCTTCAGCGAGCCGTCCGCCCGCATCTCGATCAGTGCGCCAATTTCGACCCCGTCGATGCAGCGCGCGTAATCGACCAGGCCCTCGGTGTCTTCGGGGTGGGATCCGGTGTCATCGAAAATTCCAGGCGGCAGCGTGCCAATGCATACCCGGCCCGCACACTCCACGCCCAACGAGGCCAGGAAGTGTTGCAGCAGGCGCAACTTCCCTTCCGTTTCCCGCTCATACAGCTCGAAGCCGGCTTCCGCCGGTTTCGCCCCGCGGGCGACCAATTCACCCGCCAGCACGAAGCAGCGGCGCGAGGTCGAGTTGAAGCGAAATTGCCCGGTGTCGGTCAGGATGCCGGCGTAAAGCGCCTGCGCGCTCTGGGCGTCGACCGGCAGGTCGTTGTCGAAGAATATCCCCGCCAAAATCTCGCAGGTCGCCGCCGCGGCGCTGTCCAGCAGGTTGACCGCGGCAAAACCCACATTCGATATGTGGTGATCGATGGCCGCCGCCGGCGCCGGATAGCGGGCCATCAAACGCTCCCCTCCGCGCGCGTGATCCGCACAATCGACAAAGATCGCCGCCCGCTCCTCGGGATCGCCCACCACGTCGTCGGTGCGGCGGAATTCGGTGTCGCGGGTCAAAAATTGGAGGCGCCGCGGCACCGGGTCGGCATTCACGCATAGCACGTCGAACCCGCGGGCCTGCAGGACCCGCGTCAGCGCCACTTGCGCGCCAATGCAGTCCCCGTCGGGCCGGGCGTGGCCGCAGACCGCGAGCTTGCGCCCCGCCAGCGAGGTCAGCAGGCGGGAAAATTCCGCGGAGAGTTGGGCGTAGTGCTTTTCCACCGCGATCGTTTCCCTAAGCTTCGCGCCGCGGCGCGGCGCCCCGATCGATTTCGTCCATCACCTGCAGGATGCGGGCGCCGCGCGCCGCCGTCTCGTCGAGCACATAGTCGAGTTTCGGCAGGTACTTGAGCACGATCCGCCGCCCGAGTTCCGTCCGGATTTCCCCCGCCTTGGAGCGCAGCCAGCGCAGCTTCGCCTCGACCGTCGGGGTGTCGCCCACGATCGAGACAAAGACGCGGCCTTCCAGCAAATCGGGCGAGATCCGCACATCCGCGATGGTGATCGTCACGGCCTCGCTCTGGTAGCGCTGGTGCAGGTAGGCGCTGACCTCCCGCTGGACGAGCTCGTTGACACGAATGATGCGGTTGCTCATCGGAATTTCGGGTGGCGGAAACCCGCGGGAGACATCCGGGAATTGATCCGCCGCGGTACCGTCAAAGCGAGGCCCGCACCTTTTGAATCTCGTAGCACTCGATCACGTCGCCGGCCGCATAGCCGTTGAAACTATCGAGCTTCATGCCGCATTCCAGGCCGGCGCGGATCTCGTTGGCGTCGTCCTTGAAGCGTTTGAGCGTGTCGATGCGGCCCTCGTAAACAATTTCCTTGCCCCGGCGCAGGCGCGCGGAGGCGTTGCGGTTGATCTTGCCCTCGGTGACGAGGCAGCCGGCCACGAAACCCTTGGCGAGGGGAAATACCTGCCGCACCTCGGCCGCCCCCGTCTTGATCTCCTTGGTGTCGGGATCGAGCATGTCCGCCATCATCTCCCGGACCTTGTCGCCCAATTCGTAGATGATCTCGAACATCGCCATGCGCACCCCGTGATGCTTCGCCAGCGGCGTGACCCCGTTCTCCAACCGGGTGTTGAACCCGATGATCACGGCGCCGGCGGCGCTGGCCATCAAGACGTCGTTCTTGGTGACGAGCCCGACCTCCACCGAGACGATCTCAAGCTGTACCTTCGCGCTCTTGATGTCCTCGAGAATGTTGCGCACGGCCTCCGAGGAGCCAAACACATCGGTCTTGATGATGACCTTCAGGACCTTCGCCTGGGTCGCCGCAATGTTGGCAAAGAGCTTCTCGACCGAGACTTCCTTCGGCACGGCCGCGGCGGTCACCGCCACCTTGCGCACGCGCTGATTCTCCTCGTCGGCGATTTTCTCGGCCTCGCGGACGTTTTTGACCACGCGGAACGACGCGCCACTGTCCGGGGCGCCGCTCCAACCGATGACCCGCACCGGCATGGCCGGCGGCGCTTCCTTGATCGGCTTGCCCTGATCGTCGAACAGAGCGCGCACCTTGGCGTAATTCGAACCGCTCACGAGGGCGTCGCCCACGCGCAACGTTCCCCGCTGCACGATGACCGTGGCCAGCGGCCCCCGGCCAAAATCGATCTGGGACTCAATCACCACGCCCTGGGCTTCCGCCTTCGGGTTGGCCTTGAGCTCGAGCACGTCGGCTTGCAGCGCAATCATCTCCAGCAGCTCGGTGATGCCCTGGTTCTTGATCGCGGCGACGGGTACGGTGATCGTGTCCCCACCCCAGTCTTCCGGCGGGATGCCGCGCTGCTGCATCTGGTTCTTGACCTGATCGAGATTGGCCCCCTTCACGTCGATCTTGTTGACCGCGACGATGAGCGCAAACCGCTCCGCATGGTCCTCCCGCTCGGCCAGGATGAGCTTCAGCGCCTCCTCGGTCTGGGGCATGAAACCGTCGTCCGCCGCCACCACGAGGATGGCGATGTCCGTGGCGCTGGCGCCCCGCGCGCGCATCTTGGTGAACGCGGCGTGGCCCGGTGTATCCAGGAAGGTGATCTTTCGCCCGTTGAACTCGATCTGGTAGGCGCCGATGTGCTGCGTGATCCCGCCCGCTTCGCCCGCCACGACATTGGCCTGGCGGATGGCGTCGAGCAGCGTGGTCTTGCCGTGGTCGACGTGGCCGAGAATGCAGACCACCGGGGGCCGCGGCATGAGAAACTTCGACTCATCCTCTTCCGGCGGTTTTTCCTTTTTCTCCTTGGCCGCCGCCTGCTGCGCCGCCACGTCCCCGCGGTGCTTGATCTCCAGGGAAAAGCCGTACTTCTCCGCGACCTTCTGGGCCACCGCCTCCTCGATGTTGGAGTTCATCGCGGCAAACCCCACCAGCTGGTTCAACTCGGAGATGAGCTTGAAGGGCTTCAGCCCAAGCGCGGCCGCGAAATCGCGCACCACGATCGGCGGCTTCAAATGGAGCACCTTGATCTCGCCGGAGTCCGCGCCGGGGGCGGAAACGGCACTGTCGCCCGCCATGGCCCCGCCGGGCGCGGCGGAGCCGGAAAACCCGGGCGGCTTTGGCATCGTCACCGGCGGCGGTCCGGAATGCCGGATCGGCACCGGTGGCGGGGGCGGGGGCGCCTTGGCCATGGGCGGCGGTACGGGCGGCGCGAAAACCGGCGGCGGAGTCGCCACTGGACGGGGCGGGGGCGCCGGCGGCGGCGCCGACACCACTTCCTTCACCGCGGGCCTGGCCGCCACGACCGGCAGCGGAGGAGGTGATGGCGGTGAAACGGGAGCAGAGGGAATCCGGGGAAGCGGCGGCGGCGCCGAAACATACTTCGGAGCCGGCGGCACCGGCGGCGGAGCGGGCGGCGCCGCGGGGGCAGGCGCGACCGGGGCTGGCGCGGCGGCGGCGGCCTTGAGCGCGGCGGCCGCTTCCTTCTCCCGCTCGAGATCCTGAACCGACTTCACAAACACCCCGGACGGGATCATCACCCGCGAGGTGGCATCGTCGGCCACGGGCGCAGCGGTTTCGGCCGGCGGTTCGGCAACCGGCGCCGGGGGCGGAGCAGCCTTGGCCGCGAACTCCTCGCGCAGGGCCTCGGCGTTGATGTTGTCCACCGTGCTTGAAACCGACCTCACATCCGGGGCGACGATCTTCCGCTCTTTGAGGAGCGCCATCATCGCCTTGTTGTCCAGACCGAGTTCCTCGGCCAGTTTGTGGATGCGAATGCTCATGCAGGATTGTTCTCTTCTGGGGAGGATTGACTACTTCGTTTGCCCGGCCACGCGCCGGATGATGTCGGCCGCCTCTTCAACGGAGAAACCCGCGCCCTCCAAGTCGCTGGACTCGACATCTTCAAAGAGCTCGAGCGAGACAAAACCCGCGCGCACCAGCCGAAGTGCGAGTTCATCGGATACCTTGAGAGCGTCCATGATCTTGCGTTTCGCGTCGCCCTCGGGATCGGCGCCCACGGCCTTGAATTCCTCGATGTCCAGCCGCCAGCCCACCAGGCGTGACGTCAACCGGGCGTTCTGCCCCTTGCGGCCGATCGCCACCGCGAGGTCGTCCGTGGCCACCTTGAGCAGAATGCGGTGCGACTTTTCGTCGAGTACGATCTCCCGCGGCACCGCCGGCTTGAGCGCCTCGATGATCATTTCGCGCGGGTCGGCGTAATACTTGATGATGTCGATCTTCTCGCCTCCGAGTTCGCGCACGATGGTCTTTACCCGGGCCCCGCGCGCTCCGACGCACGCGCCGACCGGGTCCACCTTCGGATCGGTGCTGGTGACCGCAATCTTGGTCCGGTAGCCAGGTTCGCGGGCAAAAGCCTCAATCTTGACCGTGCCGTCGGCCACTTCCGTCACCTCGAGTTCGAACAGGCGGCGGACAAACTTGTGGCTCGCCCGGCTCAGGATGATCTCGGGGCCGCGCGGGGTGCTCTCAATGTCGACCAGCAGGCAGCGGATGCGTTCGCCGGGTTGGTACTCTTCCCCGGGGACCTGCTCCTTGGCCGGCATGATGGCCTCGGCCTTGCCCAGATCCACAAACAAGTCGTTGCGCTCCCGCCGCCGGACCGTGCCAGTGACGATGTTGCCCACCTGATCCTTGAAATCGTCGTAGATACGATCCTTCTCGAACTGCCGCAGCTTCTGCATCACGGCCTGGCGCGCCGTCTGGGCCGCGATCCGGCCCAGCGTCGAGGGGTCGATTTCCTTTTCCAGCATCTCCCCCATCAGTACTCCCGGCTTCAATACCTGGGCCTTCTCCACGTGAATTTCGGTCTTAGGATTGCTGACCGAATCCACCACTTTCATCACCGCCCAGGCATGGAGCTGGCCATTCTTTGGATTGATGTCGATCCTGAGCTCCTGACCGGAGTTAACGCCTTTCTGCGCCGCGGTCTTAAGCGCGTTGGCAATGGTGGCGATCATGTCGGCACGGGGAATGCCTTTTTCCTTTTCCATGTACTCGAGGACGGAGAGGATTTCGCTGCTCATAGGAAGGATTGCGGGAAAAGTTAGGAAAAAAAAAGCGGGCCGCAGGGCCCACTTATTGGAAAGTGAGTTTTATAGAGTCGGTTAACCTATCGGGTCGGGGGAAATTTTGTCAAGCACCCCTCCCGTCAGGACTGATCCTCGTCACCAATCGCGGGCGATCGTCCGATTTCTCGCTTCACCCACTTCCCTTCTTGCACGCCCGCTCCGACCGGATTCCTTGAATCCCCTCGCGTGCCGTCCGCCGACCAAAACTTCGTTCACCTTCACGTTCACACCGATTACAGCCTGCTCGACGGCTGTTGTCGCATCGACCGGCTCATGGCGCGGGCGACCGAGTTGGGCATGAGCGCGATGGCCCTCACCGATCACGGCAATCTTTACGGAGCGATCGAGTTCTATAACCAGGCCAAGGCCCGCGGCATCAAGCCGTTGATCGGCTGCGAGCTCTATCTTGTCGAGTCGTCCCGCCTCGAAAAGAGCGGTCGCGCGGCCGACGAGGGCAAGACCATCTTCCACCTCGGGCTGCTCGCGAAGAATCTCACCGGCTACCAAAACCTGCTCAAGCTCGTCTCGGACGCCCACCTCAAGGGTTTCTACTACAAGCCCCGTACCGATTTTGAAACCCTGGCCAAGTTTGCCGAGGGGCTGATCGGCTTCAGCGGCTGCCTCGCTTCGCTGGTACCGCAGCACCTGCTCTACGATCGCCTGGAGGAGGCGCGCCTGGCCTGCGGCCGCTTCGTGGAGATCTTCGGCCGCGAGAATTACTTCATCGAAATTCAGGATCACGGCATTCCGGAGCAAAAGAAGATCATCCCCGGGCTCCTCAAGCTCGCGGAGGAATTCAACCTCAAGGTGATCTGCACCAACGACGTCCATTACGTGCAAGACACCGACGCCGGCCCGCACGACGCGATGCTCTGCATCCAGACCGGCGCCAAGATCGAGGAGGAGAAGCGGATGCGCTTCACTGGTCAGGAATTCTACCTGAAGTCGCGGGATCAGATGGCGCGCCTCTTTGCCGAGGTGCCCGAATCGGTCACGAACACCCAACTCGTCGCCGAGATGTGCGACCTGGCGATACCGTTCCCCAAGGGCAGCGAGCGGTACCCAAAATACCCCCTCCCGCCGGAGGTGAAGACCGATCGCGCCGGCTTCCTCAAGGATCTCTGCATTGCCGGGCTGCGGAAACGCTACGGCGTCTCCTACCCGCCTCCCGCCGCCCCCGCCGGGGACGAACCCTCCCAGGCACGCACCCTCGCCGACCGCCTCGACTACGAACTCAGCGTCATCGGCAAGACCGGTTTCATCGACTACTTCCTCGTCGTGTGGGACTTCATCGACTGGGCGCGGCAGCATGGCATTCCGGTGGGCCCCGGCCGCGGGTCCGGCGCCGGCTGCCTCGTCGCCTACCTTCTCGGCATCACCAATCTCGACCCCCTCCGCTTCAAGCTGCTCTTCGAGCGTTTCCTGAACCCCGAACGCGTCTCCCCGCCGGACTTCGACATCGACTTCTGCATGCGCCGCCGCGGCGAGGTGATCGATTACGTCCGCCAGAAATACGGCCACGACTGCGTCGCGAACATCATCACCTACGGCACCCTCGGGGCCAAGATGGTCATCCGCGATATCTCGCGCGTCCATAACCTCCCTTTTGCCGACGCGGACCGGCTCGCCAAGATGGTGCCCGACGAACTCAACATCACGCTGGAGGACGCCGTCGCGAAGAGCGCCGAATTGCGCGACGAGGTGAACAAGAATCCGGTCGCGAAACGAATCTTCGATCAGGCGCGCGTCCTCGAAGGCATGGTGCGCAACACCGGCAAACACGCCGCCGGCATCATCATCACCGATCGACCGCTGGAGGAATTCGTGCCCCTGACCTCACAGGAGGGTGACGTCACGGTCCAGTTCGACATGAACGCCGTCGGCAAGCTCGGCCTGCTGAAGATGGATTTCCTCGGCTTGAAGACGCTCACCGTCATCGCCGACGCGGTCGACAACGTCCGCCGCACCGCCGATCCCAAGTTCGACATCGAGGCCATTCCGCTCGACGACGCGAAGACCTTCGACCTCCTCAACTCCGGCCGCACCACCGGGGTCTTCCAACTGGAGTCGGGCGGCATGCAAAACCTCTGCCGTCAGATCGGCCTGTCGTCGATCGACGAGATCGTGGCGCTCATCGCGCTTTACCGCCCTGGTCCGATGGAGTGGATTCCCGATTACGTCCGCGGCAAGAAGGATCCGAGCACCGTCAAGTTTCCCCACCGGCTGCTCGAGGACGTCTGCCGCGAGACCTACGGCGTGATGGTCTACCAGGAGCAGGTGATGGAAGCCGCCAAGATCATCGCGGGCTACACGCTCGGCGGCGCCGACATGCTGCGCCGCGCAATGGGCAAGAAGGACGCGGAGGCGATGGCGCGGGAGCGCACGAAGTTCGTCGCCGGCGCGAAGCAGGTGAACGGCATCGACGAGAAAACCTCCGACGCCATCTTCGACATCCTCAACAAGTTTGCCGGCTACGGCTTCAATAAATCGCATTCGGCCGCCTATGCCATCCTCAGTTACCAGACCGGTTTTCTGAAGGCCAATTATCCGGTGCAATTCATGGCCGCGATGCTCAGTTCCGAACTGGGCAACGCGGAAAAGGTCTCGCACTTTGTGGCCGAGGCCGAGGCGATGGGGCTCGTCGTGCTGGGACCGGACGTCAACGAGTCGCGCGAGATGTTCACTCCGGTGGGCGACAAAATCCGGTTCGGCCTCGCCGGGATCAAGGGCGTGGGCGAACAGGCCGCGCAACAGATCATCGCGGAGCGGGAAAAGCACGGGCCCTTCTCCGACTTCGACGACCTGGTCCGCCGCATCGACGGTCGCGCCCTCAACAAGCGCGTGCTCGAGCATCTGGTGAAGACGGGGGCCTTCGATTTCAGCGGCGCCTCCCGCAAGCCGCTGTTCGATCGTATCGACTCGGCCATGGCCGGTGCCGCCGCCCTCGCCCGCGATCGGGCCGCCGGCCAGCACAGCTTTCTCGACCTGCTCGCCGATGATGCGCCGCCGCCCGTCGCCGTCCCCACCGGCGCCGGACTGCGGCCATCCACCAACGGGGCGGCGGCCGATGACTTCTCCGCCGTCGAACGCCTGGCGTTCGAAAAGGAACTCCTCGGTTTCTATGTCTCGGGCCATCCGCTGAACGCCTATGCCGGGCTCGCCGACGCCATCGACAGCTTCGCCCCCGAGGAACTCCTGCTGCAGCCGGATCGGACGGAGTTCCGCCTCTGCGGCATCGCCAGCAATCTCAACAAGCGGCTTTCGAAAAAGGACAACCGTCCGTGGGTGTCCTTCACGCTGGCGACCCGCCGGGCGTCGCTGGCGCTGAATTTGTTTGCCGACGGGTTCGCCAACTACGGCCAGCACCTGGCCGAGAACGCGCTCCTGATCGTGCAGGGCAACATTATCGTCAACCAGGAGGGACCGCGCATCAACGTGAAGGAATGTCACCCGCTCGACGCGCAGGTTGCCGGCCAGGTGAAGAAGGTGCGCTGGCTGCTGCACCCCGCCCACCCGGGCCTGGCCGACTTCCTGCAGCAACTCCGGGAAACCCTCAACCAGCAGGTGGGCGACACCCGGATCGAGTTCGGGTTTGTCTTCGACGATCGCGTGGCGCCGGTCGCGGAGGCGAGCACGGCGCTCACGTGGAAGCTCAACGCGCCCAGTTTCCAGCACCTCCGCGCCCATCCCGCCGTCGCCGGGGTGCAGATCGAGACCCGCCGGCTCGAGCTCAAGGATGATCGCCGCTGGAAGAAACGCACCTGACCGCGACGCTTCCGGTTTCGCCTTTCCCCCCCCTCCGTCGCTCTGCTCCCGCCGATGCCCGACTCCACCACCCTCAACCACGCCGCGCGCGTCCTGGCCTCCGTCGCCGATGATTTGCCGGCCGATGCGGCGCTGCGACGCTATCTGTATGGGGCGCGGCGGCTGGGGGCGCCGGAAAAACGGGCGATCAGCCGGGCAGTCTTCGCCTATTTCCGCTGGCGGCAATGGCTTGACGCCCGGGACTCGCTGCAGAAGCAGGTCGGAGAGGCCGAGGGACTCCAGGCGCGATTCAACGCCGATGACACGGCGATCAAGGTGGAGGCGCTCGCCGCCCGCGCGGTGCCGGCCTGGGTGCACGGGGAAATGGAGTTGCCGCCCGCCTACCTGCGTCAACTCCAGCGCGAGCCCGCGCTCTGGCTGCGGGCGCGACCCGGAGAGGCCGCGCGGCTCGTACGCGAATTGGCCGAGGGCGAGCGGAGTGACCACGCGCCCGACGCCATCCGTTTCACCGGGAAACAGGATCTCTTCCTCACACCGGCCTTTCATCGCGGTGCTTTTGAAATTCAGGATCTCGCTTCCCAACTGGTCGGCCTAGCCTGCGCCCCGCAACCCGGGGAGACGTGGTGGGATGCCTGCGCCGGTGAAGGCGGCAAACTCCTCCATCTCGCCGATCTCATGGGCAACAAAGGGCTGGTGTGGGGTACGGACCGGAACGAGCGCCGCCTCGCGGTGCTCCGGCGCCGCGCCGCCCGGGCCCGGCTTTTCAACTTCCGCACCGAAGTTTGGGACGGCGGCCCGGCCCTGCCGACCAAGACAAAATTCGACGGCATTCTCGTCGATGCCCCCTGCAGCGGCCTGGGTACCTGGCAACGCAACCCGCACGCCCGCTGGACCACCTCGCCCGCCGACGTCCAGCAACTGGCCGCGACGCAGCGCGCCCTGCTCGACCACGTGGCCGGCTCGCTCAAACCCGGCGGGAGGCTCTTCTATGCCGTCTGCACGCTCACGCGCAGCGAGACCGTCGCGGTCGCCGATGCCTTCTCCAGTGGGCAGCCGGACCTGTCGGCGCAGTCGCTCTTCGGCGGCGCGTCCCGCCTCACCCTCTGGCCCCAGGAAATCAACGCCAACGGCATGTTCATCGCAGCGTGGAAAAGGAAAAGATAACCGCCGCCACGGTCCGCGCCGACTTCAACGATCTCCAGGCCGTCGTCCACTACACGCGCGCGGCCCATGAGTTGGGCCTCTGGGCCTCCGAAAAGGCGCTCATCGATCGTTTCTTTCCCGATCCGCAGACCCGGCTGCTCGAAGCTGGCTGCGGTGCCGGGCGCGTGACCCTCGGCCTCTGGGCCCTCGGCTATCGCCGCCTGACCGCCTTCGATTTTGCCGAGGAACTCATCGCGCAGGCCTGCAGCCTCGCCCTGGAGCGCCGGGCCGCCGCCATCACGTTTTACCATGCCGACGCGACCGACCTCACGCGCTGTGAAATCCGAGGCGGACCCGCCCTGGCCGACCCCGCTTCCGCTTCGACGCCAGGGGCCATGGTGCGGCTGCGCCAGGGCCAGTTCCGCGGCGCGCTCTTCCTGTTCAACGGGCTGATGCAAATCCCGGGCCGCCCGAACCGCCGGGCGGCGCTGCGCGAGCTGCACCGGGTGTGCGCGCCGGGTTCCCCGCTGCTCATCACGACCCATGATCGCGACGCGTCGGCCGTGGAACGGACCCTCTGGCGCCTCGAAACCAAGCGGTGGGAACGCGGCACGCAGGATCCCCGGCTGGTCGAATTCGGCGACCGCTACTTCACCGACGAAGCGGGCCGCACGTTCATGCACCTGCCGGATCGCCAGGAGATCCTCGATGATCTCGCGGCCACCGGCTGGCGCCACGCATTCGACTCCCTGCGCCGGGAAATCGCCCGCGAGCACCACGCCGTGCGGGAATTTTCCGACGAGTGCCGATTTTGGGCGGCGCATCGCGAGCCGTAGCCGCTTCCCGTCCCGCCGGCCGGGCCGTACGCGGCGCGGCCACCCGGGCGAGCTAAACCGTAGAAATTCAGTCGAGGTGGAGCGGCTTGACCCCAAGACGCTCGACGTGAGAGCGAACGCACGAAGGCACATTGGGGTCAACGCGCCCCACCGTTCAGTGGTTTCCTGCTCACGGCTGAAACGCACCCCGATTGAATCGTTACGGCCAAACCCGGCGCGGCGGTCCGCCCGGCGATCAGCGCTTGCGACCGGCGGCGTACATCAATCGACAGGCGTTGGCCCGGCTGAGCCGGACATCCGCCGCGAGTTGCACCTCGGCCATCAGCCCACTGGCGTCGAGGGGGATCGCGGCGTCCTGGCCGGTCCGCGCCAGCTCATCGGCAAACTCCCGCACGGTGAGCGGCGCCCCGGGCTGGTCTTCGGCGATGAGCATGCGGCGGGCGCGGGCGGTGCAGTCGACGACGTCGCCACGCCGCCACTCGACCATCGCCCGGGCCCAGGCTTCCGCGAGCGGCCGGGTCAGCGCCGCGAGCGGTTGGGCGTCGAAAGAACCAAAAAAGCCCTGCGTGCCGAAATACTGCACGGCGGCATACCACGGCACGCGGGGATCGACTTCCACGTCGTTGAAGAACGAGAGCATGATCCGCCGGTCGGCCAGCAACCGGACGAGTGCATCGACGTCGATGGCCGCGGGTGTTTTCTTCTGCTGCAGTGCGAGCACGGTCGCATACGCCGCCGCCTCCCCCAGGCTCATCCAAGTCGGTTCGAGGCGGATCGCGCCCCAGCCAATATGAGTCGACGACGCGCACCCGGGCACGAGGAGATTGTCGAGCCCCTGCGGCAAGAGCGTCCGGTACGAAACCTGGCCCGGGACGGTGACATAGTTGAGTAAAAGTTCCCCCTCCCACTCGCTGCCGGGCACGTGCTCCGGCGTGCAGGCGTGGGAATCGAGAAACCATTCCGTGATGCTGATGGCATCCGGGTGGATCGGCGCCCGGCGGAGATTCGGCGCCATCCGGGCGTCGTTTTCGGTGAAGACGTGGCGCCCGACGAGCCGGCGCGTTTCGCGGGCGTAGATTTCGTAGGGCATGTGGTCGTGGTCGGGAAATTCGTCGCGCGGCAGCCCCCATTCCCGCCAGCCCCGGCGCGTCGCGGCGGGCACCGACGCATCGTTCTGCATGAAGTAGATCAACGCGCGGGTGAGGCGAACATGCTCGTCGGTGACGCGCTGGCGCGCCGCCCAGTCGCCCGCGACGTACGCCTGCTGGGCGCCGACGAGCTCCGGCAGATTGAGATAATGCTTTTGGTTGGGCAGGCCGATGGTCGGCACCTTCGGGCTCCAATTGATGTCCGTCTGGAGCCGCCGGAGCAGTTCGTCCCGATCGTAGTTGACCGGCTCTTCCATCGGCAAACGGTTGGCCGGGTCGCACGTCACCACGGTGCGCATGTTGTAGCCTTGCACCGACTGGTCGGCGGCACCCGTGCTGGCGGGTCGGATGATCTCGAACCGGCGCTGGTACTGCGACAGGTTGAGGCGGCGAAACTCGGCGATTCGGACCGCCTCCCCGCCCGTGGGCGGCCACGGGAGTTTGCGCATGAAGATGCGGCCGGCGTGCTCTTCGTCGAACTCGTCGCGCGCCTCCCGGCCCCAGCGGTACGGCACCTGCGCGACGGCCAGGAGGTCGCCCTCATAGGAGCAATCGGAAAACACCGCCGCCGCTACTCCGCAACTCCGATCGGAATGCCGGTCGCGGAAGGTGACGTGCCGCAGCTCCGCGCCGGCCCGCGTGGCCGCCACGGGGTAATACGGTTTCAACACGGTGAGCCGCGATTCGGCCGCCACCATGCGATCGATCAGGAGCTCCGCGACGTGCGCCTCGAATTTTGTCTTCGGCTGGCCGGGCAGGCTCTGGCGATACTGGCTCGAATCCCCGCCATAGCGCGTGCGGTAATAATCGTGGATCGCCTGGCGAAACTCGTCGTAGAGCGGAGCCCGCGCACCGTTGTAGAGCGTATCCATCGTGCTGAGGCCATTGGCCAGCAATCCGCCGAGGTGGGCCTCCGGGCTGACCAGGAGCACCTCCAGTCCCTCGCGCGCGGCGCGCACGGCACAGGCGACCCCGCCGGGCGTGCCCCCGTAAACGACGAGATCGTAACGCCGCAGCTCGGAGCCGGCGATGGGCGCCGGCCCCTGCGCGGAGGCCAGGGCCACGCTGGCAAGGACGAGAAGGGTCGGCTTAAACACCGGGGAGCGGGTTAAAATTCGGAGTGCGCGGTGAAACGACGATCGCCGCACCGGCTGGAAGCGGCCGTTGAAACCCAGGTTCAGCTTGGTGCCGTAAACATTGCTGAAGTTGAACCGGCCCGGATCGTCGCCGGTGGATGGATCCGCCATTTGTTGAACACGTTCAGGATATCGAAATAGACCGGAACCGGCCGACGAGCACGCGGCCTTGCGCGGCGCCGGCATAGACATCCTCCGTCGCCTCGTTGGTCGACGGCACGTTGTTCGAGGCGGTCGACTGGAAATACGACGGATTGGCGAGCACCGCCTCCCGAATCACCATGAGGTCGAAGAAGTCGTGCCGCGGATACTCCGCATTGAACAAGCCGTAACCGGGAGAGACCCGGAGAAACGCGAGATCGTCGTTGACCCCGCTGCCGGGATTGCGTCCCGCGGCACCGTCCACCCCGACGACGCGATCGGTGCCCGAACTGATGGAGGTGTTTTGCCGGTGCTGCGACCGCAAGCTGGCGCCGGCTTTGAACTGGATCGGAAAACGTTCCGTCTTCCAATCCTTCCCATAGTCCGCCTGAACATTGGTCATTTCCTCCTCGGTGCGGATCTTGCCGTAGGTGAAGACGCCGGTGTAGAGGCTGACGGGCGCCCCGCCCGCCATGAGGCTGGGACCGTAGGTCGGCACGAAAAACGGGCGGGAGCGATTCTGCCGGCTGTCGATCGCCCTGCCGATCCCCGCCGCCGTGGTGTTGATGCCGTTGGTCAGCGTGGCGGTGAGTGTCGGTAGATCCGCGTCGAACCACGAAGGGTTGTACGACGCCTGGAACGTGAGCTTCTGGTCGCCGGGCAGTTGCTTCTGGCCTGAAATTTCGCCGAGATCATTGCGCCCGAGGCGATCCACGTAGCCCATGGCGTTGGTCCACGTCGCACCCAGCAGTTCCTTATCCGCGTCGGTAAATCCCGGGGCCACGCCCGCGGTCGCATTGGCGCTGTCGCGCGGGGCGGTGCCGGCCTCGATCTGCGCGCGGCTGACGCGGCTGTAATCGGCGCCGCGCCGGGAGCCCGCCGCGGCGATTTCGCGCATCCCCTCGTACCGATACATGCTGTAGTTGAATTTCAGCGCGACGCTCGTGCTCTCGTTCCACCGGTAGTCGAACTTCAGGCCGGCGCCGGCGCGCTGGCGGGTGTTCACCTCGGCCAGGGTGCGGGCCAGGCCCACGCGGCCATCGGGATCGACCCGCGAAAGGTTCATGCGATCCCGCGGCATCTCGGTCACGCTGTCACTCAGGGAGAGGGCGATGCCCGGGTTCCGCGCGGCTCCGGCGCGGGTCAGGTAGCTCAGGGTGGCGGTGGGTTTGAAGTGCTTCAGGGTGATGTCTCGGTTGCTGGTTTCCTCGGCAGAGACGCCCGGCAGCCGAACCATGAAGTTGCCCCGGTTGCCGTCGGCGACATCGCCGAACATCTCGATCGCGAAGACGTTGACGATGTTATCGGCGTTGCGCTGTTTCGTGATGGAAGCCGCCTCCCCCTCGCGGGCGCTGGTGACGGTGAACGCCTCCATGGCATAGGCGTCGGACTTCGGCACCACGTTGGCGATCGTGGTCGTTCCCGGCCGGATTTCGATCGACTGCGTGACGACACCGCAGCCGGTATAATGGACCTTGAGCGTGTACGTTTCGGCTCCCAGTCCCGGCAGGGCAAAGGAACCGTTGCGGTCGGTGAGCGTCCGCGCCGGCTGATCGCCAACCGAGACTTCGGCACCCTCGAAAAAGCCGCCGGTGTCCGCATTGCTCACCGATCCGGAAAGAGTGCCGGCGACCGGGGATTGGGCGAACGCGAGAGGAAGTGGCGATACCAACAGCGTGGGGCCAACGCGCAGCCGGCGGGCGAGGCGGGCGAGGGGGAATTTCATGGCGCGACGGTGGGTGGAAGGGTGAAGGCGGGTGGAACTCGGACCCCACTTTCACGGCAGATGGGGTCGGAGCAAGAGAGGGTGGGCAACCACTATCGCCGATCGCTTCTGGTGCCCCAATCTCTTGCGCCGCTCCTTCGGCCGGCCCCCGAACCAGTTGCGGTCCGGCTCGCCGGCGCAGGCGAGGGCACGGGGCTCCTACGATGGCCGCGCCAGTTCGAACCGCTCCGTCGTCCGCGCGTAGCCGTTTCCCCCGAGCCTCCCGATGAGATCGAGTTTGCCGGCATCGGGCTTGCCATCGGCCCCCAGCACGTCGTCGCGGACATGCGCCAGTTCGATCCTACCAAACACCACGTTGGCCGCCAACGGCCCCTCCCCGATCTGGATGATCCGCTCGAGCGTGCATTCAAAGGCGACCGGAGCCTCCGCCACCCGCGGGGGCCGGACGCGCTCGCTGGGCGCTGCGGCGATGGCAAACTGCTCGAACTCGCTTTCCCCGTAGGGTAGCATCGCCGAGGTCGCGTTCATCTTCTCCGCCAGCGCAAACGACACCAGGTTGACCACGAATTCGGGCACCGCCTCGAGGTTGCGCACCGTGTCCTTCTTGGTTCCGTCCCGCGTGTTGACCGGGACGAACATCAGCATGGGCGGGTTGGCCGTCACACCCTGGAAAAACGAATACGGCGCGAGGTTCGTCTTCCCGTCGGCCGACAGGGTCGACACCCACGCGATCGGCCGCGGCATGATCGTGGCCACCATCCAGCCGTAGGCATCGCGCGGGCGCAGTTGGGTAAAATCGAGGAGCATAAAAGGGACGGCGGGAGCGGGCTTGAACGCCCACGACGCCACCACTCCACTCGATCCCGCGCGGCTCCGCAAGCCGGCGCGACCTTTCGCCCGCATTTTGCACGTCGTCGTTGTCAACGCCGGCCCGATCGCTTCATCTCCCCTCCTCCATGACGAAGAATTGCTTCGGCCAGACCCCCGATGGTCGCGCCACCCATATTTTCACACTGCAAAACGAGCGGGGATTCCGCGTCGATGTCGCCGACTACGGCGGCACCGTGGTGCGCATCCTGGCCCCCGATCGCCACGGCGACCTCGCGGATGTCGTCCTCGGTTTCGATCGCGTCACCGACTACGTCGAACACTCGCCGTACTTTGGCTGCATCGTGGGCCGCGTGGGCAATCGCATCGCCGGTGGTCGCTTTGTCCTCGATGGCCGCGCCCATGCCCTGGCCCAAAACAATGCCCCCGCCGGGCAACCCTGCTGCCTCCATGGCGGAAAGATTGGATTTGATCGCAAGATCTGGGACGCCGCCGCGATCGACTCGCCGCCCGGGTCCGCCCTCCGCCTGACTTACCGCAGCGCCGACGGCGAGGAGGGATTTCCCGGCAACCTCGACGTGGCCGTGACCTATGCCGTGACTCCGGACAACACGCTCCGCCTCGACTATGTCGCCACGTGCGATCAGCCCTCCCCGGTCAACCTGACCAACCACTCCTATTTCAACCTCGCGGGGGAAGGCGCCGGCGACGTGCTGGGCCACCTCGTGACCCTCCGCGCCCGGCACTACACCCCGGTGAACGCCGGGATGATTCCGCTGGGGCACCTGGCTCCGGTCGCCGGCACGCCCCTCGATTTCACCACGCCCCACCCGATCGGCGCCCGCATCGATGAGGCGCACGAGCAACTCCGGTGCGGCCAGGGTTACGATCACAACTTCGTCATCGACCCGGCCGGCGGCGCGGCGCCGGAGCCCGTCCTGGCCGCCACCGTGGAGGATCCCGGCTCCGGTCGGGTGCTGGAAGTGCTCACGACGGAACCCGGGGTGCAATTCTACACCGGAAATTTCCTCACTGGGGCGTTCACGGGCAAGCAGGGCCACCGCTACGGGCGCCGGCACGGTTTCTGCCTGGAGACACAGCATTTCCCCGATGCCCCCAACCAGCCCACTTTCCCGTCGGTCATCCTGCGCCCCGGTGCGACGTTGCACTCGACCACGTGTTACCGCTTCTCCGCCCGATGATCCGGTTGCCTCCCTCCTTTTCTCGACTCCGGATCATCGGGGCCGTGCTGGCCGGCGCGGCGGTCATCGCCCTGTTCGGAGGCATTGCCAGCGGCTGCAACCGCGGGGACGCCCCGACCGCGGGGACGCCCGCCGTGGCAGCCGCCAAACCGACGGCGTTCAAGTCGGGCGAATGCCGCTCCTGCCATGAGGAAATTTACCTGGCGTGGACCAAGTCGGACCACGCCAAGGCCCATCGTCCGGTCGACAAAAAGGCGGACGAGGATGCACTGGCGATTCCGCGCGACTTTCCGCTCCATGGCGTCGACTACCATGCGGAGTGGAAGGATGGCCGGCCCTGGTTCAGTGAGAAACGGGGCGATCGCCCGCCGGAGCCATACGTGGCGGATTTTGTGCTGGGGTACACCCCGCTGCGGCAATACATCGTGCCCGCCGGCGGCGGCCGCTACCAAGCCGCCGAACTCGCTTTCGATCCCAGGAAGAAGGAATGGTTCAACGTTTTTGGCGACGAACGCCGGCAGCCCGGCGAGTGGGGTTATTGGCGCGGGCGCGGCATGACCTGGAACTCGATGTGCGCGCACTGCCACATGACCGATTTCCGGAAAAACTACGATTCGGTCACCGACACCTACGCAACCACGTGGCGCGAACACGGGGTGGGCTGTGCCCAATGCCACGGCGACCTGCCGGCCAGCCACGTGGATCCCAACCGCAAGCCGAAACCCGGGCCCAGCCCGGGACTGACGGCGGCCGACCTCAAGCTGGCGCAGGAAACCTGCGCCCCCTGCCATGCGCGCAACGAATTGCTCACCGGCGCCCTGCATCCAGGCGGCAACTACAACGACTATTATCGGCTCACCCTCCCGACTGAAGCCGCCGTGTTTTATCCGGACGGCCAGGTGCGCGACGAGGACTTCAACTACACCTCGCTCATGACCAGCCGCATGGGCGGCAAGGCGGGAGTCACCTGCCTGGACTGCCATGATTCGCACACCGGCAAGACCCGCCTGCCGGCCAGTGACAACATGATCTGCCTTCAGTGCCACGGCCCCGCGCCCCGCAACAACGCCCCCATTATCGATCCGGTCGCGCACTCGCACCACAAGTCCGACAGCACCGGCAACCAGTGTGTGACCTGCCACATGCCGACGACCGTCTACATGCAACGGGATCCCCGGCACGACCACGGCTTCCTGAGACCTGATCCCCTGCTCACGAAGGAACTGGGCATTCCCAATGCCTGCAACCGCTGCCACAGCGACAAGACGGTCGACTGGGCGATCACCGCCACGGACGAGTGGTACGGCGCCAAGATGGAGTCGCGCCAGCGCCAGCGCACGCGGGTGGTCGTCGCCGCGCAGGGGGGCGCGCCGGATGGCGCCGCCCCGTTGCTCGCCTTCGCCGCCAATGAGGAAGTGCCGGCCTGGCGGGCCACGTTATTGCTGCTCGCGCGCAACTACGCCGCGCATGATCCCCGGGTCGTCGCAGCCGCGCGGGAAAACCTCCAGCACGCTGATCCGCTCGTGCGCTCCGCCGCCGTGCAGGTGCTGGCCGCCTTGCCCGGCGAGGCCGCCACGCTGCGCCCGATGCTCAACGATCCCTCGCGCCTCGTGCGCCTCGACGCCGCCTGGCCGCTTTCCGCGGAACTGCCGGCGGACTCGTCGATCCGGAAGGAACTCGACGCCTACCTCGCGGCCAGCGCCGACCAACCTGCCGGCCGCATGCGCCTCGGGCAGGATCTCTTCAACCGCGGCCGCACCGCCGAGGCGGAAGTGGCCTTGCGCAAGGCCGTCGAGTGGGATCCCTACTCCCCGGGGCTCCATGACACCCTGGGCATCCTGCTCAATGAACTGGGCCGACCCGGCGACGCCGCGGCTTCCCTCTGGCGGGCCGCCCAACTCAACCCGACCGACGCCCAATCCGCCTTCAACGCCGCCCTCGCCTTTGCCGGCGCCCGCCAACTCAAGGACGCCGAACTCGCCCTGCGCGAGACCGTGCGGCGCAATCCGCGCTTCGATCGTGCCTGGTACAACCTCGGTCTCCTGCTCGTGCAAACCAACCGCGCTCCCGAAGCACTGGAGGCGTTGGCCACGGCGGAGAAAATCGCGCCGAACGTGGCGGACTATCCCTACGCCCGGGCGACCGTACTCTGGCCTCGGGGAGACCGCAGCGGTGCGCAGGCGGCGGCCCGCCGGGCACTGGAGATCGACCCGAATTACGGTCCCGCCCGCGCGATGCTGCAGCCCTGACCGGAGCACCCCGGTTGCGGGCTGCGTCCGGCGCGGCGCCTACCTCGCGGCAAATTCCCCGTCCCCGTTGTAGTAGGGTCCCAGGTCAAAACCATCCTCCGTGCCCACCTGCGCGTGGTATTCACCCGTGCGCACCGAGCCCTCGAGATAATTGAAGAGTTCGATCACCCGGGTGAGTTCGTTGAGCTCGATGCGCCCGTTGTGGTTCGAGTCGGCGGAGTGATGCTCCAGGAGCGTCCCGGGGCCCGGCATGAAACCGTCCTCGCTGGCCGCCTGGGAGTGATACTCGCCAGTGCGGGTTGAAAGGTCGCGCCGATTGTAGAGTTCAATCACCCGGGTTAGCTCGAACAGGCTGATGCGGTGATCATGGTTCGAGTCGGCAGCATGGAATTCCGGCAAGAGCGTAAGCGTGCGGCCGGGGCTCGTGACACTGCCCTGCGCATTGGTCACGACGACATCATAAAGCACCGGTACCCCTGCCACGCTGGCATCGGATGATTGGAGGGCAGTGAAGCGCAGGGTCTGACTCGTCGCCCCGGCAAGGTTAACCCCGCCGCGCCGCCATTGGTAGGAAACCGCGGGCCGCCCAATCGCGTGAACGCTAAAGGCCGCCTCCTGGCCAACAATCCCCACCTGATCGGAGGGCACCCACGTAAGTGCGGGGGCAAACGCCGTCGAACGTTGCTCGTCGACTTCAAAGATCTCGATCATTCCCTCTCCCGTGGAACTGCCGTACCCGACCAATTCCGCGGTGTAATGGCCCGGCGCCAAGTCCACCAGGATGGCGGTGTCCAGGGTGCTGCCGGCAAACGGAGGGGCTCCCACCCTGGCCGCCGCCGCGATGACGGTGGAGTCGTGGTCCGGCCAGTCGTCGTTGAAGGCCACCTGTTCTCCGTCGCTGTCGTACACCCGGATCATCGGATCCAAGAGGAGCCGGGAGCGGTAATCATAATTTTCCCCGAGCAATTGCTCGCCCGGCGCGCGCAGCAGGAGCTTGCGCTCGCGCGTGCCGGCGATCGTGAAACCAACCACAATGACCTCTCCCCCCGTACCTACATCGCCCCGGGCGGTGAACATGACCAGGCGCGGCTTCAGCGGCTCCTGATCATAAATCTGCAACATCGTCAGGCCGCCACCCCCGTCATTGCCGTCGACCACGACGTCGTAGGTGCCGGGCACGAGCGTGAGCTGCACCGCGGCGTCCTTGCTGCCATCGGAGAAAATCGGCGCGACGCCCGGCTGGTTGGCGGCGGCGAACGTCGCACTCGTGCCCCAGTCGTTGTTGGCTCCCACCTGCACCTGGTTGCGATCGTAGATTTGCAGTCGCGGGTCGGAGAGGAAGGACGCCGCAAGCTCCAGATGAGCCAGCGCCGGGCCCGCGGCCCGCACCAGCACGGTCTTGGGCTGGCTGCCCTCAATCGTGAAGCTGCTCGAACTGCTCCGTCCCGGCAACACCCGGCTCTGCACGGAAAGGGTCACGAGGTCGCTGGTCACGACCGCCAGGTGGATGGGGCCGGCGACCAGCGTACCGAAGGCATTGGCAATCGCCACCGTGTAGTCGCCCGCGTTGGCGTCGGTCGCATTGCTGACGACCAGGGAGGCCGCGGTCGCGCCGGGCACCGGGTTTCCGTCCAACCGCCATTGATACGTCGGCGACGGATTGGCGGTCGCGGCGACGGAGAGCGTGAGGTTGCCCCCGACCACGACTGACTGGGAGGCCACGACGGGTGCGGTCAGGACCGGAGCCGTCGGGACGACCAGGCGGGTGAGCGCATAGGGCATCACCTCGCCCCGCTTGGCGTAGGAACCGGCCAGCCAGA
This sequence comes from Opitutales bacterium, assembly GCA_038249085.1. Lineage (GTDB taxonomy): Bacteria > Verrucomicrobiota > Verrucomicrobiia > Opitutales > Opitutaceae > ER46. The sequence goes on from JBBRWR010000039.1 coordinate 42,547, forward strand.
CACTGCCATCGGCGGCGAACGCCACCCGGGTGTCGTCGTTGAGGTACGAGCGGTAACCGACGTCGGTGGCAAAGGTCGGGTCAACGCTGCCGTTGGAGTTCAGCCGCACGATGCCGGGCGCGGCCTGGCCGTCAAAGGTGTCGAACACTCCAGTGACCCAATACTTGCCGTCCGGCGCGACGGCGACGTGGGAGATCCGCGCGTAACGGCCCGGACGATACCGCAGGGCGGGACCGGTGCCGGTGGAGAACGAGGGGTCGACTTGGCCGGTCGCCGTCAGCCGCGCGAGCTGGGTCGTGGCATGATCGCCGAGAGCCGAGAAATCCCCTCCCACGATCACGCGGTTGTCCGGCAGCACCAGCCCGCCGACGAACCCCGCGTGATCCGCCCGCACCACCGTGTAGCTGGCCGGAGGCGTGGCAACGGAGTCAGTCAGGGGATCCGTGGACCGTTTGCTCGTGGTGGCGATGGAGAGCGAAGGGCCATTGAAGGCGGGATCAACCGTGCCGGCCGGAGTGAGGCGCACGATCCTGACGGCCAGAGTGCTGGCATCCTGCGGGTGCGAGCCGGTGCCGATGGCCGCGAGCGTGCCGCCGTCCGCATAATGCGCGAGCAGGCGGAATTCACCCACCACGATCTGGGCGATGATGTTGCTGCCGGCGGTCCGGTAAACGGCACCCAGGTTCGTCGTGGGCAACCCGGTGAAGGTCCCATTGGTGTCGATCGTGCCGTCAGCCTTGACGCGGACGAAATAGACCGAGCCGTTCACGACCCGCTGAGGCGAGTTGTAGCCGACCAGCAAACGGTCGTCCGCGAGGGGCTCGGCCTCCGCCTCACCGGAGAGCAGCACGGCGGCCACCGCGGGGTCCATCGTATAGGTGGAGTTGAGCCCACCCGCGGCATTGAAGAGCCGGATGGATCGAGTGACCGCCGCGGGCAGCGTACCGGTCCGCGCCTCGACGAGGAAACCGCCATCGGTACGCAGGAAACCACCCTCGACGCCCAACAGGTCAGGCAGGCCGCTGAGGGCGAGGGCGTCAACTTCACCCGTGGGACCCAGCCGCGCGAGACCGGCACGGGGCGAGGAGTTGACGGTCGCGAAGTTGCCGAAGAAGAGCGCGTGGTTGTCGGAGGGGACGAAGAGGTCAGCCCCGTAGGCCTCATGCTGGAAGGTGCCCGGGTTGAAGGTGGGATCGACGGCGCCGGTGTTTGTGAAATGAACCAACCCGGAGGACGCGGTTCCGTTGACGGTGCCACCGAAGTCAATCGGCACGACCACACTGCCATCCGCGAGTGCTTCGATCCAGAAGGCCTCGGGAATCCCCGGTGCGGCGATGGCAAACACCGGGCGGGAATAAGCTTCATCAATGGCGCCGGTGGCGGTGAACCGAGCGACGGTCGCCCCAACGAGCGTGAAGCCATCCGTCGCCGGATTCAGCACCAACATGCGCGGGCGTCCCGCCATGCCCGCGCCGGCTTGCGTGGTGAGGCTGAAGCTGCCGTCGAGCGCGCCGGTCGCAGCGTCGAGTCGAAGCACGGGCCGGTTGGAACCGCCCGCGTTCAACGCGCCACCCGCGACCAGAATCTTGCCGCTATTGCCACCGAGCCCCTGCACCGCGAGGCCGCGCACCTGGCTGGAGGTGCCCGAAGTCGTGTAGCCGGAGGGGACGAATACCGGGTCGAGCGTCCCGTCCGCCAGGAGCCGGGCGAGATTGGCCCGGGCCACGCCGTTGACCTGGGTAAAGGTGCCCCCAATCAGGATGCGGCCGGAGCCATCGACGACGATCGGAGCAAAGATCACGCCGTCTCCCGAGGCATCGAAGGTCGGCGGCGCAAAGGTGAGATCGAGCGCGCCGCTCGGCAGCAGCCGGGCGAGCGTGGCGATCCCAGCTCCACCCACGCCGGTCGGAAACGGGGCCACCAGCAGCTTGCCGTCCGGTTGCAACGTCATGAAACGCGGCAGTCCCGCCAGACTCGGCGAAGCGTACGACTCGTCGCGGGAACCGTCTGCGTTGAGCCGGAATACCCGGTAGACGATGGGACCGCTGTCGGCGGACTCCTTCGCCTCCACGCCCCCGACCAGAATTCTGCCGTCGGTTTGAAAGGCGGTGCCCCACGCCATCGTCAGGCCGGCGCCGGGCACGAAGGTCGGGTCGAGCACCCCCGCCGGGGTCAGCCGCACGACGGAGCCGATGCGCTGCTGGTTCACTCCGGTCGGCTCATCACTGGTGTTGAACGTGACGTAAAGCTTCCCGTCTGCTGGCGACCGCGCGACCCTTCCAGGCACCATCGGCCGACGGAACTGCGGCCGGGTGAAGCCCGGATCGGCCACCCACGTGGCCTCCGCGCTGGCCGCCACGACAGTGGCGGCGGAGCTTGTGACATTGCTGCCAAACGCGTTCGAGACCACCAGGGCGTAGCTGCCCGCGTTGGCCGGGGAAAAACCGGGGATGATCAACGTCGGCCCGTTGGCCCCGGCCACGTCGCCTGCCGAACCGCCGCTCGGCGTGAAGCGCCACTGGTAGGTGAAAGGCGGAGTGCCGCTGACCTGCGCAGTGAGCGTAAGGGTGCCCCCGATGATGGCCGCCGTCGGCGCGGGCCCGACCGCAATGGCGGGCGGTGAGTTGACCGTGAGGGTCGCCCCGACACTCGTGACGCTGCCAATGGCATCCGCCACGACCACCCGATAGGTGCCGGCCTGAGCAGGCGTAGCCGCCGCGATGCTCAGCGTCGCCGTCGTGGCCCCCGCGATCGTGGCATCGTTGAATTTCCACTGATAGTGCAGTGCCCCGGACCCGCCGGCCGTCACGCTGAAATTGGCCGGTTGCGATGCGAGCACCGCGACGCTGACGGGCGGGGTCGTGATGATCGGTCCAGCCGGCGTGACGGCGAAGGCAATGGCGTCGGCATTCGTCAGTGCCATCGCACCAATCGTGGTGATGACGCCGGTGGTGGGGTTGATTGTGACCAGGACCGGCGGGTTCGCGCTCGAGACGGCATAGAGTTGGCCGGCGGCGTTGCTCGTCAGGCCGTTGACATCGTCGAATCCTGCCGGCGCGCCCGAAAGGGTCGCCACGAACGTGAGCGCGCCGCTGGCCGGGTTGACCCGGAAGAGAGCGCCAGCGGGAGGTCCGGCGACATAGAGCGAACCGTCGGGGGCAAAGGCCAGGCCGTTGCCCCCGGTGCCATTGGCACCGGCACCGATGAAGGTGACCGCGGCGGTGGTAAGGTTGATGGTCGCAAGCGGGCCTCCGCGCGTCTTCCACCCATACAACGTCCCGTTGACATCGAAACTGAGGTCGGAAATTCCGGTGACCACGCCAGCGACGTTCAAGGTTCCGATCAGCGTGGCGTGGGCGTTGGCCGGGTTGATCGTGATGAGTCTCCGCGTGAGGCCGGACTCGCCCCCGGTTATCCCGTAGAGCAGGCCCGTGAGCGGATGCGGGGCCAGGCCCGTTACCCCGAGGGTGCTGCCGTCCACCGTGATGTCGCCGATGAGGGTGACAGCGGCGGTGACCGGATCGACGACATACAATTGGGCGTTGGCGCCTCCGGCACCCGTGGCCACGTACAGCGTCTGCGCCACCGCGGACGCCGTCGCCGTGTAGGTCACGCCCGAGCCGCTCGTGCCACCCGGCCCGGTTACGGTGACCGCGCCGGAGGAAACTCCCAAGGGGACGGTGGCAGTGATGGCCGTGTCGGATCCGACCGTGAAGACGGCCACCCGGCCGTTGAATTTCACCGCCGTGACGCCGGTGAAACCGCTACCAGTGAGGGTTGCGCTCGCCCCGGCGGTGAGCGTAGTCGGAGCGATCGTCGCGACTACCGGCGCGGGCGGCACGTTCACGGCCAGCGCAGCCGCCGCGGAGGTTATCGTCCCGACGAGATTGCCCACCACGACGGTGTAGCTGCCGGCATCGACGGGCTGCAGCACACTCAGCGTCAGCGCGGCGCCCGTGGCTCCGGCGAGGTCGGCATTGTCCTTCTTCCATTGATAGACGAGCGGCAAGGCACTGGTCGCACCCACCGCAAGCGTCGCCGTCCCGCCCACGACAACGATCTGACCCTGAGGCGGCGTCTGAATCTGGGGGATGAGGGCCGCCACGCCCCGGCGAATGCGATGATCCACGACATCACCCACGAAGATGTCCCCGGCGGCATTCACCGCGATTCCGATGGGTTCCCTGAACCGTGCCACGTTGCCGACCCCATCGCCCGATCCCGCAAAACCGGCTTGTCCGGCCAGCGTGGTCACCACTCCAGCGGGCGAAATCCGCCGGATGGTGTGGCCGGCCACATTGCCGACGCCCCGTTCCGCGACCAGGAGGGCCCCCGCACTGTCGAACGCGAGGCCGTACGGGCCGTCGAACCGCGCGGCGCTGCCGCGGCCATCCGCGGCGCCATAACCCGCAACCGACCCTGCCACCGTGCTGACATTCCCGGCCGGGGTAAGCTTGCGAATCGTCTGACTGCCCGTCGCCACCAAGATATTTCCCGCCCCATCGATCGCAATGGCCGTGGGCCCACCCAGCGTCGCCGTGCCCAACGGACCGTCGGCATCGCCATAGACTCCCGACTGGCCGGCGATGGTCGTCACGGTCACGGAGGGAGTGAGCGTGACCTTCTTGATCGTATGGTCATTCGAATCGGTCACAAAGACGTTGCCGGCGGCGTCCACCGCCACACCCCAGGGTTGGTTGAAGCCGGTGGCCACAGTCGTCACCACCCCGGCGGGCGTTATCTTGCGGAGCGCGCCGGGCGCGCCGTTGCCGTGTTCGACGACAAAGACATTGCCGGCCAAGTCCACTGCGACCCCCGCTGGCTGGGCAAATCGAGCCCCGCTGCCCGTCCCGTCCGTCTGGCCGAAAGCGCCGGCCAGACCGGCCAGCGTCGTGACCACGCCCATCGGCGTGATCTTGCGAATCGTGTGGTCGTCCAAATCCGCCACGTATAGGTTGCCGGCGTTGTCCAGTGCCACTCCGGCGGGCTGGCGAAAAACCGCGCCGCTCCCCGTGCCGTCGACGTGGCCGAAGGCGCCCGATCCAGCGAACGTGGTGAAGGCATAGGCGTAGTTCAGGCCGAGCGTGATGCTGCCGCTCGCGCCGCCAAACCCATCGACCGCGATCCGGTAAACCGTGCCCGCAACCGCGTTGAAACTCAGCTTGCTGCGACCGCCAAAACCCGAGTCGTCGTCACTGGCCACGGAGGTCAGACTGCCAACCGCGGAGCCGGTGTAGACCGCCAGCAGGGTGTTGAAATCGCTGCCGATCGTGTCGACCGCCACGACGCCAGAGCTGGGTGCCGTCCAGGTCCACCACACCGAGGCGCCGCCGCTGTTGCCGGCGTGGCTCGGTTCGCCGCTCTCCTTCGTCGCGCCCCCATTCGCCGCGGTCAGAGCCAGGCTAGCGCCCGTGAGCACGGTGGCGCCGGCAAGGTCGTCGTTAACCAAGGTCGCCCCCAGGGTCGTCGCGGCGGCGGCCAGGGTGAGCAACCCCACCGGGAGCAAGCGGCGCCGGCGACCCATCCCGGAGGCGAACTCGTTCAAGTTGAATAGGGATACAAGCGGAGCGTCGTGGAATCGCATGGTCGTCAGATTTACTTGTTTTGACCTCCAGAATTTCAGACCAAAAATCCGGCTCTCTCGCATCCGTTTCGGGCCGAATTCAAACGCTGAACCACCAGTGGCAGGAATCTAACCATTCTTTCCCGTCGGCTGAAACAGGCGAGGCGGAAATCATACCAATTTGCATCTTCACCCTTGAGGCTTGGGAATGTTCTGATACCCATCATCTCTCATGGTGTATCCGCGTCTTGCCGGCTTGTACGTTTTGCTGGGACTCGCGCCTGCGGCGACTGCTCAGACCGTACTGTTGACGCCGAGTACCACGGTACTCAGTTCCGCTGGTGGGAGCGTTACGTTCACCGCCACGCTAAAGTACACGACCCTGCCGTCCACGCTGGGTTTGACCATCACCCTGCCCCCGGACTGGACCTATGTTTCGGGCACGAGCGTACCGGGTTCCACCCCGGCCGAACCCGCCATCGCACCCACCGCCGGTCGCTCGGGGCAGCTCGAATGGGCGTTCATCAACCCGCCAGCCAGCCCGGTAACGTTCACCTTCACCACCACCTACCCTGGAACCGCCACCAGCCTCCAGGCACTCACCCCGACGACCGTCGCCCGCGACGGCACCGGCGCGACCCCGATCGTGGCGACGGCCCCAACCTATACGCTTTCCCCACCGTCGAACATCGTCACGTGGAACGGCACCACCGGAAATTGGACCGATGCGGCGCAGTGGACGCCGAACACTGCTCCGATCAATGCTGGTGGAGCCCGCTTCTCCGCCACGGTCGCGGCCGGCGTCGCGGCCCTCGATAACGCGGTGACGATCGACAACCTCACGTTTGCTGGCGGGACGATCGCTGGCTCCGGCAATCTCACGCTCGCCGGACTGGGTTCGACTTGGATCGGCGGGATCTTCAGCGGCTTGGGTGAACTGATTGTCGCCCCGGGAGCGCAACTCACCGCCCCGGGCACCGCGAGCCACGATTTCAACCAGACCAAGCTGACCAACCAGGGCCAGTTCCTCTGGACTGGCAGCGGCAACCTGGGCTCGGGTGGCGGCGGTTCACTGACCAACGCCCCGAATGCGGTGTTCACCGACGCCGCGTCCTCCGGCACCACCGCGCCCGTGAAGATGACCGCCGCCGGCTTCACCGGAAGTTTCACCTTCAGCAACGCCGGCCTCTATCAGAAGACCGGCCTCGGGGAGACCAAGATTGAGATTCCCTTCACCAACACGGCTACCGGGACCATCGCGGTCAAGGCCGGCAATCTCCACTTCGACACCACCTTCACCATGCTGGGCGGCGTCATCAACCTGGCCAGCGGGGCCACGACCCAGTTGGACGCCGGCCTGGATCTCGGTGCCGGCACGCTGATCGGTGGCGGCACGGTCCAGGGCAACGTCACCGTGGGCTCCGGCGGTTTCATTTCCCCCGGCGACACCATCGGCACTCTGACCATCGCCGGCAACCTGACGTTGCTCGGTTCCGCCCGGCTGTCGTTCGACATTGCCAACGCGACCCAAGGCACGGGTTACGACTTCCTGCAGGTGCAGGGCACGGCGACCCTCGGCGGAGACTTTTCCTTCCACCTGGCGGGAAACGCGACTGGCACCTTGCTACCCACCGACACCCTCACCCTGCTTTCCGCCAGTTCAGTGATCGGAACGTTTGTCGACCTGCCCAATGGCACCCGCCTCAACGCCGCCAGCGGCATCGGCTCGTTCGTCCTCAACTATGGCGAGACCAGCATCACGCTGAGCGGCTTCCAAGCGATTCCCGAACCGTCGACTTGGCTCCTGCTCACCGGCGGTCTTGGTGCCCTCGCCGCCTGGCGGCGGCGTCAGCGTAACAAGGTCGTGCCGCCGTCGATGTCGTAGGCGGAGCCGGTGATGAACGCCGCCTCCTCGGAGCAGAGAAACGCGACCAGCGCGGCGATCTCCTCCGGCCGTCCCATGCGCCCGATGGGCTGCGCGGCCGCGAGTTTCGCCAGCATCTCCCGCTCCTGACCGGGAAAGTTCTTCGCCACGAATCCGTCGACAAACGGCGTGTGGACGCGGGCCGGGCACACGCAATTGCAACGGATGCCACGATCAATCAGGTCGCGCGCGACGGAAAGGGTCATGGAGAGCACCGCCCCTTTGCTCATGCCATACGCGAAGCGATCGGCGACCGCCAGCTTGGACACGATTGAAGCCAGGTTGACGATGGCACCGCCCCCGGCGGCCAGCAACCGCGGCACCCCGAAGTGCAGGCCGTGGTAGACGCCCTTCACGTTCACGGCGTAGATCCGATCCAGATCCTCCGGCGAAGTCGTGAGCACGTTGCCCACGTGCGCGATGCCCGCATTGTTCACCAGAACGTCGAGCTTCTCCACCTGGGCGAAGGCCGCCCGCATCGAGTCGGTGTTGGCCACATCCACCGCGATCACCCGGGCGGTTCCGCCGGCCGCGCGGATCTCCTGCAAGGTTTCCGCCCCGGCCTCCTCCCGTATTTCCAGAATGATCACACTCGCGCCCTCGCGCGCCAACCGCCCCGCAATCGCGCGTCCGATACCCGAGCCCGCGCCGGTGACCAGGGCGTGTTTGCCGGAGAAACGTTGGGGAAGCGGGGGAGTCATGCACCGAATGTCAGACCACGCGCCGCGAAGAATCGAGGCTGTTCTTCCCGTCAGGCGGAGCCGCCTCAGCCCGTCACGCGCCTTCCCAACGCGTCGGGGCAAACTTCCATCCCGGCACCTTTTTCTGCATCTCGATCTCGTCGTTCCGCTCCGTGAGGCCGACCCGCTGGTAGGTCGCGTGCGCCCGGGCCAGTGCCGCCCGATCCAATTGCACGCCCAGCCCGGGGCCCGCCGGCAGCACCACGCCGCCCGCTTCAAACTTGATCCGGCCTCCCACGACAATCTCCTCCGCTTGCCACGGATAGTGGGTGTCGAGCGCATAACTGAGATTGGGCATCGCGGCGCCCAGGTGCGTCATGGCGGCCAGCGATATGCCGGCGTGATTATTCGAGTGCATCGAGACGCCGCGGCCGAACGCGCGACAATGCGCCGCCAGATCCATCGAGGCGCGCAGGCCGCCCCAGAAATGATGGTCGGTGAGGATGATGTCCTCCGAACCCAGGCGCACACTGCCGGGCAGATCCTCGAAGGAGGTCGTGCACATGTTGGTCGCGAGCGGGGTTTTCAGCGCACGGCGCACCGCCGCCATCGCCGCCTGCGTGCGGCAGGGGTCCTCCAGATACTCGAGCACGCCGTCCAACTCGCGGCCCCACTTAATCGAAGTCTCCACCGTCCAGAGGGCGTTGGGGTCGAGCCGCAGGGGCACCGCCGGCCCAAAGCGCTTCCGCAAGGCCTGAATCGCCGCGACCTCCGCCGCGGGTTCAAAGCATCCGCCCTTCAGCTTGATCGATTCAAAGCCAAAGGCGGCGACCATCGCCTCCGCCTGCGCGACGATGCCGTCGGGATCCAGCGCCGCCTTTTGCCGCGCGGCCGCCCAGCCGGTCGCCGCGGGATCGACGCCAAAACCGAGGTCGCCCCCGGCCCCTTCATACTTGTAAAACAGATACGCCGAATACGGCACCCGCTCCCGCACCACGCCGCCCAGCAGGTGGGCCACCGGCACGCCGAAGGCCCGGCCCTGCAGGTCGAGGCACGCCACGTCGAGCGCGCTGTAGACCTGGACGCGCGTCCGGCCATCCCACGGCTTGTCACCCCGGGCGACGGAGGTCTCCGGCGCGCAGCGCGCGGCGAGTTTGGCGCGCAGCGCATGCCAGTTGAGCGGATCGCTGCCAATTACGGTGTCACGCACCGCCAGGAGGGCCTGGTCGACCGCCACGCTTCCGGGTACCTCAGCCAGCCCGGTGAGTCCGTTGTCCGTCTGCAATTCCACCACCGTGCGCAGGCAATAGGGGGCGTGCAGCCCGGCGGCGTTGAGCAAGGGCGGATCGCCGAGCGCGATCGGCGTGATGTGCATTTCGGTGATTCGCATCAGCGGACGAAGAAAGGTGTCGGGCGGTGTCCCGCGGACGAAGGGATTCCGTCCCGGACAGTGTCGGAAGCGGCTTCCGGCAGCCTACGCTATTCCCCCCGGAGGGCCGCGCGGAAGCCGAGCAGGCCGGCGCGCACGGCGCCGCCGTCGCTGCCCAGGGCGGTGAAGGTGTAGCCAAGTTCGCGCACCTTCGGGACGAGCGCGTGGTTGTGCACCAGAATGCCGGCCGCCTTGCCATGTCTCTTCGCCGCCGCGCTCACCTTGCGCAAGGCCTCCGTAAACGGGGCGCTTTCGAGCTGGTCGCGGATGCCCATGTTGTAGGAAAGATCGGTCGGACCGACGAACAGCACGTCGGCCCCGTCCACCGCCGCAATTTCCTCGATGTTCCGGATCGCCTCGGTGGTTTCGATTTGAATCACGGTCACCAGCCGTTCGTGCGCGTGCGCGTAATACTCCTCGAAGTCACCGCCGAAGCCGGCGCCGCGATTGAATTTCGCCACCCCGCGGATCCCATGCGGCGGATAACGCATCGCCGACACCGCGGCGCGAGTCTCCGCCACGGTGCTGACGTAGGGGACCATCACGCCCATGGCGCCCATGTCCAACACCCGCTTGAACCGCGGCGTGTCGTTCTGCGCGATGCGCACGATGGGAAAGGCGGGGGTCGCAGAGGCCGCGTGCAATTGGTGCAGCAAAGTGTCTTCCCCACCCGGACCGTGCTCGTGATCGATCAGGAGCCAGTCAAAGCCGGCGAGTCCGGCCACCTCGACGGTCATGGCCGAACCAAGATTGAGAAACGTGCCGGCGAGCCACTCGCGGGCGAGCACGCGTTGGCGGAAATCAGGGGGGAGTTTCATGCGTTCAAGGGAAAGGGGTTCAGGACGTCACAGCGACGTGTAAAGGCGGTAGAGGGCCTGGGTGCCACACTCCTCCCAGCCACGGGCAGCGACCTGCTCGTAGAGCTTCAGCGCCGTCGCCAGACCGGGCAAATCGAGTTTCATCTCCGCCGCGTTGTTGAAGGCGATCTTCATGTCCTTGATGATGTGCTTCACGTAGAAGCCCGGGGCGTAGTTGTCGCCGAGCGCGCGCGGGGCGAGATTGGTCATGGCCCAGCTTCCCGCCGCCCCTCCGCTGATGCTGCCATGGACGGCGGTGGGATCGAGGCCGGCCCGTTTGGCATAGGCGAGCGCCTCCACCCAGGCGACCATCCCCACCGCCACGGCGATCTGGTTGGCCATCTTGCAATACTGGCCCGCGCCGGGTCCGCCATGCAGGGCGATGTTCTTGCCCATGAGCTCAAACAACGGCTTCGCCCGGCCAAAGGCCGCCGCGTCACCCCCCACCATGATCACCAAGCGCGCCTCCCGGGCGCCGAGATCGCCCCCCGACACCGGGGCATCGAGCGCCGCGCTGCCCCGCGCCGCCGCGGCCGCCGCGATCTTTCGCGCCAGCACCGGGCTCGAGGTCGTCATGTCGATCAACAACGCCCCGGGCCGGGCCCGTTCCACGATCCCGCCGGCGCCCAGGTAGCTCGTTTCCACATCGCTCGGAAATCCGAGAATGGTGATCACGACGTCAGCCTGTGCCGCCGCCGCCCCGGCGCTGTCGTGCCAGGTCGCGCCGGCGGCCAGCAAGTCCGCGGCCTTGGCCTGGGTGCGGTTGTGCACGTGGAGCACGTGGCCGGCCTTTTGCAGATGACCGGCCATGCTGCGACCCATCACGCCGGTGCCGATGAATGCGATGGAGAGTGAAGCGGACATGCTGGGAGAATTCAGGGGAAACGTTGCGCGGGAAAGCTGCATCCAAAGTGTTCGGCGCAGGTGGCGCGAATCATTTCTCCATCCGGGAGGGGCTTCCGTGATTGCCAACCGCGCCGCAATTTTGCCTCCTTGTGCCGTGTACGCACTTCGAGCCGTCATCGCCTTCACCCCGCTGCTCGGCGCGATTCCGATCGCGGCGGCAGACGGTCCGGCCACCTTTGCCGATTTTTGCGCGCCCTGCCATGGCCTCGACGGCCACGCGCGGACCCCCGCCGGCCGCAAGCTCGGAGCCAAGGATCTCGCCGAGAGCAAGACGACGGATGCAGAGATCGAGCGGCAAATCCTCAACGGCATGCGGGACAAGAACGGCAAGGAGAAGATGCCCTCCTTCAAGGACCGGGTGCCGTCCGGGGCCATCGCCGCACTCGTCGCCCACGTGAAGACTTTTCGTCAAAACCTCCAACCCTGATCACCATGGAATCCACCCGTCGCTCGTTCCTCACCACGTCGCTCGCCGCGACCGCCACGCTCGCCAGCAGCGTCCGCGCCGCCGCCCCCGCCGCCGCCGCCGCCGGCAACCGGGAGTATTATGAACTCCGCTGCTACAAACTCAAGGCCGAGACGCGCCTCAAGGCCGACGCCGCGCGCGCCCCGCTCGACGCCTATCTCGAAAAGGCGTTTCTCCCCGCCCTGGATCGCCGGGGAATCAAGAACGTCGGGGTCTTCACCGAGATCAATGTCGTCAAAGCCGCCGCGACTTCGACTCCAATTCCCGATTCACCGATTTGGGTGCTCATTCCCCACGCCAGCCTCGATTCCTTCGTGAGTGTCAGCGCCGACCTCAACGCCGATCCGATGGTGCAGCAGGCCGGGGCGGGCTATCTCCAGGTGGAAAAGGCGAGTCCGGCGTTCGAGCGGATCGACAGCTGGCTGCTGCGCGCCTTCGCGGGCATGCCCCGGATGGGCGTGCCGGAGTTCTCGAAGTCCCGGGTCCCCACACGGGTGTTCGAGATGCGCGACTACGAGAGCCACAGCGAACTCAAGGCCCTGAGCAAAATGGCGATGTTCAATGCCGGCGAAATCCAAGTCATGAAGGATCTCGGCATGTCACCGGTGATTTATGGCCAGGCCCTTGCGGGTCCCAACCTGCCCCATCTGCGCTACATCACCTGTGGTCCCGATCTCGCCACCCATCTGGCCAATTGGAAGAAGTTCGGCACCCATCCCATCTGGAACAAGCTCAAGAACGACCCGCAGTACGCCAACAACACCTCGAAGAACACGTCCCGCTTCGTGGTGCCGACGTCGTATTCGCAGCTCTGAGCGGTGTCGCCGCGTCCTTTCTCCGGCGCCGCGCTGGCGGTCCGGAGAGAGGTGAATATACTCCTGCCGGGGTGCGTCAGAAGGAACAAGTCCCCCTCCCGCCATGAATCTCCGCTGCGCTCCCCTCGCCTCCTTGCTCCTCTCCGCTTGCGTCGCCGTGGCCCAGACTCCGGCGCCGTATTCCCCGCCTGACCCGGCCCTGACTGGACCCGCGACCGGCGGCAGCCCGCTCCGATCCACGGCGGAGCTCGAATCCTTGCTGGCGCCCATCGCGCTCTACCCGGACGCGTTGATCGCGCTGATTCTTCCCGCAGCGACCGCCCCGGCCGAGATCGTGCTTGCCTCCCGGCTGCTGCGCGAGTCGAGCGCGAATCGCCCGTTGATCGAGCAACAAGCTTGGGACGAAAGCGTGAAATCGCTCGCCTATTATCCGGACGTCCTGAAGTGGATGGACGAAAATCTGGAGTGGACCAAGCAGGTCGGCGAAGCCTTCATCACGCAACCCGCCGAGGTCATGCAAGCGGTGCAACGCCTGCGGGCCCAGGCCCGCGCCGCCGGCACCCTCATTGACACTTCACAGCAACAGGTGCTCACCGATCTCGACGTGATCCGCATCGTGCCGACGCAGCCCAACGTGATCTACGTGCCTTACTATGAACCCGCGATGGTGTTCGTCCGCCAACCGCTCGCCTATCCGTCGTCGCGGATCACCTTCGGCCTCGGACTCTCCGTCGGCTCCTGGCTCGCCTTTGAATGCGACTGGCGGCGCCACACCATCTGGGTCGGAAATCGGCACCGCGCCTGGACCTCCCACGATTGGCGCCGTCCGCTGGTGCCGGTTCCACTGGTCGCGTCGGCCTACTCCCTCCCTGCGGCCGCGCGCCCGTGGCGCCCTGCCCCCGCCTCCCACCACCGCCCGGCCCCGCCGCCCCGCCGGCCGTCGACGGTCACGGGACCCCAGCCGTTTTCTCCCACCGTCGCGCGCACCTTCAATCGCGGCTCCGCGGGGATTCACTCCAGCCGGGACGTTGACCGCGGCGGGAGCAGCGCTCCCTCCCAGGGACCGCTCAGCCTAGCGCCGCTTTCCACCCCTCAGGTTGTGGCCGCTTCGCCGGTCGTGGTGCCATTTGGCCGGGTGCCGGCCGGACCCCAGGCCGAAAACACCGCGACGCCCCCCCCCGGTTGCTTCCTCCCACCGGGGTCTCCACGAGCGGCGCGCCACGGCCGAGACGCGGGCCAATCCTGCGGCATCGTACGCGGGTTCCCACCAACGCATCTACCCGCCCGCCCCTCCGGCCACCCCGTCGGTCCTCCCCGCCGCGGCCTACCCGCGCCGGGAAATCACCAAGTCAACGCACACCTATGCGGCCCGCCCGGCGCCGCCCGCCGCAGGCCCGACCCCACCCGCTCCCACCCGGCACCCGCGTCCCCTCCCGGCGGCGACGACGCCCCCCGCCGCGGCCCCCGACAATTCCGCCCCGCGAAACGACGGCGACAGCGAGCGCTCCATCGGGCGGCGCAACCCCAACGAACGCCAGCGCTAGGGATCCCACCCCGGCGCCGCGCATTGACACGGCGCCGCCCCGCTGCGCCTTTGGTCGACGATGTCGACCCCTCCCGAGTTCCCGGCCCCGCTGGCGCCCTTTCGCGGCGCCGATGGCGGATCACCCGACGCGGACGCGGTGCTGGAACGATTTGTCGCGGTGAGCACGGCACGCGGCCTCCCTTTGTATCCTGAACAGGAGGACGCCATGCTCGAACTCTTCGGGGGCAACAATGTCGTCCTCAACACGCCCACCGGCTCGGGCAAATCCCTTGTCGCCGCCGCGTTTCACTTCAAGGCCCTCTGCGCGGGCGAACGCTCGGTTTACACCTGTCCGATCAAGGCGCTGGTCAATGAGAAGTTTCTCTCCCTCTGCCGCGATTTCGGACCGGAGAACGTCGGCATGATGACCGGGGACGCCAGCGTGAACCCCCGCGCCCCGGTCCTCTGCTGCACCGCCGAAATCCTGGCCAACATCGCCCTGCACCGGGGCGCGGACAGTGACATTCGCACGGTGATCATGGACGAGTTTCACTACTACTCCGACGCCGACCGCGGTTACGCGTGGCAGGTCCCCCTGCTCACGCTGTCGCGCGCCCGGTTTCTGCTGATGTCGGCCACCCTCGGCGAGACCGGCTTCTTCGAACGCGAGATGACGCGGCTCACCGGCGCGCCCAGCGTCACCGTGCGCAGCGATCGCCGTCCGGTGCCGCTTGAATTCGAATACTCGGAAACGCCCCTCACCGAAAAGATCGCCGAATTGCTGGCCGCGGAACGCGCGCCCATCTATCTGGTTTATTTCACGCAGCGGGCGGCCAGCGAGGCGGCCCAGGCCCTGATGAGCCTCAACGTCTGCACCCGGGAGGAAAAGGCGGCCCTGCAGACGGAACTCGAGTCGGTCCGCTTCAACAGCCCGTACGGCAAGGAAGTCAGGCGCTGGCTGCGTCACGGCATCGGCGTCCATCACGCCGGGCTGCTGCCGAAGTATCGGATCCTCGTCGAAAAACTCGCCCAGAAAGGGCTCCTCAAGCTCATCTGCGGCACCGATACCCTGGGCGTGGGGATCAACGTCCCGATTCGCACGGTCGTGTTCACCCAACTCTGGAAATACGACGGGCGAAAGGCCGCGATCCTCAGTGTGCGGGATTTTCGGCAGATTTCGGGCCGGGCCGGGCGCAAGGGTTACGACGACATGGGCTTCGTCGTGGCGCAGGCCCCCGAGCACGTCGTCGAGAACAAGCGGGCGGAGGCGAAAGCCGCCGCGAACCCGTCCAAGAAGCGCAACTTCGTGAAACAGCGGGCACCGGACGGCGCCGTGAGTTGGGACGTGAAGACCTTTGAGCGCTTGCGCACGGCGCCGGCGGAGGAACTGGTGTCCCGCTTCGACGTCTCCCACGGCATGCTGCTCCTCGTGCTGGGCCGCGAGGGTGACGGTTGCCGGGCCCTGCAGCGGATCATTCGCGATTCGCACGAGACCGAACACCGCAAGCGCGCGCTGCGCAAACGCGCCTGGCAGCTCTTTCGTGCGCTGGTGGATCGAGGTATCATCGCGATCGGCCCGCGCGCGACCCCGGCGCCGGACGCCCCGCTCCCGCCCCGCAAACTCCGCGTCAACGTCGAACTCCAGGACGATTTCTCCCTGCACCAGGCGTTGTCCCTCTACCTGATTGACACCCTGCCCGCCCTGGACGCCGCCTCCCCCGACTACCCGTTTGATGTGCTCACGCTCTGCGAGGCGATTGTCGAGGACCCCGATGCGATTCTTCGCCGCCAGGTCGACAAACTGAAGACCGACAAGCTGGCGGAAATGCGCGCCGCCGGCGTGGAGTACGCCGAACGCATGGAGAAACTCGATCAGATCGAGCACCCGAAGCCGCTCCGCGAGTTCCTGTACGACACCTTCAACGCGTTCGCCGCCGCGCATCCCTGGGTGGAGCAGGAAAACGTTCGTCCGAAGTCCATCGCCCGCGAAATGTTCGAACGTTACCTCTCCTTCGCCGATTACGTCCGCGAGTACGGCCTCCAACGTTCCGAGGGCCTGCTGCTCCGGCACCTGGCCCAAGTATGGAAAGTGCTCGCCCAGACCGTGCCGGACAAGGCCAAGAACGAGGCCGTCGTCGAGATGGAAGACTATTTTCGGGAGTTGATTCGGGGCATCGACTCCAGCCTGCTGGAGGAATGGGAGCGCCTGCGCCATCCCGACCTTCCTCCCTCTTCCGCTGCGACCGGCGAAAAACCCGCCAAACCCATGACCCATGATATCACCCGTGACCCCGCGGCCTTTCGCCGGCTGGTGCGCACCGCAATCTTCGCCTTTCTGCAGGATGTCGCCGCCCAAGAATGGGAAAGCGCGGCCGCCCGGCTCTCGACCGGCGAAGCCGGCCCCGTGGCGGAAGGCCAGCCGGCC
Source organism: Opitutales bacterium (assembly GCA_038249085.1). GTDB lineage: Bacteria > Verrucomicrobiota > Verrucomicrobiia > Opitutales > Opitutaceae > ER46. The sequence continues at coordinate 59,137 of JBBRWR010000039.1, forward strand.
TCGCCCGAGGCGCGGCGGATCGAAACTGAATTCGTCCCGTACTTTGAAGCGCGGGAGCGCTTTCGCCTCGATCCGGAAGGTCGCTCGGCCAAACACACGCATTGGATCGACGATACCCCGGCGAATGCGGCCGAATGGTCGGTCGCCCAGGTGTTGATCGATCCGGAGGAGCAAAACGACTGGGAGGCGGCCTTCATCGTGTCCATGCCGGACTCGCGGGCGCAGCAACGCGCCGTGCTTCGCCTCGATCGGGTCGCCCCCATCGGCGCCTGAACCTCGCCCCGCCGCATTTCCCCCTACGGGTCGATGGCGACGCCTTCCGCCCGCAACCGCTGCAGTTTGTAAGTCAAAGCCCGGCGGCTGATCGCCAGCTCCCGCGCGGTCTCGGTTCGATTATAGCGGTTCTTGCGCAGCGATCGGAGAATGGCCTCGCGCTCGATCTCGACGAGGCGCTGGGCGTCGACCTCGGCGTTCGCCGGCTCGGCCTCGGCGGCGCCGCCGCTGATCACCCGGGCGGGCAGATGCTCCGGCAGGACCACATCGCCCCGCGAAAGCAGCGCCGCACGTTCCATCGCATTGCGCAGTTCGCGGACATTGCCCGGCCACCGATAACGGGTCAGGCGGGCCGTCACCGAGGCGGAGAAACGGGATTTTTGCCGCGAGAATTGGCCGATGAACTGGGTCGCCAACGGCAGGATATCCTCGGGCCTTTCGCGCAGCGGCGGGACCTGGATTTCCATCACGTTGAGCCGATAGAAGAGATCCTCCCGAAACCGACCCGCTGCAATCTGCGCCTCGAGGTCGACCCGGGTGGCGGCGAGCAGCCGGACATTCGTGCGCAGCTCGCGGCTGGAACCCTGGCGGCGAAACATCCCGTCATTGATGAGCCGCAGCAGGCGGGCCTGGATCGAGGGCGGCAATTCGCCAATTTCGTCGAGGAAGAGGGTGCCGCCATCCGCCTCCTCGAAACGGCCGATCCGCACCGCGGCCGATCCCGAGGGGTCCCCGCTCTCCTGGCCGAACAGCTCGGCCTCGAGCACGCTTTCGGGCACCGCCGCACAGCTCACCTTGATCAGCGCCCGGTCCGCCCGGCCGCTCCACCGGTGAATGACGCTCGCCACCACTTCCTTGCCGACGCCGCTTTCCCCCGTGATCAGCACCCGCGATTCGGATGGGGCAATGACGGCGGCATCGCGAAAGACGGCCTGGATGAGAGGACTCTGGGCCACCACCCCCTCGGGCAGGGGCAGCTCGCCCGGAGCCGCCGGGGCCGGGCCGGCGTCATAGGCCAGGGCCAGGCGCACCGACACCATCAATTCATCGAGATCGATCGGTTTGGCGAGATAGTTGACGGCTCCGTCCCGCATCGCGGCCACCGCGGTGCGGATATCGGCAAAGGCCGTGACCAGCAGCACCGGCAGGGTGGGATGACTTTCCCGCACGCGGTGCAGGGTCTCGATGCCGGACATGCCGGGCATACGAACGTCGCTGATGAGCAACGCAAACGCCCCCTTGGCGATTTCGCGCAAGGCCGCCTCCCCGGAGGCGACAGCCAGGGTCCGGTAGCCCTTCGCCTGCAAAAACGTTTCCAACAAGCTGCGCTGCCCCGGATCGTCATCGACGATGAGGATGCGGGGCGCCGCCACCACCTCATGCTTCATGGCGCGGAACGGAAAGCCGGAGATGGCTCAGGCGAAAAATGGCACCGTGGGGTTCGCGGGGCAGGCAGACCACTTCCCAGCGATGGGCCAGCACGATTTGTTGCACGAGGGCAAGGCCCAGGCCCACCCCCTTCGGTCGCTTGGTCACATACGGCTTGAAGATATTGGCGCGGTCCGCCTCCAGAACCCCCGGACCGTCGTCGCACACCTCCAGGACGGCGTCGCCCGCCGTCGTCGTTTCCCAGCGAATCTGGATCTTGCCACCCGGCTCCACCGCCTGAACCGCGTTCAGCAGCAGGTTGAAGAGCGCCTGCCGGAACAATTGTTCGTCGGCTTCAATCGTGAGCGCCGTGGTGTCGGGTTCCACCGCGATCTGCTTGTCCTCGATGTCGGGCACGAGCGTGCGCGCCACATCTGCGACCAGCGCCGCCACGTCCACCGGAGCAAAATGCGCCTGCCGCGGCTTGGAGTAATCGATGAACTGGTTGAGTTGCACCGTCACGCGATCGGCCTCCTCGACGATGGCGGCCGCGTGCTCCTTCAATTTCGGCACATCCTGCGCGTGCATCGTGATCATTTGCGCGAAGCCCCGGATCAGGTTCAGCGGGTTGCGGGTCTCGTGGGCCAGCCCGGCCGCGGCAAAGTTCATCTCCGCGAGGTGGCTGTTCATCTCCCCGGCCTTCACCAGCCGAATCTGCAGGTCGGCGTTCCGCGACACATTGCGCCAGGCCAGGACTGAAATCAACGCGGCCCCGGCAGCCAGCAGGCTGACGAGCGAACGCAGCAGATAATCCCCGTGCACCGTGCGCAGGCTTTCGGCCCGGGAAAGTGAAATTACCAGACTGTGGACGCCCTGGGTCGTGATCAGGGCCGCATACTCTTCCTGGTTCATCCAGGACGGCCGGCTGTAGGGAAACCGCGCGGGCGGCGGGGCTCGTTCCCCGGTGGTGCGCGGCGGCGGCCCGGATGGACGGGCGCCCCCGCCCCGCGGCGCCCCGCCCCCCCGCCCCGCCGACTCCCGCAGCGCCTTCGACATCACC